>CP064981.1 GCA_016699555.1 Candidatus Iainarchaeum sp.
AAACGGCGAGCTACAAGAATTCTACGTCGCCAGTGGACTTTCCCTTCAGTGCTTTCAAGCGCTCGCCTAATTGCTGGGCACCCGCATTGAGGGGCGTTCCGACGGTAGGGGCTGCACTACCTTTAACGGCACTAGCCATCCCGCTCAAGCCCGTTCCCGCAGGCGCGGCATTGGATGAAGGCAATCCCATCGCAGGAGCGCCTCCTCCGCGGAAGCGCTTGCGCACTTCATTGATGCGATCCATGGAACCATGGTCCATGGGCCCCAAATAATTGCAGCGGCGGCACTTCTCTCCGTTCTGCGCGGGAGATATTTCCATCCCGCCGCATTGAGGGCAAAATTTCAGTTGCATCGCATCCCACTCCCTTTTACTCCTTCATGGTGGGGAAGAGCTGGGTCTTGGTTTCGCCCGTGATCTTGCTCTCTTCTTTTTCCACGATGCGACGCATCACTTCGAGTTCTTTCTCGCGGTGCTTCAAGCGCTGGAGGCAGTAGAAGTAGGCGTTGATGATGGAGTCGAAATCCAAGCTACGCTTGAAACCCAAGCGCGCAATCTCTTCGAAGTAGAGCTTGACCAGCTGCGCTGCGACTTGTTCGTCTGGAATACCACGATCTGAAACCATTTCCATCACCTTCTGCGTGTGCGATGACACTTTCTCTGAAACCGTGCGCGAATCCGACTTGGACTCGGAACGAGAACCATGCATGCTCATCTGCGGCATCGCGGACTTGCTCATGTCCTTCTCCATCGCATGCATCTCATCCTTGATCGCCGAGAGCTCGCGGCGCACCGCGTTCATTTGCGTGTTATTCGTCACGCTTCCCAAAATCTCCTTCTTCAACGACTCCAATTGCTGTGCCGCTCTGGGATCCGTCGCGGGAATGCGCTTGATGATGGTGCGCGTCTTTACGACGGGAACTTTCTTCACGATCGTCCGCGTCTTCGTGACGGGAACGCGTTTGATGATCGTCTTGGTCTTCGTGATCGTACGCGTCTTTCCCGCAAGAGCCGTTTCGGGGTTCGCTAAAATCTTCTTCGATTTCTTCCACTGCGCCACAGACTGCTCGAATGTCTTGCCGCTGCGGATCTGCTGGCGGATGAAGAGATTATACATGGACAGCTCTCTCTTCTCCACGGGCTTCTTGCTCTTTGTCTTCAAACCCGAGATGGCTTCCTTCAACTTCTCCAATTCTTCTTTGATTTCCGTGCTCTGCGTGGAAAGCTTTTTCGTGGACTTCTGCAATGACTTGCTCAAGCGCTTGGTGCCCTTGGATAAATCCGATTTCACATCCTTGACATCCGACTTGACGGCCTTCACTTCTCTTGAAACGCCCTTGTTTACTGCTTTAGCTGCTTTTGTGGCAGATTTTACCGCTTTCGTCTGTTCGGCCACATTGGTCTTGACCGCTTTCACATCCGACTTGACGGATTTCACTTGCTTCGTGACACCCGACTTTACCTCTTGGACGTCCGACTTCACGCCCTTCAATTGCTTGCGGATGACCTTTCCGGCCACTTTCCCGGGTCTTTTATCATCTTTTTTGGCCATAATGGGATTCCTCAATTGAGGAATAAGGCCTCGCAGGTTTAAAAGAAATAGCTTAAAATGCCCCGAAAAGAGCGTTGGTGCATGTGCCCGCAAAAAGGAAGACCCGACCCGCGCATCCTCCTCGAACACCAAGCAGGGAGCTTGATGCGAAAAAAAAGGCGCATCCATGGGGATTTCGAAATTACATCCACCGTCATCCCGAACAATCACATCCGAGAATTCATCGCGGAAATGCTCGATAAAGCTCCAGCCGAAGCCGAAGTCCCCACCATTGCCGGAGAAAAAACCAAGAACCGTCGATTGCAACTCACGGCCACAGGGAGATGGCACCACAGCATCTTCCGCCCATTCCCGAAACCATGGAGTGCGCTTTCCGCACGCGAACGAGAAAGATTATACCATTACTTCACGCGCGCCGCGCAAGCGCACGCACGCGAACTCGAGCGCGAGGGAAATCGCCGCCACTGGATCGGATTGCTGGGAGGGATGAAGGCACTCGCCAAAATACACGTGGACAACGTCGCATCCGGGTTGGGCGCGTTCGAACTCAATCATGGAGAGCCTGGTGAGATCATCTTGCGCGAGGCCAAAAAATATTCCGACGGATGGAAGAATCTGCATTCCATTCTCCAAGCCATATTCACGCGCGCCAATCGGGAGGAAAGATGATGCCCGCATTTTCCTGCGCCGTTTGTGATCAAGAAATGTACGAAGCAAAATGCAAAACCATTTGCCCCAATTGCGGAAACAAAATGGATTGCTCGGACTTGTTTTAGTGTCGAAAAAGAAGGAAATTAATAAAGCAAGGCGAACTGCTTCAGCTATGGTCTCGGCACAAGTACTGGCGGTCCTGTTCTTGGGGATTCTCTTCGCGGGCGCATTCTGGGCCTATCCCTTACTCCCCGCACGCATCGCCGTGCACTGGAATGCATTAGGGGAGGCGGATGGGTTCGCAAACAAAGAAGCGGGCGTTGCCATACTCCCACTCATTACGTTCTTCGTGGGAATCATCCTCTTCTTCATCCCCAAGCTCGATGGCATGCAGCAGATCATGCGATCGTTCCAGCGCGAATACGAGTTGTTCGCACTAACGTTCTTGCTGTTTCTGGGATACCTCTTCATGCTCACCACCCTATGGAATCTCGGCTATCGCTTTGAGTTCGTCGCCGCGCTCGTGCCAGGGATCGCGGTATTGTTCTTCGTGATGAGCCATCTGCTCGAGAAAAGCAAACCCAACCCCTTCGTGGGAATACGCATCCCCTCGACGATGAAGAACCCCAAGATATGGAAGCAAGTCCATGTGCGCGCGGGAAAGAAATTGCGCAGCGGAACGGCCGTCATGGCGATCGGAATCGTCTTCCCGGACTATGCGCTGCTGTTCATCCTATTGCCGCTGGCTTACTTCGTCATCGACAGCATCTGGCACGCACAAAAACTGCAAGCAAGCCAACGCTGAGGCTCATCCCGTATATACATTCACAGGAATGCACCAAAACAATTAATCCAACCCCAACACCCCGTAGAGAGATGGACGCCATCATCCTCGCAGGAGGAAAAGGACAACGCATGTCCCAGGAAGTGCCGAAACCATTGATGAAAGTACGCGGGAAAGCCATCATCGAGCGGCAAATCGAATATCTCTTACCGCACACGGAAAAGATCATCATCTCCCTTGGCCATCGCGCGGAAGAGATTGAAGTATTTGTGCGCCAGCGGTTTCCAAATCAAAATATTGCATTCGCCATCGAAACACAACCACTTGGAACGGGCGGAGGACTGCGCTTGGCGATGCAGCATTCGCACGCGGAGAAAGTAGCGGTGCTGAACTGCGATGATATCGCGGATATTCCACTCGAGGAATTGCAAGCGAAAAACGAACATATTATCTGCGTCGCGCACCCACGACTGCCATTCGGATTGGTAAAAGAAAAAAATGGATTCGCCGCCTTCGAAGAAAAACCACTATTGAAAGAATGGGTGTCGTGCGGATGGTATATGTTCATGCGCGAGACGCTGATGCCGCTGCTCCCCGAAAAAGGAAGTTTGGAGTATGACGTGTTCCCGCGCATCCAGCTGCGACTGCATACGCATGAGGGATTCTGGAAACCGCTCAACACGCCCAAGGATATCGAGGAATTCGAGACGATGGAGAGCGATTGATCGATTATTTGATTTTTCTGAACCAATCCAGTGTGGCCTTGAAGAGTTCAATTTCTTTTCCTTCTTCTTGAAAAGAATGAAAAGCGCCAGGTATTACGGTAAAGGATTTAGACTCATTCGCGGCACCAAATAATTTTTTAGCCGCCTTTTTCCATATCCCTTTCTGGGCAATAACAAATTGAATCGGACGATGAATTTTCCTTACGAGAGATTTCAATTTGAAAGTTGAATGTTTCCGTGCTTCGCGCAGCATCGCAGGACTAATGGCCGTAATCGAACCATAATCCGCCACGTAGGCGTTAAGGGGTTTATTGTAAGCGTAAGCCTCAATTCCAGGCTTCCTAGACTTGACAGGAAAACATCGAGCTAAGTCACTACTGGGATCCCATAAGGAAATACCATCCGATTGATTGGCATCCGAGAAAAGAATTGATGGCCCACCCCAACTATGCCCTGCCAAGAATATTTTTTTGAACTTTAATTTTTTACGAGAATAATCAATCGCTCGCGTAACGTCTTCCCCGTGCGTTTTCGTCGTGCACTCTAATAGTTTTCGTGCATGCGGTTTCCAATGATAAAGGTTGATACGCAGAGTGGCGAAACCCCTCTTTGGAAAATAACGCGAAGCTGCGAAAATAGGATGATCCAAATCGCTTCCTGGCAGGCCGTGAACTAGAATGATAAGGTTCTTTGAATCGCTTTTCTGGTTGAGCACAGAATAAAGGATTTTTCCTTCAGGCAAAGGGATTCTTATTTCACGTTCCATGACAGGTGGAAACGATACGCCCATTAAAGGCTTTCGAACGGATCGAAACCCTGCTTCTTCAAGTTCTCTAGAGGCAAGAATAAGGGAGAAGGCAACTCGTTCCACGCGAACCATTTCCATTCTGCGCATTTTTCGGGTTCCATCGCTTTGGGTTCGCCCGTTGCTTCCGCGATGACGCATAATGTGATATAGTGCAAGTTATCCGAAACGAAAACGTCATTCGTGTAAGGACCTATGCGCATGTGCGTGAGATGCAGATTTGTCTCTTCCAGAATTTCACGCTTGGCACAATCCAATGGGCTTTCGCCAAACTCCATCTTCCCGCCGGGAGGGGACCAGGTGCCTTTCCCGTGCGCCGCGAGGCGTTTTCCTAACAGAACTTTACCATCGCGACAAATGAGCACGCCTACTCCAACGCGCGGACGATTCGGCTCAGAGGGGCCTAATTTATTTTTTAGTGTATTCATTGTTTTTTGAAATTCATCCAGCTTTTTATCGTTATGATAACTTCGATAGGCTTCATGAATATACATCATTCCCCAAAATCCGGCTGATGCTGCAAAATTTATTGTAATATCCCGAAGTGATTTTGCATCAGTTAGGCCTAGCTCACTAGTAATGTAAGTCATTATAACAGCAGAAATCAAAACAGATAAGATAAACCGAATTAAGTCGCCGACAGGATGTTTGGTAAATATTATTCCTCGAATAAAGTCTTTCATTTCAACGCATCCTCGGGAAGCAATACCGTGATGTTCTTGGTTCGACCGCGACCGGAGGTGTCGGTTTCCGTGCGCAGTAATTTCTTTACCTCCAATTCCACCACAATCTCTCGCACACGGCGATCGCTCAACTCGAATCCCATGCGCGCCATTTGGCCATACAGCTCGTTCGAGGGAATGTTCTTTCCTCCTAATTTGAACAATGCTTGCAAGACTTGCTTGTGCGGAGTCTGCAAGAATGGGACGGCACGCATCACCGCAATCGTCTCGCGGTCCTCAAAGGCTTCCTTGGCATGCTCGATTTCCACCATCTTGGCATTCTTGCGCTCGGCGATCTTGCCGGCTTTCAGCAGTGCATCCAATCCCTTACGGCAATCCCCACCATGCTTGGCCGCGTGACCTGCAATGAGTGAAATGATATCCTCCGAAATCGCTTCTGGGTGCATCGCAATCTTCGCACGCTCGCGCAGGATATCCTTCAACTGCTGAGGAGCGTATTGGGGAAACTCCACCGCCTCATGGGAAAAAGAAGAACGCACGCGATCATCCAGCTTGCTCGGAATAGAGGTGTCGTTGGAGATGAGGATGATGGGAACGGCCTTCCTCCCATGCTCGGGCAAGCGAAGCAAATCATACAAGAGCTCATTCCCATCGTTCGCGAGCAGCTGATCGAACTCATCGAATACCAAAACGGGAACGAATGGAGCGAACTTCATCCCCTCCAATACTTTCGCATACAACTCATTCGTACTCATGCCCCGCGCGGGAACAGGCCTCTCAACGACGCGCGTCAATTCGGCGAGAACGGCTTGGCGCGAATTCAAGGCAAAACAATTGATGTAAACCGGCTTCACGCGCGCCGAGAAATCCTTGAGCTGTTGCATGACGAACTTCAGCGTCACCGTCTTTCCCGTTCCCGGGGGACCGAACACAAACACATGCGAGGCACTTCCACCCTCCGCGAGGGGTTTCAATGCATATACGAGGGTCTGGATTTGGTTATCACGATGCGGCAGCACATCCGGAAGGAACTCCGGCGAGAGCGCACGCTCATCCTTGAAAATAGCATGCTCTTTGGATGCGCGGGCAAAGACATTATCCTTCAACATGCAGCATAAAACGCCGCCATTGGTTATAAGGGAAGCGTTTTTCTCGGCGGAGCGACGGGGGCCTGCAAACGGATATAGCTAGACCAAAACATGAGAGTAGTTACCTCAAACCGAGGGAAGGACGGTGAAACGCACATGACGGCCACACTCAAAAGCCTGCTTGAATCCCAAAAACTGGAGGTTCTCCACGCACGCAAGAATGCATTGTTCAATTTATTGCCGGATGCCCCGGACTTCCGCCTTGCACGGATTGAGTTGTTCGATTTGCTCACGCAAATTGAACGCAATAAACACTTCACGATTCCCGAAACGCCCAGCTTCAACTTGGGAATCCCTAGTATGGCATAGAACCTTTAGCAAAGGTTCATCAGAACCCTTGAGAAGGGCCCATCGAAGGACAGGTGCAACCGCTTGCACCTGGATATCGAACCACACCGTCGAAACGGTGTAATCACGCTAACCCATTCCTCCATTTGGGTTAATTCTCAACATGCGGGACTTCCCGCAAGTTGAACCCCTTATTTCTTTTTCTTATTCTGCAAAAATTCCCTTTCCCCAAACATCAAAATAAAGAAAATGGTGATGACGCTCAATCCCGTGGAGAAATAATGCGTGGGCAAGCGGAATGCCGTGAAGATGACGGCCCACCCAAAAAGGATGGCAATCGTAATGAGCGCGGCGCGCATCGCTGCATGCAGTTTTTCCATAGCAAAAACAACCAATGCGGGAATAAAAGCTTTCGTGGAAATTCGCCCTAGGTTTAAAGCGATTCTGGATGACGCAGAGAGCATGCGCGGATTCATTTCCTATCTCTTCCTCATCCTGCTCGCGAGCATCAGCGTGAGCCAATATGCCTTGCAGCGAGCGCATGGGAATTACAACACCCCAAGCATGGAGCTCCAATCCCTTGCATTCAAGCGCAGCGAACTCGAACAGGGAATGGATCGCATCATCGCCGAAAAATTGCGCGAGGGCATGCTGTTGCACCTCACTTCCGAGCAAATCAAACCCCACATCAACCAAGCGCTTTTCACTTACTTGCACGCGCAATCGAATGCGGAAATGGACCCCATACAAATGGAGGTGGGATTTGCACACATGCAGACCACCAATTATCTCTCATTGGCGCAAGTGCCAGTGCAACCCCTATCAGAGCAGCAACTCAACACCCTCACCCACGTGTTTGTGTTGCCCATCAATCCCGAAGAGCAGTATGGAGAATACACCTACACCGGAGGGGCATTCGGAACCACCATCCTCATCGCGCAACTCACTAGCCATCACGGCAAAACCATTGCAGCACTTCCAAGCGGCTATCGCATTTGCGTCATTGACATCCTGGGAGAAATCCCGTGCGCGTAATGAGGCCATATGCATTCGCTCGAAACCATCTTGTGCCTGCTCGCGTTGCTGGGGTGCCTGGGCGTGCTCGCAGAACCCATTCTTTCCCACCAATCCCAACTCGCGCAAGCCAAAGAAGCAGTGCAAGCCCATTATGCCGCATTGCGCTGCAGCGTGGAATTGGATTATGCGCTTTCGTTGTTTGTTCAAACGGAATCTATATTATGTAGCACATATCAACATGCAATTCATGGGGTGGGGAATCCATTTGCGACGCAACTGGGAGGGGATTCCAATCACTACGCTTAGTCGTATCAACGAACGCGGACAGTTCCACGCGTTGGAAGTAATAGTCGTTTTCCTGGGATGGATGCTCCTATTGGCTGCAGCGTGGAACCACACGGCACAAATTACCACGCAACAAGCAAACCAATTCCTTCACGAAAAGGCATTCGCACGCGCGCAAGCGCAAAGCCAAGCGCTCATCGAACAACATCACTTGAATCCCTGGAATGGGTGCACAGTATTCGATGATGCGAAAAAACGTACACGCGTCCATGTCATCGCAAAATCATGCTTGCAACAGCTCGCCCATTCGCCCGCGACCCCCGAGATCCATCGCGTGTACATGGGAACGCTGACGGGGAACGAAACTTTCTACCAACAATCGACCACTTCAACCAACTGCGCAGGGATTGAGCGCATCATACGCATCCATGAGACGCAGGAAGTGGCACTACTAGGAGTGATCAGCTGTGCCGAATGAACGAGGGATCTTTTGGGCGTTGGAATTAGGCATTGGGCTCCTCATCTTGAGCACGGCCATGCATGCATCTTCCATTCAACCCGCTTCGCATGCGCCCGAGCTGGCATTCCAGTTATGCTTGGACTTGCAAGAACTATGGATGCAAGGAGAAGACATCTCATTCCTTGCTGCGCCCCTTTTTCCTGAGAAGGAGATCGCCATTTCTCATAACGAAATGTTTCCTTCTGCGGAAAATAATGTCGTATGCCATGCGACGCGCATCCGCAATGGACTCATGGAAAGACAGTTCATTGCGATTGAATGGTAATGCCTTCAGCGGTTCGCGTGATGATGAGTGATGAAAATGGCGGGTTGATCGAAACCTCCAGCGGCAAAGGACTGTGCGCGGTGAATTGTTTGGGATTCGCAAGCGCGGCATGGACCAATTGCAGTTCCAAGACGCCGCTGCCGGACGAGAATTGATATCCTGCGGCGTACGCCCACGCATATGATGCGCTGCTCCCTGGCGCTTGAAATGCAAGCTCATGGAATATGACTTCCAGATTTTGGGCATGCACCTTTAGTTCCAGCGCCTGTTCCTGCAGCGCATAGGCTTGCATGAGGTGAGCGAATGCCGGCGTGAAAAGGGCTAACGCTCCCGCTAGGGCCGCCCAAATCAGCAGACTCTCGAGCGATACTTGCCCTTTCTGGGAAATGGTTAGATGCATTTGCGATTACTCGATTTGGTCAATCTTCGCAAAGACATCCTGCGTCTTCTGATCCAGCTTTTGCACGCCGCTGGCCGAAGAGGATTGGAGCTGCGTGACGAGAAGCAATACCACTGCCACGACGGCAGCCATCACAATGATGAGTTCGATCGAGATTTGTCCCTTGGAATCCATTCCACCACCTCAGGCGGAATGTTTCCAAAAAAGGTTTAAAGCTAGGGAAAATTTTCAAAAAAAAGCAGTAATTGGCATCCTCGTCACGGGATATTTATAGGGTTTTAGTTGCTCTTTCCTGTGATGAACAACCGCGAACTCACGGATTTACTCATCAGCTGGATCACCCTCTCGGCAGCCTTCGCATTTGTCTTCTCGGGAGAAGGATTCAACCTCGTGGGATTCCTTCCCGCACTTGCGATCGCATCACTGGCAGTAGGAACGGGTTTCTTGCTGCACGAGTTAGCCCACAAATACACTGCCATCCACTTCGGGGCCAAAGCCGAATATCGCGCATGGAATATGGGTTTGCTGTTTGCGTTAGTGGTGGCCGTCCTCGCACGCTTCATCTTCGCTGCGCCCGGAGCGGTCTACATCTATGGAAAGCACGTGACTGAAAAAGAAAATGGAATTATTTCGGTTGCAGGACCGGCCATGAATATTGTTATTGGAGTAATTGGCGTCGTGATTGGCGGAGTTTATGCCACGAGCCAAATAGGATTGGTCGCTCAAATCGTGGGGAGCATCAACCTCTACCTCGCATTCTTCAATTTGCTCCCATTCTTCATTTTGGATGGGGCAAAAGTATTTGCGTGGAATAAGCTGGTGTGGGCTGTCTTGTTCATTCCATTGCTTGGATTTTTGTTCTTTTTCTAAAGGGTTAAATAGCGGCAATTAACCATTGAAATATGCCTGGTAAGTTTGAGCCGTATTTACTTGGGGTAAAACATACAGAATACTTTGCAAAAGAAACCCAAGAAAAAATTGATTCTCTTCCAGTTAGACGAATTGGAGTAGAGCTCACTCCTAGACTACTGCGCCATTATCGCGCGTCTGGACTTGGGCATTGGTTTTGGCATTTGCTCATCAGAGGGTGTGAAGCAAAAGGAATTAAGCTTGTGCCACTTGTGCCAGCAAAATTCGAGAAACTAAATCCTTCCGTCATAAGGGCCGAGATGGCAAGAATGGAACAAGATGGAAAACACAATCGGCTATCTGCATTAGTTGATGATGTCATGACTCGCGCTATGCAAAGAAAAGCAATTCGGGAGAATGTGGATATGATCATCACAGGTTCTGTCCATGCCGCGCTTATGCGCAAAGACTTGCGTATCCCAAAATCAAAGTTTGACATTATTGATAAACGCGAGATCACTAAGAAGAAGATGCTGAAAAGCGTAATGGCAACACGACGTTATCAAAGAGAAAGAAAAAATAGACCCAAACCAGCTCCAATAAGTCGAATAAAACGTGCGAGATTGCGATTCCTGCACGTTACGGGAATTAGTAGATTATTCAAACGAAAGCCAGGCCGTTAACCCACGTAATTGGGCTTGAATCCTTGTGGGGATTTGACTTGGCGGTATTCCGCATAGGCTTCTTGCGCATCGGCCGAAACGGAAGAGACCGTTTTCGCGAGCAGCGTGTCGAAGTGCTTCTTGGTAATGGGAGAGGGTTTGAGGTCGTTCTCCTGCAACGCCGCTAACGCCGCTTCGCGAATGAGTCCCGCTAAGTCTGCGCCCGAGAATCCAGTTGTGCGCTTGGCGACATCCTGCAATGAAACGCCTTTTGCGAGTGGAACGCCGCGCGTGTGGACTTTGAGGATTTCTTCTCTGGCTCTTTCATCGGGCAGCTTGACTTCGATGATCTTGTCGATCCTTCCGGGACGCATCAGGCCCGCATCGATCAGATCGGGGCGATTGGTGGCGGCGACAAAGACAACGTCTTTCATGGACTCAATTCCATCCAATTCGGTCAGCAACTGATTGACCATGCGTTCGTTGACACCCGAGTCATTCCCATAGCCGCGCGCGGAAGCGACTGAGTCCAGCTCATCGAAGAATACCACCACAGGAGCCACTTGTCGCGCTTTCTTGAAGACTTGGCGGATTCCTTTTTCGCTTTCGCCGACCCACTTCGAAACGAGCTCAGGTCCTTTGATGGAGATGAAATTGGCTTGCGATTCGGTGGCAATGGCTTTCGCGAGCAAGGTCTTTCCCGTGCCAGGAGGACCGTATAGTAAGACGCCTCTTGGAGGGCGGATTCCCATTTCCTTGAATGCGCCCGGGTTCTTGAGCGGCCATTCCACGGCTTGCTTCAATTGGGCTTTGACGTCTTCGAGCGATCCCACGTCTTCCCACTTCACGTTAGGCACTTCCACCATGACTTCGCGCAACGCAGAGGGTTGGATTTCCTTGAGCGCATCTTCGAAGTCCAGCTTCTTGACTTCCATCTTTTCCAATACTTCTTCGGGGATCTTCTCTTCTTCGAGATTGATTTCGGGCAAGTAGCGGCGTAAGGCTTTCATCGCGGACTCTTTGGCTAACGCAGTGAGGTCGGCGCCCACAAATCCATAGGTGATGTCCGCGAAGTGCTCCAAGTCCACATCCTTTGCGAGCGGCATTCCGCGCGTGTGGATCTGCATAATCTCCAATCGCCCTTCCTTGTCGGGGACACCAATTTCTATTTCGCGATCGAATCTGCCCGGTCGGCGCAGGGCTTCATCGATGGAATTCACACGATTGGTGGCGGCGATGACGATCACATTCCCGCGGGCTTCCATCCCATCCATCAAGGAAAGGAGTTGCGCCACCACGCGGCGTTCGACTTCGCCGATGACTTCTTCGCGTTTGGGTGCGATAGCGTCAATCTCATCAATGAAGATAATGGAAGGCGCATGCTCATCGGCTTCCTTGAAAATCTGTCTTACTCTTTCTTCGGCTTCTCCTACGAACTTGCTCATGATGCTCGGCGCGTTCACGGAAATGAAATGCGCTTGGGTTTCATTGGCAACAGCTTTTGCCAAAAGGGTCTTTCCCGTCCCGGGAGGGCCGTGCAAGAGCACTCCTTTTGGGGGTTCAATTCCCAGACGGCGGAATAACTCGGGATGGCGCATGGGCAACTCAATCATTTCGCGGACTTTCTGGACCTGATTGCCTAATCCCCCTACATCTTCATATGCAATGTGCGAAGCGCCCTCGATTTCCCCTTTCACGGGCTCGTCTTTCAATACGAATTGCGTGGCATCGGTTACTTTGACGATTCCGCGGGGATTGGTCTCAATCACGCGATAGATGAAACCGCTTCCAAAGACGGTAATCCATACATTGTCCCCGCGCGTGAGTGGTCGACCGATGAATGTTTTTTTGAGAATACGTTCGTACCCCGAAGCGATAATGCGTACATCTTGTGTGGGGGCCAAAACGACTTTTTGGGCTTCCTTGACCTGCGAAGGACGCACCACGACTTTTTCTCCCAATCCCACTCCCGCGTTGTGGCGGATGAGGTTGTCCATGCGGATCATGTCCTTGCCCTCGTCTTCCGTGCGGGCAGGCCATACGATTGCGGCTGTTTTCTTGGTCCCTTCAATTTCAACGATGTCCCCTGATGTAATATTGAGGGCTTGCTTGGCCTTTCGGTCTAATGTCACGATGTTCCTTCCCACGTGCGTGGGGGAGGGCTCTTGGACCTTCAGGGAGACCTGCTTATTGCTCGCTGCGCCGTTCGAGACATTGGGAACGGAAGGCGGGCTATTGGGGTTTGGGGATGAAGGTGGGTTTCCAGCCATACTATTACTACCTTGCAGCCTAAGAGCTTTTTAAGGTCATTTTTATGCCGAGGCTACATGCAAAGCAAGCGAGCCATTGGGGAGCGCGGCCGTTATCTCATCCAATGTCAACTCTTGCGCATGAGGGAGTTTCTTCTGCAACCATTTGAGATAGGACTTCGCCACCTCGGTCTTGGTCTTTTCCCCCGGAATGATTTCGGCAATGATAGAGCAGTGCTTGCGGATCGCCTCATAGGGACCGGACATGATGCGGTTGGCTTCTCCGGCTTTCTGGACGCCGATGCCCATCTTCATGGAGGGATCGAACCATTTCCTTTCGCCATAGATCATGAAAGCTCCTTTTCCCAAACTTTCTCCTGCAGGGGCTTTCTTGGAGACTTGTTCGTTTGAAACGGAATACACGCGCACCGAAAAAAGCCCTTTCTTCCATCCTGAGGCGAAGAGCGCAGCGAATGCCGCGGCATCTTCCATGTCTTCTTTCTTGGCGCGTGCCTTGCCTTCTTTCAATACACAGTGGGGCGCCCCATGGATGTCGGCGTGAAAATACCAATCCCTGTCTTCGAGGTGCTTCTTCACGAGCGCCTCATTGGAGTGCGCATCCCTTCCGCCGACAACGAGCAAGCCGTGTCGCGTGTAGCACCAGTGGAATTTCTCGAACCATTCTTTCTTGCGCAAGAGTTGGGGGGATTTCTTTTGTGGAAGCGAGTGGTCTTTCTTCGCCAGCTCGGCGAGTTTGGACTGCACCTTCTGCATGCCCTCTTCCGCGCCCTTTATTTTTTGTTTGAGTTTTTTGGCTTGATCGAAATAATGCAAGGCATTCTGTTGGGCCGTTTTAGAGAAATCGATGGCTATTTTCATCATCATACCTTTTTGGCGGTTGTTTTTCGGACGCGAGGTTTTGGCGTTGCAGGCGTACCCACTGGGGTTGCGGGCGCGGCCGCTTTCTCGGCCTGCTTCTTCTTCCATTCATCCTTGGAAGCGCAATTCATATTCAAGCAAATCTCGAGGTTAAATTTCTTCCCGCGGAGCTTGATCATGGGGGCCTTGCAAATAGGGCAATTCTTGTTGAGGCGCAGCAATGAGCCCTTTTGGGGAAGGGAGTAGGTCTGCTTGCAATTGGGATAATTCCCGCACCCCAAGAAACGCTTCCCGCTCGCAGCGGCCTTGCGGATGATGAGATTGCCTCCGTCCAAGGGGCAAATGGCCATAACATCTTGATGCATGAAGGCTTTGCGCAAATCGCTAGCGACTTCCATCTTGTGCAGCAAGAGCTGATCCAGCACCTCCAACAAGAGCTTGCGCGAATCGTCCACGACCTTTATTTTTTTCTGTTTCCCTTCCGCGACGCGATCCATTTCCTTTTCGAGCTCGGCGGTCATCTTGGGTTCCGTGACGATGTGACAGTGCTTCTCCAGCGAATCGATGACGGCGAATGCGATTTGGTTAGGCTCAATGCTTTTCAGCCCGGAAATGTAACCCCGCGCATAGAGCTTGTTGATGATTTCCGCGCGCGTGGCTTTCGTCCCCAAATTATTCTCTTCCATGAGCTTGAGCAGCGCGGATTGGGAATAGCGCGCGGGCGGTTGGGTTTCTTTTCCGAGCAAATCCACTTTCAGGATGGGGATGAGCTCGCCTTCCTTGAGTTTGGGGAGAATGGTCTCATTCAATGCCGAATACGGATAGACCGCTTTCCAGCCCGCAAAGATGATGGTCTGCCCATTCGCGATGAAGGGCTCGCGATGGATATCGATTTCCACGGAAACATTCTCGGTCTGCGCATCATCCATGAACGTCGCGAGGAAACGGCGGGCAATCAACTCAAACACCTTCCATTCCCTTTCTCCCAAACTCTGAGGCGGGACGCGGGTGGGATGGATAGGGGGATGGTCCTTCGTTTCGGTTCCGCGCGAAGGATTCAATGGCTTCGCGAGGATCTGCTTGACGAATGGCGCGTAAGGCGCATGCGCGTTGAGGCTTTCCAAGAGCTCCTTGAGATTGAGCGATTCGGGATAGGCGGAACAGTCAGTACGGGGATAGGAGATAAACCCCTGCATGTAGAGGCTTTCGGCGATATTCATCGCCTGGCCGGCACTCATCCCCAGCGTTGTCGCGGAGCGCAAGAATTGGGTGGTGTTGAAAGGGATAGGGCGCGCGAGCGTGCGGGTTTTGGTCGAAATGCTTTTCACCAATCCTTCTTTGGCATCCTTTACTTTCGCATATACGCTGTTTGCTTTTACCTCTTCCCAGAATTTCCCTTCCTTATGCGCGGCTTCGAATTTGATCTTGTCTTTTTCAGAGTGGGCGATGATTTCCCAGTAAGGTTTCTTCTCGAATGCCAGTCTTTCTTTCTCGCGATTCACGATCAACGCCAGCACGGGGGTTTGAACGCGTCCCACGGAAATGAAATCCTTTCCCATGCGATTGCCCATGATGGAGATGTAGCGCGTCAATACGGCACCCCACACCAAATCAATCTCTCTTCGTGAGTCGGCGGAATCGGAAAGATTATAGTCCACGTCCACCAATTCGGCAAAACTCTTCTGCAATTCCTTGGGGGTCATGGCCGAAAAATAGGCGCGGTCCACTTTCGCGGAAGGATTGGTTTGTTGGAGAATGCGCAGGGCTTCCACTCCAATGGATTCTCCCTCGCGATCGGCATCGGTCGCAATCGTGACCGTTTGGGCTTCTTTTCCGAGCGAGCGCAGCAAATGAGCGATCTCGAGTTCAGCGGGATTGTAGTCGATGGGGGCATTGACCAGTTCTTTCAAATCTGTGCCTTTCCAATAACTATATTTTTTGGGGAAATCGACTTCGACGATGTGCCCTTTGAGGGGGAGCACAATCGTTGGTTTCTTCTTGAATTCCAATTCGAAGTAGCGCGCCCTTCCATGGGCTTTCGTAATTACCTTCGAGTCTGCGAGGATTTGGGCAATCCTTTCTCCCGCAATGGACTTTTCGGCAATGATGATGTGCGCGGCCATGAGGAGACTAAGAGTATAAGGGCATTTAACCTGAAGCCAACCATCATTCCGAAAACAGTTTCTTCTGCAAGGGAATGGCGGGCAAGGAATTGGTCTTGCGCGTCTCCGAAAGAACGGCCATGGAGTTGATCTCTAAAATGCCGTCCAACTTCCCCAAGTCCTCGACCATTTTCTTGGCTTTGGGAAAATCGGGCACGAGCATCTTCAATACGAAATTATGGCTCCCTAAGACGTGGGCGTATTCCAACACATAGTCCAATTCGGCGAATTTCTTTTCCAAAGAACCAATTTTGGCGGGATCGGCTTTCAGCAGGGCATAAACGGGCTTGGAATAACCCAACGAGTCATAATTCAATTCCGCGCGCACCCCATGGATGAGATTCTGTCGCTTCAGGCGTTCGAACCGCTTCTTGATGGCTACATCCGTGAGTTTCGTCTCGCGCGCGATCTGCGAAAAAGAGGCGCGGCCGTCTTCCATGAGTCGCTGCAAGATGAGCTTGTCGATGCGATCGAAGGAAACCATACCATGATAGAAGCAGCACAGAAATATAAGAGTTCGGATTCCAAACCACACCCATTTCGTAGGGTGGGTCCGAAATCCAGGTGGTTTTCACCACCTGTCTGATTGAACGACTTTAGTTATAGATGGGATAGCAGCTGTTGGCGCTGAAGTTCAGCGTCTGACTTCCGTTCGCCGGGACGGAAATCACAAACTCATAGGTCTGCGCATCCTTGACGGTGTAGGGGAAGTTGTTGTTGGAGATGGTGGTATCCCCATACGTGTGTTCGACGACCTTCACGGTCTCGCTCACAGACTTGGAATTGGTGAGCTTGACTTCGACGCGATTCAGCGTGCAGTTCTTGGAGGGGTAACTCGTATCCAATACCTTGCGCTCGCCGCGCACATCAAATACTTCACCGATGTCCAATTTGACTTCTTTGTCGGCCGGAGTGTTTTCGACCGTATCTTCTCCCACGAATGTCTGTCCGAAATTTTTGACGGCCGTATAGACGCGTGCGGTTCCGGCGGGCAATGCAACGCCTAACCCGCCAGCGGTATTATTCTTGAATGTCAAGGTGGCTTGAACGGCTCCCGCGGAGTAGGAATCGAATACCAGCTCGCGCGTCACGGGAATGTTCTCGGCTTCCAAGAGATTCAACTGTTGGGAGGAATGGCTCTTGATGGACGTGGGAAAGGCCAAGTCATAGCGGTGATACTCGCTCACGCTGCTTGCCGTAAAAGAAGGCGCGGGCGCCGAAGCGATCCCGGCATCGGCCGAGGCATAGGCGCCTTTTCCGCCATAATATTCAGGATAGGCCGGGGAGGCGCGATTAATGGTGCCTGCTACTAAGCTGAGCTTGGCGTTGTCGAAACCATAATCGGTGTTATTGGACACATCGGCCCATGCGCGCAAGTCGATCGAAGAAGTGGCTTCGTCGTAGTCGATGGCATAATTGGTCTGCCAGTCCACGCCGTTCGTGAGATAAGAGAGATTCAGCGCCTGGCTTCCAGGAGCGGTCGTTTGAATGTTCCACACCAATGAAGGCTGGGTGTTCAAGCCCGTGGCATCGGAGAATTTCGTGCTCACGATGCTGCCGCGCGAAATGCTCTGCACGCCGGAGCCGGTTTCGAGGATGATGTCTCCTTGGTAGGAGCGCAAGATGCCCGTAATCTCCTGGACGCTATTCCCGTTGTCGACGACCAAGGTAATGGTCTGGCCCAAGTGGCGTTGCAGGAGGGCTTCGGAAGAATAGGTGTCAAAGATGTATTCTTGTTTCAAGATTTGCGTGTTCGCATTCGGAGCCAAAACGAAAACGCTGGCGGGGATGATTTGGGAAGGGATATCGGTGTACGTAATCTCATTTTCCCCCGAAGTCAGCTGGGCATTGAATGACTGGGACACGCTGGCGAGATTGCCATTGTAGATCGTCACATAAGGCGCGCCCGTGGAGGATTGGAAATTGGCCTGTTCGGATGAAGCCGCAAAATTGGAATAGACCAATCGCGGTTGCGCCGCGGGGAGGATGGGATTATCCAGCGTGAACTCATTCTGGAACACAAAGATGACGGCCGCAATGACTGCCAATCCCACGATGGCGGCTGCGAGCATGGGGATTGGTTTTTTGGTTGAAGAGGGGCTTTTAGTAGTCATAATCAACAACAAGAATGGGGCTTTTAATATGGGTATCGGCATGCATAGGCAATAGCCTGGGAAAGAAACATGTGTTCTATTTTGGCCATCCACTCCAATCGTCGCATTGCATCCAGCGAAGCATTTGCACAGTTGCAACGATTACGCCATCGTGGGCCGGATGGGTTAGGGTTAGTAGGAGAAACGCTGGAGTGCTATTCCACGCACTACGATGAAATCGAACTTGCGCACACACGCGCTCAATCCCCATGGTGGGTCGGGAGCGGGTTGCTTTCGCTCACGGGAAGCGGCAGGCCTCCATTCGTCGCAGTAGCGCCAGAAGAACGTGTTGTCGTCGCGCACAATGGAGAAATCTACAATTATCGCGAACTGGCGCGCACGCATTCCATTGGGGTGCAGGAAAACAGTTCCGATTCCGAATTCATAAGCCGATTGATCGCCAAACTCATCCGAAAAGAATCTGTCTCCCGGATTGCCGCACGCTTGCACGCGGAAGTGCGCGGAAGCTATGCGCTAATCATCCATGCGCAAGGAAAAACATACGCATTCCGCGATGCGTTAGGGAAGAAACCCATTTGGTATGATGAAACCAACGGCCGCGTGACCTTTTCATCCGAACCATTGCATGAAAGCGCGGTCTTACTTCCTCCTTCGCAACTCGCGATCGCGACCGCGGGGAAGTTGCACCTCGAAGCCATTCCACTCACGCCTGTTCCACGCGTTCCTTCACTCCGACGCGCGTGGGAAGAATCCATTGCACTGCGCACGGCAGGAAAGAAGCACGTCGCCATAAGCTTTTCCGGCGGAATCGATTCCGCATTGATCGCATGGACCGCCAAAAAGATGGGAAAGCGCGTTACAGGCATCGGCGTGGGCGTCAAAGGCAGTCATGATGCGTTACAGGCCAAAAAAGCGGCCAAGGCCATCGGCATCCCACTCAAATGGAAGACGCTATCCGAGAAAGAAGTGAAAACGATTGCGCAGACCATTCCCGGAATCGTGCACACCACAGACTCGTTGCAGCGCAGCGTGGGGACCGTGAACGCGGCGACAGCTGCGTTTGCGCACCGACTAGGATTTCGTTTTCTCCTCTCGGGAACGGGAGCGGATGAACTCTTTTGCGGATATGGGGAATTCGAGCTCGTGCGCGGGAAGAAAAAAGAAGCCGATGCGATGCGCCAAAGACGCGTCCACGAGATGTGGAAACAAAACCTCTGGCGCGAAGACGCTTGCGCCATGCGCGCGAGCGTGGAGCTGCGCACCCCTTATTTGGACCAACACGTCGTTGCGGCCGCGCTCCAAATCCCCGCATGGAAAAATCTCGCAGGAACATATGGGGAACTGCGCAAGAACGCATTGCGAACGCTTGCGATCGCCATGGGCTTGCCCAAGGAAATAGCGTTGCACCCCAAGAAAGCCATGCAATATGGCAGCGGCGTCGCAAAGCTGTTGAAACCCCATCACGTCGTCACGTCAAGACATGACTGACTTCCACGATGGGAGCGGAAGGAATATTATCGCTCACGATGACACGACACGTGGACGTGAGACTATCCCAACTCAACTCGATGCGCTTGTTCAGCGTGAAGGGATAGGCCAGCTGGTGCAATGTCCCCTGCGCGTCCTTCGTGCATACTAGAGACACGAACACATCCTGCTGCGAGCGCAATTCCCCAAAAGGAGCGCACGCGATACCGCACGCGTTGCTTTCAAGGCCGGCAGAAATGGACGCGGAGCAATTCACATCCGCATGTTGCTGCAAAAAGACATTGACGTCATTCCAGCGCGTAGCTACAGCAGCTGCGAAATCAGCCCCTAGAGGGCCATTGGGACACGAGCCAGCGTTGAAGGGGCCATTCAGCTGCACATCCACTGTTTCCGCAATCGCGTCGGAGGCGAACTGGGAATACGCCTGGCGGGCGAGGAACCATTCCTTGGAAAGGGCCTGCTGCACCAACAATGAACGCGTGGTCTCCTGCTCGGATGTCAACTGGCTCTGTTGGGCGTAAAAAATAGCGATCAACAAAATGACGGCCATCCCCACTACAACGGTCGAAAAGAATCCCTTCATGGTCCCACCGCGCATGATTTGGTGATGGTCCAACTCCCAATAGAAGAAGGATCCTGCATCATCGTGGTCGACACGCGCTTGAAAGCGGTCGCGCACGCGAATGCGTCCGCCGTAAGCGGAACAGGAGGCGTTGCGCCTCCGCCGAACGCACGCATGAGCGCGTTATCCTTGGCGTGCAGCGCCAAGTCAGCCGACGCGATAGAGGGAGAACCGGGCGCATGCTGGAGGGCAAACCCGATGAGCACGAGCGCAGCCATGATCACCACGGCGGCGAACACCATGTCGAGAGAGAAAATGAACCCGCGCATCAGGCGTCCCCCCACACGGAAATGTGAACAGTCTGGATATTGCCAGGGCACCCTGCCGAAAAGCACGTGGCAATCGCCGCGGCGGAAGGATTGGAAGGGAAAACGAGCATATTGCGATCAATGGTCATGAATGCCTTTCCTGCAGGAATGACCAGCCCCGCCGGAATGTCGAAAGCGGGATTGGTGAATCCGATCTTGAATCCATAGCCGGGGGGAATGCCCAATCCCTCGGTCGTCATCGCATAACTCTTCGTAGGATCGAACCACACACAATTCTCCACCCAGGAGATATCCTGGTGCGCGGCCCATTCGGCAGGGGCACAACGCAGATTGACGGCGATCGCACCATCGCTTGCAGTGATTTGGGGCTTGCTCGTCAGCGCATTGGATGCCAGCAACGCCACCGCATGCAGCTCGGATGTCTCCCGGGATTGATGTTCGGAAGAAATCCACAGCTCGGATTGGCCTAACAATAATCCCAGGGCGACCGTGAACAATACGGCCGCAACGATCATGTCCAGCGAGAAAAGCTGTCCGCGTTGCGTGGGCATCATGGGACCACGCTCACCGGGACATCGCACGAATCCAATACCACGCGCGATGGCGAAGCAGGAGCGGTTTGGGGGATGACGATGGGAAAAGAAAGCGGGATGGAAACGGGAAACTTCACGTTCACGTCGCGCTGGAGTTTGGTGTCAACAGAAGCGAGGCGTAATATCAGATTGGCATCCGCACTCGTGAGCGAGCGCTGGAACGCAGGGATGCATGAAAATGTCTGCTCTTGTCCAAAGCTACGAGGAGCAAACAAATCCTCCTGGCTCGCAAAGAAAGCAAATGGGCGATACGCCGTTTGCGCGGGAGAAGAAGGGAAATACCACCCCGCTTGCGTGACCAGGAAAGAGATCGAACGCGCGTTGGCTTGCAGCTGCGATTGCGTGGTCAGCAACCCATGCGTCGCCATGAAACGCGCTTGTACGGAGGAGAATACGGCCAGCACCGTGAGAAGGAACACGATCGCCATGACCATATCGACTCCGCTCTGCCCGCGTGCGCGCATGCATAGGTGCAAGGAAGCTTCGTATTTAATGCTGATTTCAGACCACGCGCAGCGGGATACGCTTCCCACGCGCATTGAACGCACGCACGCCGGATAGCGCATAGGGGAATGCGAGGATGAGGTGGAAATCCCCCATCCGCGCAAAGGTCATCAGATCCTGGGGAGAGGGATAAGGCGAGGGAGTGGGATGGGAATGCACCGTGCCCACGATCAATGGATCGAATGGCACGAGTTCCGAGTGCAGTGCCGCATAATCCCTCCCGGAGACGGCAGGGATCACCACGACTTCTTCCACAAAACGACCATTCTTTTCCAGTGTGGAAAGAAGCGCAATGAACTCGTTGGGGTGCGACCGCTTGGAGGCCGCCAATAAATCCTGCAGCAATGAGGAAGAAATCTTCCATTCGGTGGAGGGCATATCTCTCTAAGGACAGTCAAGAATAAAACCACACAATAGGGGGAATGAGCACCAGCAACCCCAGCGAGAGATCGATTCCCCAATATCGCATGAGTCGGGACCACGACCATGCCGCGCCGACTACGAGCAGAGTCGCGTTGTTGCCGAGCAGGATGAGCGCCAGAACTTGCAGGAAAGACCAATGCTCCAGAGAAATGGAAAAAGAAAAAGCGGGAAGCAATTGTTCGAATCCCCACGCGATGCACACTGCTCCAAGCAGCACCACGAACAGCTCACTCCACTCCCAGCCGCTGCTTGAAAGCAATTCCGCGGGCATGCTGCGCACTTTCCCGCTCAAGGCGACATAGCCCAAACTGAAAATGAGGTTTGCGATCGCCGTAAAAGGAGAAAAGCGATTGGAGTTCCAGAGCAGCCCCATCAGCCCAGGGCCTAGCCCCGGCAAGACCCCAAGAGCGACTCCTATGACACTTTCACGCAGCGGGCGTTGCTCTTCTTGCGCGACGGGTTCTCCTTGCTTCGCCGCCGTAAAACCGAACAACCCCATGAGGAGCGCCGGCAATGCAAGCGGAATCGCCCACACATGCAGGGTCAGCCAACCCAATGCGCCGGCGGCGCAAGCACTCACCACTACCAAGTAGCGAGGTGTTTTTTCGGGAGCGGAAAGGAACAGGAGCCAGCCTACTGCGAGCAGAAGCAGCGGAGCGACGATCCCGTCGAGTAGGGGTAGCCATTCCAAAAGATGCTCGACCAATATCAATCCCGCTCCCGCGCATGCGATTGAAATCCAAACGCCGAATGGGATTCCATGTCCCATTGCAAAAAGCGGTCGCGCGAGCTGCCAGATGCTAGTGGTGATTAATCCCAGCATGAATCCGATCGAAACAACGGATTGCGCAAGCGGAACCCACACGAGCAAGGGGATGAGACTCGGAAGGCCCAAGCGGAAAAGCAGAACGCCTGCGCAGACGCCCGCGATGACATCAATCGGTAACGCGAACAAGGGAATCCACCACGCACAGTTTTCCTCTCGGCGTCAATTCGAGTTTTCCCTGGATGCGCACGCGCTCATGGGGGAAGAAAAAACGCAACGCAGGGGGTTTGCGCCAATAGCATGAAATCTTTCCATTGTTCTCGAGTTCCAATAGAAGCGCTGACCCCACTTCCCGCACCGAAACAATGGAAGCGTCAAAGGCCACGCGCGCAGGGAGCGGGAGGGACTGCAACGCGTGCAGGGAAGAAGAATGGTGCAATGCTTGCGCATCCATCCAAGCCAATCCCATCAGGCATGCGATTCCCAGGAGTGCCCATCCCATCGCCCGCTGCTGCGCCGAAAAAATCATGCTCAGAAGCGCGAGCGAAACCCATTAAAGACTAGGGAAAATTAGCACGAGATGGGAGAGCACACCACGATGGAGGGATTGCCATTATTGGTCCACGAGAAAGTCGCGGCAGCATACGCCCCCGATTGACGGATCTGCGTGCAGATGTCCAGGCACGCCACGTTATCGATGCTCGCGCGCGTGTCCGAGTCCATTTGCCCCGTGGTCACGACATCGACGGCAATCGTAGTGGCGGTGGTAACGGGAATGATGGAATCGACATGGATGGGGGCCGCATTGGCATTGAGATAGGGAAGCACTGCCAGCTTGGCCGTGAGCGCGGCATTGGTGATGGCTTGGTTTTGCACGAAGGGGACGAGGATGATCATCGCCACCACGACGACAAAACCCATCACCAGCAACGAATCCATGCTGGATTGGCCGCGCGAGGAATGAAAAGGCATACTTACCTCACCGAAAAATCAACCGTTGCGACCGTCGCGGGAGGCGTGGGGGGAGTGTAACGCAGGGCAAAGGGTTGATTGAATCCCTTCTCTTCCGCATTCAGGAAGAAATCGGCCGTCGTGGATTGCTGGCACTGCAACGCGAGCTGGGGAGGCAAGATGATGGAGCGCGTGCACGGCATGGTCAGCGCAGCGGGATCATCGATGCAGCCCGGGATGTTGACCCCGGAAGCCTGGAAGACTTTCTTGGAGAATAACACCGTGAATGAGATGCGGTTGACATCCGAAGCGGACGTGGCAAAGTGACAGAGCACATTGCTATCGCGCGGCAAATACCACTCCAAGGGCTGCAAGCTATCGCTTCCCTGGAGTTGCGCCCGTTCCAATGCGGATTCGAGCTGGGACATATTGCGCGAAAGCGTGCTGGCGCGGAAGACATCCTCCATGGCGCGCTGCGTGCTCTGTCCCATGGGGAGGATGAGCACCATGAGAATGGTCAAGACGAACAACAGTACGAGAATGAACTCAAAACTGGCCTGACCGCGCGTTCCGAGAGCAGGTGCTGAGGCATTCATCCGAACCACCACGCGAGAGGGCCGTCGCCCAAGAGCTGCAACAACACATACGCCATCAGCACCGCAGGCGCAAAAGGAGAAGAGGCTTTGAGCATGATTTCATTCGGAATGTCTCCACGCTTCACCGCGGCATTCAGCGCATGGATCTGCTCCGGGAGCAATCCTGCTGCACTGGCGGGGTTCGCAATGACTTCACCTTTTTGCTTGTGCGCGTGAAGGATGCCCATGACATCCCCTGCTTTGGCGGAGTTAATAATGGTTTTTAGCGAGGGCGCGACACCCTTCACCACTTTTCCGTTCTCGCGCACGAAGAGCTCTCCGGGGATGTCTCCTTCTTTGAGGTTGGAAATCTTTTCTTTGTATGTCAGCACATGCTTGCGTGCGAATCCATACCAGGCCAACAGCATTTCGACCAACAACAGCACCGCGAAGAGCGAAATGGAATCGGCTATGGGAATGAGTTGCGCGACAAGCCCTGCAATGGCCACCCCCGCAAAAAGCCAGCGGATAGTCTGTGGGAGAAATGCCGAGACGATGAGCACGGGCAACAACAACCAAAGCGATAGCTGCAATTGCTGCAGCACAAAAGAAAGGAGGACGATGACGCCCGTGTGCTGCACGATGCGCAACAGTGCATTCTTCGAGAGAATGACAAACTCTCCGCGCAAGTGCTTCTTCCCCAGCGCTTGGAGGGCGAGCAATGCGGTATAGGGCATGAGCATGATCACGGAAAGCATGAAGAGATTGAGCATGAAGAAGGGAAGCGAACTCGCGTGCAGCAACTCCGCGCCATTCCATGCGAAAGAGAGGTTGAACAAATTTCCCAACACGAAATAATTCAACGGATTCAATGTCGCGAGCGCGGTGAAAAGCTTGACATCCCCTCCCGCCCACGCGCCCAATTTCCAAAAACCATAGGCGACGATGAATGTAGCGAGTGTTGTGGCACCCACTAAGAGCATGGGGTCGATGCTCTTGGCCTCATAGGATTGGAAGAAAGCAATGAGCAATCCCACAACAGCAATCCCGTGCGTGAGCCAATCCGGAATCATTCGGGATTTGAAATCGGTGTAAGTGGAATAGAGCAGCGCAATGAGCGAAATCCCCACACGCAATTCCGGGAACATGGGAAATCAACTCCCTAGAAAGGCCAAAATAGACTCTTGGCGGAACTGCTCGATATTCTTTTCCGCCACCTGTGCGATAGAAGCGACTTGGAATGCGAGCAGCGCGGCAATCGTTGCAAGCGTAATACCGAATCCCAGCGTGAGGAGATACTCCAATGAGACCTGGGCCTTGGAATCCATACCCAAACGAAGGCAAAACCAGTTATTAAATGCCGAGCCTGCACGCGAGGAAAAAAAGCAAAAAGAAAAGAAAAAAAGAATGGCAGGGGGAAGAAATCCCCCACCTATGCCATCATGGAACGGCATTATTCAAACGATTCGTGTATGTGTTAATGTTGTTGTTGATGATGTTGTTGGTGCTACCGCTGGTGCCGATGATGATCAGCAATACGATGGTCGCAATCAAAACTGCTCCACCAATCAATAAGAGATATTCCAATGCACCTTGTCCGCGTGAATCCATCTGCTCCCTCCGTTTTTACGAGTTGTTGCTCAATTGGTTAACCACTGTGTTCGTTGTTGCGCTGACATCTGGGGAAACTTGGATGAGCAATTGTTTGGCAATCAAACCGATGATGGTTGCCAAGAAGATCACGCCCGCCACCAGAATCAATAATTCCGTTGAAGCCTGTGCGCGATTTCCCAAGTGACTCATATGGGGCTCCCCACCAGCAATCCTGTCACGAAACGCGACAGGAAGTACACAATGTAAGCCAGCAATACCAGAAAAGGCATATATAAAAGGCTTTTGGAAAGCTTTCCGTCGCGCATGATCCCCATCATGACGGCTGTCGATATCCCCAGCACCAACAAATAAGACTTAACGGAGAAGATGATTAATTCTTTTGAGTTAAGTATGACTGCTAATTGCGTCCCCTCCAGCGCGCCGGTTTTGGTAGAAGTGTTGATGAGCAAGTCAATCACCGTGGAAATCAATCCAAAAATGAACGGCGCCACGATGATTCCCGCGGCGACCATGAAGATGGCTTGCATCATCGTCTTGGCCTTGCGTTCTTGACCGATACGATTGAGCTCGCGCACATCCAATGCAATCTCATCCAGGATATCCGCCAGCGCCGCACCGGCACGGATGGAATCGAGGATGATGGTGATGATGCGCTTCACGAGACGCGATTCGATGGCGGTGGACATCGACATCATGGCATTCTCGAAATTCTCGCCTTCTTCGAGTTTGCGCAGCACTTTCTTCATCTCATCCGTGAGCGGACCATACTGGGATGCGGCGACCTCGCGCAAGGCATATTCGTATGTCGATCCCGCTTTCAGCGTATCGGCCATCTGCTTCAACGCATCCGGAAGATTGGCCTCGATGGATTCGATCCTGCCGCGCCCCTTCAAGTAGGGATAGCCCAGCATGATGTCGAGGACGATGAAGAAACCCAATACCCCCAACAATGGCTCGTTCAGCTTCAGCAACACGGAAACGAAAAAGAGCAGCAATCCAGCGGCAAGGGCGGCGATGAAAGAGGAAACGATCCACACCATGGGAGGGATATCCAACTCGGCCTGGCGCATGTAATACTGGTAGAGTTCAATGGGAGTACGAGTGTTTTGCGTGCGCATGTTCCATCAACCCCTCGGCTGGCTGATAAATAAGTAGTAGGCCAGCATTCCCATGAACAAGGGCATTACCCCCAAGAAATAGGCAAAGATGATCGGTGGCGAAAGCGGAAGAGAAATGGGGATGGGCAACCCACTATTCGCGATCGCCCCCAGCACGCCAACAAAAACGGGGGCGACGATCCCCATGAAGATGAAGATGACCCCGAAGAAGTTCAGCCTTTCCGAGTATTCGCGGATGCGTATCTGCAGGTCGAAAGAGACCTCTTGCGCGATCGTGCTCATGATCTCGGAGAGATTCCCCCCGGACTTGAGCGCGCGAATGATGTGACGCAACGCATTGGAGAGTTGCCGTGACTGCGTGCGCGCGGCGAAGTGCTTGAGCGCGTCCTTGGTATCGATGCCTTCTTCGATCTCGGAAATGGTCTTGGAAAATTCATCCGAGAGCACGCCGTAGTCTGCCTTGGCAATGGTCTGGATCGTCTTGTATAACCCCAACCCCGAACGCAATTCCGCCGCCATGTGACGCAAGGCAAACGACAATTCCGACGCACAGGCTTCGCCGCGCTGGATGGCATTCGATTTGGGGATGAGCAGTCCCACGATGATGGTGATGAGGGAAAGGAATAACCCAATGATGAAAGGAAGGATCAAACTCAACGTAACCAAAAGCGGAGTCAGCACCAGACCGCGGCGTGCGCCTATTTCGCGCAAGAGAAAGAATAGGAGCTGCAACCCGAAGACGCTGAAAACGAACACGAGAACGGAAACGATAGAAATCAGCGCCACCCATTGGCGCGCGGAATAGTTCATGTTGGCGCTGTAGAGATAGTAATTGAGCGTCTTCATCTGCGGGAATTTTTCCACGATCTTTCCAACGGCATCAAGGGGACCGCGCATGTAACGGTACAATCGCCCCATGCTCCGCACGAAAGGAGAAGATTTCTCGGAGAGCTGTTCCGCGCCACCGAATTCAAATTGCTTCTTGTCATTGCCGGAGATGATGTCCTTGAGCTCGGCGAGTTGGCCCGAGACGTCATTGAACTGCATGCCTTGAGACTCATATTTCCCCTTCATGCGCTGCACGATCTGATTGATCTGGCGCTCGTCGAAGTCCGCCACTTCATCCCCTGCATCTTTCTGCACGGCCTTGCGCTCCTCGATGCGCTTCTTGATCCCCGAGAACTCCGTCATGCGGATTCCTCGACGAATTGCTGCGTGAGCTGGGAGACGGTCTTGAGGTCGCGCACTTTCCTCTCTACCAATCCCTGCAGGAAGCGCTCGCGACGGTTGATTTCCACTTCGATCTCATCCTTGGATTTTCCCGTCAATTGAGAGAGGCGCTCGAGATAGTGCACGGGAACATTGGTGCGTATCAATTCGTCCTTGATCGGGTCCCACGTGAAAATGGCGTTCGTGGAAGGTTTGCCCTGCAACACTCCCGTTACTTCCGCGATCTCCGTTACACGGCGATAGCTTCCCTTGGTGGAGGAATGGAAAATGTTCGCGACCACGACAAAATTCAAACCCGAGAGCATGACGGAAGGGACTTCCATCGGGGGAGAGGTCACACGGATGAGCGTTTCTTCCGCGGAGTTGGCGTGCACCGTTCCCATCGATCCATCGTGTCCGGTATTCATCGCAGTAAAGAGAGAGAACGCCTCATTATGACGCACTTCTCCCACAATGATGCGGTCCGGGCGCATACGCAGGGAGTTCTTGGTGAGGATATCCAACGTCAGCTCGCCTTTCCCTTCCAAGCCGGGAGGACGCCCTTCCAAGCGGATCCAATGCGTAATGGGCAGACTCAATTCCGAGGTGTCTTCGATGGAGATGACGCGCTCGTTGGCGGGAATGAAGGAGCACAGCACATTCAACAGCGTGGTCTTTCCGGAGCTGGTCCCTCCCGAGATGAGCATGTTGGCGGGTTGCGCCTTCATCCCATCCGAGCACATCCACAGGAATGCGGCCGCTTGGGGAGTGAGCGTCTTGTAAGTGATCAGATCTACCATGGAAATGGGATCCGCGCGGAACTTTCTGATGGTCAGCGTGGAACCCGAAACCGATGCAGGCGGGATCGTCGCATTCACACGCGAACCATCCAACAAACGCGCGTCCAGCAAGGGAGAGGAAATGTCCACGCGCCGCCCCACTTCACGCGCAATGCGATTGATCACGTCTTCGATTTCGTCGTCGGTGGTGAATTGGATGTTGGTGATCATCATGTCGTACTTGCGATGGAACACATACACCGGGACGCGGGGCCCGATGACCATGATTTCTTCGAGGCGATCGTCTTTGATGAGATCATCGATCAGCCCATATCCCACCATCTCCGAAACGACGGCTTCGGCATAGAATTCGTACTTGGTGGGAGGGACTTTCATCTCAGGGGAAGCGCGCAAGATGTCCAGGACTTGTTGGCGGTACACCGTACGCTTCTGCTCGGGATCGCGGATCTTGTAGGGCGTTATTGTGATGAGGCGCGTGGCGACTTCTTTCAATGTGTTGATGATCGCGCGCTCGCTCACGGTGGGACGGGCAACGGGCACATAATAGTAGAGCAGGGACTCATTCTGCACGCGATAGATTTTGGCCTTGCCGTATTCTTCCAACAACGTCTTGGGCCTAGTCTCCATGACGGACTCGAAAGAGGGAGTATCCTTCTCCTGCGCCAGCGTCTTCAGATCCTGCACGACCTTAGAGAAGTCGGTCGGAGATTTGGATGGCTCAGGCGATTTTGCCATCGTCGTCGGAATCGGTTGCGCCGCCGCAGGACGCATGGGCGCAGGGGCCGCAGGCGATGGACGGGGGGTCGTCGCTGGGGTGGGAGCGACTGGAGCGCTCATCCCGCGCAATTGGGAAAGCTTTTGCACGAGGGCATTCATCTCATCCTCGCGCATGCCCACTTGGGGAGCAGCGGAAGGAATATCGGCTACTGCCGAACGCGGAGGAGCGACAGATGCCGGGGCCGCTGAAACAGGCGTTGTAGGAGTGGAGCGGGGCGCCGTTGTCGCCATGGGAGCGGGGATAGGTGGTTGCGTGGAAGAAGGCTTAGCGGCGCTCGTAGCCTTTGGCGCAGCCTCGATAAGCCCTTTCAAATAATCCTTGGAACGCAACTCTTCGGCCATCGCTAAAACCCGCGCAATTTTTCGAATGCAATGAGTTGGCGTATATAAGCGTGGGGGATTTTGTTTTGGAGCAATCGGTTAAATCCCTTTGAAAAGGCAGATGCGCAGGGCATAGACTCAGCTTTAAATAGGTGGATTTCTTGCCTCAGTCAGAGGTTGAAGCCCATATGCGACGCATTATCTTATTCCGGTTAGGCGCGAGGGACGTGCACCTGCCCAAATTGTTCGGTGCATTCATCATGTTAGCCGCCACACTCATGCTCTTACACAGCTTAACGGGGATGTTCGATTCCTGGGAAAACGTGAAAGCCGTGCATGCCTGTATCGACGCAGCCAATTCGAACACGATTGCATTCGAGGCATGCCAGACACAAGCATTTGATGCCTTTGGCATCCTGTTGCGCGCCAACCAATTCCGCTTGACGGATCTGCAGGTCGCATTCGGTTTGCTCGATAACGTCGCAGCCGTATTCTTCTGGGTCGCCGCGCTGATCGTGGGAATGGTATTCTACCGCTCCTGGAGATTGACGCTTCCGATCGAAGAAAATGTCATGGAGATGAAAAGCAAGCGATTCTCTCCACGCATGAAGAAATAATAATTCGTAAGAAGTGGAAAAATTCCACTTCCCATTTTCTATTTTTATTCTCTATATGACGACGACTTTGACTTTGCCGTCGTCGAACTTCCCTTTCTTGACGCCAGCGATCAATTGCACGTTGGCTTTTTCGGCCGCATCATAGAGGCGCTTGGTGATGATGCCATCCGCCACGATGGTGTGGACGTTCTTGGCATTCTTGAGTTTTGCGACCATCTCACGCACCGCTACCTCTTGCAATTGCTTGCCTTTTTCGTCCAAGAAAAGAGCGACCAATTTCCCTTTCACTTTTCCGAGCAGAGGGATGAGCTTGGCATGCTCCTCACTGGTCTCCGCAGGAGGCAAGCGAGAAGGTTGTACTCCTGAGGAAAGGCCGAGGGGATTCTCGTCCACGTCCTTCCCGAACGCATGATGCATGCCCGGGGCTCCCGGTGCACCACGGAGAGGACGACGCATCCCCGGAGTGGAAAGCGGGCGCTGCATGGGCATTGGAGGCGCTTCGGATTCGAATTCACGCGGACTGCGCGCCTCCCCGCGTGGAAAAGAAGGCGGAACGCGCGCGGGGCGAACACCTTGGCGTGTTTCACGAGCGGAAACACCGATGTGTTCCAAGAACTCTGCAACGGGTTTTCTGCGATGCAGCGCTTGCACGATCTCTTTCTGCTGCAACTCCTCGACTTCTTTTCCGTCCGGCGCAACAGCAACGAATGCGATGCGCGCGATCTGATGCAATTTACGCGCATTCAATTCTCCGCCGCGATCCCCATCCGCGAAGAGCGTGAGCGTTTTACGTTGAGAAAGGCGGATAATCTCTTGCGGGATGTGGCTTCCACCCATTGCGATCGCATTCTTGATGCCGCAGCGCAGGAGATTGACGACATCGGCTCGGCCTTCCACCACAATCACTTCTTCGCTCGAATCGATTTCGGGACCGGCGGGAAGTCTTTCTCTTCCATACTCGGTAATCTTTTCCACGCGCGCTTCGACGCGGACTTCTTCGGCAAGGTCGTCGATCTGGGGACCTTGTTTTTCTTTCAGGCGATTCAACAATTCTTTGGCGCGCTTGGCGATTTCGGCGCGTTTATCTCTGCGCGTGTCTTCAATGGCTTCCACATTGAATTGCGCCTCGCACGGACCGACTTTATCGACTGTTTCGATGGCCGCTGCGAGAACGGATGTCTCGGCCATGTCCATGGAAGAAGGCACATGCAATTCACCGAATGTATTCCCGCCTTCCTGATGGGAAATGACTTCGATGCGGCCGATGCGTCCATTCTTTTGGAGTTCGCGCAAATCCATCTCTTCGCCGAGCAATCCTTCGCTCTGTCCGAAGATGGCACCGACGATGTCGGGTTTGTCGACGACGCCTTTGATCTGGAATTTTATTTTGACTTGATATTTGACTGCTTCAATGTAAGCTTTTGCCATGTGTAATCACTACCTTTTTTTCTCTCATGGAGATTTGTTTTGTTTCGTTGTTGGGGCCAGCGCTTGACGGATTTTCCGTTGGACTTCTTCTTCGGAAAGAAAGATTTCCAACACCTTATGGTGGCTCTTCTCGCCTTTCACGATTCGCGTGTCGCATTGGAATAATCGCGCGGTTTCGCGTTCCAATTCCTCATTGGCTTCGTTATGGTGGGGCTTGGAAACGAGGTGGATATGCCACTCTCCGCTCCAATCATCCCGACGCAAGAAACCAAACTTCTTCTTCTCCGGGTGTACGCAGATGCGCAGTAGGATCCCACGAGATGAGGACATATTCCCTCGAACTGGTTAAGCGTGAATGTGAAATAATGCCCGTCAAAGACTGCCATTATTACCACCTATTATGTCGCGATGTTTATAAAACCGGCTTTTGGCGGAAAGGTGGTGGATTTCCCCGGCTAAGGGATAAATAGCCCACTTCCATCTATGAGGGAATGACACGCTACAACAAAGGCGCAAATGCCGAACGCGAGTTGTTGAAGGCATTATATGAAGCCGGAATGGCCGTTTGCCGTGTCGCGGGAAGCGGAAAAAACGACAAACCCATGCCCGACGCGGTCGCATTGAAGGATGGAAAGATTTTCGCATTCGAATGCAAGGCATGGAAAGCCGATAATTTGAATATTTCTCGCGTGCAAGTGGAGGAGTTAGAAAGTTGGTGCAAGACCGCTGGAGCGCAATTCGTGATTGCGTGGAAGATCCCCCACAAGGGATGGAGGTTCTTCGGAAAAGAGCACTTGCACGAGACGGGAAAAGCCTATGCCATTTCCCGAGAAAAAGCCTTCGAAATAGGCAAGAATCTGGACGATTTCAAGCTGGGCTGAGACAGTCTTAAATGCCCTTTGCGTGGATTATTACCTATGCAACCCCTTGAATTGACCATTGTGGAATTGGAGCAATTATACGAAAAACAAGCCTCCTACCGGGCACGCGTTTACTTGGAATGGGCCATCGAGAATTTGAAAAAGTTCCAGCACTTGGATGTCGCGGGCGCCGTGAACCGCACGAAGCGACAATAATCCATTTCCTATCCGCAAGCGCATTTGCTGTGTCACATTATCGCGTCACACCAGCGTAGCGACGAACATCATGGTCACTCCAACTAGCGCCATGACGATGAAAATGATGACTGAATCGATCGTCAACGCCGAACCGAAGTTCAACACGAACAACGCTAAATCCGCCAGCACGAAGAGGATGCCAATAATGAGTACGATCGTGGAGATGATCCGATTCTTGGAAGAAATCCCCTTCAAGCGCAACTCATCCTGATCCGCCTTGATCTGTTGCACGTCTTTTCCGAGCGTGTTGAGGGTGATGCGCACGCGCTCGGAAAGCTCAGTGAATTTTTGCACCGTGTCAGAGATCTGCGATTGAAAAGAACGGGACTGGTTGGTGATCTGGTTCTCGTATGCCACCAAATCCTGTTTCACGGACTGTGTCAGGGCACCACGCAATCCTTCAACGGAAGACTTGGCTTCGGTCTGCATGAAAGAACGCATGTCGTTCTTTTGGGTCTCGATTTCCTGCTTCACCACTTTCCCTATTTCGCTGCGCAGCAACGCAAACGTATCGGCTTGCGCCAAGAGAAGAAGGCGCTGCGATTTCTTTTGGTCGATCCCGAGTTGAGCGAGAGTCTGGAGAATGGCTTCTTCGCTTTCCCCTTCGGCCACCATGTTGCGGATAATCTCGATGATGGACGGCTCCCCGCTCGAGGGAGTGGAGGCATCAGCCGTATTGGATTGCGCAGGCATGTCAGGCACCGGTTCCTGTGGAGGTCGTCGCGGAAGGAGGCTCTGTCACATCGATGCTATGCAGTCCTTCTCCCAACGTACGCCATGCAGTCAGAACGCGTATTTTAATGGGGAGGTCTTCCTCGCCGAGCGTGGGGGTGAAAGCGATACCGGTAGAGGAGCAATCGTTCGCGGGAATCACCCAATCGACGGGCGCGGGCACCCATTCGGGGCGTGTCGGGAGTTCCATGGCCAATTGCAGTTGTTGGGGAGAAGAAGCCGTATTGCACCCCGAAGCGATGACCTCAACATCCTGCCCCACATAGCCGATTGGAGGATAGGAGAATTGAAAGGTCACCTGACCGTCATCCGGCGAAGGCATCCCAACGGGAATGAGCGCACGCGTGGTGAGATGGAAAGGCGCCATGACCTGCAATTCCACTTGCCCCGACTCATCGACCATCGCAGGGGTTAACATGATGGTGCGCGATTCGCGAGGGGAGAGGAGGGGAATGACCTCCAAGGCTTGGCGTTGGCCGTCTTTCACATAGACGATGGACACATCCCTGATGGCATGCACGGAATCATTGGACACCATCACATCATTCCCGCTCCCGCTCGGGGAAACACCGATCGTGAGGCCGGTATTGAAGAAGAGGAAATAGACCAATGCGAATCCGAACACCGCATAGATGGCGATCATGACACGATACACATGACTTCGGCGCGCGGAGAAATCCATGCCAGGAAAAGAGAAATTTGCCTTAAAAGGAATTACTTTCGCTGCGGCTTCGTCTTGCTCTTTCCTTTCTGCCAGCACAGTTCCGGCTGTGCGGTGCGGGATCGAGGCATTTCGAGTGAAATGCCTCTCATTTACGTTTACTCTTTCCTTTCTGCCAGTCGTGCCAGAGCTGGATGGACATCGTCCGCGTATCCGGCAAGCCACCCTTCCTGAGGCGATTCATCTTCTCCGCGAGCTTCTCGAGGGCCTCTTCCGCGTTCATGGTTCCGATGTCGAAATCATACTGCTTCTTGAGCCAGTTTCCCCACAACGCGCTCTTGCGCAACCACCCCAATAGTTCGACGGCCGGGTTCTCGATGTCCTGCACTTGATTGGGGGATTTGGCGTTCACGAGCAAGAGCTGGAACTCATTGCGCTGGTCGTATGGAATGACGCCGGGCGTGTCGAACACGTACACGTCCTCTTTCAATTTGATCAAGGATTTCCCGCGCGTGAAACCGGCTTGCTTGGAAGTGGGAGCGGAGTGCCTTCCCGTCAATGCATTGATGACGGAAGACTTCCCCACATTCGGAAAACCCACCACGGCAATCTTTCCGCCCTGCGGGAGCTTTGAGAAGATGAGCGCGCGCAAGTGATTGATATTCTTTTTAGGCGCGCAGGAAATGGCAATCGTATAGAGATTCGGCGCGCGCGCATTCTCATAGTCCGCTTTGTTATCGACGAGATCGAGTTTGTTGAACACGAGAATAACAATTTTTCCATTGCGCAACAACTTTCTTTCCAGATCCACGTTCTGCATCATATCCGCAAAGCGTGCATCCACTACTTCTAAGACGACATCTGCTTCGTCCATGGCGAGAAAGGCATGCTTGAAGAGCGACATATACTATCACGCCGAGCGGGAGATTATAATGGCGACGCACCCCAAAAACGAAAATGCGCATCGTGCATAGGGGAAGAAAATCCATTACTTCCTAGTCCCCATCCTCTTCTTTATCCCTTCAATTATTTGCCGGATACGCTCACGCGTCAATGGAGCCGTATTCGTCCGCCGCGCAAGGATTTCAGCAATATCGACATTCGAATTCCCATTTAGCTTTTCCTTTAGGATAATCCTCTCACGTGGCGTAAGCCAACGCGGCAATTGCATTGAGGTTGCAAGAGAGACAACCGCTGCAGGCCTTGCTACGGCCTCGTCGTTTAGGAGTGAAACATCAGAAGGCGCATCCTTGTTCGTACGCTTGCGGCGATTTTCGTGCCTCAATGCATCCATCCCTAGATATCTAGCACATTTATAGAGATGGCTACTGATTTGACTATATTTCGGATCGAATCTCATCATATGTTCTACGAGCCGGGGCAAGATTTCATTAAATATTTCTTCGCGTTTTGTATGCGATCTGATTTTCACTTTTCGGGATAGCGCACTCATCACAAGATTGCGATTTGCCGAGATGAATTGAATGGCTGCAGCCTCTGAAGCGAAGTAGCCGGAATGGAACTGTTTGGGTTTCCCATAAACCGGACAAATACCCTTCGTGGACAACCACGCACTTAGACGATTAAATTTATCCCGTGCGAATTTTTCACGCAGTGCTGCCATAAACTCCTTCCGTGCCGCAGCATAATCCCTAAAATTACGCGCAGCATCGAGTCGAGCGCGAAATCGTTCCAAAATTTTTAATCCCTCGGACCGTATGTGCATTGTATTTTGCCGTCGTGCAGCTGCTGCCTTTCTCGCCTTGACCCATTCCTTTTTCTCAGCGGACAACATGCTATTCTTTGCCCGAGCAGCCAAGGACAATATCCTACGGCTTTCACCATACGAAAGTGTTCCGGATTCTTTTTGTTTCGCGTGATGCGATAATAGTCGTTGCATCCGCAAATAATGCGTTGAGTACGTGCGAGGCATAGGGATTAAACCATCCTCACAATAATTTCAATCTTCCCGTGTAGCGATGCAATTCATTTTCGGGAGCGGGGCCGATCCCTAAACAGGTTTTGCTCCCGGGCGCCACTTGGGTGTGTCCTGCATCCGTGATGAGCGCAGCGGGGAATTGCCTTTTCACTTGTTCGAACAATTCCAATAATTCTCTTTCGGTTTGCACTTTTACGACGATCTTCTTCATCCCTTCTTCCAGCCAATCATCGCACCAATTCTTGTATTTGGATTGCTGGGCCTTGAGATAGGATGCTAGTGAGGCATGCGCCACTTGAGCGGCCATCTTCCCTTTGTCCATTTGGAGATCCATCCGAACGACGAGGACTTGCTGGTACATTCCAGAAAGATACCGGCTACGCGATTTAAACCTGCCCTTGAAAAAAATAAGCGACCGCCGAGAAGCGGCTGCAAAGAGAAAACGATTATTGTGCCGATTCTTCGGAAGCCAATTGAGTGGCTTCGCTTCCGCCCAACGCTTTCAAGTCGCGCAAGTAAATGGTCTTCGTAATGCCATTCTCGTCCCACAAGGAAGAGAAGGACTTCCCTTCATTCATTTCCAACCAAATCTGTCGTTCGGTGGGGTGCTCATAACCCTTTAATGTATACAAGCGGTTGTAGGCCAACAACACGCGGTTGCCGTGGATGCCTTTCAGCGTAAAGAGGTGATTGCCATCGCGCAAGGGCTCAAAAGAGTCCCCTTCGGACACGGAAAGGGTCTTGGTGGAGCGGTTCTTCTTGAATGGAGGCTTCCAATCCTGGCTCATCTCTTGGATCTCAAAAACGGCTTGCATAGTTGTTCATCCCCTGGAGTTATCATGCGCCCAAAAAGGCAATACTGCTATCAGAAGGCTTCTGAGATTTTTAAGGGTTGGGGCGGAAAGCCCCCCTGGTGCTCAAGCCACCCTCGCTCGACGGCGGCGTTCTCGAGCATCCTCTTCCATCTTGATAGCGCGCTCACGACGGGCATCTTGGCGGCTGGCGCGCAAGGAATAAATGGTGTGGTGGCGTATCCGATGGATGTCCGCCCCCAGGTCACGATAGTGCGCCGCTTGGGCAGAATCCACTTCCTTGGCCTTGACGCGCAGATCACGCTGAAACCGACGCAATGCCCTAAGCGCGGCAGAGGTAGGCTCATACATCTGGATGAGGCGAACGGCACTCTGCTGGACCTTCGGATCCGGAGAACGCATCAGACGGATCAACGAGGGCATGAGTTCTCTGCGATAGGTATCGATCATGGCCGTATTGCCAGGGATGTCTTTGGACCACGTCGTCGCTGTCCTATCCCAATTTTCTTGCAACGCTTTGAGGGCCTCCAGCTGTACGGCAGGCGTGTCACGGGCCAATACCTCTTTTACCACGCGCGAGGCACCCGCATTGAATTGGCGCACGAACGAACGGATGACCGCGCCACGTTGTTCAGGAGAGTCCGAATTGAGACGCTGCAAATTGGCATGCGCCGTGGGGTGAAATCCTTTCGGGATCTGCTCGAGCAAAAAATCGCGATAATTCATTCCACTCCCCACGGGCTTGCCTTTTGGCACTTTCATTTTAGCGTGGCGTCCTGCACCGAATAAGCGTTGGTTGAGAGGGATTCGAGGACGCGATGGGCGCGGAGCGGAAGCCATGTATCAAGGATGAAATCCGGGTATTTAATCTTCGCGGCGGATGCGCGTGCACACGCTTAAATCCATGCGCACATGAACATGGGTATGGGCTTCGCGCAATTACTCGAAAAAGTGGTCTCCTTCATCAAGGACTCCCAGACCTCGCGCGAGAACGTGGGAAAAGCCATCCGCACGCTGAACGGAAAGCAATTGCAAGCGGTGGAAGCAGGGGAACAGCAGCTCGCGTATGGACTCCAAAAGCCCCTTCTGCAAGGCAAGTTCGCCGGAGTGGATTCCGGATTCATCTCACAGAGCTTCTATGCGCTGGACCTGATGATGATCCGTTCCGCGGGCGTGTGCTTCGAATATGAGAAAGGGAAGGTCGCGCGATCCAATTACTTCCCCAACTCCTTCGGACCGCCAGAGCCCATCGTGAATACGGACGGATTGGAGAAAGACGAATTCCACAAATTCGTTTCCTTGACCCGATTGCAAGCCGAAGCGAACAATGCCGCTGCGCTCATCCGCGAGCACAAACCCCACGTGCTGTTCATCGATGGAAGCCTCATCCCCATGCCCGCGGACAAACCCGGGAGCGATTCCAAGCTCAAGAAAGAATACCATCAGACCATCGAAGCATTCCAATACCTCTACGCGGCCGCGCGCGAGCATGATTGTTTGCTCATCGGCACGATCGAAGACTCGCGCTCGGAGCGATTGAAGGAATTGCTCAAGGAAAAGATACTTCCCAAGCACGAATTGCAACTGGACGGGATGAACTCCCTGCAGGACGCATCCATCCTCGACAAGACGCTCAACGCAGGAGAGAGGAGCTTCGCTTTCACCTATGCAGCTGATACGCACAAGCACGCTATCCTCATGGACTTCCCCTTCCCCATCGCATCCCAGTTGCACGCGTGCTATGTGAAGCCTTCGCAGTGGGATTACCCCATCCGCTGCGAATTCTTTTCAAACGCAGAAAATCTCACTATCACCGCTACGCGCGTGGGGGAATACGTTTATGCGCAGTCGTCGCTGCACAAGGAATACGCATTCCCATCCGTTCTGATCGAAGCCGACCTGCGCGCGGGATTGAAGCCCGAAGAGATCGAGATGGTCTCGGACAAGATATTTTCCAAAGTGGGAAGGCACACCATCCACTTACGACGAAGAGACCGCAGGCCCTTTTAGCAAGAGCCAAAAAACCCGATTACTTGCCCTCTGGCGGCAAATACGGGGATGCAGGAAGTGCATGAATCCAGTCTCGCCGGGGCCCTTCCCCATGGATCAATACACTCGCATTCTCTCCCAAACGGAAGTGCGCGAAATACGATGAACGAAAATCATCCAATTCCGGGTGCTCTTTGCTCCCCGCGAAATGAATCCAGGAAATCAATCCATCCGCGTACGTCGACTCATCCGCTCCACTTTCTACGTGCTTCCATGGATCGGGAATACCCACTTGACCATACGGATTCACAGACGTCTGCGCCGATACCAGCATGGCCAGCCCCAGCACTAGCAACAGCCCACTTGCCCAGACCACGAATCGTTTCATTCCATCACCTTACAAGACCCACGCGACACGCGAAGCTTTTAAGCGAATCATATCCGCGCACGAAATATTTCGAACAAGTTTGACGATTGCCTAATTATTCGACCGGAAGAAATTGTTGCATCCGGTCATAGGGGACATTATACTGCTGTACCGTCATGCACGCATATTTTTCCCCCAAATCGGGCATATTCTTATCCGCGACCATACAGTTTCCAATGAAACTGAAATCATCTGGAGAAAAATAAACCGTATACGGCGCAACCGCAATACGCGCACCCGGGTTGTCCGTATAACCCAAATACTCGTCTACACGCCCCGTCGCATAATAGGCACGCACCACGTCATCATAGTTGATTTTCCCCGTCTTCACGTAATTATCGGGCATCTGGTCGAAAGGACCATCATACCAGTTATTCGCCAGCACATTCTCGCCTTTCGCGCCCACCAAGAGTTTGCGCTTATTCTCGACATCATGGAAGAAGACCAAATCCGTCCGATTGCCGCGGATGAGTTTTTTCTCGGGGAGATATTGGTGGAATTGTTCCGGGACAAACACATCCTCATCCAACACCCAATACACACGATTCGTCTTCTGATTATACAACAGGAAAAAATTCAATCCACTCTCATCGAACGTCGTGCCGATATATTTTTCCTCTGGCAGGAGCCCGAATGAGTGTGGAGGCGCCAGCCCCACGTCATTGAGGATGAATTTCACCGTCTTGTTCTCCACGGTAACATCATACTCAAAATCCGAAATCTTTTTCACGAAAACACCATTGGCATCCGTGTACTCGGCACCGTTCCCAATCCTTTCACTGCCCAATTCCAACGCAGGATTCTCGTCATACACGATATAGCCCATCCCGAAATGACCCGTATCGCGATCCTTGGCGAACAAGGAAAAGGAACCCTTCACATTATACCCGTGCGCCGTAAAACGGAAATAGAAATAATTCTCGGTGGGATACACCACCACTCTGTCGGGGAGATTGGCAAAAATATAATTCAATACCGTCCACGAATCAAAAAGATTCAAGTCCGAGTTAAGACCATCGATGTATTCGAAATTCGTGAGTAGTGACCCATTCGAAGAGCCCGCAAGCCCGAACGAATTGTTGGCAGGAGAAGACGCCACGGGGAATGAGGGAGAAGAAATGCTCGACAAATTAGATTGAGCACCGCCGGGTGGAGAAGCCGGCGAGTAGAAAAATATCATATAGCCAAACGCCACGATAATGAGCGCAATCAACACCCATTGATGCATCCCTCCTCCAACGCGCGCAAACGCGCGATCATCCACACCAGCCAATCCTTTTTCCATTCCAATCACATCCACTACCGCGTATGCGGGTGCAACATTATTTAATGGCACTCCATGGCCCGGAGTCACAATCCAAGCGCACGATAGATATCCGAAATCGCATCACGGTGACCGTTCCTCTCTAATGCATCAAAGAAAACAAGCACGCGTGCATCAGGAGTGTTACGTCGAATAGTACGAAGCAACGTGGGGTCCTTCCAAAATGCGCGCGCCGGCCCTGCAGAGCCGCCATTCGCACGCTTGCAAGCATCGAATAGCCGGGGGACTGCATCCAAGTAACCCGCTACTTCGCGCGGAGAAAGATCGGGGCTCAATTGTGTTGCCATTTCGGATAGCGTAACGACCGTCTTGGCAGAAATCTCAGGAAACCCGCGCAGCCTGCCTTTAGGATCTTGCGCATCGGGCTTCCCGTCCAGGGCCTCTACCCACTGCCGTGCCACGCTGCGGACAAATTCTTCGCGCTTAGCAGGAGGGAGGTGATTGCCTAAAATAGCATGGTGCTTACCCCCAATCACGTCGACCAAATGCTCAGCCTGCAAATCCTTCACGGTGTATTTCCACAATTCATTCGCGTGCAAAGGCATTACACGCACCGCCGGGGGCTTACCATTCTTCGGAGGATGGGTGCGCTTCCAGGCTTCTCTGCCTCCAACCCCTAGCGCCGTCGCGACTGCCGCCACGAGAATCCATTTCTTGGTCCTGGAATTCCACACACGCTTCGTCAGTCGGCGCATGCGCACGAAGCGCGGCTTGCGGGGGGTAGGAGGGGCCATGCGACTCACAAGCTATTCATGGATTAAAAACATACGTCGTAGGACCGTGTTCCGCTTCGGGACTCGTTGAGTGCTGCCAACCGGGTTCGGTGTACGAGGATGGGGGCACCGACTTTCCGTTGCCGGAAAACCCTTGCACCGATTGGTGGATCCAGTCGTTAGGAACATAGTATGTGTCGTCGGGACCGCCATTCACGTGACTATTTCCCGTCCCAGGAGCGTAACGCGTGTGGTCGGGCGAACTGGGGTTGAAAATGTGAGCGGTGCCGGGACTAACATAATCCGTTGCATCCACGCGCAAACGACCGCCGGGATTCAATCCAACACCCGGATTTGGCCAAGTGCCTCCCCACTCGGTCGCGTGAAAGAATCCTGGAGGCACATAGGTGGTGTACTCTCCGTAATCTGAATTCGAGACATGAAACCAGCCCGGGGGCAAATAATTCGTTGCCGAGTCCTCGGGCTCCATCAATCCGCCTCCATTGCTGGAAGGAGGAGAAAGCGTCGCATGGAAATAATCCCCCGGAAGATAATTGGTCGTGTTGGGGCCCAGCGCCTTATGTTCCCACCCGGGAGGATGCCATGTCGTAGCAAAGGGGCCAGCCGTGATGTGATCCCACCCCGCTGGAGCATAACTGGATGCCAACGGTCCCGCAACCGATTTGTGCTCGTGCGGAGCATAACGCGTAGTGTCCGGACCATATTTGATGTGAGTCGCATCCGTGAGACCAGGACCCCAAACATAGGTAGAATTCTGAGCCTGATCCGGGGACTCAAAAATGTGAAAGCCACCAGGTCCAATCAAATCCGTCTGGTCGGGGCCGGGTTCGCTACCATGGAAGCCGGTGCCGCCAAACCCTCCGCCGGGTGGAAGCCACATCGTCGTGAGTGCTTGGTGATACCAGTCGGGCCCGACATACACCGTCTGATGGGGCCCGGGAAAATTCTTGTGACTCCAGCCCGGAGGAAAATAGCGAGTGTAATCAGGACCCTGAATCGCTCCGTGCACCATATCCGTACGGATGACACGCGTCTTTTCAGGACCCGAAGCCACGTGGACAAGCCACGTATAAGTCGTGTGATCGGGATAGCCAGGATTATAGATATGATGAAATACACGCCCCGTGGTGGGAGGCAATTGACGCGTGGCTTCTGTGCCATCGAAGACGTGCAATGTCGTAGGATTCAAGCCCCCGGTGGTATGATCAACCGTATTGAAAGGGCCCTGTCCACTCGAAGGAACAGGCTCTCTGCCCGAACCCGAAGGCGGACGCGCGGATTGCAGTTCAATCCCGGGATCAGCCTCCAAATGCGAATCAGCCATGGGCAACACCACAAGGCCAGTGGACATCGACAACACGGCATCACGAGGAATGGCAATCATCCCTAGCGCCAAAAAAAATAAGCCAACCACTACTACCGCATACACGATTACTCGCATGAAAAAAACCACCAATCCCAGTGATACATCACCCCCGCACTCCTAAATATATAAGTCTTCGGCATAATGCGCCAATAGAATAAGACAATTGTTGAATTATCCCCTACTGGCGCAAGGCCAAACCTAATATACGTCGGAAGCCGCAATCATCTGAATGCCCAGGACCATTCAAGAGATGCAAACAGAGTTGCAGAAATTGCTCAAGAAACGGGAGAACGAACACCCCTTCGTGCACCTCGCAGCGTTCATGGAAGAGACCGCGGAACTATCGCAGGATTTGAGCCAACACCTCGCGGACAAATATCATGCCACTCCAGAAGAAAAAACACAAACCGAAGAACGAATAGGAGATGTGCTCGTGAGCGTAGCGGCGCTCGCCAATTATCTCGGAATGGACTTGGAATCCGCCTACGAAAAGAGCATCCGAAAAGTACGCGCACGCCATCATACGGAGTGGACGCTGAAGGACGCGCTTGCATATCAGGCGGGAGAGAAACACTTCGTTTTTGACTCTCCCACGAATTGGCTGGAACAATTGAAGCTGGAATTCCAGAACATCCCCGTCCACATCGATAACGACCTCCGCATATCCGAGAAGTTCCTCCCATGGCTGCAAGAAGGAAAGAAGAAAACCCTCTTCCGATTCGAAAAAAATGCCATTTGCGTCCCTTCAGCGCCGGAGTTGGTGCTATATGAGAGCAGCGCCGAGCCCTTGCTCACGCTGGGAACCATCGCGCTCACGGGATTCATCATCAAACCCTTCCGGGAGCTGCATGATGAGGATGCCCGCGCACAGGGATACAATTCCAAAATCGAATTCATCACCGCGATGAAAAACCTCTATGAGCCGCGCGGGTTGACGGATGACTCGTTGATTTCCCTCTATCACATCCAGGGATTCAAGACCATGAACGGATGAACGCCATCCAAACGCATAAAATGGTAGCAGGACGTCCATGGTGTATGGATGACAAAGAAATAGGCACGGTCATTTCCTCCCTCGAAGGACCTTCTCCCACGGAAGTGGATTTCGTCGTCACGCAAGGAAAGGTGCACCGCGGGCAGTTCGTGGAAATCCCGTATGCGGATGGGAAGATGATGTGTCTCGTGGAGAACGTCATCAAGACCAACAAATACTTCGAGCGCGCCGATAGCGTCAAGGAATTCGAGTCGCAAGGGACGAAACTCTTCGAACAGTTCCCCGTGCACGAGTGGGAATACTTGCTTGCGAAGACGAAACCGCTAGGATTGTTCGTGGAAGGAGAAAAACAAATACGCCGGCCCTCATTCCCACCCTCGCCCGGAAGCAAAGTGTTCAATGCGCATCCCGAGAACATTGTGCAATTCCTCGGACTGGATACCGAAAAAGGGATGCAACTCGGAAAGCTGGAATTCCATCCCGTGGAAGTGAAAGTGAATCTTTCAAAGCTATTGCAGAAACACCTCGCGATTTTGGCGATGAGCGGAAGCGGAAAATCCTATACGGTCTCTTGCCTCCTCGAAGAGCTCCTCAATCGCAAGGCCGAGCATGGGCGCGTGGGAATAGTGGCATTCGATGTGCACGGGGAATACACCAATTTTGCAGAACCCCCATCGGATGCAAAATATACTGATTTCTCCACGCGCACTCGACTCATCCGCGCACGCGATTTGCGGATTGGCGTACCCAAAATATCCGCAACCCTATTCGGGAGCCTCATGCCCAATGCCTCTCCCGCACAGAAACGCGAACTCGGGAAGATCATCGAGGAGCTGCAGAAGAAGATGAAAGAAGGATATGGCGCCTACGATTTGAACGACATCCGTGCGGCGCTTCTCGCAGAGCTCAATGAAAAAGAAGGAAAGAATACGACCATCCAGACGCTCTTGGGATGGTTGTATGAATTAGAAGAGCTGCACCTCTTTGGCAAAGCCGATAATCCATCGCTATTGGACTTGGTGCAGCCCGGGATACTGACCGTGGTGGACCTCAACGATGTGCTGTCGCAGAAAAAAAAGCAAGTCATCGTCTCTTACTTGGCCAATCGCCTCTTCAATGAGCGACGCAGCAAGACGATCCCTCTAACGGTCATCGTGTTGGAAGAAGCCCACAATTTCATCCCCCAAAACACCCCCAAAGAGGGAAGCATGAGCAAGTATGTTTTCCGAACGATTGCGCGCGAGGGAAGAAAATTCGGCGTGAGCTTGTGCTTGATATCGCAGCGACCGGTGCAGTTGGATACTACTACACTCTCTCAGTGCAATACCCAATTGCTCTTGCGCATTACCAATCCCTATGACATCAAGCACATCGGAGAGAGCTCAGAAGGACTCTCGGGAGAAAGCGCATCCATGTTGAATTCCCTGCGCGTGGGAGAAGGAGTATTAGTGGGAGAAGCCGTGAACGCGCCCGTGTTCTTCAAAGTACGCGAACGCAAATCACAACCCAGCAAGCACGAGGGAACGCTCGAGAAGGCGGGGATCGATTATGAAGTCAACGCGGCGAAGAACAGGAAAGAGACGGAAGACTTGCTGTAGTATCATTTTTTCAAAAAATAATCCAAAATCAATTCCATCCCCGCTTTGCGTGTCTTTTCTTTCAGCGAGAAAATGGACTCGCTCGCTTCAAGGGCAAATCTCTTCTGCGCGATGACCTCTCCTGTGTCCATGCCTTCATCGATCACATGCAGCGTGGGACCGCTCTCAAGGGGTTTGGCCTGCAGGATATCACGATAGACCTTTTCGGGCAAGCCCTTGAATTGGGGCAAGAGCGAGGGATGGAGATTCAGCACCTTGCGCGGGAACACATCCAAGACGCGATTGGAAAAAAGCAAATCGAATTCCCATGCGATCACCACATCCACGCGGTGGCCCATCCACTCCTCCAACAGGGCAAACTCAAACGCCTCGTGGGACGGGAAATCTTCTCTTCGGAGCATGCGCACCGGGAACTGATCCGAACGCATATGGCCGCGATTGCATATCACTTGGACCAATTCCACATCGGGAAGGGGATTGTTCCACCATTGCGCGAGCCAGAAACCCAGCTCGGGAGAAGAAGTGATGACGGCTACGCGGGTCTGGACCATAACTATTACTCATCCCCCAGAACTAAAACCCCATGGTTCCAACGCCCTAGCAATGGCGGTTTGGGGTTGGAATAGGGATAAGCTTGCACAAAACCGCGTGTAGTGCATGCATCCCAATGCGTATAGTTTAGTTCATGCAGCGGCAGCCACCGATAAGCCTGCCATTCATGTGGTCTTCTCCACTCCCCTGAAGAAAGTGACGAAGCAGTACGCATTCTTCCCCTCACTCTACCTCCCCCGCACTTCCACTAATCTCTTCGAAACCATCCTCCAATCCTCCACATTCCCCAAGCACCAATGCATCACGCACGCACAAAGCCTGCAAATCATTGCACGCGATTTCTTAGAGCTCAAAAAAATCGCATTTTCTATTTTTGCTCAAACCAATTATCTCCCATTACTCGTTGAACCCGAAAGGCAATTCCTCCTCACGCAGAAGTGGAGGTATTTCCAGGCATTCGATGAACAATTCAAACCGCTCCCCTACTCTTTTACCGATGCACAACTCCCGGGATTCGTCGAGCCCATCTATGCCACGCTCAAAAGCCTGCACGTGCATAACCCCAAAATGCAAGCGGAATGGAATGAACGCATCACGTGCGCGCACGAGCTATTGCACCCCATCACGGAGAAGCTACTCACGCTCAATGAGAAAGTGGAAATGAGTTTGGATAACCAACTCTTCTCCAAGCAAATGCCTCTCCCCATCGAGACGGCAACGCCCATCGAAACCATCCAATGGAGCGTGGCACAGCGCGAAGAAGCCAAGCAGCGCATCATCACCACGCCCCTTGATGCGGAAGGGAAATGCAGCTGCTGCATCCCGCGCTCTTTCATGGAAGCGCATGTGCTGCCCCACAGCATGGTAAAGGCAACCACCACGCAGGACGGGCTCTATATCCACACGCAACACGCCCCCACCAGCCAGCAATTCCACGCCGCGCAACCCGGAAAAGAAAAAAGAGAGGCGCGCGCAAAAGAGTATGCGCTCAACCATTATCCTCTTGGACCGCTCGTGCGCAATCAAACCATTACGCTTCCCCTGCAAGAAGCCATCCAAGAGATGCGCACGGGAAATGTGAAGATCGCATTTTCCCCCGCCGAGGCCAAGTGGAAGTGCAGGAATGAGACGCCTTTTGCACTGCAAGCCGCCCAACAATCCATGCACCAACGCGCACAACTGCATGCCCAACAACAAAATGCATTGCTCCAACCCTACATGACGCAGTTCCAACTCTATTACACCCAATTCGCCGCCCAAGACCCGCGCGTGCAGCTCCATGTGCAGGCCGAAAAGCTCTCCCAGCAGGTGCAGGAAAACATGCCCTGGCACCTCATCCGCGGAGACACCAAGTGGCGAAGCAAATCCCTCACGAATAGCCTCCTCATCGGATAGGGATCCAACCCCCAATAGAACCCCATAAAACCCGCTTTTGGCCTGTTTGAGAGCCACCCAAGATTGCCTTTATATAGGTTTCTTAGGAGTTTTTGGTTATTATCCCCCGAAAAGGGAGCCTGAACCACTATGCAACTTGAACTCACACGCTTCGAAAAGGCCCGCATCATCAGCGCACGCGCACTGCAATTGGCATACGGCGCTCCTGCATTGATCAAACCCGGGAAGATCATCTCTCCCTATGAGTTGGCCAAGCAAGAGTTTGAGGAAAAAGCAACACCATTATCAGTCATTCGCAGACTGCCAAATGGACAGAACATCCGCATTGAGGTGAATTAAATGGGTAAAGCCGTTCCAAAGGGAATCAAAACAAAAGCCGTCACGATTATGAACGAATTAGCCGAAGAAGTCTCGGACAATTTCGAAGCCAACAAGAAGACCATCAACTCGCTCCAACTCCCCATCGGAAAGTGGACCCGCAACGTGATGGCCGGATTCATGGCCCGCAAGATCAAGCAGAAAAAGCAAGCCGAAAAGCGCAAAGAAGAATTACGCGCCAAAGCCATCGCAAGAAGCAATCCGACGCCGATGAAAACGGAATAGTTTCATCGCGTCCGCTCTCGTTCTAGAATAATTGCACCATTCGCAATCACGCACACACTCACTCCAAGGACTATTCGGTTGTCAGCCCACCCATCTAACGGCGCTTCAATGATATGCACGCGCAGGCAGCGTTCGACAGGAGCAGGGCAAGAATCGAATGACTATTCCACTCTCGTCCCATGATCGATCGTCTTGATCACGGGAATGGTCATCCCATCCTCATTCTTCTCGCGCTGCAAGAGATAGAGCGATCCCGTAGCGGATTTCTCTATTTCGGGATTGTGCGTGATCACGAAAATCTGATCCACCAATCCCGGCAAGCGCTCGCGGAGCATCTGCGAAAGCATGCCCACGGACTTGGTGTCGAGATTGTGCGTGGGTTCATCTAAAATCATCCAACTCAGCTGGCGCGTCAACACGAAAGCGATGGCCATGCGCAAGGTCAGCGCAGCCGCGGAGCGTTCGCCTCCGGAAAGAGAAGACTCCACATCCACCCAATTCCCTAAACGCTCTTGCACGCGCAACACATAATCATTCTCATCCGCGACGAGCTGGGCATGGATGTAATCGCGATAGGGATAGACTTGAGGCCACAATTCCTGCAAGGCCAGATTCACCGCTTCCAATACCCACTCGCGCAATTGCTGTTGAGTGGAGATGAGTGCGTTTCCCCACACGCGCATGGCCTCCTCCACTTCCTTGGAGCGCTGCAACCGCGCCAGCATGCGCTCTTTTTCCTTCTGCATGAGATCCATCCCCTGCAGGCGTGCGTGAAGGTCCTTCAGCGCCTGTTCGATGGCAATGAGTTCGCGCTCAAATGACTGCAATTGCGTGTGCATACGCGTATGCTCTTGCGAAATGGCCACGACATCCGATTCCGAAATGGAAAACCACTCCATCTGCTTCTGGTTGGAGTCCAACTCCAACCCTATTTTCCCCAATTCCTGCACACGCAACGCATTCTGGAGGGCCAAATCGATGGCGTGCGATTCTTTTGAGACCGCATCGAGGTCGGCTTGCGAAATGGTATTTCCCATTGCAGTTAGAGCAGCTTTTGTAGTTATTGTTTCGTTTTTTGCGGTTTCTAACTCTTTTTCCACTCGCAACAACTCTGCACATTTTGATTTTAGCACGGCAATGGATTGTTGCTTGGATTGGTTTTCCTTTAATTCATTTTTGATTAATTGTAGTTCTTGCACCAGTGATTGTGTTTGCATTGAGAGGGATTGTTGTTCATTTTGAATGGCAGTGCGTTGTGCGTGTAATTGCAATAACAGTGATTGTTTATGCTCATTTGAAATCGTTTGTTTACATGTGGCACAAGAAGCATGCAAGCTGGCCAGATTCTTTTCTTCTTCGTGCGAGTGTTTGAGTTTCTCTTGTAATGCGAATGACTTGGACTTTGATTCTTGGATCAGCGATTCTTTTTCCCCAATCTTTTGCTCGCAAGAGGATAACTGTCCAAGAATCTGCGTTTCAACAAATTCAACCTCCTCTATGGTGCGATTCTGAATACTCTGAAGAAGCTGGTGATGGTTTTTTTGGAGCAACTCTTCCTTCTGGATTGCCTTTTGAAGCCTTAATTCGGCCATTTGGTGCTGTTTCTGCTTTTCAATCAGACTACGATAACGTTCCAAAACAGCCTGTTTTTGGGACTGTAAATCCGCATGGGTTTTCCCTGCGAAAGAAGGATTTTCGCTCTCAAATTGAGCCACTTGGTCGCGATACAATTGCTGCTTAGCATGCAATTGTTGCTGCTTTTCTTTCAATAACTTCAATACCTTCCAATCATCTTCCATTTTCATTTTCTTTTTAGCTAACTCGACGAGTTCATCCGCCACGCGCACTTTCTGGGATTGCAATTCCTTCAAGTGCAGCGATTGCTGCGCATGACGCGAGCGGAGCTCGTTCACATCGGTCTGCTGCAGCACCAGATCCAACTGCGCCAGCTGCGCCGCATCATTCTCTTGTTTGCGCTTGAATTGAAGCGCAACTTGATTGGCGTTGTTCCTGACGATCTCATACTTCTGCAGATCCAACAGCTCATCGAATTTCTTCTTCCGCTCGCCGGGGTTGAGCTTGAGAAAATAATCGACTTGGTTCTGTTCCGAGTAAACGCCGCGCACGAACAATTCATATGAGACGCCTAATTCCTGCTCCACTCTTTCGGTCGTTTGCGTGGGTTTAGGGCCGGCGATGAGGGTTTCATCCGCATATAACCGGCCTTCATTGATCCCATTGCGTTTCAGAACACGCTCGACCTTGTACTTCTTTCCATTCTTGGAGAAACAAACCTCGATCTTGGCAATGTCAGCCGTTGAAGGCTTTCGCGTCAAGAGATCCTCCGAGGAGACGCGCGAGGACTTGAGCGCGGGAAAGGTCCCATAGAGGCCATAGCAGATACCGTCGAGCACCGAAGACTTGCCTGAACCGATGACCCCCACGAGGACATTGGTTCCCTTTCTAAAATTGAAAGTAGAGCGCTTATGCGTCTTCCAATTCTCTAAAACAAGCGAGTCGATCATGACATAGGACTATGCGGTCGATGATGAATAAAAAACTAGAGAAAGGAGAATGCCAAAATAGAAACAAAAAATGATAATTTATTGGGTTATTGATTACAATAACCCATTCTCGGCGCGTCCGGTCGAAACACGGACTACAACAACGTCATCCCTTCGACTTCAACGGAGTCAACGGATGGCATGGATTCGATTTCTTTTGTCAACGCGTCCAAGACACCATCTACCTTTTCGGGGATAGTGTAAGCGACTTTCAATACGACGATTCCAAAACCAATCGGGGCTTCTTGGACGTCTCTGCATTCGCCGTTCTTGGCGGTGCGCAAGGCATTCTTGGTGGTTTCAAGGTCTTCCATGTCCTTGGGGTTGACTTTGTAAATGACGATGATTTTTCCCATGCTTTGCTCACCTACGATTGTTTTGGTTAATGAACGGACTAAAGATGAAGTTAAGGACCCATGAACTGGCAGTCAGGGCACTTATAGGAGCGGGCAGTGGTTCGGCAGTGCATGCAGCGGACGATCTTGTGCTTGCTACAATTGGGGCACTTGAACTCGATAAAGTCGGATCCGACTTGCATATTACAGGAGGTACAGGTTTTCACCATTTCAGAACACCTTAGATAACCAAAAACCCCTGGCAATCGTTTATAAAACGAAGCCCGAGGCTTCCGCGCATATGCCCCCACACAGGCCCAAAACACCCATTTATAGGGTTATTTTGAGTGTTTTCTTCTAATGCCTAGGGCCCCGTAGCTTAGGCTGGATAGAGCGCCAGGCTTCGGACCTGGAGGTCGGGGGTTCAAATCCCTCCGGGGTCGCTTTTTTATTGGGATATATACAGCTGCCGCGTTTGAGACTTTTACAACATAATTATCAGATTAATAGGGCAGTAACATTGCTAAAGAGAATCTGTTGAATTATTTTTGTTTGAGATTGAGTTTTCAATATTCCCTACTGGATTTATTTTATTGTAGTGGTTCCAATCATTTAGCTGTTGTATAATTCTTTCCGGAATTTTCAAGCCAAGTAGGCGATAAATTATATTTAGAATAAGACAATCAAGAAAATATTCAAATCGATTTATTGTGTAAAACGGCATTTTTTTACGTTTAACATTTTCAATTATTATTTTTAGCAGTGGTTCTCCATGACTATAATTATTCCTAAGCTTATACGTCTCTTTAATTGTTTCATAAAATAGTTCCCATTTTAAATCAGTATATTTCCTAATGAAAACTTCAGCCTTTTTAGTAATTGTATCATCTTTAATAGTTGAAAGCAAATATTCAACATCTTCATCACTCAACTTAAATTCTTCTTTGTACTTCGTTTTTACATCAGTTCTAATTTTATTTTTGACATTTTCAAAATAGCTTTTATAATCACGCAGATGGGCGTTAATGATCATTTCAAATAAAGCCCATTGAAAAATAGCCGCGTCATGCGATTCCAAAAATTCTTTATTTCTATTAAACAAAAAATGAGTAAATAGCATTGAACTAATCCATGCAGAATTTTTTTGATATTTATTATCCCCAATTGCATCAACAAGATTTTCAATTTCTAGTCTTGTCAGCTCAAAATTTAATTTTTTATATCTCAACTTCCTGGATAAAGGGCTTTCTGTTAGATATCCTGTTTGAGTTCTCTCATCAGCAAATAAATACTTCTTCTTTGTGCCCCCTACTAGAAATTCAATTAGCTGCATTGATGACACTTCATACATTTCAGCTATGGTTAGATAGAAATCAAGTTCATGATTAGGTGTATCTGCGTTAATTTTTCGATCGTTAATTAAATCGCCAAAGTTGTGGTTTGGTTCTTTGAAGTATTCTATTAATGGAATTTTAAAAATTAAAAAATACTTGTTGTTTAATTCATAAAATAAATCTTGGAATTCTGAAGGGTGACGCAAATCAAAGATACTTTTTGCATTGAAATATTTTTGTTCAGGAACAATTACTTTTTTGATCCCCAACTCGTTTTTACAATAGTTTTGAAAGCTTTCAACCTTAATTAATTCAAAGAAACGCGTTTTTAGTTCAGGTATTTCATTTACTGAATCAAATTGAGCAATTACTTTCACGTCTTTTGCATTAGCCATAAATGGTCATGGATATTTTAGGAGTTGATTATTTATTTTTACAGTTGAAATATTGCAGTCAATAATATTAGATGGTAAATTACATTGAATAATTGTAGTGGTTTTTGATTTTAGGACTCTATCAAACTCACAACTATTGCTAGCAAATGAATTTTCCATGCTATTTATATCGATGCACGTCATCGATAGATGAGTCATAATAGCTTCGTCGTTTGTTGCATTATACAGATATATGTTTGCATTTCCATCTCGCACAATGGAACCACGAAATGGAAAATCATGGACTGTCAAATCGTAAGGGTTTGAAACGAGTTGACTTACTGGCAACATAGTGAAAATGACAACGAGAATAACCGCATAGACTCTCGAGATTGATGTATCTTTTGACAACCCATTGAATATTTGTCGTTCCAAGTAATACAGCAACACTACAAATATTGCAAACTTAAGGAAGTCAGTACTGGTGATGACTAAATAGATTCCCCAGCCAATGAATCCCATTAGCACCAAAAATAATAGTAGACAGATAATCTTGTGTTTTTCGACGAAGTCATTTGCTCCATCCCCTAAATTTTTTTGAACTTTCTTTAATTTAGTCTTGAGCTTTTTCAGATACCCTTCTAGGCTGGCCAAATAAATGATTATTTCAATAATTGCTTGAAGTACACTCGATATTTTCTTGAATCCTTTATCTAACTCCTCATAGGTTCCGCGCACAATCAGAAATGCAAGTGAATAAGATAGAGTGAAAAAGTTAGTGAACATGACGATGAAGTTAAACCCATATAACTGGAATTTGTCATTCAGAATCAGTATTGAAGCTATGAAAACCAGTACGTAGGTCAAACCACCAAGCAAAATTACTTCTTTTGCAAGGTTTGTGGGGGTCGGCTCATCCTTTTCATTCCATTTCTTCGCCAAGAACAACAAGTATCCTGAAATAATCGTGAAAACGACCACCGAAGGAGTTGAAAAGATGAAGTTCTGAAAAATATCTTCAAGCATATAAATGGTAAAATGGCTTCTTTTTATAATCCGAACATGAAAAAATCATTCTTCGCGGACTTTCCCTAAGGTCTTTTCATATAACTTGAATATTTTTCCACTTTTTGCATTCTTTTTCATGTAATGCAATGTCCCTTTATGCAAACCATGCTCGTATGCTTTATGATAGGGAATTGCCAGAATCTTTTGTCGCAATTCCTCTGAATCAACTCTCTTTAATTCAAACTTAGGATTGGTAAAATCAATCTCTCTCTTTTCAAAATATTTTGTAAGTTCACGTGCTTTAATGAGTATTACATTATGCCAGCTTGACATGCCTCGATCAAATTCAACTTTATTGTTGAATTGTGTTTCAATTTCCTTTAGTAGCTTCTTTGCACCACTTGGGCGCAATTTTAGATTGTAGTTTTCGGTTCGAATAAAATCTTTTGCGCTGAAAACTTCTTTTTCAATCGCTGAAATAACTGCTAAATCAATGAGAAAGCGATACGGTTCTTGTAAGTCGTAAGCCAAAGAGTTATTTCCTGAATGTTTTTCATGCATATATCCAACATGTTGATCAAGTCCGACTGCATTAATGGCCTTTAGGCATTCAGCTTCTAGAATAGAATAGCCATAGTTGAGTAAGCAATTAATTACATCACCTGCACCGCGTGGCTTCTTTTGATATTCTCTTGTTTCAAATTCTAACTTTTCTGGGAATATTTTTGTAAGTTCTTGCCAGTAAAAGGAAGCAACTCTCCCCTCAATCATCATAATCTCAGGTATATCTTTTACTTGTTCAATCTTATTCCATTCATTACTGAAATCCGTTTTAATTTCAGGATACTTGGGTTTGAGATAATCTAATACTAATTTTGTCCGTGCAAACTTGGCATTAATTAAAGCTTTTGAAATTTTGACACGTTCAATATAATTTTCATAAATTTTGTACTGATTAAATTTCGTTTGCACATTGGTGCTTTCAGGAGGCAATAATGTAGTTAGAAGTTTTCCATTCCAGTCTAAGAAAGAAGCCTGAATGCCATGTTTGACAAGCCAACGAATTGCATCTATGGTGATGTTTCCGTCTTGGCCATAAATAATCACATTATCCACGTCAATTCTTCGAGGTGAATAAATATATTGAGTAGGTTCTTTTCCAAATTCTGAAAAACCGTCTTTGACATGCAGTTTTGCTTTTTCCACTTTCAGATTAATCCCATGGCCATTAAGTAATAACAATTTCATGCAACTTCACCCTTCATACTTTCTTTTGTTCTGCTATATGCCGCAGCATCACTTCGAATTGACTTTAACCAACCCCTTTGTTCATCTTCAAGTGTAAGAGAAAATTCGACCAAGGCTTTCTTGTATAGCTCAAGCACGCCATGCCAACGTGAGGCTTCGAAGAAAGTACTAAATGCAGTTCTTTGATAGTCTTTTATCACCCATTTTAGCCAATGGATTGCTTTTTCGCTTTCAGCAGTTGCAAAAAGCATTAGGATTAGTTTTCCATATGCTTTGAATATGGATGCCTCGTCTACTTTTTTATCAAACTCGTTAAGTATTTTGTCAAGATTTTTTTGGACGTATCCCAGCGTCAAGGTGATTCATTAGTAAAATGGCGGTTGTTTCTAAAAGTTTTTCATTTTTGGTGCGCGCGACTATTCGTTCAACCTTTTCCAATGTTTCCCAATTTAATTTTACGCGTTGTACATCTCCTAACTCCTCTAAAGCAACTAATTGTTTCTTTTCATCATCTGACGCAAGTATATCAAGAATTTTCGAGTAAAATTCGTTTTCATTTGGTAAAGTTGAAAGTGCATAAAAAATTGCATTTTCTCTTTTTTCTTTTATTCCATAAGCTTGGAAGTCATTGAATTTTATTCGTATAATCTTCTTGTCAACATCACGCAATTCTTGGATTGCTTTGTAAATTGAGGGTTTTGATCTGCCGAGCGGCATTGCATCGCCAATTTTGCCTATTTTTTCGAAGATTTGGTCTGAAGACTGAATCTTCTCTTTCGCCAGTAAGTCGATGATTTCTTGTTTTATGCTATCACGCATGCTCTCACTTCGGTCTCTTTTGCTCTCACAATTAAGTATAATTACTATAACTTATGCTATCAATTACTATATAATAGTTGCTATATTCCAGGTCTGCTCCAATGTATGTGGTGATCCCATGAGTGGACGTAAACTTGTCATAACCTTGAATCCAAGCCTTAAACGTGGACTGGAGGAGGCATCAAAGCGCAGGAAATGCTCGCAAGCTGAAATTGTGCGTGGCCTCCTCTATCAAAATCTTGCCCCTTACTTGAAAGAGGTGGAAGCTGATGCCCAAACGCTTCTCTAAACACTACAAAACTTTTTCCGACTGGAAAAAAGGACGGAAACTAACGAAATATAGTAAGAAAATAATTGAAAATCGAGCCATATTTCCAAAATCTACCTTGAAGAGGCTCAGGACTGGAATCTCCAACTTTTCCACAAAAAAATGGAATGTATTGAATTCCACTCAAAAAGTGCATCGAACAAATGCATTGAACACACTTTCTGAAATACGGAAAGGAAACTCACTCCTAAAGACGCTTAAAAAATATGGTTATTCATTAGAAAGAATAAAAGAACACTTAGGAAAAACGATTCATTTCCAAAACAATAAGTGGATTAGTAGATCACGCGATTCAATTGAACGTTCAATGGTTATTTATGAAAATGGAAAACGAAAAGCAATTCTTGTTAATGATTCAAAGACTGCATCACGAATTGGAGAGTATTATAATTCAGTAAAGAAGTTTTTACAAACAGGAAACGAGAAGGAATTACATAAAATAAACACAAAAATCATCGACTCAAATGGTAACACTCATTACTTAGAAACAAATCCTAAAAAGATTTTAGAAATTGAAGAAGCAAAGGAAGAACCCGAATTCACAGAAATATATTCAGAGGAAGATTCTCCATGATGAAGTGTTTGCTGTGCATTGAAACTGAAGAAACAGTCCCACTTCGATTTGAAATGCACCACCTATCTGGTAGAAAATATTCTGACGAAACAGTTCCACTATGCCCAAACTGTCACGCTAAAATAACAAAAATTCAAAACAAATTTCCTCCAAAGATACGTTCACAAAAGAATCGCAAAGACACATTAATTTTCAGTATTACAAGCACAACCGCGCTCATGAAAACGGGGGCTGAAAACGGCCTTCGTATGCTAAAAGAATTAACGGAGCTGATACAAAATGACTCAAAAAATAGCCGTGAGAATCTTGTCGAACAAGAAAAACAATGAAAAACAAGAGTATATTCCAAAAATTGTCTCTCCATATCAAGGCGTACTCGTTTTTGATTGTGAAACAACAACAGATGCAGTTCAAAACCTAAAATTTGGCTCATACCAGTATCGTGTTAATGACATCATTCAAGATATTGGCATTTTTTACAACCCTACTGAGGTAACTGCAGAAGAACTAAACTACCTTCAAACTGCTAGCAGTCAAAAACTAATCCAACTGTATACACGCGAACAATTTGTTGCCAAACTAGCTGACTACGCCCTGAAGATACGGGCACTATGTATTGGACACAACTTGGTATTTGATATTTCGCGATTATGTGTTGGAACGGGATATTGTAGAGGCGCGTACAACAGCGGATTTTCACTCAAACTATCGGAAAACAAAAGTATTCCTCGCATTAAAACAACGCGTATCAATGAGCGAAAAGTATTATTACGATTTGGAAAAGCATTAGATGGCACGAACTTTGGAGGCCATTTTTTAGATACCCAAACGTTAGCCTCGGCATTATTGGACACTAAACACATTTCATTGAACGCGTTGGCAAAGGAGCTTGGAATCGATGAGCAAAAATTAGAAGTAGAAAAACATGGAATGATTACACCGCATTATATTGACTATAATTTGAATGATGTGATGCTTACTTATTTGGTTTTTGCAGAACTAAAGAAAAAATATGAAGAATACGGTCTCAGCTTACCGATAACAAAAGTCATTTCAGGTGCATCCATTGGAAAAGCGTTCCTGCGAAAAATGGGAATAAAGTCTTTCCTTGAGCAAAACAAAACATTCCCCATGGAAGTATTAGGGCAATGCATGTCAGCCTATTTTGGTGGGCGTTGCGAGGTAAAAATGCGAAAAACGCCTGTACGAACAACAGTATTAGACTTCACAAGTATGTACCCAACTGTTTGTCATCTAATGAATCTTCAACGATTCATGCTAGCTAAAAGAATTGATACACAAAAAATAAATGTACAGAAACTATTAGAAGAATTGACCCCTGAAAAATTATTTGATCCAAAAACATGGCCATCACTTCTCATTTTATGCAAAATAAAACCAAACAAGGACTGTTTACCCGTACGTAGCGACTATGGTGGAAAAACGCTCAACGTGGGAGTCAATTATTTTACATCAAGTGAATCTTTTTACTATTGGTTGCCAGACTTAGTATATAGCAAGTTCATAACTGGAAAAACCTCAGTAATTGAGGAAGCTTTGGAATTTGTTCCTGTTGATGTTCAGGAAACGGTAAAACCAATAAGTGTCTTTGATGTGGAATTTAATCCGTTGAAACATGACTTTATTCATAATCTGGTTCTACAACGAAACAAATTGAAAAAAGTGAATCCCGTTCAGGCGCAGGGATTAAAAATTTTGGCTAATGCCACTTCTTATGGCATTTTTGTCGAATTAAACCCAGAAAAAGAACCATCCCCACTAACTGTTTATTCGAGAAAAGTTTTTGAAACAAATTCTATACATGAGCAAGCAGGTGAATTCTTCAATCCGATTGTTGGCGGACTGATTGTTTCGGGGTCAAGGTTGCTATTAGGAATGATAGAGGTTGAGCTAGCAAAAATTGGCAAGACCCATTATGCGTGTGACACCGATTCAATGTTCGTTCCGCCTGAAACGGCTGATTACTTGCAAGAAAAATTTCAACCTTTATCACCTTATCAAGGACATATATATTTACACGAGAAGCAGGCAGATCAAACTCCTATATATTTACTAAAGAAGGAGTACGAAAACGTGTGGTTCTATGGTGTGAGTTCCAAAAGATATGTTCTATTCGAGAAAAAGGGCACGAAACTAAAGATTCTCGACCAAAAAGGAAAGAAAGGATACAAGCTACATGGACTTGGGTATATCCTCAATCCCTTTGGCAAAGATCCTGATTGGCATAAACAATTCTGGGAAGATGGACTGAAACTGCACTACAATCAGCTATCAGAACAGGATATCATTGCAAAGTATGGACAATACTATTGTATATCACAATTAACAGTCTCCAGTTGGGATGCTTATCGCCGATTTCGATACTTCAACAAAGGAAAACCTTTTCGAGAGCAGATAAAACCGTTCAATTTTATGCTATTGGGGTTTGGTCAACAAAATGATGTCAAACCATTAGCACCTTACACGAAAAACTATCAAGCAATCGTTCACGAACCATTTATTGACTACAAAACAGGCAAAACTTTGATTGGGATTGAATATTGGCAAAACTTGGCAGATGTATTTTTCAATTACTTTAATCATCCCGAAGCAAAAATGGATGGTACTGTTGGCTTGCTAAGACTTAAGTACGTGACTTCTGACTTGACTGCTTATATAGGGAAAGAAGGGCGCGATATTGACACGCAAATCATGCGTAAAAGTCCAATTACGGCCGTTATTCCTCAAAAGGATCTGCATACATATGTATGTATGTTGACGAAAGAAGAGGCAAAGCAACTTCATATTTCACGAGCAACTTTTTATCGCTTGAAAAAGAATCCAGAGAAACTTTCTGTTGCCATAATACAAAAATTGTTACATTAATTTTCAATTTCCTTATCTATTATAGTTATTATCTCGTCCAAGTAACGAATAAGCTGATTAAGTGATTCTTCAGTAGCATCGACACCTAACTTTTCTTTATTAGCAATTAATTCCAATTTATCTTTTGCATTTTGAAATCTTATTTTTACGCCTAAGAAAATGTCTTTTGCTTCTTCATAGTCAACTTTTGTCGGATTATTGACAAGCAGTATCTTCTTCCCGCCAGTTACAAAATCTTCTAAACCTTTCACAACTTCCTCTTGAATATCTAAACTCAATTGGAGATCCGTACGAAGTTGCTGATCATATGTGAGCACTTCTTTTGTTTTGCCTAAAAGCCACCGCATCTCTGATAATTCCGCCTTTGCTAAAGGAATAATTGCATCAGCTTCATCAAAATGGTTGAATTCTATGTAAGCAAAAATTACTCCAAGATAATATGCAAAAGAGGCGTGGCGTCTTTCATAATCAATACTAATTTCTTTTACTTTTTCTAATTCTATATTATAATTATTTATTCCTGCTTCTAAATTTTGGATTTGCTCTTTTTGGGACTGTGTTTCAAAATAAAGATTTCCTGCAGCAATCAATAGAAATAATAGTATCACTCCGTATATCCCTTGAGTTGAGGGGTTTTGATGATTTTGCATAGTGCTTGATCTCGTATGGTTTTTTTCGTCCATTGTAACGTTCACCCAGGCTCAAAACTACGTTCGTTACGTTGATGTTACGCTACTACTTATTAAGGGGTTATGCACCCCTTATATGTACGAACTTCTGAGCTACATTCGAAGAAGCTCAATAAAACGCAAAATTCTACAAAATTTACAGGAAGCTAAAACTCCAACAGATTTGAAGAAGGCTCTAGGGGTTCATAGGGAAAGTATCTCAAGGGCACTATTAGAGTTGGAGGAAAGAGGACTAGTTGAATGTCTGACCCCAGACCAACCAAATTATCGCTATTACAAAATTACAGAAAAAGGAGATAAACTGTGTAAGCAGCTGAAAAATTACTGAATTAGAACATGATCCTCATCTAGTGAAGAACTCCAAACTTCGCTTTTCCATTTTTTCTTCCTTTTTGTTGGCATGTAAAAATTGTGGCTATCTTCCTCGATTTGTTTTAGCATTTTTCTAATATTCTTCTCAAGTTCTGTTTTTGGTTTATACTTATATATTTTGCCATAAGCATTTGGGATCTTTTTAGCAATTTTTTTAGCCCACTCCACTTTCGGAATTTCAATTTTGGGGTCATATACCTTGATTGTTGCTAAAATATCTTTTTTTGACTTATTAGTTCTCTTAATTTCCTTAATGCTAATTTCTTTATTGATTAGTTCTGATAACAACGGAATTGAAAAATCAACTGGCACCGAATCTTCAAAATTTTTCTTCCAAATAATAACTCTTCGCTTATCAATTAAACCAGCAGACACTAAATCATTTACAAATGAAATTACAGATTTATCATAATCAAGAACTAAGTAGTATTGAATGCCAGGAATCCTATATCTTCCAAGCAGTTCTTTTATGGCTTGCTTCTTTACAGCGTCCTTGCCTTGTAAATTGATAATCTCATGGTCTCGAAATAGATTGAATTGATTTTTGTTAAAAAGAATTTCAAATGCTTCTTTCTCCGACTCGCCTTCAACCAGAATATAAAATTTAGGCTTTAAATCTTTTTGAAGTTTACCTAAACTAACAGTAAACTTGCTTACACCTTGAAGTAATAAACCACTCCAGACTAAATGATTTGTTAATTGCATACCCTCATGATAATGCATCCTATCGTCAGTAGTGTAGTTATCTACCCACCTTACAGAAGCCCAGTGTACTTCAATAAATGAAAGAGATAATTTTACCAGTATTTCAACGTAATACTGATTTTGCAAATCAAATAGATATTGCACTGAATCAATAAAATTGTTTAAAAGTGTTTTTAGTTTTGGACAACTATCCATTGTCCCCCTATGTCCAAATACACAACTTCTCCCTCTTTTTGGATAACATGCGGGAAGATGACCTCCCAGGTGGGTTTTTAGATCTTCTAAAGTGTTAACATTTCTGAAGTCTAACTCTTGATTCATTGCCATCCAAAAAATTTTCAGCGACTTCGCATTGACAGAAACATCTTTCATTTAACAAGCAACTGTTTTTCTAATTTAATCTTATATGGTATTGATGAGAAAAAAATAGCCCCACACCATTACCAAATTATGTTGTGAAAGTCTCAAACGCGGCAGCTGTATATATCCCGTCGCTTTTTTATTTCTAGAATATTTCTTAGCAACATGCCAGGACGAAAACCACTTCGTAGCAAGAAATCAAGCACTGGATTACCCAAAAGAAGAACAAAACCTCAAATTGTCACCCCGGTAATAACATCCGATGGAAGTATTTTGATCCACCCATCGCATTATCAAAGTAGTCATTTTGGCAGCAGACTAACACTGCTTCAAAAAAGACTGTTGGCCACACAAGAAAGGCTGATCGCCGAAGACAGTAGGCACGACAACCACCTCATTGCCATGCGCCATGCCGACGAGTGGCACCATCAACGAGCCCATCATGACGGGGATAGCACATATATCGCCAATGATCGTATGCGAGTGGCGAAACATTATGCCCCGATTCACACACTCTTAGAACTCGTCGGCGGGAGAGGATTAAAGGGAAAGAGCATCCTGCATGTGGCTGGGTCGACGGGAGTGTATGCGAGATATCTACGCGATCAGCTCCAGATGCGACCGGTCGTACTCGACATCGACCGCCTGTCCCTTCACGATGCGCATCATGAAAGACAGATTAAGACAGTGGTGCGCGCGAATGCCATTATAGAAAAAAAACATACGGGCCGATACATCATTCCCAGAGGAAAACGGATTGCAGTCCCGGAATATGAAACCACGCGCTTGCCATTCGCCGACAAAAGCTTCAAATTCGTGATAAGCGATCACTTCCTGTTTGCGAACTATCATCGCGGCGTAGGCGGATTCGAGTCCCACGGGGGATCAATCGAAAGAAGCGAGGAAACGCTTCCCGAACTCAATCGTGTCCTGGAAAAAGGAGGATACGCGATCATCGGGTCGATCCATGGGCAGAGCTTGTCCGATATTAGAAGATATCAAGTCGGACATACCATCCATGGCTTCGTAGTTGAAAGGGCATACGATGGATATCTTTCCCCCGTTGCGAAAGGAAACCCGCCTATTTTCATCATCCTGCGCAAAGTAAGGGAAGCGGAATGACGGATTCAGTGATCGGTAAATCCGCCATCGACTACGATTGTTTGCCCCATGATATAGGAAGCGGCGTCGCTGGAAAGGAATGCGACGGTCTCCGCGATCTCAGCGGGCTTCCCCATGCGCCCTTCGGGGATTATTTTAATCATCCCTGCAGCCGCATCCTTTGTCAAACCCGCTTTCACTCCGGGCGTTTGGATGGCCCCAGGAGCCACCGCGTTCACGTGGATGTTGAACGGGATCAATTCCAATGCCAGTGCGCGCGTGAAACCCATCAAACCCGCTTTCGTCGTGCAATAGTGCACGAGCCCAGGAAATCCTACTTGCGTTCCTGCGATGGAGGCGATGTTCACGATCTTTCCATACTTCTGTTTCTGCATGTAGGGAAGGACGGCTTTGGTGGTATTGAATACGCCATTCAAATTGACATCCATTACTTTATCCCACTCCTGCCTGGACATCTTGGAGAAAGATTGGAAGGGATAGATTCCCGCGTTGTTCACCAAAATATCCACGCGCCCAAATTTCTTGATCGTGTTCTCCACGAGGTGTTGGCAGTCCTTCCATTCCGACACATTAGCGGTCACATGATGGTGCTTGCTGGCGCGCGACTTGCTGGAGCATACGACCACTTTGGCGCCATAACTCGCCAGCGTATCAGCGATCCCTTTTCCGATTCCTTTGGTTCCGCCCGTGACGATGGCGACTTTTCCCTTCAAGCTAATCATGTGCATCCACCTCTATAGCGAGGAAGGAAATTCGGATAATAAATAACCTAGTATCGACTCCGATACTAGACGCTTAAATGAAGCCCTTTTTCTTCAACACCTGCTTGAGATTTGTCCCGCCTTTTTCGCGTAACTCATAATTGACCTGCACAATGGGCTTGTTGAGCTTCACCACGTTCTGTAATGCAATCGGCGTGCCGGAAACGATGACGTCACAGTCCACGCGATTCAGCGTGTCTTGCAATTCCTTGATTTGTTCCTTGGAATAACCCACTGCCGGCACCACCATCTCCAATTGGTGATACTTTTCATAGGCCCTGCGGATGCTTCCTTTGGCATAGGGGCGCGGATCGATGATTGCCGCTTTATGCTGTCGCGCAAAAACCGTTCCCGCGCCGAAGGGCATTCCTCCATGCGTAACCGTTGGTCCATCCTCCACTACACATACACGCTTCCCGCGCAAATTGACTTTGGTGTTGGACGTTAGCACCGAATCCGCGTGGATGATCTTGGCCTTTGGATTGAAATGGTGCGTCGCGCTTACAACGGCTTTTATTTGTGCAGGATGCGCTGAATTCTCTTTGTTGATGACGATGTAATCCGCCATACGCAGGTTCGTCTCACCCGGATGATAACGCTGTTCATCCCCGCGCGCAGGGGATCTACTACCACGAATAACAAGTTGGGATGATAGAAAGAGAAATCGTTATTACCTCCATCCCAAATCACCACATCCGCTTCCTTTTCGGCGGCGCGGAGGATCTTATTGTAGTTCACGCCCGCGTATACCACAAATCCCTCGCGGATGGGACGCTCATACTCTTCGCGTTCTTCAATGGTTGTTTTGTATTTTTTGAGATCAGATAATTTGGCGAAGCGTTCCACTTCTTGCTTCACGAGATTCCCATAGGGCATGGGGTGGCGCACGATCACGGGTTTCTTCCCCGCTTTCTTCAACAAATGCGCGATCTTACGCGTGGTCTGGGACTTTCCGCTTCCTGTACGAACCGCACAAACCGCGATCACGGGTTTGAAGGAATGCAACATCGTGGATTTAGGTCCCAGCAGGCGAAAATTGGTTCCCGCGGCCAGTGCTTGGGATGCCTTGTGCATGACATATTCATGCGACACATCAGAATAAGCGAAAACCACCTCATCAACGCGATATTTTTCAATCAGCTCCGTAAGTTTTTCCTCGGGAAAGATGGGGATGCCTTTGGGATAGAGTTTTCCCGCGAGCTTGGCAGGGAATTTTCTCCCATCGATTCCGGGGATTTGGTTCGCAGTGAAGCAGACGACGTGATAGAAGGGGTTGTCCTTGTAGAAAGAATAGAAGTCGAAAAAATCTCTTCCCGCCGCCCCCATGATAATGACTTTGCGCGTGGGCGCGGGCATTGGGGTGGTGGGACCAGACATTTGAACATTCCTCCGATTGCACGGCTTGAGCGTGCAGGATTGACGTTCAGAGGAAACTTTCCTTGCCTTTTAAGAATGCGCTCAGGGCATGCTGGAAGGATTTGTTCTTCTTGGCCAGCGCGATAATCTGCCCTTCATCGAGGAGCGCGAACTGGTGCAGCGCCTCGCGCAGGGGAGATTTCTCGGTCTGCGCGGTCAGTTGCGCCTCTTCCTTCAACGCACCCTTGAACTCCGGGAACGCGCGTGGGATCTCGAGCACGACTTTACCTTCCTCGATGCGCGGCCCCGAAAGCGGTTTGGGGTGGGCGCGCAGGAAATGCTCGACATGCGTGGCATCGAAGACGCTCGGACCGATGCGGAGCTTGGATGATTGTAACGATGGGTTTTCCACATCAAAAATGATGAACGCGTGCTCCTGGCCATCCGTCCAGAAGAAATGACGGCGGATACAATAGTCTTTCGCCTCCAATCCGTGCTGCATCTTCTTGCTCACGCGCAATAGCTGCCCCCACATCACGTCTTCAACGGTCTCCTTGGGAAAAGGGAAATGAATGCCCATGAGCTCCTGCATCGCGAGGTGCGACTTGATCTGGGGCAGCGTCATGCTGGGAGATTCATGCGCGAAAAAGAATCTCTCTTTCGGCGCCGCAAGGAATTGGCGCGCGGCCATGATCATGCGCGCGAATTGGTTGAATGAAAGCGCGGCCGCGACGTTGCGGGACATATCAGTAGGATCGATGACGAGCAAATGCGTATTGTTGAATTGCTTGAGCGCATCCTGCGGAGTGGAGTGCTGTTCCTCCAAGTCGATCACGGTGTTGTTCTTCCATTGACTCATGGCTTGAACGGCTTTGAGGAAGGTGCCGTATCGGAGAATGAGGATCTCCACGAGATAGCCCGGCACGCCCTGGTTCTTGACGTCGGCGCCATAGGCCTGGATCCCTTTGAGGAATTGCTTCAAGAGACGCACTTCCCCGCATTGCTGCTTGGAGAGGTGCTTGCGCATGTATTGGGCATGAAAGGGAGTCCGGTCCACCGCCGAGAGCTTGTCGCTCGCTTTTTCGACTTTGTAGGTGGGGACGATTTCCACGTCAAACCCGTCGATGTTCCCGCGCACGTAGGGGTGTTCCGAATAGACTTCCTCATGGAAGTGCTTGCCGAAAATCTTGTGCGCGAGCTGTAATCCGTTCTTCTCGAACGATTCGCGTTTGAGTTTGGGAGAATAGAAAACGAAAATATCCAAGTCCCTGTCCCCGCGCAAATGCGTATTGCGGGCCATGCTGCCGCACAGCAGCGCAGAGAGATGCGGTCCCTTCGTCTTCTTGATTTCGCGCAACAATCGGCGCACCATCGCCTGTTCGGCTCTGGCGTCGCTGGGGGACGGAGTGATCCGCTTGCGGACCTTGCTCAGAAAACCAAATGATGGGGAGGCCATACTGCACGCAAGAAAAGCGTTTACTTAATATAATCGCTTGCGTTGCATGCCTGCATGGTGCGATTAACCTCTTTCCCCGAAGGAAAATGGCTGCACGAAACGCCCATTTCACGCATTTACGCCGGCTTTCCTTTTCCCATTTATGCGCTGCAAGGGCATGCGTTTTCGTTGGAGCACGGCAAGCTCGCCAACGTCCTCATCCACGCGCTCGCGCATCGACAGACGGAAGCGGTGTGGAGCAGGGAGATACCCCCATCCATCAGCAAATCGTTCGCGCATGCATTCCAGTCGCGCGTAGTGGGCCTGACGGAAGCCGGAGAGATGATCGACAAGATTCCCACCCCCCATGAACGCGAGCGATTGGCGCAAGCATTCGGCGAAGTGTTGGAGGAATTCATCCCCGAGATGAGTGACCCCGGACCATTCGTGGATTATGTGCTCGATCACGGCGTTGGATTGTTCGAGCTCAGCGCGTTGCTGCGCGATCCCGAGCTGAATGAGATCATGGTGAATGGCAACAACACCCATGTCTTCGTGGAACACCAAAAGATGGGGATGTGCCAGACGAATATCTTCATCGAAGAGAACGACCCCCAGTCCGCGCGCATGATCCTCAAGGCCGCACGCTTTTCGGGAAGAAACTTTTCGGAGCAGGAACCGCTATTGGATGCGCGTCTGCCGGATGGGAACCGCTTGAACGCGACATTCGAAACGATTACACCGCAAGGACACAGCATGACCATCCGGAAGTTCCGCTATGACACGCTTTCGCTCGTGGACCTCGTCATGAACCGCACCCTCAGCGAGGAAATGGCGGCATATCTGTGGTTGATGGTCGAAGGATTCGGCAGCAACCCCATGAACATCATCGTCTCCGGCGGGAGCGGGAGCGGAAAGACCACGCTCATGAATGCATTAGGCGCCTGCATCCCCTATCGCGAGCGCATCATCTCCATCGAAGACACGCTGGAGCTGCAATTCCCCTTACGCGAGAACTGGGTGCAGATGGAATCGAAACCCGCGATCGTGCGCCAATCCACCCACGAAAGGTTGGGAATGGATGAGCTGCTCAAGAACTCCCTCCGCATGCGACCGGACCGCGTCATCGTGGGAGAGGTGCGCGGCATGGAGGCACAGACCTTGTTCGCGGCCATGGACACGGGACACCAAGGGAGCATGGGCACGCTGCACGCCAATTCCCCCAGCGAAACGCTCTTGCGCTTGAGCTCGGAGCCCATGAATGTGCCCAAGACATTGCTGCCGCTGCTCAACATCATCATCGTCACCCAAAAAATCCACTTCCCAGGGGAAGGGACAAAACGACGCATCGCGCAGATCGCGGAGATATCCCACTTGGAGCGGGAGCCCTTGCTCTCGAACGTGTTCGAGCGCAAGCCGGAAGCCGACACGGTATTGCGCACCGACACGCCATCGCACTGCGTCCAGGTGCTCGCGGATGCCACGGGGAAACCACGCAAGGTCATCCAGCAAGAACTGGTCGTGCGCCAGCGCATCCTCGAATGGATGCTCCGGCAGGGAATCCATGCATATGCGGAGGTGGAAAAGATCCTCCAACAGTATGGAGTCAATCCCGTCGGAGTATTGGAGCGCGTCCAAGGGCAAGCGATGCGCTAGCCTGAAGGAGAGTTTTTATTTCTTCAAGCCCTACTCACTGCATGCACTTCCAACAATTACTCTGCATTACACTCTTATTCCTGGCCTTCGGGGCTTATGTATCGGCGGATGCCTTCCTGGTGGACCCCCTCGTGGTCAAAGCCGAACCCGGAAAGATCATCGACGCCGGCGGATTGCAGCCGGGCGAGAGCATGGAATTGATCTTCTCCACGGACTCGGGCTATGGAAACGACGCCAAATGGGTGCAAGCCGTTTTCGGGTCCAACCCCTATGGAGAGATCGTCCAGGCCCAGAGCTCGGAAGTAGGCACGCGTTCCCTGATCACGCGCATCAGCACCTCGACACTGCTGCCTCCCGGAACATACCGTTTGCCCCTGACCCTGCGCGGCACCCCCGGACAGCTCGAGGATGAGACGTATCAGTTGCAGTTCGTCGTGGCCCAAAAACTGTTCAGCGCCACGCTATTGAATCCCCGCGTGGAAGGGAATCTCAACGAAACGCTGCACTACGAAGTCACGCTCGTGAACGATTCTTCCGCTACCGTGGAAGTGCGCGTCGAACCATCGCTCCCGCCCACGTGGAGCAGCGGCACCACGCTCATGATCAAACCCCATTCCTTCAAGAGCGTTCCATTGTCCGTGACCCCGCGCTTCGCCGGACCCAAGAGCTTCGACATCCACATCACCAACACGCGCACGGGCCAACATTATGATGTGTTGCATGCCAATCTCGTGGCGCATGCCAGCATCAAAGACCATTATTCCGCGGGACTGTATGGCTTCCCCTTCTTCACCATCTCATTGGTGGCCAACTACCTCTCGAATGCGTTCTTCAGTTTGGTGCTGTGAAGGCAAGGCTCTCACGCAGCCAAACTAGTCGCCGAACTCTTGGACATGCTGGACCCTAAGAACACTTAACTATCTTTCCCACCCCACATTCATTATGTCGCAGACTTTACAGGTCCTGGCCGAGCGATTGTATGGGGAAATCCAAGCCGGCAAGATCCAGACCCCCAAGCAATTAGACGTTCGCAAGCGCCAGCTCTCGGAAGGATTGCAGTTACAGAACCTCCCTACGAATCCCGATCTCCTACCCATTATCCAGCAGGCGTGCGGGCCTTTATCGCAAGAGCAGCAGCAACTCTTCTCGATTAAGCCCGTGCGCAACCTCTCCGGGGTGGCAGTGCTGGCGGCAATGGTGAAACCTCATACTTGCCCCCATGGCACATGCGTCTATTGCCCCAAGGGAATCCATCACCCCGCTCCTCCAGCCTATACCGGAGATGAGCCCGCTGCCCAGCGGGGGTATCGCAATAACTTCGATTCTTTTTTGCAAGTGACCTCGCGCATCAAGCAATTGCAGGCCACGGGACAGAGCACGGAAAAGTGCGAACTCATCATCATGGGCGGGACATTCCTCTCGATGCCCGAGGACTACCAATACGAATTCATGCAAGGATGTTTAGATGGCATTTCGGGACAGCGACATACGACGATCCAAGAATCCGTTGCGGCATGCGAAACATCTCCTAACCGCGTGATTGGGATTACGATGGAAACGCGCCCGGACGTGGCTAAGCTCTCCGACATCCAGCGCATGCTCACGTGGGGAAGCACGCGCGTAGAGATGGGAGTGCAGTCGGTGTACGATGATGTGCTCCAGAAGCTCAACCGCCAACACACCGTGCAAACCACCATCGACTCGACGCAGCGCTTGAAGGATTCATGCTTGAAGGTGGGGTATCACATGATGTCCAAGCTTCCCCACTCTACGATCGAACGCGATCTCGCGGCGCACCTGGAAATATTCACCAATCCCGCGTTCCGCCCGGACATGATCAAGTTCTATCCGCTTGCGGTCGTGCAAAACACCGGGGTCTATCAGATGTGGAAGCGCGGGGAGTATGAGGAGATGTCCATGGAAGAGGCTATCCGGTTCTACTCCAAGCTCAAACCCCAAATCCCCGAATGGGTGCGCGTGATGCGCGTGCAGCGCGACATCCCATCGCAGAATATCTCCGCCGGCGTGAAGAAAACGAATTTGCGCCAAGAAGTGCAACGCCACATGAAAGAATTAGGCATCAAGTGCCGCTGCATCCGCTGCCGCGAAGTAGGATTCAAGCACCAGAACGAAGGGGTTTGGCCCGTGAAAGTGGAATTAGTTACACGCGCTTATGAAGCATCGCAAGGGAAAGAGTATTTCATTTCCGCGGAAGACGTGGAACAGGATATCCTGCTGGGATTCACGCGCTTGCGTATCCCCCATCAACCTACTCTCCCCGAATTAGAGGATTCCGCTTACATCCGTGAATTACATGTGTATGGGCAAAGCATCCCCATCGGCGAGCAAAAAGAAAAGAGCAGCCAACACAAGGGATGGGGAAAGAAACTGCTTGCGGAAGCCGAACGCATCGCCAAAGAAGAGCACGGCTTGGATGCCATGAACATCATCGCCGGCATCGGCGTGAGAGAGTACTACAAGAAATTGGGATATACGCAGAATGGCGCATTCGTGAAGAAGGAACTGCGCTAACCCAAGCATTAAAATGAGAAATCGCTTTCACTTCATGCATGCTCGAACCCATATTCATCGCCATTATCGCCGTCCTGGCGATTGTGTGCATTTTCTTATATCGCCGCACCCAAGAATTATGGGATTCCCTGCAACAGACCCAATTCTCCAAGCAAAGCCTTTCGGTGAAATATGGCAAGACCTCGGAGCAATGGCTACCGCTTTCCGAACGCTTCCCCTATCCTAAAGAAAAATTCCGCTTCTTGGGGAATCCCATTGACGGGATCGCTTTCTTGGACAACAAAATCGTCTTTTGCGAATTCAAGACCAATAAATCCCAACTCAGCGAAACGCAAAAGCGCATCCGCGATCTCGTGGAAGAAAAACAAGTGGAATGGATGGAAATGCGGGTGGAAGAGAATGGATAATACTCTAATTATTTTTCGTTTTACTTAATATAATTCACTTGCGGCATTTTCTCGAATGCTTTATCTCCCGTGACGAATGAACCACCATTCCTGATTGCATGGGCATACCCAAATGCATCAAAAAAAGAAAGATTCTGATTTTTGTGCTTGTGTTTGAATTTTACCGCTTCGAGTAACGTGGCTAAATCACTGGACTGGACAAATGGCAAATATTTTTTCACCCAAAATTCGGCTTCGGACTCGCTCCGATCGCGAAGAATTACTGAATAGAATTCAGCTAGGGTCAATTCGCATATCGCAAAAGGATAATCCACTATTTTCTCATAGTTTTTACTCCCTTTTGCGATTTCGACTAATGCATAGGTGTCCAAGAATTGCATGCAATCACCAAAACTTTGATTCGTTCTTTCTCGATTCTTTAAGCAATTCTGCAGTCGGTTTAGAGAATTTCATCGCCCCAAACATCTCTCTCAAGGGATTCGATTTCTTCTGGATCGTTAACATAATTTCATCATGCTCTTTGAGGCCCAATTTATTGAGTTCTTTTTTGGATAATAACAATCCCATAGAATTTCCCCACTTGCGCAGTTTTCCAATCATCACGTCTGAAGCCATACTAGAACGTATATACAAACTGTTTATATAAGTTGCATTTAAACATTTGGACGCGAGAGCGCCGAGGTAAAAAAACTATTTTGCAGAACGACGAGCGGCGGCTTTTTGATTGCGAGCATGCTTGCGCACCCCTCTTGGATCACGAGCACTTTTCAACACACGACGCAAAGCCTTACGCCGATTAAGTTGGTATTCCTTTTGTAGATCATAAACTAAAGCAGGTAAAACAACTGCTTCACGTGAGAGTGGCGCCCCATTGGGATTAACCCCATCTAAATATCTATTGAGTCTCATTGACCAACGAATTTGTTTTTTCCTTCTAGGTGGTATTTGAGGCAAACTATTGGGATCACTTTATGCTATTTAATGATACTCAATCCGATAACGCAACAACGCAGCGACTCCCCCCAATCCCGCCAATTGCTTTCCCGGTTCATTCTTTTCCTCGAGGATAAAGGATTTGACCCCGTTCTGCGCCGCATGGTGGAGCAATTCCTTGGATTTTTCCTGGAAATCTTTCTGGAAACCGCTGGAAAGCATCAGGGTATGCGCGGCGCCTAATTGGATAGCTTTCTCGACTTCGGCAATCCCATAAATGCCTAAACCGGAATTCTTTCCAAGCTCTTTCAACAACTCATGCATCAAATCGCTTTCTTGCGCTAACTTGTACTCGCCGATGGCTTTGGTGATGAGCGGAGCGGAAAGCGCTTCCTTCACTCCCTTCATCCCAATATCCGAGGTCGCAATGGAGAGGAATTGCTTCTCACTCCCCTTGGGTTTTATTTCTTCCATATGACTCAACAACGCCTCGCGCGTGAAACCGGGACCGGCGATGATGATCTGATTCACGGGAGACGAATAGATGATCTCCGACAACTTGGAAAAGAACTTTTCCTGCGTCGAATCGGACTTGAATTGCTTTCCGGATTTGAATGAAGAGAAATGCGCGATTTCTTTTACACCGGAACCTGAAATCTGCACTAACAACGCTTCTTCATCATCCAACACCACACACAAGGAAAGGGGTTTCTTGCTTTCCGCTTCGAATTGCTTGAGCTGTTCAACCTCATGCGCAGCCAATTGGGTCTTCTGCACCCTGATGGGCTGGAATAGGTTGAATTGCAGCGTGTGCTGGGACTTCACTTCCACGAACTCTTCAGGGGTGCCGCGCTCGATACGCCCATTCACGCGCAACGCGGGCAAGTGATCGTCGACTTCGATGGAAATGACGGAGAGCGTCAAATGCATCTTCAGCCGAAAAGGCTTCTGCCCGGGCTCGCGGGGCTTGATATTGCGATCCGTTTCTCCCGAGACCAAGTCATTGGGATGGATGAGCTTGGCCAGGTTATGGAAGTCCTCTGCCGAGTGGCATTCCACTTGAAAGAAGTGCTCGAAGGCATTCAAGCCCATAATACGCATGCAAAAGCCTTAGGCCAGGGGACTTTTTTAAAAGACGCATCGCCCCAGAAGTGGTATATGAAGGCGCTCAGCAAGGCAGGATGGTTCACCCTTGTCCTAGGACTCATCCTCCTCATCGGAGTGTTTTGGCACTACAACGGATTCGTGGATGCGTCCATCGCCCTCGAAAAGATGCTTTCCTCCCTATTCTATGGCGGACTCATCTGGTTCGGGCTCTTTTGCCTGCTGATGGCCGTCTTATTCTTGAATAATTGATCTTTCGCGGAAAATGGATGATGCTACACCAGAGATGAGAATATGCCCGGACAACGCATTGCGGTAATCGACCACGACAAGTGTTTCCCCGACAAGTGCGGATGGCTCTGTCAGCGCAAGTGTCCCGTTAATCGCGTGGGAAAAGACTGCATCACGCAAAATGTCGAAAAGTTCAAAGCCGTCATCGCGGAAGAACTATGCACGGGCTGCGGGATCTGTCCCAAGATATGTCCTTTTGGCGCCATTACGATCATCAACCTCGACATCCCCCTCGAAGAGCCCGTACACCAGTATGGGGAAAACATGTTCCGCTTGCACCGCCTGCCCATCCCGCGCAACAACGCCGTCGTGGGGATGATCGGACGCAATGGAACGGGAAAATCAACCGCATTCAACATCCTCTCAGGGATCATCGTCCCCAATCTCGGGAAGTGGAACGAGAAAGGCAATTATACCACGGTCAAAGAGCGCTTCAAGGGAAAAGAATTGCACGCGGTATTTGACAAAATCGAATCCAAGGAACTCGTCGTATCCATCAAACCCCAACACATCGAAAGATCCCGCGCGCATTCCAAGGGAGCGTGCGCGAGCTGTTCCATTCCATCAACCAAGAGAAAACAAACTCCATCTTACAAACGCTCGAGTTGGAAAAGATCGCCGATCGCAAGTTGCCGCAGCTCTCGGGGGGAGAATTGCAGAAAGTAGCCATTGGAGCGGCCGCACTCAAGCCTGCACAATTGTATTTCATCGATGAACCCTCTTCATACCTGGATATCCGCGAACGCTTACGCATGGCGGGATTCCTGCGCGGGCTCGTGAATGATACTACTGCGATGCTGGCCGTGGAGCATGATTTGATCCTGCTGGATTACCTCTCGGACTATGTGCACCTCATGTATGGCGAACCCGCCGTATTCGGGGTGGTTTCCAACTCCCGCGCCACGCGCGAGGGGATCAACACCTACTTGGATGGGTATGCCAAGGACGAGAACTACCGCTTCCGCGCCAATGCAATCCATTTCGACGAAAAGGCATCACGCGACGTGAAGAAACCCCTGCCCATCCTGCACTGGCCTCATTTCACCATCGAGCAAGGGACGTTTTCCTTGCACGCGGAAGGGGGGACGCTCAACCAGAATGAAGTCATTGGAATTCTCGGCCCCAATGGTATCGGCAAAACGACATTCGTGAAAACGCTCGCGGGACTGCTTACGCCGAAAGAAGGGCCATTGCCCTCCTCCATCCCCGTCTCCTACAAACCCCAATATCTCGAGGCGCCAGAAGGGATGACGGTACAGGAATACTTGGATGCGAATGTCGGAAAAGAATTCATGCAGAGCAAGCACTTGCTCGTTGAACCTTTACACCTCCCGGCGCTGTTCGAGAAGCAAATGTCGCAGTTGTCCGGAGGAGAACTCCAGCGCGTGGCGATCGCTTCCGCGCTCGGAAAAGATGTTCCGCTCATTTTGTTGGACGAACCCTCGGCGCACTTGGATGTGGAACAGCGCCTGCAAGTGGCCAAGACCATCCGCAGTCTCGCGGACACGCAGAAGCGCACCATCTTGGTCGTGGATCACGACTTGTTGTTCATGGATTATGTCTCCGACCGCCTGCTGTTATTCGAAGGCAATCCCGGCACGCACGGAAAGGTGCGCGGGCCCATGAGCATGGAGCAAGGGATGAATGGATTGTTATCCCAACTCGGAATCACATTACGCCGCGATCCCGAATCCAAGCGACCGCGCATCAATAAGCCGGGTTCCGTGAAGGATATGGAACAGAAGAAGGCGAACGAATACTATTACACCAAAGCGTAAAAAACGGTTGCGCGAAACCAGTCGGGATTATTTGTGATGCGTAATCGCGCCACGCAAGCCCGGATGCTTCTTCTGTGCATATTCATGTCCGCGCACTAACTCGAAGCGGCGCATGTAGAGAATAGTCTTGAGTATCTCGATGACGGGGATGACCACGACGAACATCAAAATGATGGAAACGAATCTCCCCACGGGAACGACTTGGTCCACGAGGTATTCGATGAGCGGCAGCAAGGCCACCAACACGGTCGAAACCACTACGACCAAAATGAAGTCGATGGGATGGGAAAGGATCACATAGAGGTTGGTGCGAATGCTCTCGAAGATGGGCTTTTCATCGATCACGAGGGATTGGGGAACGAACACGAGCGCCAGCGATAGAATCAACAACACTAAATTCATCCACACCACGCTCAAACTCAGGGCTTGACCTAGCAGCACCAACCCGACGAACACGACGCTGATCAAGACGAAGTAGACCGCCATCACGACAAAGAACTTCTGCACCATCTCACGCAAATAGAAGTGCACCTTGATGTGAGAGAGGTCGTTGCGCACCGCTAGGATGAGCAGCGTCAACAAAATGGCATACATGGACAAGAACAACAACCCCGCCACGGCCTGTGCGATCACGACCTCGGGAGCGAGTTGGGCAAAGGAGTAATCGAAAAACACGCTTCCCGAGAAAAGCGCCATATTCTGGAATTGCAAGAAGAAAAAAGCGAAGATGAGCAGGATAGCGAACGAGATGCTCAGGAGAAAGTTATCCACATACTGCTTCCGGATCTGGCCCACGAGCGAAATTTCTTCTACAACCATATTCCACCATCATGGTCGCGCAGGATTAAAAGCTTGAGGCCGGGCCATGTCAAGCGGCAAGCGATGAACCCGATCCAGAAATCAACATAATATCGTTATGCTGCGACATGCATGTGCTTTTCGCCCCAAAAGCGGCGGACGAGCAAATAGGAAACCCACCCCAAGAGGCCCGCCAGCACAAAAACGAAGAAAGGGGACTGGAGCAGCTGCGGGATGAATTGTTCCTGCACGAAAGCAAGCGTGGCCGCGAATGAAGCCGATGCGGCATTCTTGCCCCCGCGTGCGATCTCCACGAGATAGGCGTTGTTCCAATAGTACCCCAGCATGGCGACGAACCACACCGCATAGGCAGCCACCATATACAGCAACGCGAATGGCACATTGAGCACAAATTCATCCTTGAAGTGGTGCTCATACCACTCCAACCCCAACCACATCAACCAAAAGCCGATGAAGGGGATGAACAGGAACAGGGGATCGATGAAGGCATAGCCCGTAATGGGGTCCCCGCGCAAAAAACTATACCCGAAGATATCCCACTTCGGCAAGAATTCTTGGGTAGCGTACAAGAGATAGAGCACGACGTAGGAGATGACGAACAATACCAAGGCCTTCCAGGATTTGGTGTGCATAACCAACCCATATCCCATCAAGGTTTAAGACTGCATGGGTCGGCAACCCATCAGGGGTTCAATGTGAACGCACCCACGTGGGTGCCGATCTCCCCAAATATAGGAGACCCACCCCAGTGCCCGCGCAATATCGAGTTGGCTTGCGGGTAACTCGGCAGTGAGGGCACCCCGGGAGCCAGGCGGACCCCCACAAAGTAATTCTGAGGCGTATTGATTCCAGTCAGACTGGGCAATGCGAATGTCGCACCACAATTCGCCCCAATCGGAGCCCCGGAGGAATCCGGGACCACATTTGCGCCGGGATTCGTTGAACCAGGAGACGCAGGAATCAGCGAGGCAGTAATCAATGTTACCGCGGGATCGCTACTCGCATTCGCTAGTTTGTCGCACCACGCGCTCGTGGGAGTAGTGGGGGCAATCCGATAGAAGCGCAGATTCGGAATAACCCCGCCCAAATAAGCCGTGCACACCGCATTGCATGCGTTCTGGGCGGCCGCCAAATTGGGCTGCCCTTGCCAGCACGGCGAGGAAGGATTATCAAAATTAGAGAACTTCAAACTGATTTGAGGAGTAAAGCCAGCTACCAACCCCGATGAGGCGAGCGGAGAAACATCAATGTGTACGACTTCCCCTTGGTCATTGGCAAAATCAAATACGCGGTTGACAGGATTAGTGAAATACGCCTGCGCCACTGCAGGAGAACCCAACGAAGAATCGTATCCGCAACCCGCAAAGCTGAAGGGAGTCCCCAACCCCAAATCGCACCAATAGAAATCATGCGCCGTCCCAGGAGCGGTCGAATCCAAGTTCTGGCACACGCGGAAAGAACCGGTGTAATAGTTCCAGGAAGAATAATACCCAAGCGCGTTGGTGCGCTTAATGCCTGTGGTATTGGCCTTCAACTCATACGTTGTCGGGCCCCCGGGAATCGCAGGAGGAAGCGGCTTCGCCTGGGTCACGCGCAAAGAAATATGGCCGTTCTTGGAATTCCCCTTGCCATCAAGGTCCCCTGAAATGAGCAATCCCAACTCGCGGGATTCCCCGGACTTGAGGATGAAACCCGCACTCGGAGCGGGAGAAATCAAGCTGAGGTCGCTCACCGGATTGGTGCACGCCGCAGCCGGATTCGGATTGAAGCAGAAGGGAACACTCAACGTCTGCACACAACTTGCGGAAGTCACATTGGGATCGCACACGCCCGAACAATCCCACACCGGGGGAGTCGTACCCGGATTCGCACTCACATCCGTGCATGTCCCACTCTGCACCGGGAGCAAAAAACCTACTTGAAGGCTGTTATTGAAAAAATTATTCTGGAGCGTGCACGGGACGAACCCGGCAGGAGTATAACAATTGAGCTCGGTCCCAATCCCATCGATGTAGAGATCGCGCCACGTCGTGTTGGTCAGGCGCACCCCGACAGGATCTGTTTGGACGCCCGCGCCCCAATCCAGTTGCAGGCTGCAGTCCGCCGTCTTACCCGTGCACAAGTCGATCTCTTCGTATTCTTGGATATTCGCCCCCAGGAAGCTTTGCCCGAGGGGAGTCAACCCGATCACGCTGAGCAGGATGATGATGACGATGATGACGCCTCCCGCCAAGAGAAAAAGATATTCCAGCGCCGACTGGCCACGCGGAACAGAAGAGGAGTGCATGCCTGAGGCAATGCGTGTGAGAATAAAAAGCCGCTCTCGAAATACCGTTCTTTCCCCGCACACGATAAAATTTGAGGCAAAAAAAAGCACCCCCTAAAAAAGGATTGGCTATGCATTTCCTGCATGCACGCCACCGATACCACGCTCCAACTCCCATGGGTCGAGAAATATCGTCCCCAAAAACTCGCACAGGTCGTGGGCCAGCGAGATATCACTTCACGCCTGGAAAGCTATGTTTCTACGCGCAATCTCCCCAATATGATGTTTGCCGGTCCTGCCGGGATCGGAAAGACAACCTCTGCCGTGGCGCTCGCCAAAGAATTGTTCGGAAGCGATTTCGAACGCAATTTCTTGGAATTGAATGCATCGGACGACCGCGGAATCGATGTCGTGAGAAACACCATCAAAGAATTCGCGCGCACACTCGCGTTCAACGCGGATTTCAAAATCATTTTCTTGGACGAAAGCGATGCATTGACCGCGGATGCGCAACAAGCGCTGCGTAGGACGATGGAAAAATACACCAAGACGTGCCGTTTTGTGTTGTCGTGCAACTATTCCTCGCGCATCATCGAACCCATCCAATCGCGCTGCGTCGTGTTTCGCTTCAAACCATTGCAGAGCAAGGACTTGGAAGCCCAGCTCAAGCACATCGCCGAACAGGAAAAGCTCAGCGTGGACGCGAAAGCCTATGAGGCGCTCATCTATGTGTCTGAGGGGGACTTGCGCAAGGCCGTGAATACGCTCCAAGCCTGCGCTGCGCTGGAGAAAAAAATCACCGACGACACAGTCTATTCCGTGGCGAACCGCGCAAAACCCAAAGAGATCAAGGCACTACTCGAGAAAAGTTTTGAAGGGAAGTTCATGGAAGCCCGCACGCAACTCGATGCGCTCATGAACGAGCACGGCCTCTCCGGGGAAGACATCATCGCGCAATTGCATCGCGAATTGTTGGAGTGGCCCGAGAACGAAGTGGATTCGAAGACGAAAATCATGCTCGTCGACAAAATAGGCGAATACGATTTCCGCATGGTGGAAGGGGCCAACGAACGCATCCAATTGGAAGCGCTCATCGCCAACATCGCACTGCTGAATGCGGCAAAGAAATAACGCGCATTTTTGCGACAACCATTCTATCACGGAATGCCACTCGAAGACGGATCGCTATCCTCATCCCTCGCCACGCCGAGTCGGGATTGGGTCCGATTGCCGGTCGCCGCACATAGTTTCATTTCTTCGCGACTTGGTCACTTTTTACATTGACATTAAGTCAGGCGGTATTTTCCGAGCAAGGGTTTTTTGGAATTGACAACGACCCCTTTTTTGTCGACGATTTCAAGCTCTACCAGTTTTCGTTTAAAATTTTCCCCGCGCAATTTGAATATTTCCAGTCCTCTCCCCCGAGAACCATTTTCGTATAGGACATTGTAGATGGCGATAATCCCATCCGACAAAAAACTAATCGCCGCCCCCTTCTCGTCCCCCTGATATCCTCCGATGTGGGTGGGGACCGGAGTCTCTCGAATGAGGAGGGAACTGATGTTGTGTTTCTCCAGGTAGCGGAACAATTGTTCCATGTAAATACGGAAACGATATTCTTCTCCACTGAAAGCCGAAGAAATAGAGGTAAGTGAATCCACCAAAATCAAGTCGGGCTTGAAATCTCCCGGAATCAAAACAGGCTGCACATCAATCAACAATTCCTTCTTCGCCTCACTCAACAATGCCTCGACGCTTCGCGCAATATCCAACGCGTTAAACCGCTTGATACAGAGTAATCCTTTCTTCTCGTACTGAACGGGATCGAATCCAAAAGAACGCATGTGCTCACGGAGACGCTCTTCCCTCTCCTCAAAACTCATGTACAAGACCTTATGACCCGCCCGGCACATATTTTGACCCACTTGCAGACAAAAGAGGGTTTTACCCGAGCCCGGTCCGCCCTCTATCAGGATAGCAGAACCGGATGGAATCCCATTGTTAAGGAGATCATCCACGCCCTCAATTCCAGTCTTGTAAAATTCATTATTCATCAACGGTCGAGAAGGCATATGAATTCCTATTGGAAGAGGGTACTTTTATACCTTGCCTTCTCCCATGTTTGAGAGTGATCGCGGGTCCGGCGATTTTTTTTTAAAAAAACCTTTGAACTCTGATTTCTGCAGAGCCTCGGTGGATACTGCAATTTTTCGAGTGATGTCACGAACCATGGCATTGTAGACTTTGATTCGAATCTTGTAAATGGAATCCGGAATCGATCCCTTAACAAAAAATTCATCCTGTGCGCGACGAATTTCGTCCCGCAAGGTATTGCGTTCGAGTTCAAGTGCATTGATACGAGAGATAGCCATGTAGCGTTTCAGCCTGTTTTTGAAAATAAGGAAAAAAACCAACAACACGCCCCCTGCTCCAAGGATGGTAAACTTGTTCGTGTCCAAAAATGAAAAAACATTCGCGGTTGCCGCCTCTGCGGCGGCTTTGGCTTTAGTATCCAGGGATTGGAGCTCGACAATCTTATCCTCCCCCGCATTGGCGGATTCCTTGGCCGTTTCGAAACGCTCGGCATTGAGTTCCCGCTTCGCTGAAGCCAACAACGCCTCCACGGGAGCAGGATCGATGGAATCCTTCGCCTCCCCCAAATGTTTTTCGAGGGCGACAATTTCATCTTTGGCTTCATAAGCGAGAGAAATGATCCTATCTAATTCTGAGATCTTTTTGTAGACATCCGTGAAATTTTCCTTTTTACCGGATTGGACGAGGGGATACTCGATTTCATAGTAGGAGTGCGCTGCAATTAATCCGTCCGAAACACGAACCGTTTTGAGGCCCGCCGCACCCATCTTGCCAATGGTATCCTGCATATTCTCTAACTCCTGCAGGACGGCCTTGTCCTTCGCCAAGAAAATAGCATTGGCATCCGAAAGGGGGGAGGGAGTCTCTAACCCTTGAAGGGACAGGATTCCTGGACCGGTTTCGCTCGCCAACCCCGTTGTCAATGGAGGGAGGGCGGAGAGAACCACCAAGAAGAGCACGAGGGAAAGGGGATTCATTTCAACACCTTGTAATAGATTTGCCACAACCCGCGCAAGAGACCATTCGTCGTGCGCAAGACCCTCTTTGCTTCCGAAACCATGATGTCCTTTTCAATCTGACTAAAACGACTGTTGAGGCTCTTCATTTTCGTATCATAGATCCGGGTCTCCGTATCCCCTTTATTGAAGTAAGATTCCTGCGTCCCCTTAATCTCTTCAATAATACGCTCGCGCTCATCTCGAAGTTTGGCGGATCGCGTCTTAAATTTGAGAAGGTTGTTCCGCTGGTTCTCCAACTGAATGCCCTTTTCCACGACACGCGAAAGCCTCCCCTCAAAATGGGACGCGGTCTCATGATAATCATTGATGGAGAGTTTTCCCAAGACAAAACAATCGTTTTGAGCATTCTTGATGAGGGAAAGCAGGAGATCCTGTTCCGATTTAAGGGCCTTAATTCGACGACCCAGGAGGGCGTGGCGAAGGTATAAGGAGCCCAGGAACATGACCACAATAATCACGAACCCCGTAGCCGTGAGGGGCTTGGCATTCTTGATGACGAATGCCGTGATGTTGATCGCCCCCTTCGTCTCCAATAGGAATACGTTCTCCGCATCTGCAATGCGCTGGGCCGCTTGATCGAACTCCCCGCGATTGAATGATTGTTCAGTCAACGTGATGAGGCGCAGGGTCTTAGGGACTTCCAGGCCATCCTCTTTCGCCTGATCAATTCCCTTCTGCAAGGCGGCAAGCTTTTCGCTCACGGACTGGGCAAACTGGTACTGGGACTTGATCTTTTCCGTGAGAACGGCCATATCCTCGTACGCTTTTTCGTCAAAAAGGATCTGGGCCTGCTTCTGAAGTTTAACCAGGGGAGAAATTTCCCACCCACGAGCATTCATGTCTGCCAAGATGGTTTTGGTTTCCGCCAACAAATTAACCGCCATCCCCTTGGTGACTTCACGAATTTGAAGAATGATCACTCGCTCCTCCTGGAAAGCCTTGGGCCTGAGCCATTTCTTCCCAACCAATACCCCGTCAATGGTAAACGTCAATTCATGTCGACCGCTCGTAAAGTAGGAAGGAGAAGAAATCTCCACGCGCAATTTCTTTTCTTCGGATGGAGCAAAGTCTCCCAAGTATCTGGGGGTCACGCTCAAGTATTTGGACAAGAGCCCCTCCACCGTCACATTGATGTTTTGGAGCGACTTATCCTCGAACGGATTTGTGATAATCACTTCAAACACCGAATTCTGTCCACGGAGGAGCTCGAACTCTTCCTGAGAGCTCTTGAAAAAATTACTCGCATCTTCGGAATTGGAAAATATTCCGCCGCCTCCCAAAGAACTGCTGCTACCGCTGCCGCCTCCGCCACCCCCACCGCCTCCGCCACCGCCGCTCGCAGTAGTAGTAGTGCTACTCGAACTCCCCGAAGAACCCCCACCGGCTTCCACCACTTCGATGGAAATGGAAGTGGAGCGCGTCTTATTGTCATCCCCGCAACACGTGCCCGTGGCAATCACCGACTGATCGCCCGCCGTGGCGTCATCCGCAATTGAAACGGTGATGGAATTGGTGAGGATACTGTTAACCCCCAGAATCGCAGTGGAGACGGATTGAGTTCCCGAAATAATGCTCCACCCAGAGGGAAGAGTCCAGGTTAATTCCACGTTGTTTCCATCTGAATTTCCTTGATTCGTGATTTTAGCGATAAATTGTTTGTTGTCGTCTCCCTGCGTCACAAATAGGGGATACGTGGGAATGGTGACGTTGAGAAATGGCCCCCCAGCCAAACTAATAATAGTACCCGAACTCGTCGCACTCGATGGGGAGGCCTGCGCTTCCGAAGGGTCGGCCGTGATGGTGAGGCCATCGCTCCGCTCCACGGATTTGGTATTGACGAGGGTGTACAACAACCCATTGGAATCGGGATTCACGACTATCGAATACCCGTCCCCTTGGGGGGTGTTATTGTAGAAAATCTTGGAGGTGGGGTCCCAATTCGAAGTCACGGAGAAGGTAAGGGCCAAGTCACCCGTATTTACGATGTTAATATCCCCCACGACGACGTTAGTATCGAGACTCCCGCTCAACGAACCAAAAGAAGAAGGGGAAAAGGACCACGAATAATCCGTGTACGCGAAAAAGGTCGCAGAGGAAGAATTAGAATCATTCCCCTGCGTGTCAAGGGCGTAAATTCGGTACTCGAATATCTTGTTCAGGTCGCTCGGAATAAAATAATTGTAGTCATATTCGTAATTGTAATCCGTGGGCTGCGAGACCAGGGACATGGAAATCGAATTCCAATCACTCCAAGAAGAATTCTCGTCATAGAACCAGCGCACCTGCAGATCGACTTGAGAAAGACCCGTGTATTCGGTAACGTTCACATCAAAATCGACCCACTTGCCGGGATCAATTCCCGCATTGGTGTCCGGACTAATGGACACCCCCCACGCGTCGGGGGGAGTGACATCTCCCACTGAAAACTGGAAAGAAGTAAACGCATCATTGGATGCAATATCAAACACGTGCACGTTCACATCTACCGTCCCCGCATTCATCGCATTGGCATCCACCACGTAATTTGGGGTCGCGTTCGTATCGGAAAACGATTGACGGACCTGGACATTGAGATCTGGTCCCAGGATGTTAATATCCACGTAATTCAGTTGAAGATTATCCCCGACGACCGCCCACACGTTCACGTCAAGATCGTCATTCACATCCGATGGAGTGCGACCGGAGCTGAGGATCACCGGCGAAATCGCATCGTTGGCCGAGGTGCTGCTCACAGAAAAGGATCCAGGATTCTTGAGGCTGAAAAAAATCATGTTCAAGTCACTGGCGCCAGACCACGCGTTGAAGGGAGCGCGTGCGACGCGTGAATTGAATTGATCTTCATTCGAGACGGAACCGGAATAAAGCTGGCGCGTCCAATACTCATAATCGGACTGATCATAAAAATTAGACGCGATCACCGGAGATGGATTGTCCGACCGATTGATGAAAACGGTTCCGACCCCATCCCCATTCGCAGGGGAATAAACGCCCCAATAATTAATGTCGCCCATCGACGAGACTCCGGAACCTGCACCGTCCGTCACTGAACTGGGAGTAAAAACATTGTTTTTGAAGTATCCAAAATTCGTAAAATTCCCATCGGCGAGGGCAACGTAATCATCATAGAGGTATGACCACGATTGCGACTGCGTAGGCGAGACATTCGTGTCGATCAGGAAGAACGGCTGTTTAGCGTAAAAATAGTAAGTGAGATTGTAATCCAAACTACCGGAAGTCCCTCCCACAGAAAACTTGGAAAAAAGGCCTCCATTAACATCCAGCGAGAACGAGGGACCGGTGACCCCGTACGAAGAATAGGTAAAAATCCCCGATTTTGACTCTGGGGAAAGCTGTAACGGGTTATTGCCCCCCACATTGGTATTGGTCCCTAACCTGTTCCAGAGTCGAGAAACCATCCCACCATAATTGATATCCAGTTCACTCGATAGAAGAGAGTTTTGGAACGTATATTTGTACCCGGACACTCCCAAATTGAGATCAGGAGAATATTGAGCATTCACATCATTCGGAGAATAATTCACATAGAATGTGCGCCCCTCCCCCTTATCCGAAGACACGAGAAAAACGCCCCGCCCGCTAACAAGATTGCCGTTCACGAGGTTCGTATCATACAATTGGGAGGGAATCTCCAAGTAATTGGTCCCATTGAAATCAAGGACGCGCACCGACGACGAAGAAGCTTGAAAATTGAAATCAAATGCCACATCCGCCGGCCAAAACCAACGGGGCAAGACATTCGGTTCCTGTACAGTCACACTAAAACGAAAAGGATAAACCTCGCCGTCCGCATCCGTGTACCCGTCCCGCCAAACCGGAGAACGATAAAACACATTATAGTGCCATTTATTGGAAACTTGAATCGAATACCATCCAATGGAACCATTCACGGAGTACGTATATTGATGGCGGTTCACATCAGAAGTGCTCACATCCGTCATCGTAGCTAAATTGACCAAAACATTCCCATCCGAATCCACAATCGTGAGATGGGGCGCCACGACATTCCCATCAATGACAATATTGACATCCTCCCCGCTCCCAAAAAAACTACGAGGAGAACTATTCGAATACGTTTTAACCCAGACGCGAGGGGAAGACAACAAGAAGAAATTCGCATCCGAAGCGTCAGTCTCCCCGCCGTTGGAATCCAATCCCCTCAATAGAATGAAATAATTCCCATCCACCACGTCAGAGGCGTCCCAGGGATACGAACAAGAATACACGGGTCCCCCCGCACACGTGGCACTGCTCAAAAGACCACTCAGGATGGGAGTCCCCCCTCCTAGGGAGGAAGAATAATTGATGTCCACATTCAAATCACTCAATGAACCATACCCCGACTCAAAATTGAAATCAACCGAAGTCACTCCTCCGACAGTTTCCCCGCCATTCGGAAAGACCACCACCACGTACGGGGCATTCTGGTCGTAGTGAAAACCCATGTCGATGAGGCCCGAATCGAGTTGGTTGGAGAGACGAGTGGTCTTGGATTGGTAAAAAGAATTAACATCCACTCCCCCCGCCCCCACTAGCAACTGTCCGCCATTCGCATCGGTATTTAGTAAAAAATTACGATCCGAATTATCTCCGATAAAAGGATTATTGACGAAGCCCGTCTCAACATTTTGATCCCCCTCGTGTTGAGCGGACGTCCCCCCAATAGTAGTAATCCCCTGGAACGCATTATTTGAAATCGACCCCGTAAATGTCCCGCTGAGGGCAGTTCTCCCGGTTTGAAAAATATTACGCTGGACATTACCCGAAAAAGTACCAGAGTTCAGAATGGCGATGGACGTGGAACGGTTGAAGTCCGTAAATGTATTATTGTACACCGATCCGGAAAACGTCCCGGAGGCATTTTGGATGAAATTAGTATTCGTGTAATTGGTGGAAAACAAGTTGTTGTACACGGCCCCCGAAAACGTCCCGGTGGAATTCGTGTAATACAAGGAGGTCATCGTCCCAATGTTGGAAAAACGATTATTGTAGAAATCACCCGATGAGAGGCCCGCCATGTAGATTACTTGACTTGCGGAATAGGAATTGAGATCGTCCATCACGTTATCATGGAATGATCCCGTGAAAGAACCGCTCGTGCTCTGAAAAAATGCACGATTGTTTATGTTGCGCGAAAAATTATTGTCATAAATGTTTCCGGTAAAGGAAGCATTGTTGTAGATTGCGGCGTAGTTAACAGTGGTATTGAAATCAGTAAAGTTGTTTCGATAGATATCGCCAGAAAAGATTCCACTGGCCACCGAAAATCCATACGCCAGGCCCGTCATCCTGGAGAAATTGTTATCGTGGACGGATCCCGAATACGTCCCCGTGATGGTGTACATCAAATAGGATGCAGCGGTGCTATTCACATCGGAAATAGAGTTGTTGTAAAAGTCCCCCGAAAAAGTGGAACTGTTGTAAAGGAAATAACTCGCAATAGATCGATTAAAACCCGAGAGATTATTGTCGTGAATGGTCCCTGAAAAAGTCCCCGCGTTAAAAATGATGTAATTAGCTGCCGTGTAATTAATGTCCGACCACGTATTGCCACAAATTTGACCCGAAAAAGTACCTGCCGTGATATTGACGAAACGCATGTTCCAAGCATCGTGCATGGTGTTGTTGCAAATGCTCCCGGTGAATTCACTCCCGGTAAGTTGGAGATTAAACGCATAGGAAGCCGTGAGAGTCGTGAAGGAAGTGAAATCATTCCCATTAATATCCCCGGAAAAAACAGTGGCGGGGGCATGGTAAATGGCATATGCACGATCCAATGTAAAATTGTTGTCCGTCACGCTACCGGAAAAAGTTCCCGCCAGGTTGAATATGCCATACCCGGTTTGCTTGAGCAAAATGTTATTGTCATGCACCCCGCCGGAATAATTCCCCGTCAGATATAGAAAGGCATAGTTGGAGCTCCCCGAATTGATGTCGGCTCGATTCCCATACACGTCACCCGAAAACTCGCTGGAGGTATTGGAAAAAATACCATGCGCTCGGTCAAGGGTCAGATCATTATTGTACACGTCCCCCGTATACACTCCGCTCTGGAATCGCAGCCATTGGGCAGCAAGAGTAAGGACGGCGTTGTTATCGTACACGTCCCCCGAATAGTCTGCATTCATGCGAATTCCAAAATACGTGGAGGCTGTTCCATTGGCATTTACATCGAAATAGTTATTGTAAAAGTCCCCAGTCGACGCCACACTTGTGGCGGAAAAAACCCCGCTCGCGAGGAAGGCAGTGACGTTATTGTCATAGTAGTCCCCATTGAAGGCCGCAGAGGTATTGAGGTACAGTCCGTATGCGCCGCGCTGTGGAGTGAAATTGTTATCGTGAATGGCGCCCGTAAACGTGCCGTCGATACGGACCCCATAATACCCACCCGCGGTCGCGTTGGCATTGACATCAAAAAGGTTGTGGTAAATGTCAGCGGAAGTATCCGCACTCAATTGAAGCGCGGCGGCGGTGGCGGTCCTCCGCCCAAAATAACTAAAATTCGAATCGTGAACGCTTCCCACGTTCAAATCCAACTGCACCCCGATGGTGGCGTATAACACTTTCAAATGAGAAAAAGAATCGGTGCTGCCGTTTCCTGCGCTTGATGTGAGGTAAAACGCGACATTATAATCCTGATTACCCGCTGTGCCGGAACAACCCGAGACTGTGCTCGTGTCCACTCCATACGTTTGATCCCGACATGAAGTGAAAATAATTTTATTAGAAGCGGTACCATTCGCCGAAAGAACGGCTCCGCTCGTGACATGAATTCCGGAAGAGGTTGAGTTCGTGTACTTGACCACGGTACCGGGAGCAATGTTCAAATCCACGTCCATGCCGGAAAAAATCACCGCGCCGGAAATAACATAGGTATTGGCATCGATGAAATTGGCATCCGACGAAATGGTTCCCGAGACCACACACACATTGTTGGTATCCCCACACGCAATAGCAGCAAAAACGGGCGAGGAAAGCAGAAAAAGGGAGAATATAGCCCCAAATAGGAAAAAATATCGCCCACTACTAAGGGGTATTCGCGACGAGGCTTGGGCAAGGGCAATTATCGAAAACATGATCGGACAAAACCAAAAAAGCTTTTGACAGTGGGGACCCATTTGAAGCATTTAAAGATGCGCTTTCAAACTCATACGCGCAAACACCCAGAAAGGCAAAGAATCGACCCCGACCAACATCGCACTGCTGAATACGGCAAAGAAATAACGCGCAATCTGCTCACTTGAAGAAATCCAATATGCGCTTCTGGTGCTGCACGCGATCCAAGAGCTTGGAGTTCTTCTTCCATACATCGATGGGAATGGATAGTTTCGTCGCGAGATGCGCCAACGCCGCGTCCAACGAATCGAATTCTTTTTTCTCGGATTGCATGGCATTCCGCACGTTTTGGCGGCATTGCCAGACGCCCATGGGTTGCTGATAGCCGGGACCGATTTCCCTGAATATGACGCACGCCGCCTGCTTGCGCTGCGCGTGGAGGTATTCCACTACCGCCAGGCGCGTGGCATAATATCCTCCCGCGACGTTCTCGGCATAATTCTTTCTTCCTTCGTAGAATTCATGATCGCAACTCATGTGCACACCTTTCATCTCTTTCGACCAAAAACCTCCGGGGCGATAGGCTTCCATGATATCGAAGCTCCACTCGCGCGGCAGCAAGAGGACGAAAAAGTGATTATCGAGATAATGCGATTCGAACACGTGGAATTGATCGATGCTCGGGAAGTCTTTGAGCGCTTCGATCTCCTGCTTGCCGATCGTATCGTCCACTGCCGTAATGGCCCAGCGCGTCGGCACGAGTTTGCGATTATCTTTTTCTCCCAGCGTTCCGACGGATAAGAGCTTGTACAGATGATGCACCGGAATCTCGTCCGCGTACAACTCATTCATCGCCGTGGCCGCTTTCGCGTGGGTGTCGCTCACGAGGTAATCCACTTTCTGCGGAATCTTAGGATTCTCCTGCAACGCCAATGATTTCAGCGGCGCCTGCGGACCCATGGGAGGAGCGGCATCCGTGAAATGCAATTCCGCTTGGGGTTTTTTTGTTAATTCTATTGCGACATCCAACTTTTTCACGGACATCGCGATCTCTTGCACTTGCTGCAATTCCTTTCCGGGATCCTTTGCGGCATGGATAGAAACGGGAATGTTGCTCCGCACGAGTTGGGTGCGATACCCCACGAGCGTCTCAAGAGGAGTACCGAACCAGCGCTCGGGATTATCCAAAAGGTCGGCGTCTTCCGAAAAATACGTGGGAGCCATCGGGGCCATCTTGACTTTGGGATACCCATAATGCGAAACGAAAACGGAAGGAGGAGAACTCCCAGCGAACGATTTTTCATTGATCTGTTGGAGGGACTGCTGCTTGGTCTGGTGCTTCTCGAGGATCCAGCAAATGGGACCGCACCATAAACGACCACGACACTTCACACAGGTCTCGGGAGAAGGTTTGACATCGCTACTGGGCGCGCTCGTGGGAAGGGGATGCATAGCATATACCGCCAAAAGCGTTATTTAATAGGAAATGCAACTAAGGGTGTGGAACCAAAAAAGAAACCAATCGGGATCGGCGCACTCTATCGCACAGCACTGCGCGAACTCCCGTCATATCGAGAGCGCAATGCACGCGTCATCCAAGCACTCGCTAATCCCACGCAAGCGACATCGCGCGCATTATGGAATAACTATGCCATCGTCACTTCTTACCGCGCCGCACGGAGATTCGTGCAACGCTACGAGATCCACCGCCAAAACTTCAAAGATCTATTCAGCGCGACGCTGGCGCGATCTATCGAACTATTTCCTGTACTCGCACGACGCCATGCACGCGAACCGATTCAGCACGTATCAGGAGCGTATTTCCCTTATGTCGTGAATGCCCTAAAAGTGGAGGCACGTAAATTGAAACCATATCGCCAGATGAAGGAGCGCGCCCCAAAGAAAGTAGGCGTGATTGAAGATCACGTGCACGGCGTCTTGGAAGAGATTCCATTACGGAAGCGCCTGATGGTCGAAGCCTATTACCTACACGGGCTCAATACCACTGAAATCGGACGCCTGATGGACATGACGCCCGGCAGCGTACACACTACCCTCTGGAGGATTCGTAAAGAACTGCGCAAAAAAATGCGCGTCATTGAACCGCGTAAAACCCTCCGAAGGACCATCCGCGGAAGGCGCCGATAGCTTGCACGGTATCGCATTAAAACCCTCCCATGCAAGAAATAGCCTATGATTGGCCAAAACGTCACGCTCACGCTGCCCGACGGCAAGCAATTGGAAGTAGCGCACGGCTCTACGGTACTTGATGCTATTGGGAAAATTGGAAAAAAACTCCAAGAAGCCGCCATTTCAGCCTCTCTCGACGGGAAAGAAGTCGATTTGACGCACAAAGTCGAAAAAGACGCCAAGCTCGTCGTGCACACATTCGCGAGCGCGGAAGGAAAAGAAACGTACTGGCATTCGACTTCGCACTTGATGGCCTACGCCATTACCGAGCTATACCCCGGCGCCCAATTCGGCGTCGGCCCCGCCATTGATGAAGGATTCTTCTACGATGTCGATTACGAACTGAACTTTACGCCTGAAGACTTGGTCAAAATCGAAAATAAGATGAAAGAACTCGCACAAAAGAATTTTCCTGTCATCCGACACGAATGGCCCAAGCAAAAGGCTATTGAATTCTTCAAGCAAAATAAGCAACACTACAAAGCGGAATTGATCCAAGAGATCCCGGATGCGAGCGTTTCCGTCTATGAAGAGGGTGCGTTCAGCGACCTGTGCACCGGCCCCCATGTCACGAGCACGGGAAAAATTGTCGCCATCAAACTCCTCAAGCTCGCAGGGGCGTATTGGAAAGGGGACGCCAAGAACAAGCAGCTCCAACGCATCTATGGGATCTCATTCCCCACGCAGAAGGAGTTGGACGAATATTCCAAAACCCTCGAAGAACGCGAAGCACGCGATCATCGAAAGATCGCAAAAGAGATGAAGATATTCACCTTCAACGAAGACATCGGGATGGGACTGCCGTTATGGTTACCCAATGGCGAGCAATTATTCCACACCCTGCAGGAATTCATGCGCCGCGTGGAAGAAGAAGCGGGATACACCTACGTCCGCACTCCCGTGATCACGAAAGGAAAGATGTACGAACGCACGGGACACATCCCCTACTACAAGGACTCCATGTATGCGCCGATCGAAATCGAGGGAGAAGACTATTACTTGCGCCCCATGAACTGCCCCCACCACCATGCCATTTTCTCGGAATTGGTACGCAGCTACAAGCAATTGCCCTTGCGCCTGGCCGAACCCGGAAACGTTTACCGCTTCGAATTATCTGGCACGATGCACGGAATCATCCGCACGCGCGGGTTCACGCAGAACGATGCCCACCTCTACATGCGCATGGACCAGCTCGAGGACGAAATCATGGGAGTGGTGAAACTCAATGAAGCCATCTATGAAAAAGTGGGCGTGAAGAACTATTGGTTCCGCCTTTCGCTTCCCGATTTCGAAGGACACCCAGAAAAGTATAGCGGAGACCGCGAACGATGGGAAGCGGCGGCCAACGCACTACGCAATGCCATGAAGAAAATGGGCAAACCCTATGTGGAGACCAAAGACGAAGCCGCGTTCTACGGTCCCAAGATCGACATCCAGACCAAGAACGTGATGGGAAAAGAAGACACCATCGCAACCGTGCAAGTGGATATCTTGGTACCCAAACGCCTCGGATTGGACTACATCGACGAGAAAGACGCAAAAGAAGTTCCTGTTGTGATTCACCGCGCCATCCTCGGAAGTTATGAACGCTTCATCGCCTTTCTGTTGGAACAAACGATGGGCAAATTCCCACTATGGCTTTCCCCGGTGCAAGTGAAGGTATTGCCACTGAGCGAGAAGTTCAAGGACTATGCGCACGAGATATTCGCCGAAATGAAACACGCAGGGATCCGCGTGCAATTGGACGATTCGGATGGAACGCTCAATTATCGCATCCGCGAAGCCCAAATGGAAAAAGTCCCCTATATGGTTATTGTAGGAGAAAAAGAACAGGCCGCGCAAGCCATCTCCATCCGCACACGCGATGGACAACAAGAGAATGGCATTCCGCGCGTTGATTGGATGAAGCGTCTCCGACACGAAATTGAAAGCATGAAGTAACACATCATAGGATTAAAAGCCACGAAAAAAGAGTCCTGGTATGAGGACCATCTATTTGATTGGTTGCGTGAAGAAAAAAGCAACCATTCCGAGCATTGCACGCCAGTTATATATTTCGCCTTTATTCAAGCTTAGCCTGCGTTATGCCGAAAAACAAAAACCCGATGCGATCTACATCCTTTCAGCCATGCATGGGGTCATGGAACTGAATCAAACGATCGCACCCTATAATCAAACCCTTTTGGGCAAAAAAGTAACGGAGCTACACGCTTGGGGGGCACGTGTAAAGGCACAATTAGAAGCCAAAGCAGACTTGAAAAAAGACCAATTTATTTTTCTGGCTGGCAACAACTACCAATCGGCTTTACGCCCGCATTTAACACACTGGAATGATCCACTTGCAGGATTAGGTTTAGGAAAACGTTTACACTGGCTAAAGGAGCATACGACTCATGACTAGTTCCTGCGCCCAATTGCACAAATGGATCGCCACATTTCCTGTGCATGGGTTTCCATTTAATGCCCAGGCAATTCCGATGAACGGAATATACGTGCTATTCGAGCAAGGAGAACTAGCCCATGGATGGAACCGAATCGTCCGCGTGGGAACACATACGGGCAATAATCAGTTACCCTCCCGCCTCTGGCAGCATTTCGAGAATGAAAATAAGGATCGTAGCATTTTCAGAAAAAATATCGGAAGATGCTTCTTGAACCAAGCACACGACCCTTATTTGGAAAAATGGGAATGGGACCTCACCACCAAAAAAGCAAAAGAGAAGTACACCGAACTCATTGATGCTAAAAAACAAGACCAACTCGAGAAAAGGATTTCTGCATACTTCCAAACCAACTTCCGATTTGTCGTATTCGAAGTAAATGATGCATCAAAACGTTTGGAACTCGAATCCAAGTTGCTTTCAACGATTGTGCAATGCGAAGAGTGCCATCCGTCCCAGCAATGGCTTGGAAATAGTTCTCCTATTGCAAAAATAAAAGAAAATGGGATATGGAACGTGCAGGGATGTAACGGTCAGCCACTGAATGAAAATGATTGGATTTTTCTGAACACCATCAAAGAATAGTTATTTTTTTAACACAAAAACTCTTTCATTCACTTTTCCCACGAAACCAGAGTTGCGTTGGTAGCAGTCAATCGTTCGCGCAATCAGATTTTCTTCCAGTTCAAATCCTTGCTCCACACCTAATTCAATCAACAGCTCATCGCTCTTCACCACGCGATCGGGAAAGCAACCGCCCGCGACGTTGATGACGGCCTTTCCTCCCACTTTCAGAACGCGGTGCATTTGTTTGAGAGACTTTTCCATGTCAGAGAGATAGGCATCCACAATGGGCAAGTCGCTCTCCCCTTGCGCGGCTACGTCTTTCCCCACGAACGAACGCAGCTGGGTCTTGGGCTCTTCGAAGAATAGAGCTAATTCCAACTTATACGCGCTCGCGTATTCGATCTTGTTGAGATAAGGAGGAGAAGTGATGATGCCTCCGATGGAGTCGCTCGCGATGTGCTTCAATTGACGCGCATCGTCATCTAAAATTTGGGGTTCCGGCCCTTGTTGTTCGGTTTTTTTGAGATCTTTCAGCATCAATTCCAGTTTCTGCAACCAAAATTTCTTGATGGGCTTGTAACCTTTGTTTTCTTTTGAGTTGCGCAAGGAAGCACCCATTCGTTCGACATTGCTCGCGCGTAGGGTGGAATCGATCAATGCCAAATACGCAAGCTCTTGCAGGGGATTCTTCTTCATCTCTTGCTCCACGAATTTCTTCACAACCAAAAGCTCACGAAACGTTTGGTTGTGGAAGCGCTTTGCGGTCCAGGAATCCACGCGTCCTTCACGCGGAAAATCCAATTTCACTTTTTTCAATTCCGCAAATGCGTCCTGCAACTTTTCAATGTCATAATTGCGCGTCTTGGTTTCGGAAACGAATCGCGCCAAAGGCGAAACATCACAACCGATGGCATCGAATCCATTTTCTTTGGCGGCGAGCAGCGTCGTTCCAACGCCGCAAAAGGGATCCAAGATAGGCCCTTCAATCCCATATTTTTGCACGCACATCTCAACGAAGGCCTTGGAATAGCCCTCACGATAGTAGAACCAGCGGTGGATGGGAATGTTCTTGTTAGGAGAAAAAGTAATCATCTCATGCAAGGGAACGTTTAGAGTATCGGAGTGGCTTTTGTCATGATAACGCGGGCGCATACACTCAAACCCCAAACCACGGGCTTAAAACCCTTTTAGGGGAATTCTTGGTATTCGTTAGGCCGGCCTACTGCGGTTCTGCAAGGAACCGCTAACGTAGTCCTTCGAGGCGGCCTGCCGAAACAGGCCCTGTGGTCTAACGGCTAGGATAGTTCCCTTACACGGATCGGGCGGCAGTTCGACTCTGCCCAGGGCCACTCCGCTTCCGATCGGAGGCACCGGTATTGAGGTACAACACCGTTGTACCTCGCCTTTGACGCATGTTTCTCAAACATGCTTCTGGCTCTGCCCGGGGCCACTTCCATAATCGGCAAATCGCTTAAATACCAAAAACAAATGAAATCAATATCATGCGCACCCCACGGAGCAAACTCCGGACACGAATGTTTGGGCAAATCCGAAAGGCGCGCCCAGTTAGAAGATTCGCTCTCCTTGCCAAAGATGCCCACCGCTTTGCCGACTTACGAAGGGGAATGGCTTTCGAAACAGAGGCAGAAAAGATCAACAAAGGCATGCTGAACGCCTACCAACTCATCGCCCGCGAGAGATGGCGACACACGACACGGCCGACAACCAATGGAGAGATAAAATCGAGTGTGATTGTCCCATCCGCATTGGTCATCGGAATAAGCCATGGACAAGAGTCGCGAATCCAACCATATGAATTGCACGTTGCCAAAGAGATTAATTATCGGTTCTTGAAGCCCGTGCACTTGGGAGATGCCATCAGGACACGCATACGCATTACGCGATTAGAAAATAATCCCGACCGCGAATACGGATATGCATGGGTGAGACGCGAAATCATCAATCAGCACAATGAAGTCGTGTATCGTGCCAACGCCAAATTGCTGATAAAAAAATGACTGCAACAAACGATTCTCCGTCAATCGACTAATTTTCCCTTGGGGCGGTCTTTATATTCTGGGTTTTTTTGCTTAGTTCAACAAAACGGCAGCAATGCCACAAAAGGAGTTGGAGTAAAATGGCAAAAGATCACGACGGCGTATGCGGAATGCACCTCTGCGGAAAATGCACCTGGATGGTGTTGGTCTTCGGAATCATCTTCCTTATCGCGGGATTAGGATTGTACAGCGCTGCCTGGTTCAACGGCTGGACCATTTTGGGAGCGTTCCTCGCATTGTGGGGACTAATGCCCATGATGGGAAAAGGAATGTAAGTCAGTCCAGTTTCGATTGGACCAACCGAGGACGGATGCCGGCTCCGGCCAGCATCCCTCGGTCCCTATTTTTATCCACCCATTATATTTCCCGATTCTTTCTCTGGTGCATGACCGAAGAAGCGCCTAAAAAAAAGGCCATCATCGAGGTGCTCATGGAAGGGCCGGCAGGAGAGCTCTATTTCCAGCCCGTCGAAGCGGACCCCGAACATCTCGAGGAACTCATCGCCGCTACCACTAATTCCATGATCAAGCACAACTTGGAAGAGCAACTAAAGAAATTGAAAAAGTTAAAATAGCTCAACCGCATTGGACTGGTATGACCATCACATCACCTACCGACGCTCGAAAAGTCATGAATACGATTATTGCATTATGGAAAGATCCACGCGACCCAATCCCTTCAGTCGATACCATCGAACGCGCTCTCCGAGCCAAACGACTGCGAATCCCTAGCTTAGCCGTGCGATCCATCCTCAGACGCACGCAAGAGGCGCTAGGAGCATATCGGCACCAAGGAGGGGCTGGAGTCACCAGGGTATTCGAACACGAACCTGAATTAGTCATATTGGCTCTCCAGAGTAGATTTGCGGAACTCTATGATAACCACAAGAAAGCCCGCGAGCGACCCGCTCCAGCGACTCCCAAACCAGTATACACTCCAACGACGCTGCCAGAAAAAATCGCCAAGACCCTAGCAAAAGTCGAGTACGCGGCCCCCATGACCGCGGATGATGTGAAATTTTTGAAGCGCATCATGAACGCACACAAAAAAGGCGGAGACGATCCGCTCGCACGGGAAATCGCAAGCGACCTCCATCTCCAAAGAAGGATCAGCAACGCGAGCGACACAATCCAACAACGACGCCGCGCGGCCATCTTGAAAGCCAGACCCGCAATCAGAACGGAAAAACCAACCCCATCCCCAAAAGCCACTCGCCCACGAACACCTGCATCCCGTCCGAAAAAACGCAGACCCTGAAGCACGGCTTAAAAACCATCTCTAGGCGAATTCCTAGTAGTCATTTTGATGGAACTTTCTCAAAGTTTCCACGGGCCAGTTTCGGCTGGCCACAATGAGGACAGGTATTTCAGCGGAAATACCTGGTTTGATGAACCTTTGTCAAAAGGTTCTGCGGGTGTAGTCTAGTGGTTAGGATGGAACCTTGCCAAGGTTTCGACCCGGGTTCAAATCCCGGCGCCCGCATCTGAACTCCTTTTCTTTTTAGAAAAAAGAAAAGTAGACTCCCAGTCAAAAGAAAAACAGGGGTATCGCACGCGATACCCGTAATCGAGGAGGCCTGCCGAAACAGGCCGTTCCGAATCAAGCGTTCAATCGCGAACGATTGGATTCTCATCCCAAAAAGGGAATAACCCCCTCGAACCTACATAGCGCCAGTATCTTCTTGTTCAAGCACATCCTCTCCCCGAAAGACGCACGATGGCGGCTTGCATACACGTATGCCAGGCTCAAAGAGAAAAAATTGTTTGAACCGTTGAATCTCCATAATGGGGTCATTGCGGTATATGGTTCAAAAACCCACGCGCACCCATGCGGCAATACGAAACATACATTGACCTCCAACATGTCACCCAATTATCACGCGCACTCACCAATATCGAAATCGGCGCCAATTACATCAAACCGGAAAAAATATACCCCGTCAAGGGAAAGTACGCCATGCAATTCGAGCGCACTAAATCTATCGCACGCGGAAAAGACAAACGTGGCGTCACGGGGTGCCCGGAGGCATTGTGGCAATTTCACCTCTACAACGGATCCACCTACCTCGGAAGAATCGGAATCAACTTCCATAACGAAGGAGTCGAACGCATCGTCACAATAGCGAACATTCAAGGCGCCGAAGGAAGAGCCGAACAACTCGAAGCATTCAAAAAAGCAACCGGAAAACGATTCAACGATGCACTAGTCGAAAAACTAAAAGAAATATTAGGACCACGTTTTCACTATCGAGGCATCGTCAACCCCGAAAAGAACCCGGCAATGTATCAAATGACATTCCGCCGAGCAAAAATGCCAACTTACTCACTCAAAACCGGACCCGCCTCAGCTTAAAAACCATCTCCCAGCGAATTACTATCATTCTAGCCCACCCTGCAAAGGGTTCTGTCTGGCCAGTTTCGGCTGGCCACAACGAGGACAGGTATTGCAAAGCAATACCTGACTTCCTTGGATGAACCCTTCTCAAGGGTTCTGCGGATGTAGTATATCGGCTAGTATCCGAGCCTTCCAAGTTCGGGGGCTGGGTTCGACTCCCAGCATCCGCATCTGAACTCCTTTTCTTTTTAGAAAAAAGAAAAGTAGACTCCCAGTCAAAAGAAAAACAGGGGTATCGCACGCGATACCCGTAATCGAGGAGGCCTGCCGAAACAGGCCACTCCCAGCATCCGCATCTCATCCTAATTTTTGTTGTTCTATTTTGGACAGGGATTCAAAATCAATATGAGGTTTCCCCACCACTTCATGATGAAACAAGCAACGGTACTGATAGACTTCTTTTGCATCCCCAATCAAAAAAATCGGAGAATCATATCTTGCGGGAGCTCCATCCACTAACCGTTGCGTGCGCGTAGCCGGATTGCTGCACCCATCATAATCACAGACGCCGCTTAACTTATGCACTTCATCCGCGAACGAAAGCAATGCGGGCATGGGACCAAATGGTTCGCCACGAAAATCCAAATCCAATCCTGAAACCACGACATTGACTTCGCGTTCGAGCAATTCCTTAATCACCGGAACCAGTCGCGCATTGAAAAAATGCGCCTCATCAATAGCGACTAACGCATGCCCATCCAGCAAAGAAAGAATTTCTTCCGGGCGCGATTCGTCAACAAACACACACGCATGCTGGACATCATGAAAACGCGTGCGAACATGCGAATCACGCGTGTCGAGTTTTGGTTTCACGAACAAAAAAGAAGCATGCTTCATGTACTTCAATTTCTCCACGCGATGCAATAACGCCAAACTCTTTCCGCTTTTCATGGGGCCACAAAATACTTCGAAATAACCGGGACGGATGAAAGGATTGAAGGCACGCAATGAACCCATGCCATGAAAGCACGCGAAGAGGAATAAATGGGTTTTGCAATCGCCCATTAAAAATCCATTCGGCCCCATCATTCACTGAAGCAGCGATGATCTAGTGGTATGATTCGACCTTCCCAAGGTCGCTGTCCGGGTTCGATTCCCGGTCGCTGCATGACGCATAAAGGCACCTCCAATAAATACGCCCACGTCATACCACTTATATGCCACGCACCATCGGTGGAGCAAAACTCCGCAAAAAAATACACCCATTTGGAAATGATATTGCAATCCAACGCCAGCACCAATTAGGATCGGGGGCCGAAGGAACCGCACATGCCGTGCGCGTGACCATCAGCGGAAAAGAAAACCGGTCCATTGGACTTGTCGAGAAAGAATTCAATCCCCGCACCGTTAACCCAGTTCTCTCGTGGAGCGTCACCAGCAAGGGACCGAACCTCATGAACCCGCGTGCACAATTCGCGCTCATCGAAAAGCTCATCAAACGCAATCGCGAAGAAAAATTAGGATTGCGTTTCCCTGCAACAGTACGACTCGTCCGGAAAAATGATGGAACGTTTTCCCTGCTCATGACCAAGCTGGCAGTCGTCGACCCATACAAACTCGACTGGGAAAAACAAGACCAATATGTCACAGATGCCCTACGACAAGAAGAAATCCTAAAGAAAGCGGGCTACAGAGTCCCTCGCGATTGTTTTTTCTGTGTCCAAGACCCCACAACACACGACGTACGTGCAGTCATTGCTGATTTCGGAACGCTGGCCTACAACCAAAAGAAGAATAAAAAATAAAATTTAATGCACCCCCAATACGGCTGAACCCTAATATACTGCCTCATCGCAATACGTGCATGCGAAAAGGATTTTGGAAGCGGTTGGCCATCAAGCTCACGCCGCATCGGCTGCTTCCGCGCCTTGGAGTTTTCGAGCGCACCATTTCGGCAATTGCAAGATTACACCACTACCGATTGACGCCTCCCACCGCACGACGCAAAAACATCCTCAAGTACGGCAAACCATTCATCGAATTATTTCCTGTTGTCAAAATAAGCACGCGCGGAGCCGATTTCCGTATCGAACCGACGGAAACCATGGGAGAATCCCCCATTGGAATCGGAATATTCCACAACGCGCACTATGGGAGTGGAGAACCGCTCGCACAAGTAAAAATCGGATTCGAAAAACACAGCGTCATCGTCGAAGCCATCCAAGGAACAAAGCCTAATGCCAACAAATTCGTCATGTCGAACCAAGAACTCATGCACGCATTCAAGAAAGCTACAGGAATGACATGGCCGCGCTTCCTGATTGCACAAGTAGAAAAGCATGCAGCAGCAATGGGATTCAAGCGCGTCAAAATCATCAAACCCGAAAAAAATCCCTATTATGAATGGCATCTGGCCCCTCGCGATGGAAAAACATACCCGCAATCTCCAGACGTACAGAGACGCATGAAGGCACTCTATTATGGGGTCGCGCGCAACATGCATTACCGCGCAGAAGGTAATTACTTGGTCAAAGAATTAGGAGAAAAGCATGGCAACTGAAAATAGATTCGTACGACCGCTGACAGGACAGCAAAAAATCGCAGTGGAGAGAATGCACCGCCTGCGCGAGCTCGCGGCAGGAGAAGCAGAAGAACACCCCGCGCGCAGCCAACGATATGGACAACTCGTCAAACAACTCAGCATGCGCTTCCGCGTCCCCATCCCACTCGAAATCAAAAATCGTTTCTGCAAGCACTGCTGGAACTATTGGATCGAGGGAAAAACAGTCACACGCCGGCTCAAAAATGGAACCTGGAATTCCGTCTGCAAAATCTGTGGAGAACTCACACGCAGGAAAGCCGGAAAAGCCCGCTTGCCGCTCCCAATAGCAAAAGAATGACCGATTGGGGGATATTTGGGCCCCCGGCGGAGATTATTTATAAACCCTTCTTGGGGGAAAGTGACTATTCAAGCCCCAAAAAGGCTCCGAATTTCGACCTATTTCTGATGGGTCGTAGAACGAATGTGCCGCAAGGTACACCGCCAGAAACTTTTAGCAAAAGTTTCATCAAAACAACCTTTTAGGAAAAGGTTGAACAAAACAAGGATGTGAAAACATGGGCGTTTATGACGTTCCGATTGAACTACTCTTGGAAGCCATTTCCAATGACTTGAAGAAAGAAAACACCGTCCAGGCACCCGCATTTACCGCCTACGTCAAGAGCGGAGTCCACGCCGAACGAGCGCCCCAGAATGAAGACTGGTACTTCGTGCGCTGCGCCTCCATCTTGTACCGCGTATTCAAGGACGGACCCGTAGGAACGGAATCCCTGCGCACCTATTACGGTGGAAGAAAAGCCCGCGGATCGAAACCCCACGCCCACCGCAAAGCCAGCGGAAAGATCATTCGCTTGGCCTTGCAGCAATTGGAAAAGGCAAAACTCATCGTTACATCCAAGACAGGCGGAAGAACCATTACCCCGGCCGGACAGAAATATCTCAATACCATGTCCAAGCTCGCCATGGAAGCCAGCAAGACACGCGTCAAGAAGAAGCGCGTCTTCCAGAAGCGCTCCAAAGCCGACGCCGACACACGCGAAGCCCTGAAGAGAGGAAAAGGAAAAGCCTCTGACGGCGAAGCCCAAGTCGACAAGGCCAAGGACAAGAAAAAGAAGGGGGATGAGGACAGCGAATGACGGACATTGAAGACATCCGCGCGCGCAAGCTGGAAGAAATGAAGTCACGCATGGCTTCCCAGCAAGAAGAAGCGGACTCCCAGGCCAAGATGGAACAGCAACTCAGTGCGTTGCTGAACAACATCCTGACCCCGGAGGCCAAAGCGCGGTTGAGCAATGTGAAGTTGGTCAACTACGAAAAATATCTCCAAGTGGCGCAGGGCATCATCATGATGGCCCGGCAAGGAAAGCTGCCTGGGAAGATTAATGAAGACCAACTCAAAGCGTTGTTAGCCCAAGTAACCCCACCCAAAAAGGAATTCAACATTACACGGAAAGGAAGCAAGTGATCAACCTATGAGTACGCACAAAGACCCCGAGTTCAAGAAGTTCATCATCTCCACGAGAAAGAGCATCACCTCCGGCTTGACGAATGCACCCACTTTCGCCATGCAGCGGAAGAGAAAGCGCATCTACAACACCAAAGGCAAGCGCCACTGGAGAAGCATTTCCTTGAGCAGCATGTTCAAGACCAAGAACCTCGAATTCAATCGCAAGAAAGGATTCATGAAAGTCAAGCGCAAAGCCGGAAAAGGAAACCCCTCCCAGCACCGCATGCACAAGAAGAAGAACAAGTACACGGGCAAGCGCAGCCGAAAGGGAATCATCCAATAACGGAGGAATGAACCATGCAAGAGAATCACACCATCCACCTGAACAACATGGTACGTATCCCCCGTACGCGCTTTGCCAACAAAGTGCTCTACGCCGTGAAGAACTACGTCAAGAAACATACGCGCGCCGCGGAAAAGAACATCCGCATCAGCAATGAAGTCAACGCCGCCATCTTCGCGCGCGGGATCCAGCACAAATTGAATTCCATCGACGTGGCATTCAAGAAGAAAGAAGACCTCCTCTACGTGTTCCTGCAGAACGGAAAAGAACTCAAAGCCTTCTCCGAAAAAGCAAAACCCGTCGAAAAGAAAGGCGCAGCCAAGAAAGAGGCTAAAGCCGAAGAGAAGAAAGCAGAAGCTCCAACAAAAGCAACCAACGACACGAAAGTTGAAGCGCACCCTAAAAAAGCCGCAACCGCTCCAGCAAAGTAATAGCTGGAACGGCTGAGGAAACTCTCACCATTATGCACATCAAAGCACTCAACTTGCATGGATCCCCTTACATGGGCGTATTTTGCTCCGTAACCGACAAGATCGCGCTCATCCCTTCATTCACCCCCGAAAAAGAAGCCAAGAGAATCGGGGAAGTGCTCGGAGTCGAAACGCTCGCGCTCACCATCGCCAACTCCCACTTGCTCGGAGTATTGGCACGCGGCTTCGACGACAAGTTCGCCGTGGCCAATCACATCAACGAAAACGAACTCGACTTCTTGCACGAAAGCGGAATCAAGACCCACGTCATGAAAGACATCTCCGCCATCGGAAACCTCCTCTGCATGCAGAAGCACGCGGGAATCATCTCCCCCAACATCCACGAGATGGAAATCAAAGCGCTGGAGCAATTCTTCGGAATCCCCATGCATGCACTGCTCATCGCACGCTCCGAACTCGCAGGCAGCAGCATCATCGCGACCGAAAAAGGATTCCTCGCCAATCCACGCACTGCGCCGCATGAAATGGAGCACTTAGAATCGTTGTTCAAAGTCCCCGGCATGACCACGACCGCCAATTACGGCGATGCCTTCATCGGAAACAGCATCCTCGCCAACAAGCACGGCGTCATCGTAGGAGAAAGAACCTCCGGACCCGAACTCTCACGCATCGACGAAGGGTTGCACCCTGGATTGCGTTAAAACCCATAAAAAGGGCATTCCAAGGCAAATGAGGGCATTATTTAACCATTTCCCCGGCAAAATAACCTATTGGAGCACTGATATCGTATGGCAAAAGAAACCAATCCCACCCCCGCTACCCAAACCGAAGCAGCGCCGCGCAGCATGAAGGCGACGATGACCATGGACCAGGTCAGACAAGGATTCCTCAACGCCCGCCGCAGCATCAAGCGCATCCGCCAGCAACAGAACGCCATTCTCGCCATGCTGCAGGAAAACGCTATCGTAGGAAACGCATTGAAATATTTGGACGAAAAGAACGAAACCGAAGCCATCATCCCACTCGGGGCCGGCATCTCCATGAAAGGAAAAGTACGCGGAAAAGAATTGTTACGTACGCTCCCCGGAAACGTCGTCGTGCCCGCTTCCAAGAAAGAAATAGAAGAAGACCTCGCCGAACGCAAGAAGGTCTTCGAAAAAGAAATGGAAGTCCTGCAGAAACAACTGCATCAAGCGCGCGAATACGCCAAAAACATGCAGAGTCTCGGCAAAGCCTTTCGTGATGCGCGCAAAGCAACGAAAAGGTAATGCGCATGTTCGATTTACTGAAGAAAAAAATTCAGTCATTCACCCAAAAAATAATCGGAGCCAGCGCGGAAGAAACGCGCACTCCCACTCCTTCTGAGCCCACGACGACATCTAGTGCAGCGGCTGCACCAACGCCTGCACCCATCGCAGAATCGAAACCCATTCCTGCAACGCCTGCAGCTGAGCCTGCATCCCAAGAAGCAACGCCCCTGCCTGCAGACGCAACGTCAACAACTCCTGCGCCTACGCATGCCGTGCCCGCACACCCCACTCAAAAACCCGAAGCCGCGCCAGCAGAAACAAAACCGATCGCGACACCAATTCCCCCGCGCACGCACGAGCCGAAGCTCCCTGAAATGAAACAGGAAGAAAAACGCGAACTCAAGGCTAGCGTGGGAATAGGACAACAAGTCGTGGGGTTCTTCACCGGAAACATCACCCTCAAACCCGAGACCACCCAAGCATTCCTCGAGGAGTTCGAGCTCTCATTATTGGAGGCAGACGTCAACATCGCTACTGCGGCCGCGCTCATCGAGAAACTGCGCGAACGCTTGAGCGAAAAAACGATTCCGCGAGGAAAGAATCCCACCCAATTCATCCTGCAGGAGATCAGAGAAGCCATGCATGAGTTGGTTTCCGTCGAAGCGCTGGATTTCGATTCCATCACGGACGCCAATCACCCCTGCATCGTACTCATCATCGGCCCCAACGGAGCGGGAAAGACCACGAGCATCGCCAAGCTCACCCATTACCTCCAACAGCGCGGAAAGAAAGTCGTGCTCGCAAGCGCCGACACATTCCGCGCGGGAAGCATCGAACAGCTCCAACTGCACGCGGACAAGCTCCACGTGCGACTCGTGCGCCACCAATACGGAAGCGACCCCGCAGCCGTCGCATTCGACGCCGTAAAGGCCGCCAAGGCCGAAAACGCGGACGTCGTGCTCATCGACTCGGCAGGAAGACAGGACACCAACAAGAACCTCCTCGAAGAGATGAAAAAGATTACGCGCGTGGTGCAGCCGCACCTCAAGCTCTATGTCGGAGAATCATTCACCGGCCAAGCCATCCTCACGCAAGCACAGACATTCGATGAAACCATCGGCATCGACGGATTCATCCTCACCAAGCTCGACACCGACGCCAAAGGAGGCGGGGTCATCTCCATCCTGCATGAGCTCCACAAGCCCATCGTATTCTTCGGGGTAGGACAAGCCTACGCGGACTTGATCAAGTTCGACCTCGACACCTTCCTCGAACGCATCATCCCACGCGACGCATGAATGCAAAAGGATTAAATGCGAGCCATGCGAAATAAAGTCATGCGTTGGATCATAGCATTGCTCATCCTCTCCTCGCTCGCGCTTTGCGTGCAAGCGCACGAAGTCGTGACGAATGACACGGCGCACGATACCGCACACCTGGACCTCTACAACATCCCCGCAGGAGAGACAATTCCATCCATCCGCATGGAAGTGGAACTCGATCACGACGCGGGGTGGAACGTCCACCTCATCACGAACGACTTCGCCTTTGCGCCCGAGCATGTAGGACAAGCCCACCTCCCGGGAGAAGGGCACGTCCATCTCTATGTGGACGGCGAGAAGATCGCACGCGTGTATGGGGAATGGTATCACCTCCAGGAACTGCCAGGAGGCAACCACTACCTCAGCGCAGTGCTGACGACGAACGACCACAAACTCTACGCGGTGGAAGGACAGACCATCCAAGCGGGCCTCGTGGTCAACGTGCCGGAGACATACGACGATTCGCCCACGGGAAAAGCAAAAGAACAAACCCAACACTACGCCGAACAATCCATCCTACCTATTGGATTCATACTCGTGCTCTTGATCATCGGATTCGCAATGGGGATTTACCTCTCCTCGCACGAGAAATAGCAACTTTTTAAACCGCAAATCGGTGCTTTGCGCATTATGGCCGTACTTGAGACCATCCTAGGAAACATCAGCGTCGACAGCCAATTCGCCATCATGCTGCGCGACAACGCCTACAACGTCGTCCTCGTTGCGGCTGTCATCATGGCACTCCTCGTGGCATACGCCATCCTCGCCAAGCCCCGCAAAGAAAAAATAAAGAAAGCCCTCTTCATCGGGATCGCAGGCGTGGCCGTGCTGTCCACGCTCTACTTGGCCGGGTCTACGGTCTACCTCAACATCGTCTCCCCGACGGGCGGACCGGTGCACTGGCACACGGACTATGAGGTGTGGCACTGCGGCAACAAATTGGACCTCATCGACCCCACGGGAATCGATAACCGCGTGGGAACGTGGGAAGTCCACGAGCACAACGACGACCGCATGCACATCGAAGGGACGATCGTGGACCTCGAACAGGCCAGTTTTCGCCATTTCTTTGAAATAATAGGGACCAAATTCTCGGATGTCGGGCTCACCTATCCCACCGTCAGCGGAAACGTCACACTCCCCTACGCCGGAGCGTGCAATGGAAAGCACGCCGAACTCCAAGCATTCCTATTGCGCGTGACCAATCCCCAGGACGCCAAGCAATGGGTATACGAGCAGCAAAAGATCCCCATCTCATTGGAAACCCGGATGCAGCCCTATGCCAACGTCCCCCCGGGAGACTGCCTGATCGTCGAATACGATGAAGTCAAAGCCCGCACCGCACACTCCTGCGCATCCTATCGCGCAGCGATGAACCGAGGTGAATTGCATGGCCGTTGAAGCATATTTACCAACCCTTGGAACGATCGTCGTCACCGCCCTCATCGATAGCATCAACCCCTGCGCCATCGGCGTGCTCATATTGATGATTACCGTCATGCTGGGCAAAAAGAAATCAACCAAAGACATGCTCATCTTCGGCGGACTCTACATCGCAGCAGTCGCCACTACCTATTTCCTCGCGGGACTGGGGCTCATCTACTTCCTCTCGCAAGTCCCGCTCTATGTGGCCGAGTACATCTCCATCGCCGTGGGACTATTCATCATGGTCGCAGGAATATTGGAGATCAAGGACTTCTTCTGGTACGGAAAAGGCTTCTCGCTCCAGATCCCATATGGCTTGAGCAAGAAAATCGACCAATACGCGCAAACGGTCACCGTGCCCGGGGTCATCTTCTTAGGGGCATTCGTGGCGGCAGTGGAATTGCCATGCACCGGCGCACCATACCTCGCCATCATCACCTTGCTCTCGCAGTACTTCGATTTCACCGCTCTGATGCTGCTGGTACTCTATAATATCCTCTTCGTGGCACCCCTCATCGTCATCCTCCTCGCAGTAGCCGCGGGAAAGAGCGTGGCAGGATTCAAGAAATGGAAACAAGAAGGACGCGGGTTCATGCGCTTGTGCATCGGACTGTTGCTCATCGCCATGGGCTGGTTGTTAATCCTCATCGCGAATGGAACGATCAACTTCGGGTGACATTACATGGCCGCGAAGAAAAAAACAATCAAAAAAAGAAAATTCTCCGCACGCCATATCGTCAAACGACGCGGGCACAAGGAAGCCTATGATGCGCGCAAGGTGTATGGCTCCATACTCATGGCCTGCCTCGGAAGCCACGTCAAAGAAGCGCAGGCCCAGCGCATCGCATTAAGCGTATCGAATGACATCACGAAACTCGTGGAAAAAAGCCACTCTATTACGGCGCATGAGATATTCTATGAAGTCACGAAGCGCTTGAAGAAACTCCACCCCGACGCGGGATTCATGTATGAGACCCATCGCGATCTGAGCTAAGACTAACCGCCTCGTATATTATTAGCAGGAAAGAAAACCCGCCCGCTTAGCTGCCGTTACGGCCTTATTTTAAGGCATTCCGACCCCATTTAGCGTATTATGGGCCTTGGAGATAGTCTCAGAAAGGCGTTCGACGCCTTCAATTCCCTGCGCGTGGTAGACAAGGATAGCGTAAAAGCGCTCATCAAAGAACTCCAGCGCGCGCTCATTTCTTCGGACGTGGACATCAACCTCGTCCTCCAACTCAGCAAAGAACTCGAAAAAGCAGCGCTCAGCGAAGACATCCCCAAAGGGTTGAATCGCAAAGAACACCTGGTCTCACTCACCTATGACGCACTCATCGACCTCCTAGGAGGAAAAGAAAACCACATCCCGCAAAAGCCCAATTCCATCCTGATGGTGGGCCTATTCGGAAGCGGAAAGACTACTACCACAGCCAAGCTCGCCCACTACTACCAGAAACGCGGATTCCGCGTGGGAATGATAGCCGCCGATACGTTCCGGCCCGCCGCAATCGACCAACTCGAACAATTGCACAAAAAAATACCCGGAACATTCTTTTACGCCAACCGAGGCGAAGAAAATGCGGCAGCGGTAGTGAAACAAGGAATCGCTGAGCTCATGAGCAAGGGATGCCACACCATCATCGTCGACTCCGCGGGAAGAAGCGCATTGGACGACGAGCTCGTCGCGGAAATCAAGGACATCCACGCCGTGCTGAAACCCGAGCACACGTGGTTGGTATTGGGCGGAGACATCGGGCAGCAAGCCAAGAAACAAGCCACTGCATTCCATGACGCCGTCGGCGTGAACGGAGTCATCCTCACGCGCATGGACGGAAGCGCAAAAGGCGGCGGAGCCCTCGCCGCGTGCAAAACGACCAATGCCCCCGTGCTATTCCTGGGAGTGGGAGAAAAGATCTCGGACTTGGAAGAATTCCATGCCGACCGATTCCTTTCACGCGTCATGGGGTACGGAGACTTGAAGGGACTCCTAGATAAGATGGAAGAATTGAAAGAAGAAGCCGCACTACAGGAAAACCCGCTCGAGGGAACGTTCACGCTCCAGAGCTTCTACAACCAACTCCAAGCCACCCGCAAGATGGGATCGCTCTCGAAGATCGCCGAAATGCTCGGGTTCGGAAACAACATCCCCAAAGAAGAAATGGAAGTCGGAGAAGAAAAGCTGAACCGCTACAAGTCCATGATGGATTCCATGACCAAGCAAGAAAAGAAGAATCCCGAACTCATCACATCCTCCCGCATCCAACGCATAGCAAAAGGAAGCGGCATGGGAGAAGAAGACGTGCGCGAGCTGTTGAAGCACTACCGCCAACTCAAAAAAATGGTCGACAAGTTCAAGCACTTGGACGAGGAAAAGATGAAAGATCCAAAAGGATTACAGAAGATGATGCAAGGATTCCAGAAACCAAAGAAGATCAAGATACGCTAACGCGCGATGACAATACCCTCAACGGACGTGAACGAATGGACCTACCCCTCGCCCCCATTGCTTTTGCCGCCAACACCATCGCGAGCGGAATCGCCGCATACACGGACTGGAAGACCGGATACATCTTCGATTGGATCACTTACCCATTAATCGGACTGGGCATCATCCTCAGCATCTTGAACGGCCAATGGATCGGAATCGCATTGGGAATTGGAATCTATGCCATCGGGTATTTCGCCTACAAACAAGGAAAATTAGGAGGAGGAGACATCAAGCTCCTCGCAGGAATGGCAGTGGTGCAGCCCATCTACCAAGGACAACTATTCGTCCTCAGCGTGCTGCTGGTCGCATGCATCGTCGCGTGCGTGGGGCTATGCATCCAATATGTGGGGAGCTACCTCCTCAGCAAGCCCAAAATCAACTGGAAAGAACCACGCAAGCGATTAGGGTTTGGAATGGTCATCGCATTAATCGTATTCCTCGCATACAGCTTTGATCAAGGAATCTTCTCCCCCATCCAAGCAATCGTATTATTGCTCGCCGTGGGAATGGGAATACTCTTTTACATGCTCGAGGACGAAATCAAAGTCCATGCGTTCCTCAAGCGCATCCCCCTCGAACAGGTGGAAGACGATGAGCTGCTGGCCGCCGAGCACCTCTCCCATGAAGAAAAACAAAAACTCGGAAAGGACATCCCCGCCCTCATCGATCGCGGCGACATCGCACGATTCAGGCACGCGGGAATGCACACCATTCCCGTGTATCGCGACCTCCCCAAGTTCGCCCCATTCCTATTCGCGGGAGTGCTCGTGGTGTATGTGTTCCCGGGAGTCCTCAGCGCTTTTATACCCGTGATCGCATAAGCTCTTGTCAGCCAAGGAGGAAAACAATGCGCATTCTACTCACCGGCAGCACAGGATTCGTTGGAACACACCTACTTGAAGCGCTCAAGAGAAAGAAACACACCATCGTCGCATTCGCACGCGGAAATGGGGGAAATATCCTTGACCCTGCAAGCGTCGCCGCCGGAATGAAAAACATCGACATCGTCATCCACGCTGCCGCCGAAATAGACGAGACAAAATCCCCCGAGGAATTATTCCAGACCAATGTGCAAGGGACCAAGAACCTCCTCGCAGCGGCCGAGAAAAATAAAATCCAACAATTCATCTTCCTCAGTACCGTAGGAGTGTATGGGGATACCCGCTCCAAGCTCAACGAAGACTCGCCGGTCCAGCCCATTACTCCTTACGAGAAAAGCAAATCCGAGGCCGAAAAAGCCGTGCTGGAATACCAAGAAGTATTCCCTGTAACCATCATACGACCCGCCCTGGTGTTAGGCCCAAACAAGTACTGGAAGAGCATCTTCCACATCATCGAAAAAGGATTCCCCCTCATCGGGAAAGGAGAAAATGCCTGGCAGATGATCTACATCAAAGACCTGGTCGAATTCATCGCCAAATGCGTCGGAAACGAAGACGCCTACGGCGAAACATTCATCTGTGCCGAGAAAGAAACCCATTCCTTGAGGGAAGTCGTGGACATGATTGCGGAGGCGCAGGGAAAGAAGCACATCGGCAGCATCCCCGGCTTTTTGGGAATGGGACTGAGCTACCTTTTTTTAGTCCAAAGCAAGCTCACGGGAAAGAAGAACATCCTCATCCCCGCGCACGTCAAGCGATTGTCCAAGCATCGGGAATATGCCATCGCAAAAGCCATGCGATTAGGATGGGTGCCTCGCTATTCCACGCGCGAAGCCATCGAAGAGACGCAGCGCGCACTATCGCACCCATCAAAAGAAAATTAATCCTCCAGATCCGGCAACATCGTCCCTTTCGGGAACTCGCGATTGTAGTACTTGATCGACTGCAGCGCACCCGAAAGAGGATCCTGCGTCGGCAGCCGCGATACCACGTCCTGCCAAGCCGAAAGCGCATATTCCAAGAGCAAACGCTCCTCATGCGGAGGAGCAAATTGCTGGAACATCGCATGCAAGGACAACGACTCCACTTCCTCCGGAGTCATTCCCACCAACATATCCCCTAGCGCGCGGAGATAGTGCAATAGCCTCTCATTCTTTTCGACCGCAAAACCGACCTTGGAAATCTTCCCGTGCTCGATGGCAGCCTGCACGGTGACCGTGGCATAAATGGTGGCAAAATTAGTCAATGTCAGCGTGGCATCGGGACGCGATAGCAAAGTAGAGCCTTTATCCTCATTTTCGACCGCTTTCTTGCGCGGAGAAGAGACTTTTTTGGGTGCAGCAGCGCGGGGCATATACCACCACTCCTCTCGAAATGGAGTTAATAATCAAACGGGTTCGAAAAGCGAACAAGCTAGCGTTGCAATCGCGCGAACGCAACCCATTCATCGGCTTTTAAAGTTGTCAGGGTTAGATGCAGTATGCATTCGCTCTCATTCGGCCCCGCGGGAATACCCCAACGCGCAGCGGGAAAAGGCATCGTGCGCGGCGTAGAAGCGGTAAAGGAGTTGGGGTTAGGATGCATGGAACTCGAATTCGTCCAAAGCGTTTACCTGAAAGAAGAAAAAGCAAAAGAAGTGGATGAGGCACGAAAGAAAGCAGGCATCCGCTTGAGCGTCCATGCGCCCTATTTCATCAACCTCAACGCACGCGCACCTGAAACCATGCGCGCGAGCATCGAACGACTTTATTTGGCATGCAAGATGGGCGGAATCGCAGGAGCCGAAAGCGTCGCCGTCCACGCCGCATTCCGTCATGAAAACGATTCCAAAACCATCCAGAAAAAAATCCTCGAAGCCTGCGACGAGATCTATGAACGCCTCGACAAAGACGGAATCAAAAACATCCAAATCGCACCCGAATACGCAGGAAAGAAGTCCCAATGGGGCACATTAGAAGAAGTCATGGAAATCGCCTCCATCGACAAGCGCTTGCGCTGGTGCATGGATTTCGGCCACGCCCACGCATGCACAAACGGCAGCATGACATCCAAAAAGGCATTCGATGGATTGCTCGAACAAATCGAGAAATATGACAAGAACTACCTGAAAGACCTCCACATCCAAGCGTGCGGAATTACGTACACTGAAAAAGGAGAACGCTACCACACCCCCTTCGAAAGCGACGAATCCACGCTCAATTGGAAAGGGATGATCGAAAGCTTGAAAGAATTCAAGGTCGGAGGCATGTTCATCGCCGAAACCCCCAATCAAGAACACGACGCACTGCTGTGCAAGCAATACTATGAGGAATTGTAAATGCCGCGCAAGAAAACGATACGACAAAGACCGATTACCAAGAAAACCCCGGGGCTGACCGCCAAGCCCACACGAGAAGACACCTGGCTCGAGACCATTCTCAATCGCCGGCTCCAAAAAAAAGGAATGGAACCCACCATATTCCCTATCGCGCTCGCGCAAATCGGCATTACACCCGCACGAGCGAAAGCGCTCATCGCATGGCAAGTCAAGCGCATGCAATTCGAACCTGCACGGGTGCAAAATATCATTCGAGAGCTCATCCACGTGTACGAAAATGAACGCAATTGGCTCATCAAGAAGCGAAACTTGGAACGTTAGCGCGCCTTTCCCGCTTTCTTCGCAGCTGCAACAAGTTCTTGCATCAACTTCTTGGCTTTGGGAACGCTACCCTCTGCGGCTTTCATGATGCTCGTGCCCACATGACAGATGTCCGCACCCGCTGCAATGCACTGCGCGACCGCTTCAGGGGTTCTTACTCCACCCGCTACAACGATGGGCAAATGCACCCCTGCTTTGCGCACGGCCGCAATACACTCGGGAGGCACGCACGTGGGAGCGCCGCTACCGCTTTCCAAAATAATCATCTGCATCCCCAACATCTGCGCGGAGAGCGCTTGCACCGCGCCAAGATAGGGAATGTTGCGCGGGAGCAATTTGGCGCTGCCCACCCACCCTACCGCTTGACCGGGCTCATAGACGAGGTAGGCCGTTCCAATCGTTTCTAATTTCATCTTCGAGACAGGATACGCCGCCGCCATCTGCGCGCCGGAAATGTAGTAAGGGTCCAATGAATTCAGCATCGAAAGATAATACGCCGCATCGGCTTTGGGAGAGATCGTCGCAATGTTTCCGGGAAACAAAATCACCGGTTTCTTGGAGACCGACTTAATCGCATCGATGCAATCATCCAACAACTTCCCTTGCGCGCCCAGACTTCCGCCCACCGCGAACGCAGTCACATCCGCCTCATCCGCAGCCTTCGCGATAGCCTTGACTTGCTCCGGCGTGTGGTCAGGAGGATCGATCACCACAAAGATATGCCCGGGAGACTGCTGGCACTGCTCGATCAAGCGCGTGTAAGTGGGACCGTGCAAGGGGGATAAAGGAAATTTATGCGAAGAGGAGTCCTTCCCTTTTGCGACTCTGGGATCGTGCGTGTGCATCATAGCCATACCACCTTCAATACCCAAAAAGGGGCAAAAACCCTTTATAATCCCAGGCACTTGACTCCGAGATGGCTCTTTCTCGCTTAAAACGATTACGCGCACGCGTGTTCCCCTTCCCAAAAGACATCCGAGGGCCGCTTCGTTACTTGCGCGCATATTCTGAATTAGAAACCCACACCATGAGACCGACTGCACATGAATCCAGTGTACGAAAATATGGAAAAGTATTCCTGAAAACATTCCCGCGAATAAAAAAACCGCATAAAGGAATTGAGCTAGAAATCAAAATTAGTGAAACCCATCACGAGGCAAAATTAGGCATAGTCATCAACTATGGGACAGTAGACCTTGCGGCTGCAAAACTTGGATTCACCAAGACGCGTGTAGTAGTCGAATCCATCCAAGGACTGATTAAAGGAAATCATGCACGCGCGGAACTCCATCGACTTACGACTACTTTGGGCATGCCGTGGCCCAATGCGCTATTACACCAAATCGAAAGCCATGCACAAGCATGTGGATTCAAGGAGGTTATCATCCGGTTACCGGAGACTATGTACTATTATACTAAACCATCAGACGTGGGATTGAGACCAAAAGACCCTGAAGCCATTCGAGCGGGAATGCGCAAATTCTATGCGCGCGTCGCCGAAGCCAATGGATATGTTTCGGATGGAAAAGAGTTCTACGTCAAACGATTGTAATTATACAAAATTTTCGGGCAGCTCTTCCGTCATCAGTCTCTCTAACTGACGCGCAATCGAAGCAGACCCGCGCGCTTTCATGGGAAGACCATGGCCTGGAAGGATCATTTTGGGACTGGAAAAAAGAATCTTGCGCGCAGAAGAAATCACTTGGGGCTTATTCCCCGTGAGCAAGTCCCATCTTCCTAAACCCGTCGCGAATAACGCATCACCGCAAAAGAGCAAGCGCTTATTCTCTTCCATGAAGGAGACGCTGCCTTTGGTGTGGCCGGGAGTGAACAGCACTTGCACCGACAAATTGCCCAAATCGAATTTTTGCTTTTCAGTGAATGTCTGATGGACAGGCATCCACTTGTTCTCCTTCACGCCCACTTTCTCCAAGTGAGCGAATTGCGCGTCTTTCGCATTCACATACAGCGCATCCCCTGGGTGCATCCACACCTGCGCTTTGGGAAACAAATAATCGGAAGCGATATTATCGATGTGCCCGTGCGTGTGGAGGATCAGATTCACATCCTTCGGCGTAAGACCGATCGAGGCAAGACCTTCCTTCAATTGACGCGAAGATTGCACGAGCCCGGTATCGATGAGCGCGGTCTGCTTGCCCACTAACACATACGCATTCGCAGAATTATCCGCACCGAAAGCGGCATACACATTATCGGTTATTTCTTCCCACATCCTATGCAGTATAACTCGTACAAATAAAAAGGTTGGTTTGCGCACGTGACGTAAATCGCGTGGCGGAATGTCATCCCATGCAATTAAATGCGTGCGGGATGCAACATAGCTATGAGCGGAAAACTGGATTTCAGCCTCGAGGAAGCGCTCCAACTCATGAGCGAGAAGAGCGGCGTCGCAAAAGAAGAACTCCAACAAAAAGTGAAAGAGAAAGTGGAAAAGTTCTCGGGACTCCTCACCGAACAAGGAGCGGTAGTATTAGTCAGCAAAGACCTGCGCATCCCGCTCCCCTACCTCGAAAAGAAAGCCATGCACGTGCCGCTGGGAAAACTCCAGAACGGGATGGCCAACATCGACATCAAAGGGAAAGTTTCCGCCATCAATCCCATCAAGACATTTTCGAAAGGAGAGAAAGAAGGAAAATATCTCGCCGTCAAGATCAAAGACGAAAGCGGAGAAGCGCTCTTCACATTCTGGAACGAACAAGTGGATGACGCGCAACAAAAGCAGATCGGAATGGACTCGGAAGTCACTATCCAAAACGCGCGCGTGAAAACGTTCAACAACCAATTGCAATTATCCCTAGGATTCAATGCGACCTACACCATCACCCCCGGAAAGCAAGAAGTCCGCAACGTCGCGGTCGAAAAACCAAGAGAGGCCATTACATTCTCTAACGCCCAAGCCGGGCAGTTCATCCAAGCCAAAGCCAGCATCGTCGAAGTCATGCCGGGACGCGGATATTACATCCAATGCGAAGGATGCAAAGCCAAGCCAAGGCAGCTGGAAGAAAGCTGCAGCAGCTGCGGAAGACAAAACACCGTCAAGCAACGCTTGCTGCTCCCATTGCTGTTGGACGATGGATTCTCCACCATGCGCGCCGTCGCATTCGAGGAGCAAGCCATGCAGATATGGGGAAAGAAAAAAGAAGAAATTGTGGCAGCGCTCGACGACGAAAAAGAAAAAGAAAAGATGCAATTGGAACTCATGGGCAAACGGCTCGAAGTCAGCGGGAAAACCAAAACGGGAATGGACAACGTCAGCGTCGAACTCCTCATCGGAAGCGCACGCGTGATAGGATTCCAAAGCGAATAAATTGTTCGGCTTTCAACGCAATCACACCCGCACTTCGAGCGTTGCCCCAAAACGGCTTATATACCATTTGCCCTGAAATTTAGCCAGATATCGCTGATTTGGAGGCATTATAATGGGGTCTAACTTAACCTACAAGATACTGCAGCACCACCTCGTGGAAGGAGAGCTCAAGCAGGGCAATGAAATCGGAATCCGCATCGATCAGACATTGACACAAGACGCTACAGGCACCATGGCCTACCTGCAATTCGAAGCGCTCGGGATGAAAAACGTCAAGACCGACCTCTCCGTCTCGTATGTGGACCACAACATGCTCCAGACAGGATTCGAGAACGCGGACGACCACCAATATCTCCAGTCCGTCGCATCCAAGTATGGAATCTTATTCTCAAAACCAGGGAATGGAATCTGCCACCAAGTCCATTTGGAGCGATTCGGCAAGCCCGGAAAGACACTCCTCGGCAGCGACTCCCATACCCCCACGGATGGCGGATTAGGAGCCATCGCAATAGGAGCAGGCGGACTCGACGTCGCCGTCGCGATGGGAGGCGGACCATTCTACTTGAACGCACCCAAAGTCGTCGGAATCAAACTCACCGGAAAACTCCGCGACTGGGTCACGGCAAAGGACGTCATCCTCGAAGTGCTCCGGAGGCTCACCGTCAAAGGAGGGGTTGGAAAAATAATCGAATACTACGGCGAAGGCGTCAAGAGCCTGTCCGTACCCGAACGCGCAACCATCTGTAACATGGGAGCCGAGTTGGGAGCAACTACTTCCATCTTCCCCAGCGACGAAATCACACGCGCCTACTTGCACAAGCAAGGAAGAGAAATGGATTGGGAACCCATGGAAGCGGACGCGGACGCGCATTACGACGAACACCAAGAAATAGACCTGAGCGAATTGGAACCCCTCATCGCATGCCCTTCTTCCCCGGACAACGTCAAGAAAGTCTCCGAAGTCGAAGGAACCCCTGTCGCGCAAGTCCTCATCGGAAGCTGCACCAACTCCTCATTCCGCGACCTCGCCGTTATCTCATCCGTCCTGCAGAACCACAAAGTCAATCCCGCCGTGAGCATGGGAATCAACCCCGGCAGCAAACAAGTGTTAGAAACAATTACCGCGCACGGAAAACTATTGCAGATCATCTCCTCCGGCGCACGCTTGAACGAAAGCGGATGCGGGGGATGCATCGGAATGGGACAAGCCCCTCCCAGCGATGGCGTTTCATTACGTACTTTTAACCGCAATTTCCCCGGAAGAAGCGGAACACCCAACGACAAGGTCTATCTCTGCTCGCCCGAAGTCGCCGTGGCAGCCGCCATATTCGGAAAGATCACCGATCCACGCAGACTAGGAAACTATCCCAAAGTCGAGTGGCCCGACCAATTCGTGTTGGATGACTCGCAAATTATCCTACCCTCTCCCACGCCCGACCAAGTCAACGTCACGCGCGGACCCAATATCGCACCACTACCCATTGCCGAAAAGATGCCCGAACGCATCGAGAAAGTAGTGTTGCTGAAGCTCGGCGACAACATCTCCACGGATGCCATCATGCCCGCAGGAGCCAAGATCCTACCCCTGCGCAGCAATATCCCCAAGATATCCGAGTACGTCTTTTCCGCGGTCGACCCCCAATTCGCCAAGAACGCCAAAGAAAAGGGAGGCGGAATCATCATCGGAGGAGAAAACTACGGACAAGGATCCTCCCGCGAACATGCGGCATTAGCACCCATGTATCTCGGCGTCAAGGCCGTGATCGTGAAGAACTTCGCGCGCATCCATAAGGCCAACCTCATCAACTTCGGCATCTTACCGCTCGAGTTCGCCAACGCCGCAGACTACGACAAGATCAACGCCGGCGACGTGGTGGTATTGGAGAATATCCGCCAGCACCTGATGGGAAATTCCCACGCCATGGTGTTGCACAACAAAACAAAAGGAATCGAAATCCCGCTGAAAGAAGACTACACCGAAAGACAGCGCGCCATGCTCCTCGCAGGCGGACTGCTCAACTTCACGCGAGAACAGAACCAATAAACCACTTGGGGGAAACACACTATGGTACACGATGTCGTTTTGATCACAGGAGACGGAACAGGACCCGAACTCGCCGCCGCTACACGTAAAGTATTGGACGCGACCGGAGTAAAGTTCAATTGGATCGAACAAGAAGCGGGAATCGACGTGTTCGAGAAGACAGGAGATCCTTTCCCGGACACGCTCTTGGAAACGATCAAGAAGCACAAGGTCGCGCTGAAAGCACCCATCACCACTCCTGTCGGAGGCGGATTCCGCAGCGTGAACGTGAAATTGCGCAAGGACTTGGACCTCTACCAGAACCTGCGCCCGGCCAAGAGCTATGACGGCGTGCGCTCGCGCTATGAGAACCTGGACCTGGTCATTTTCAGAGAGAATACGGACGACGTGTATGTGGGAATCGAATTCGAAGCAGGAAAACCCGAAACGCACAAGCTCATCGAAATGCTACGCACCACTCATCCCAAGGAAAAGATCCCCGAAGACATCGGGATCTCTATCAAACCCATCTCGCGCTACAAAACCGAACGCATCGTGACCGCGGCATTCGAGTACGCCGTGAAACATGGGAGAAAGAAAGTCACGTGCGTCCACAAAGCCAACATCATGAAATTCACCGATGGATTGTTTTTGGCCGTCGCACGCGAAGTCGCGCAACGCTATCCCCAAATCCAATTCGAGGATGTGATCGTGGACAACATGTGCATGCAATTGGTGCAGAAGCCCGAAGTGTATGATGTGTTGGTGCTGCCCAACCTGTATGGGGATATCGTCTCCGACCTGTGCGCCGGATTAGTGGGAGGATTAGGCGTCGCACCCGGAGCCAACATCGGAGAACACTATTCTATCTTCGAAGCCGTACATGGGAGCGCGCCCAAATACAAGGGAATGAACAAAGTCAATCCCACGGCGATGCTCTTGAGCGGAGTCATGATGCTCCGCCACTTGGGAGAATTGCAGGCAGCCGATAAGCTCGAAAAAGCCATCGCGCACGTCATCCAGGAAAACAAGCACGTCACCTATGATTTGAAACCCAAGGGACAAGAAGAAAGCGCCGTAGGCACACGCGAAATGGCGGATGCCATTATTGCGGCGTACCAGAAGATGCACTAATTTTAGGGGGTTAGCCCCCATTTCCCTTCTTTTTTCCGCGCATTTATAATCAGCATACCCTAAATCCCTGGTATGCACCAGCGGCACGCGCAGGCGATTATTCTCTTTGCAGCCCTTATCCTCATCGCATCATGCGCACACGCCCAAACCACTACATTCGGCAACTCCCATGTAGAGTTCGTCTTCGAAAATACCAGCACAAACTTCTATCTCAAAGAAATTAGGGATTTGGACGAGGGGCACGCATTCACGCTCAACGATCACCCATTATGGACCATCACTGGCATCCTCCCCACGACATTGCAACCCTTGCCCGTGGACGAAGTGGGAGTCCCAACCGTGCAAGAAGAAACCATCAACGACGGAAAACGACTCACGCTCGCATGGAATGACTTGGGTGCCGCCCCCGAACTAATTGATGTGCGCCTGGTATTCGAATTGGACGATGATGAAGGGATTGCGGACCTTTACTTGCAGGTCGAGAATGACATCACTAGTTATTATTTCGAAAGCATCGATTTCCATTTGCACATCCCCGCTTCCGCTAGCGAAAACGATTATGCCGTGACCCCATGGAGAGGAGGGCATGAAATCAAAAGTCCTGCGGCGAACATGATTCCATATCAATATGGGACTTCATTCCGCGTGCCATTCCAGGGAAGCATGCAACTATTCCCCTACTACACCGAAAGCGGAAAAGGGATCTATGTGGCAAGCGAAGACGAAGATGGCCACTTCAAGCGCATCGAGATGTTCGGGAATGGAAACGAATTGCATTACCGCTTCCGCCAAGAAGTCCCGGGAATATTCACTCCGGGAATCGACTATACCTCTCCTTATCCCATCAAGCTCGGCGTATTCAAAGGGAAATGGTTCGAAGCCGCACAAATCTATCGCAAGTGGGCCGTCCAACAGGAGTGGGTACAAAAAGGAAAATTAGAAACGCGCAATGACATCCCGACATGGATCAAGGAAACCCACCTCATCACCGCATCCAATGGGGATGTTTCCATTACCTCCACACAATGGGTGAATGCGTATACGCAACTCAAGCAATATTTCGACCTCAACTATTTGGGAGTGTGGTGGCAAGGATGGTTCACCGACGCCACGTTCATGAACCCCAATCCCGGAATGAACGCCACGACGACCGCGCTCAAGAACGCCAACATATTCTCATTCCCCTACATCCATTCCTCCGCACGGGCCGCCGCCACTCCTTCAACGGCATTCGATAATGCGCGCGTGCTCCAACTCAATGGAAATCCTATCGAACTGCAAGCGCCTTACACCAACGCATTCGTGTTGAATCCATCCCAATCCTTCACGCGCGACTCGTTTGCTGCCACTGCATTATCCGCAGCCCAAAACGGAAGCATGGGCATCTATTGGGACGTGCCCGAGGAATACCCCGATTATTCGACGAACCGCTCGCACTTGCCGGGAGGAGGAGATTATTTCACGCAAGGAAATCGACAACTCCTGCAGGGAATGCGCAATGCCATGAAACAAATCGACTCGCGCGCAGGAGTGCTGTTCCCGGAAGCCGCGCAAGAGGACTACATCGACGTCATGGACTTCATGATGACGGACTTCATCAGCGCACCCATTACGCCCCAAAACCAACTCGCGGACCAATTCATCCCATTGTTCCAAACGGTGTACCATGATTATATCCTGACCTACCTCAGCGCCGACCGGCTCTACTCGATGGGAGTCAATAATCCAAACGACTATGATGCCGTTCACGCCATCGGATTCACCGCGGGAAATATCCTCGCCTCGCGCGAAGACTGCTTCATCGAAGGAATAGGAAACTCTAGCCCCGTCTGCCAAGCCGTGGGAGCGGGCATGCTTACTACGCAAATGCCCTTGCTCCAAGAGCATGTGCAATTCATGAAAAGCATGATCGATGCGCGCAAACTCGCAAAGAAATTCCTCGTGTATGGGAGGATGATGAAACCGCCTGCACTCGACGCAGGAACGCAAATATACACGTTCACCGATTCCGCATTCGTCCCGCGAGAAGTCGATAAACAAGTCAAGATCGCTAACGTGCTGGTCTCCGTGTGGAAGAGCAATGACAATGAAATCGGAATCGTCCTGACCAATCACACACCTCAAGAGAGAAATGTCACTTTTACGCTGAACTTTTCCAGTTACGGGATTAGCGGGACCAAACATGCCTATCTCATGCAAGAAAATGGAGATGCGTTCTTGGAAACATACACCAATAGCATGCAGCGCAGCGAAACGCTCCCTCCAAAGAGCGTGCGCATCATCCGATTGTCATCCACTCCATATGTGCCGCCACTGCTTCCGCTCACGATCCAGCTGACGAATCCCAGCAGCGGACAAACATTCTATGGAGACCAACTCATCCCGTTCCAAGCAGATGCAACCAATCCCAGCAACCCGGGAGAAAATGCCACCATCACTATTTTCCTCAGCCGCAATGGTACGCCGGGAACGAACGATGTCATCAAGACGCTCAATCAATCCCTCGCACAACCCATCCAATTCGATTATGACTTTCCCGGCGACGCGGAGGAAGGAATGTACTATTACCGCGTGCACGTGCAGACCGCCCAACAAAGTGCAGAATCGGACGTGCGCACCTTCACGATCATCCCGCGCCCCGAAACATGCGGAAACCAATTCTGTGCCACGAACGAAAGCTGCAATAGCTGCCCACAGGATTGCGGAGCATGCCCTACTCCGGAACCCAAACCGACACCCGAACCGATCAATCCACCGACACCACCCAAACCCACTCCAATACCGACTCCTACACCCGTGACTCCCGCTGACGGAAGCGGGTGGGAGCTCATCTTGGGGGCCATTGTTGTTGTAGCAGCAGTAGGAGGGGCATTCTTCTACACCTGGCCACGCCTCCGAGCAAAATAATCAATGCAAGGCCAGAAAATCGGAAACCAACGAAACCGCTTCCGGAATCGAACGATAGTGTTTCACAACAAAATATGGATTACCTGCAATCATGCTCGAAACCATCAAATCCTCCAGCGCCAAGCACAACACGGGCTTCTTCAGCGACTCGGCAATGCCTAATTCATATCCGACTCCCAAGGAAGGATTGGATACCTCGGCAATGACCACATCTGCCGACTCGAGCATGCGTCGATCTGTTGAAAAAATCAGCTTATCGCGCGATGCATCCGTGGAAAAATCAAATTTCTCACTCAATACCTCGCCCAATGCTGAAAGTGATTGCTGTAACAACTCCACATCCACGACACGCTGGCCCCGAATGCTACGCGCGAAATAGATTTTCAATCTGCCTTTCTCCATCGCGTCATCACTCCACCAACGATAACGTGGCAAGATTTAATACTCCCACTCACTTATTTTGGCATGATCAAACATTTTGCCCGAGCAGGTAAACGACTCACCTCCTCACGCGCCAAAGACAATACGAAATTGGCGCCCTTTCAACCCATTATCGAACGCGTACGCGCGAAACAGAAAAATTATCCACTAAAGGAAGACCGACGATTCGTGCGCATGGGAATGGATCGAGGACGATTATTGCATGAAACACTAAAAGAATATGAGAAAAAAATGCCCAAAGATAAGTGGGCAAAACAACCCGAATCAAAAATTTTTGTCGAAGAATATATGGCCTATCATGCTATATTGGAACCATACTATCAAACCATCAATAACCCCGCTACCAGTACCGCTGAAAAAGAACGGGCATTGCGGGAAGCAGCAACTGCTATTCGCCAACACCTGAAAAATGGCCCAAAAGCACCCGTAGCAGAAGAGATTGAACCTGGGTCGCCTGCAGCACACCTTGTCCTTATCGCCCGGCAACCCATTGCTTCACCAGCGTTCACCCATGGACGGCTTGCCGCTCTCATCGCATTGCGCGCATTGGGGTATAAACCAACATCCAAGCCATACAAAATATTAGTTGGAATAACCGCCAGACGCAACCTAGGAGAAACGGTACGGCGCCTTCAACTCACCATTAATGAAAGATATGCAGCGGGCAAAAAATATCGCAAAGCCCAACGATCCAAGGAACGAATCGAAGGATATGAGGAAAATCCACAACAAGCAATGGAACTAGCATTCCAACAGGCAGTTGGCACAGTTCGTGCGACCCTGCAAGCCTCACGATTCAAACGATACTATCAGATTGTATTCAATGCACTAGAAAGAAAAGCACCGGGCGCACTGACATGACACTCCTAATGATTCTTACGGAGAAAATCATTATTCGATGAATGCCCAATCAAAACATTCGCTCACTTTCTTCCACTGCAAGCACATCCAATTCCTTGCACACGCATGGGATGCCTAACCATTCTGCGATAGAAGGGACGCTTCTACCCTCATCCCCAGAAACGAACTCCTTCACGTAACAGCCCGCACTCGTCTGCAGGAAAATCTCCACTTCATGCGCGCTCTTCGGGACCACTTTCTCTAATACGACCCAGTGCGGGCGCTCCTTCATCACGCGCCTCTTCTCCACGCGAATGGGAGTGGTCTGCACCACATCCGCTTTATTCCCCACGTGCGTGTGCAGTTTCTCCAATGCAATAGGTTTTTCCGCATGCACGAGCGCGCGATAGCGTTTCGTGTGGTAGGCTTGCGTGACTTTAGCAACCGCATCGGGAGCAGCAAACGCCAAAGCGTGAAGCTCTACTTTTCCCTGCAATGCCTCATTAATTTTTTCTTCCAGCGCCCGCAAATCCACTTTTCGCACAAAGGGATTCTCAATCGTCAAGGCAAAAGGCCTTCCTTCGCCGAGCATGCGCACATCCACGTCCTCTCTGCCCGCGCCATGGAATAGGATTTCTTTCGCAGAAAACGCTTTTACAAAAAAAGGCGCGATCAATTCTTGCACGCTATCCTTTGTGAGAATCTTTTCTCCGTTACATATTTCACACGTTTTACCATTCCATTTTCCACGGCCCTTGCACTGATAGCAGAAATGGCGCGTCTGCGCGATCCCGCGCTGCAGCTTGCAGTACCGCCCCACGATGATTTGGGGAAAGATATCCACGACGAACGCATTCAGCACCACATCCAGCAGCACATGCACGTGCGGCGCATCCAACACGGGCTTTTTCGATTTCCAAAAAGGAGCGGCAGAAACATATTGCTGCAACTGTTCGCGATACGCCGCTTTCAACGCCGCATCATTCGAGCGAATGCCAATCGAGAAAGAAGAAAACGAATAGGATTTCAACACGCTCTCCAACGCATGCGTGAGCAGCTTCCCTTCCTCGAGCGCGGGAGAGAGACGGATTTCATGGGGCATAGGAAAAGCTGGATTGACAACCCTTTTAACCCATCAAAGTCCACGACTGCGGCGCCACGGCATCGGAGCATTTAAAATCCAAAGAACCAGCATAGAGTATCTCCCCGGTGCAAGGGAATGGCCTCTCACAAGGGCGCTTCTCAACTCGTGCCGACCTTGGGAAGATAGGACGTGGAACTATGCCTAAAGCTGAAATTAAAGAGGTTAAAGACTTGCCCGGAATCGGCCCCCAAGCCGCCGAAAAGCTATTTTCTGCAGGATATAAGACCCTAGAAGCCATTGCAGTGGCATCCCCCATGGAATTGATTGAAGCCGCCTCTTTAGGAGAGGGAACGGCGGATAAAGCGATTAAAGCAGCCCGCGATGCACTCGAAATGGGGTATGAGAGCGCAGATGTCCTCGCCGAGCGCAGGAAGCTAGTGGGACGCGTTACAACCGGCTCCAAAGAACTCGATACACTCATTGGAGGGGGAATCGAAACCCAATCCATCACCGAAGTATACGGAAAATTCGCCTCAGGAAAGACCCAGTGGTGCTTCCAGACCGCTGTCACCGTCCAAGAGCCCAAGGATAAAGGTGGATTGGAAGGGAATTGCCTCTACATCGATTCGGAAAACTCCTTCCGCCCTGAGCGTGTCGCGGCCATCGCCGAAGCACGTGGGATGAACCCGGAAGAAGTGCTCAAGAACATCTATGTGGCACGCGCCTATAACGCCGACCACCAAATGCTCCTCGCAGAGAAAGCGGAAGAGATGATCAAGGAAAAGAACATCAAGCTCCTGATCGTGGACTCATTGACCGCGCAATTCAGAAGCGAATTCATCGGACGCGGACAACTCGCGGATCGACAGCAGCGCTTGAACAAGCACATGCGCACCCTGCAGAAAATCGCCGAGATGAGCAACATCGCCGTTCTCGTAACCAACCAAGTCATGGAACGCCCCGACATCATGTTCGGAGACCCCACTGCACCCGTTGGAGGGAATGTCGTGGGACACGCATCCAAGACGCGACTCTACTTGCGCAAAGGAAAAGAGGAGAAAAGAATCGCAAAGCTCGTTGATTCGCCTTCGCTCCCAGACGGAGAAGCCGTTTACGCGGTAACCCCGCAAGGAATCGCGGACGTGGACGAATAGGCCTGTTTCGCGCCGGTTCCGTCCGGCGGGACCGGTTTTGATGAACCTTTTTTCAAAAGGTTCCGCGCGGAACGAGAACGGGTATCGCTTGCGCGATACCTGATAACTTATTTTTCTAATTTTACACTTTCTCAACGTAGAACATGTCCGTCGTATAGTTGCCCTTTCCATCCGAATACAGGTGCAAATAATACAACCTACTTCCATCCGCCGTCATGGTTCCCTCGCCCAAGCCAATGTTACTATATCCAATTAGCGTAGGAGTCGTCCACGTGTTATCAGGGTTGCGCGTGGATGTGTAGAGCTGAGGACCATACAATCCCGGAATCTCCCCGCGATTCGTACTAAACACGAGCGTATTTCCGTCCGGGGAAAGCCAAGGCTGGAAGTTGGAATACCCATCCACTTGGATCGGGGCCGGAGCGAGTTCGGGCGTGCCGGAAAAGTCATTGGCTTTTGCATTCTTCAAAATAAACATCTTTTTGTCCAATTCATCCACCCATAGCTCGTCATGGCTCTCATCATAGTGCGGATTTCCAAATTCGGAGTCGGGGACCGAGTCATTAAACGCTAAGCGCTCATCATTCAACCACACATCCTGATCGGATTTCCGGTCATTCAAATAATCGCGATTGGAATTGTAAAAGAAATCTCCATTCGCAGCTACAAACGGACCCACTTCGCTCCAAATATCTTCCGACAAGTGAAAGCGAGTGTCCTTCACTTTCGTGGTAAAGGGATAATCGCTGTAGTAGATGTCGATATCATCCGAAAACTTTCGTTGACCGACATCTTTCAGCAAATCGCCCGGGTAATTCGCAAAATACAAGCGCTGACCATCAGGCGTGACAAATAAACTGTCCTCCCACTCCCCATTGCTTGCAGCCACTTTCACGGGGGAGCTCCACCCCGGAACAAAAATCGCGGGATCGGCCGCCTTAATCGCATCCCATTCGGATTCGGTAGGAGCGGGGACAGGCGGAGCGAGTACGTTGATCAGGACGACCACGATTACAATCGCCGCAATCCCACCGATTGACCATTGCCACCATTTCATGCACATCCACTCCTATGCCACGACATACCATAGACCCACATCACAGCCTTATATTCTGTTCTTTTTCTATCTAGAATAATGGCATCCAAGCGCAAATCGGAAGTATTCGGAATCACCCACCGTGATAAGAAATCGCTCGCACGCGCGGGGGAGCTCAACACCGCGCACGGAAGGATCCTTACCCCCTTTTTCATGCCGGTCGCGACAAAAGGAAGCGTGAAACATCTCTCATTGGACGAAGTCGAGGCATTTGGGGTGCGATGCATGATCTCCAACTCATTCATCTTCTACCTGCGCCCCGGACTCGAAACGATCCAGCATGCGCATGGACTGCACCAATTCATGGGATGGAAACACGGACTCTTCACCGACTCGGGAGGATTCCAGATACTCGACGACACTTTTCTGCATTCGCGCAGCGAAGAAGGCGTTATTCTCAACAATCCCTTCAACAACAACACACGCGAACTCTATACCCCCGAAAAAGCCATGCAGGTGCAAAACACCCTTGGAAGCGATGTGGCGATGGTGCTGGATGACGTCCCAAAATTCGGAACCAGCAAACCATTCATCACCGAAACGCTCGCGCGAACATTGAAGTGGGCCAAGCGCTGCAAGGCCGCGCACGATAACGACAAGCAACTCGTCTTCGGAATATCCCAAGGCGGGACATACGTGGACTTGCGCCGCAAAGGGATTGCCGCACTCAATAAACTCAATTTCGACGGGATGGCGTTAGGCGGGATGGCCATCGGAGAACCCAAAGAGACCATGCAGAAAGTCATCGACGCCATTCGCGAAGAAATCCCGGAAAACAAACCCGTGTACGTGATGGGATTAGGCTCCCCCGAAGACATCATCAAAGCCATCCATTCAGGAATCGACATCTTCGACAGCTGCTTCCCCTCCCGCATCGCACGCCATGGAACGGCAATGACATGGAGCGGGCGCGTTTCCATCGAGAACCTCAAATACCAGCACGATTTCTCTCGGCTGGATGAGCACTGCGACTGTCGCGTGTGCAAGGAACACACCAAGGCATATATCCACCACCTCTGCAAGAACCGCGAAGAGACCGGCTTCCGCCTCGTCACGTTCCACAACATCTATTTCGTCCAGAAGCTCATCGAGAAAAGCAGACAAGCCATTTGCGAAGGCACATTCGCCGCGTTCGCCAAGCAGTTTCTAAAACGATATCAACAAACCCCAATGAAATAGTTTCCTATCCTCGTGCGCGGTTTCTTAAATACAAAAATCCATCTATTGCCATAGACAAAGGTGATCCTATGCCCGAAAATACAACCCAATTACGCGTCCAAGACATCATGACAACCTCTTTCGTCCGCGCCGACGTCAAAGACTCCATCTCGAGCCTGCTCGCCTCCATGAAAAAAGGAGGAGCCGAGACCGCCATCGTATTCAACGGAAAAAAATTCGCCGGCATCGTATCGCACTCCGGGCTATTGCGCAACGTCGACGTGCAAAAGACAAAAGTATCCACGATCGTACAGACCGCCCCCCGCCTCGCGCTCAACCAATCATTCGACGACGCGGTGAAGCAAATGCGCAACGCCAATGCGCACGCGCTCGCCGTCATCGAGAAAGAAAACGTCGTGGGAGTAGTCAATGTCCAAGAATTGCTCGGAAGGATGAAGAACAGCGAGCAGCTCCGCACCATCAAAGCCAGCGAAATGGCCACGATGCAACCCCTCTTCGCCACGGAAAAAGACGAACTCGGGAAGGTCGTACGACAATTGAAGCAAGGGAATATACGCAAAGTGCCCGTGCTCAACGACAGAGGAAAAGTCACTGGAGTGTTGAAGATGGACAGCATCGCGCTCGACGTATTGCTCCCCATGGACCGCAACTCCGACGATTCCTACAAGCTCGATAATTCCTCTCAAACCATCAGCAAGAAAAACATCTTCGCCATCCCCGTCAAATCCGTCATGGACGAGAACCCCATCATGGTGCGCGGAAACGAAACAGGCAACAAAGTAGCAGACATGCTCGCGCGACAGACCAACCCCCTGCTCATCCTCTCCGATAACGGCATGCACGGGATCATCTCGGTGCAGAACGTATTCAACGCCTACCTCAACCAGACCCAATCCGATACCCAACAAGGAGAGGCCAACAGCATCCAGACCACCCACTTGCCGGACGTCGATGAGATCGACAAGGCCAAAATCGATTCCATGATCACCAAGACATTCAACAAGATGCAGCGCATCATGAAAGGCGAGCTGCGCATGAATGTGGTGTACAAGCAGACCAGCAAAGCCGGCATGCGCGCAAAGACCGAAGTCAATATCAAGGTCCAAGGAACCGGACGCCCATTCTCCGCGCACGCGGAAGACTGGAAAGTGCTGCTGGCCACCAAAGAAGCATGCAGTGCGCTCGAGAATGAAATCTCCAAGCGCTACAAACAACGCGACACCGGGCGAAAGCGATGAACGCCATCCATGCATACGCGTGGATGTTCGCCACGCTCCTTTTCATTTTGGCCATCCAATTAGCGCCAGGGGCATTGACGGGAAACGTCACCCTGGCTTCAGCTGGCCTGGACCACTCACAGAACAGCAACGCATGGATGGGACTATTCGTCGTCCTGGCCCTAGCGCTCGGAATCATGTATGCCCGCTATAGGCATTTTACCCACCCCTAATCGCCCCACGCATAATTCGGTGCATGTCGAGCTTCTCCCCAAAAAATTCGTTTAAAAGCCTTCAGCGGCAGAAAAGTAATCATTTGAGGTTGTCTACATGCCTGAGTTTACCACCAAAATCACCCGCATCCGCGATTACCCCGTCCCAGAAGGAGCACCAACACGCGTTTTCGAATGCCATTTGCCTGCGGGGGTTGCCTATCCCTACACCTCCGGCCAATTCGCCATGATTGCGCACCCCAACGTGCGATTGCTCGCGAACCAGGCCCTCATGAAGTGGAGCAGCTACTCCATCTCATCCTCACCCGAACAAAAAGGGATTCTCGAGTTCTGCATCGGAGACGGATCCCCTACGGGCGTTTCCCATCAGCTCATGACCATGAAAGAAGGCGACGAATTCATGGTCCGAGGGCCATTCGGAAAATTCTTGTTGGACGAGAACCAGGAAGAATACATCTTCCTCGCCACCGGAACGGGAATCGCACCACTCATCTCCATGATCCGAACCCTGCTCGCAAAAGGGAACAAAAAACCCATCACGCTCTACTTCGGATTCCGCTATCCGTCGCAGTACATGTACCGCGAAGAGCTCACGGAGATGCAAGCCAACCACCCCAACTTCAAAGCCGTCATCACCGCCTCACGCCCCGACGCCGAATGGAAACACCATCACGGATATGTGCAAGACGCGCTCAAGAACCACGCCAGCGCGATCGACAAGAAAAACATACGCGTGTACATCTGCGGAAAACCAGAGATCGCAGAGAAGCTCATCGAATTCTGTCTCCACGACATGCAATTCGCGCAAGAGCACGTGCTCATGGAGAAATGGTAGTCCATATTCAGGGGGAAAAATAATGGCCGCAAAACACATGAAACTCGTCGTATACCTACCCAAGACGCACTTGGACAACACGCTGGACGCGCTCAAGAAACTGGGCATCGGCGCCAATGGGCACTACGAAGGAAGAGCCTTCCTCACATTCGGGCATGGGACCTGGATCGCCAACAAGGGAGCCAAGCCCTTCAAAGGACGACTCAACAAACGCGAGATGGCCCAGGAAGTCAAGATCGAGACCACATGCGAAAAAGGAAAACTGAAAGAAGCCATCAAAGTCATCCGCAGCATCCATCCCTATGAGTTGCCCGAAATCGAAGCCTACGAGTTGCAAGACGGAGAATAGATCTCCGCGCGCATCAGACGATTAATTATCATAGTGTTCCAAGGCTTGAATGCCATAGCTGATCGTGGAACCCGCATTCACGATCGTCGCCACCTGGATCACTTCCGCCACTTCTTGTGCCGTGGCACCGAATGCCTTCGCCTTCTGGGTGTGCGAATCGATGCAATACTCGCAGCGGATCGCGCATGCGATCCCTAAAGCGATCAGCTCTTTCGTCTTCTTATCCAATGCCCCCGCGTTCATCGCCTGCGTGTGCCATGCCTTATAGGCCTCGTTCACGGGACCCGCCACTTGTTTGAACTTCTCAGAGGCTTTCAGATATTCATCGGGATAGAGATCGGGCATCGCGGATTCACCACCAACACCCACGGAAAACGCCTATTTATTCATGCACGCGTATCGGAAAAGATACTGGGGCGTTTATACGTGGACAAGAGCCATTCATCGTATGACGACCCCATACCAACGCATGCCGGCCGGCATCAAATACCACCTCGACAAGGCTATCCAACCCATCAAGGACATTCGCGAAGAGATCACGCTACGCTCCAAATGGCAAGACCTCCGACCGCACCTGCCCAGCTGGACCTCACTCGTCGACTTTAAGGCCTATCGCAATGGTTGCTTACTCGATGTGGGATGCCACTACGGACTCATCAGCATCCACTACATCCAACAGACGAAGCAACCCGCCTATGGATTTGACGTCAACCCCCAAATCAACCGGCTCCTGCGCAAGAACCTGCTTCATTCCCCCTACTCTCGGGCATTCATCATCCAAGGATTCGGACTAGCTGATTACAATGGGAAAGCGCAGAGCTACAACGACACCAAATATAGCGGCGCCACTACCGTCAATCCCGAACAAGTCCAGGTCGCGAAAGAACTGATCGGCATCCAACTCCGCAAACGAAACATCGTCGAAGTCAGGCGCTTGGACGATGTTCCGATCCCTCACCCCATCGCACTCATCAAGATCGATTGCGAGGGGAATGAAGCGCACGTCATCCGGGGAGCCGCCAAAACCATCCAGAAACAACACCCTACCATCATCTTCGAAGCATTGACAATCGAAAAACAACATGAATGCGAGCGCCTCCTTGAAGGAATGGGATATCGCACGCGCCCATTGGACCAACGCAACTTCATCGCGGAATGGAAGGAATGATCCCGCATGCACTATCCCAAAGAACTATCCATCGAACTCACGGACATGTGCACTCTCCGCTGCGAGCTGTGCGACAACAAGAACATCCAACGCCCACGCGGGTTCATGGACCTGGACAAATTCAAGAAACTCATCGACGAAGTCAGCGCACACACCAAAAGCATCAACTTCGGCGTGAGCGGAGAACCATTGCTGCACCCCCAAGCGGACGCATTCATCACATATGCAAAGGCAAAAGGCATGCACACCAGCATGACCACGAACGCCACCCTGCTCAAAGCGTGGGCGAACAGACTCATCGCCGCAGGGCTCGATGACATCGTGCTATCTCTCGATGGGATGACACGCGAAACATATGAAAGCTATCGCAAGGGGCCCGTGGCGGGGATCGATCACTTCACGCCAGCCAAAGAAGGCATCCAAACCCTCTGCGCCCAACGCCACGCGATGCGACACGAAAAGCCGCATATCACCATCTCCTTCATGGTGCACCGGCATAATGAGCACGAGATCGAAGCAGTAAAGGAATGGAGCAAAGCCATCAAGGCCGACCAGTTGCTCCTCAAATCCATGCACTTCAATTGGGCCGGCAACGACCAACAAGTCAAGTCCGAATGGGCGCCCCAAAACAAGGAATTCGTGCGCCATTACGACTATACGCGCCTGGGCACATGCGCATGGGTCAATGACAATACCGTCATATTCTGGAATGGCGAGCTCGCGAGCTGTTGTTACGACCTCCTCGGAAAGACCACTTTCGGCAACGTCTTCCAAAAAGGATTCAAGGACGTGTGGGAATCCCCCGAACACCGGCGTGTCCAACCCCAAATGGCCGCACGCACCTTACCCCAATGCATCGGGTGCTCGGCAGGCGTCAAGCTCGGAACATACATCGACAACCGCTCCCTCATCACCAAAATCATGCAACGCGCCAAGGAATGATCTCGATCGAAAATACAGCCGAAGCCGTCGCAAAATTCTTACTCAAAATGAGAAAATAAAAAAAAAGAAAGAGAACCCAGCCTTACAGCTTGGGCCCTTTCCACTTTCCAGCCTTTACGCGTTCCATCGCAATGCGCATCGCGGCATCGCGAGGGGTCCAGGCGTCGTTCTTCTCCATTTCCTTGAACATCAAGGGAACGTTCTTGCGGATCTTGCCTTCGACCATCTTGAACATCGCCGGGGGCTTCCCTCCGATGTGTTCGACGTAGGAAGAGATGACTCCTCCCGCATTCGCCACAAAGTCGGGCACAATCAACACATCGCGCGCGTGGAGTTTTTTCTCCACGGAAGGAGCCATGGAGATATTGCTTCCCTGCACGACGAGCTTGTGCTTGACCTGATTCACATTATTCATTGTAACTAAATCAGGAATCGCCGCAGGAATCAACACATTCGCGGGCGCGGTAAGGATGTTACTGCCTTTCTTGGCATACTTACCGCGATACGCCGTCACGGTGCCATGTTCTTTTTTCGCCGCCATCAGGCGCTCATAATCTAAGCCACGTTTGTCCATAATGACACCATGCGAATCGGAAACAGCCGTTACAGGAACGCCCCACTCGGATAGATACTTGTGCACGAACGTACCCACGTTACCATACCCCTCAATGGCCACTTTCACGTCCATGGGATCGGCTTCCATATACTTCAATGCGAGCATCGTCGAAATCGCCACACCAAAACCCGTGCTACCCAATTCATGGGGAATGCCGCCCATCGAAGCCGGCTTTCCCGTGCAGACTTTTCTGCTGCCGGCCACTTTAGCGATCAAACCCATTTCCTTTTCCGTCGTATTGATATCGGGCCCCGCCACATACAACGAGGGCGCAATCCCCTTCAACGCGTGCGCAAAGGAAGCGATCATCTGATTCTTCTGGCGCGGATTGCCCATCTTGGGATCGTAGAAGATTCCCGACTTGGCACCGCCAAAAGGCAAATCAGCCATTGCGTTCTTCCACGTCATCGTGCGCGCGAGCTTCGCCACTTCATTGACGGAAACGGAACCCGTCATTCGGATACCGCCCTTTCCCAGGCCGCGACGCGTGTTGTCGATGACAATGACGCCACGCATCCCCGTCTTGGGGTCGTGCACTTCAATTACTTTCTCAGGACCAAAATCATCCCAATTTACCATGGAATATCACCAATGCAAGCAAAAAATTGGACTTTAAAAGCATGGTTCGGGGAAAAATGCACGTACGATCAGGGCAAACTGGGAAGGGAATTAAATAACCATTTTCACCCCATTCTCCTATCTATGCCCTCCAAAAGCAACTCAACGGAAACCAACAGCAAGAACGCCTATGACATCGCCATCATCGGAACCGGGGGAAGCGGCATCGCCGCCGCCATCTATTCCGCGCGCTTCAATCTCAAGACCGTCGTGATCGGAGAAAAATATGGCGGACTCATTGTGGATACCCACCTCGTGGAAAACTATCCCGGATTCGTGCGCTTGTCAGGGTATGATTTGATGCAAGAATTCAAGAAGCACGTTGAAGATTACAAGGACAAAGTCACGCTGCTGGACGCCTCCGCGCAACACGTCAAGAAAACGAAGAACGGATTCGAAGTCGAAACCAGCGAAGGAAAAGTAAGCGCGCGAGCCATCATCCTCGCCACAGGAACGGAACGGAAGAAACTAAACGTGCCGGGAGAAAAAGAATACACCAATAAGGGAGTGAGCTATTGCGCCACGTGCGATTCCCCATTGTTCAAGAACAAAATTGTCGGGATCGTAGGCGGAAGCGACTCGGCAGTCAAAGAAGGGCTGCTGCTCTCCGAGTACGCCAGCAAAGTCTATGTCATCTACCGCGGACAACAAGTGCGCGCGGAGCCCATCAACATGGAACGACTCAAGAAAGCCAAGAACGTCGAAGTCATCACCAACACCAACGTCCTCGAAATCAAAGGAGAAAAATTCATCTCCCACGTCATCCTCGATAAGCCCTTCCAAGGAAAAAAAGAAATGCCCCTCGGCGGACTGTTCATCGAAATCGGGCACATCGTCCGCAACGAACTCGCGAAAGAATTAGGGGTTGCCTTGGACGAAAAAGGAGAAATCATCGTCGACAAGAACTCCAACACCAACGTGGAAGGCGTATTTTCAGCCGGAGACGTCACCAATCGCGCATGGAAGCAGCTCATCACGGGAGTCGCCGAAGGATGTGTTGCCGCGTGGTCGGCCTATGAGTACCTCAACGGCAGCTCCACACGCGAAAAGAAATGATCACGCCACCTTGCGCAGGAGTTGCGTATAGGCAATGACCCACTGCTGCACACGCTCCAATTGCCCAGCCGTATTCGCCCCCAATTCCTCGATCGATCGACGCGACTCCGCACGATTGCGCGAGACATCCTCCAACGCCGCGCGCAGGACCGCGTGCTCGTCCCGCAACGCCTCCAACGAGGATTCCAATCCTTCAAATGCCGCATCAAAGCCGTCCACTACATTTCCGGCATCGCGACGATACGAATAGACGCTGCGCAAGCGGATCAGCATCACGGGAAACCGTTCCAATAGGTAGTCCATCTTCTCGAAATCAAGCACCAGCCCATTCAGGTGCGCATGCAAGAGATTGCTACGCTGCAGGATGAGCTGCTCCCGCAAGAGCGGCTTTTCGGCATCAGCCGCATTCGCGACATCTCGCCGCACATTCAAAAAAGAAACCTGCTCGTTTTCCCACACGCGTCGGACGCTTGACTCGCGCACCAGCAAGGGAGTGAAATCATCCATCGGCACCAGGCTCAATGAATCCACCATCACGCGATGGCTCACCGTCGAGGTCGTCATCGCTATCGCCGAAAAAGAAAGCAAAATGCACCCTACCACTACGGCCGGCAAAAAGAAACGCATGAAAAGGATAAACGGGCAACGGGAATATTAATCTCATCAACCTCATAGGCAAATGCACCCGCTTCCAAGCACACTCCTGATTGCATTGGCATTGATACTCAGCATGAACGCAGTATCCGCGGCCACGCTGGAAGGAGAAATATACGATGGGCTGACCCTCCAGACCATCAATCGCGTCCACATCACATTCGGAACGGACCCCCCGCGCCTCATTACGACGCAGGAGGGCAGATACCACGTCGAGCTCGCGCCAGGGACTTATACCATCTATGCCGAGCAGCGCGAGCAAGGGATCGCAGCCAAAGTCGCACGCGATAGGATCACGATTCCCGCGGACCAAGACTATGTGCACGACCTTTTCCTATTCCCCCCGCTCCAGATGACCATCAACCAACCACTGCCGGCCGAATCGGAAATCGCACCCGATATCTTTTCGAACCTCCAACAACCCTTTACTCTTCTCCTTCTGCTCGGAATACTCTTGCTCGGGATCGAAGCCGCCATCATCATCACCCGCCGCAACAAAGCCCCCGTTTCCGAACCCCCCTATCAGATCATGGAAATCAACAACATGCTCCCACCGCTGGCCAAAGAAGAAAAGAAGAAGAAAGCACCCAAGAAGACGCGGCAAGCAAAACTCACTTCTTGACCGCCGCGCGGACGGCAGCAGCCACCACTTCCGCTACGCGACGATCCGAGAGCGCGGGCAATATCTTTTCGGGAGTGGGATTCGAGACCATCCCCGCCAAAGCCTGGGCTGCGGCCAATTCCATGTGCGGAGTAATATGCGTCGCCCCCGCATCCATGGCGCCGCGAAAAATACCGGGAAAAGCAAGCGCATTGTTGACCTGATTGGGATAATCGCTTCTGCCCGTTCCAACCACGAATGCCCCACCACGCTTTGCCGCATCCGGCATGATCTCGGGGGTAGGATTCGCCATCGCAAGGACGATCGCCCTATCCGCCATCGAACGCACCATCGCCTCGGAGACTTGATTGGCCACTGAAACGCCGATGAAGGCATCCATCCCCTGAATGGCATCCGCTAACACACCCTTCTTCCCCTTGGGATTCGTCAAGGCCGCGAGTTCGCGCTTATCCATATCCAAATCAGCGCGACCGCTATGGATAATCCCCTTAGAATCGCAAATGATCACCTCTTTCACACGCGGCGCGGAAGCGGGAAGGCCCTTGCCCAAGAGCATCTTAGTGATCGCGTTCCCTGCAGCCCCAGCACCATTGATGCACACGCGCAAGGAACTGAAAGGCTTCTTTGCCACGCGCGCGGCATTGAGGAGCGCCGCATAGGTCACGATCGCAGTACCATGCTGATCGTCGTGGAATACGGGAATGCCCAAGTCCTGCAACGCCGCCTCTACCTTGAAACAGTTAGGGGCCTTGATGTCCTCGAGATTAATCGCCCCGAATACGGGAGAAATATTCCGGATGATCGAAATGATTTCATCCACGTCCTGCGTCTGGATACAAATGGGAAACGCATCGATGCTGCCCAATTCCTTAAACAACACGCACTTCCCTTCCATCACGGGAATGGCACCATAAGCTCCCAAGTTGCCCAAACCCAGGACCTTACTCCCATCCGAGATGACCGCGAGCGAGTTTTTCTTCAGCGATAGGACAGATGCCAGCTTCGGATCGCGCGCCAGCTCCAGACTCACTTGCGCTACGCCGGGAGTATAAGCCAACGAATAATCATGCGCGTCTTTGAGGGGGACCTTGCTGTATGTTCCGAGCTTTCCGCCATACTTCTTGTGCCACGCCACGCTTTCCTTTCCGATAGCGGGGACTTTGCTTTCAGATGAAGAAGAAGATTTTTGGGAGAGGGTCTTGGGTTGCTTCATCCAAAAAACAAATGAGAAAGCATTAATAAATCCAAATCGCAATGATTGCATGCAATTGGAGGAATAGAAATGCCCGGAAAGACGACAACCGCCAAAAAAAGCAAGAAAAAAGACGCACACCAGTGTGAGTTCTGTTGAATCACCGCGTAGTGTGACCGAGGCACTGCGGGTGCAGTGCCATCATACCCTATTCCTACAGCAATCCCATCATCGCCTTCAAATCATCCGAAGGCTGCCATAACGGCTCGAACGTCACTTCGATCTTCACTTCTTTCACTTCGGTGGTGAGCTGCATGATCGAGGAACGCATCATGTCGATCAGCAACGGCCCATACGGACACGCGGGGGTCGTCAGCGTGGTGAGCACGTTGATCTTATCCCCATCAATGCGGATGCGATAGATCAACTCCAATGTCATCACATCCACATGCAACTCCGGATCCTCCACGCGCGAAAGCGCCATCTTGATCTGGTCGAACGTCACAGGACCCGGATTTACCAATTCCAGCTTGGGAAAAGGAGGAGACAGCGCGGCATTGGAAGAAAGATCCTCTTTCTTGAGCGGAGAAACGTCTTGGGAAGAAGGATGCATCAGCGAACCTCCTTCGCTTTCATCGCATCAAAACCATGCTTCTCGATCTCATGCGCCAATTCCGCGCCACCGGATTTCACGATCTTCCCGGCAACCAACACATGCACCTGGTGGGGCTGGATATAATGGAGAATGCGATTGTAGTGCGTGATGATGAGAATACCCATATTCGTCGATTGCGCAATCTTCGTCACGCCTTCCCCTATCACGCGCAACGCATCCACGTCCGTCCCCGAATCCGTTTCATCCAAGATGGCGAGCTTGGGCTCCAAGAGAGAAAGCTGCAGCATTTCCGTCTTCTTCTTCTCTCCCCCAGAAAAGCCCTCGTTGAGGTAACGATTGACGAGCTTGGAATCCACGTTCAGCAGCTGCATCTTTTCCTTCAGACGCTTGGCGAACTCCACAATCTTGATGGGGGCGGGCAAGCGCGCATTGAGCGCGGTGCGGATGAAATTGCTTACTGTCACACCTGAAACCTCGGAAGGATATTGGAAAGACAAGAACAGTCCCGCGCGCGAGCGCTCATGCGGCTTCATCTGCAAGAGGTTCTTGCCCTGGAAGGTAATGCTGCCCTTTGTCACGGTATATTTGGGATGGCCCGCCAAGACGAATGCCAGGGTCGATTTCCCGCTCCCATTCGGACCCATCAACGCAACCACTTCGCCTTGGTTGATGTCGAGCGAGATGCCCGATAGGATTTCCTTATCCCCTATTGCGGCATGCAGATTACGGATTTCAAGATCGGCCATACTACTTCCCCTTCCCCGAAGATTTTTGAACATACTTCTGGTGGATCCCCAAGGCATTCTTGGCCGTATCCAACGAAAGCATCGCGCATTTGAGGCGCACCGGCCCCAATTCCACGCCGAGCATCTCCTCGATATCCGCATGCGTCATCTTTGCTACCTGTGCAGGCGTCTTTCCCTTCAGCTCATCCGAGAGCATGCTGCCCGACGCAACGGAAATGGCACAACCCTGCGCCTGCATGGACACCCCCGCAATCCGGCCTTTGCCGTCGAAAGCGAACGCATACGAAATGCGATCCCCACAAACCGGATTCGATTCCGTGTGCTCGATATCGCAGCGCGGAAGCTTATGCGTATTGCGCGGATGCTTATAGTGGTCCAAGATGTTCTCGCGGTACATCCCGTCGCCCGCAAAATCCTTGTCATCATTTTCACGCATCGGCATCACCCTACGCAAATATCTTCTCCACTTTCGTGATGCCCTGCACGAGAGCATCGATGTCGTCTTCCGTGCTGTATACCCCGAACGACGCGCGGGAAGAAGAAGGAATCTTGAGCAGCTCGTGCAAGGGCATCGTGCAGTGGTTGCCCGCGCGGATGGCAATGCCATCAACATCCAAGATGCTCGCCACATCATGCGGATGCGCATTCTGGACGTTGAACGCCACCACACCCACTTTCTTCTTCCAGTGCGGACCATAGAGAGAAATGCCCCTCATCTGGTGCAATTGCTCATGCGCATACCGCAATAGCCCCTGCTCGTGCTTCTCCACATGATGCATTCCGAGCTTACGCAGATAATCCACGGCCGCGCTCAAACCAACTCCTTCTGCGATCATGGGAGTCCCATACTCGAATTTCCACGGGAGATCGTTCCACGTCGCTGCTTCGAATGAAACGGAACGAACCATGTCCCCGCCAAAAGAAACCGGCTCCATCTCTTGCAGCAGGGCTTCTTTCCCATATAGGACGCCTATCCCCGTGGGACCATACATCTTGTGCCCCGAAAAGGCAGCGAAATCGACATCCAATTCCTCCACATGAACGGGAAAATGCCCCACGCTCTGCGCCATGTCCAGGACAACCTTCACTCCATGCGCATGCGCCATCTTTGTCAGGCGTTTGATGGAGGGAATAGTCCCTAAAACATTCGAAGCGTGCGTAATCGCCAACACCTTCGTCTTCGACGAAAGCATGCGCTCGAGCTTCTCCTCATGCAAGAGAAAAGAATCCTTGTCCAGAGGAAGGAAACGCAGCTTCGCATTCTTGCGCTTCGCCAATTGCTGCCAGGGAACCAAATTGGAATGATGCTCGATCTGAGAAACGATGACCTCATCCCCGCGCTTCACGGTAGGCTCTAGCATGCGCGCAAGCGTATTGAGCGAATCCGAACAGTTGCGCGTGAAGACAATCTCTTTCATGGAACCCGCATGGATGAATTTCGCCACATTCTCATGCGCGTGCTCGAAGGCCAACGTAGCTTCTTCCGAGAGCTTGTGGATGCCACGATGGACGTTGGCATTATGATGCTCATAATAGTCCTCCATCGCACGCAGCACCGAAAGAGGCTTTTGCGTCGTAGCGGCGTTATCCAAATACGTCAGCTTCTTCCCGCGGATCTTGCGCTTGAGTATGGGAAAGTCTCGGTGGATATTCTTCATGCATTCACTCCCTGCGTGGAATCGCGCTCAATGGTCTCAAATGTATGCGTGTTCAGTTTAAGACGCCCCTCCAAGAGAGACTGGCACTTGGCTTTTAGCTCCGGCATCGAAAAATGAGCCAATATATTCTCATAGAAGCCCGCGATCACCATGCTCCGTGCCACTTCCTCCGAGACGCCGCGCGAGGCGATGTAGAAGAGCTTTTCCTTGTCGAGACGACCCACCGTCGCCGCATGCGAGCACTTCACATCCGAATTCAGGATCTCCAGGGAAGGAACGGGATCCGCTTCCGCCAGGGGAGAAAGCAACAGCAAGTCACACGCCTGCTTGCCCTGCGATACGACCGCTTCCTTTTCCATGCGGATAAGACCATTATAGATGCATTTCGCGCTTTCATCCAAGCAACCACGCATCAGCAACTCCGAACGCGTGTGGGGAGAGACATGACGCACGGCCTGATGGACATCCAATTGCTGCGCATGCGCGGCAAGCACCACCCCCACATTGGAGGAAGCGGCCTGCGACTGCAGAAGCGAAGAGGCATACTCCGATTTCACCCACTCCCCGCCGAATTCAGCCCACTCCATATGCACCAACGCATTCGCCGCGACATCGGCACGGAAAATGGAGTGGTGGAATACGTTCGATGGAGAAAAATCCTGCAAACGACCCACACGGATAGAAGCATTTTCTTTTGCCACGATTTCCAGCACGGAACTATCGAAAACAGGCTCGTGCAAGTGGGGGAACTCAGACTTCAATTCCTGCAGGATGGAAGCAGAACTGTTCGCTTCAGCGACCACGAGCACATGACCGATGCGCGAGTGCTTTTCCAGCACTGAAGAAACATGAATCGTCTTTGATAGTTGGACGCCCGCCGGCAAGTAAATGAAAACACCGCTGGAAAGGAAAGCCGCATGCAACGCTTCCATTTTCTCGCTGAGCCGCAACTGTTTCCCCAGATATTCATCCATCTCTTCAGGAAACTCTCTGAATGCCGTAGCAAAGTCGCACATCACGGCGCCATTTCCTAATTCTTGCATGAAAGGCTTTGCGGGAGTCGCATCAAAGAAAAACTTTTCCCAGTCCAGGCGCGAGACATCCGAGCGGATATCCAGCCCATACTTGAATGGAGGAAAAGGCTTCTCTGCGAATGAAGCAAACGCCTTACGGCGGAAAGAAGCCCAGGATTTGGGATCTTGCAACTGTTGCCCGGCCGACTCGGAATGAGAAGAAGTCCAACTCTTGAATGCGTTCGCGCTCATGCTCTTTCCCCAATTAGTGCGATTCCATTTCCAGTTCGATCAAGCGATTCAGCTCGACCGCATATTCCAGAGGAAGCTCTTTCACAATGGGTTCGATGAACCCTGCGACCACCATCTGCGTCGCCTGCTCCTCCGTGAGACCGCGGGACATCAAATAGAACAACTGCTCCGCATCGATCTTTCCGACGGTCGCCTCGTGCGCCACATCCACTTCGCTCTCCATGATCTTCATGTAAGGGAAGGTGTTTGAAACGGAAATCGCATCCACCATCAACGCATCGCATTTTACCGAAACTTTCGCATCTTTCGCACCCTTAATGACTTTCACGTGGCCGCGGAAGGTGGAAATCCCCCCATCTTTGGAAATGGACTTCGCACGGATGATCGAAGAGGTATGCGGAGCCAAATGATAGACCTTTGCGCCTGTGTCCTGGTCCTGGTTCTTGCCTGCCACGGCAATGGAAATATGATCCGCCTTGGCGTACTGGCCCTTGAGCACGGAACAGGGATAGAGCATTGTGACACCCGAACCCGTTTGGGCCGAAACCCATTCCAACAACCCATTTTCCTCCACGATCCCACGCTTGGTGTTGAGATTGTAGGTGTTCTTCGACCAATTCTCCACCGAAGAATAACGCATGCGCGCACCCTTCTTCACATAGATCTCCACACAACCTGCGTGCAAGGAATTAGCGTTGTATTGCGGGGCACTGCAACCTTCGATGTAGTGGAGTTGCGCACCCTCATCGACGATGATCAGCGTGTGCTCGAATTGGCCCCCTTTTTTGGCATTCATGCGGAAGTAAGCCTGCAAGGGCAAGTCCACTTTCACATTCTTTGGAACGTAAATGAATGTGCCGCCGCTCCATACGGCGGCGTGCAGCATGATGAACTTGTGATCCGTGACGGGAATGCAGTTGGTCATGAAGTGCTGCTTCACCAACTCCGGGTACTTCTGCAGCGCCACATCCATGTCCTCGAAAATAACCCCTTTCGCCGCAAGGTCGTCGCGGATCTTATGATAGACCACGTCGCTATCGTATTGCGCCCCCACGCCAGCCAACCATTGCTGCTCTGCCTTTGGAATGCCCAGACGATCGAAGGTCGTCTTGATCTCTTTTGGCACTTCCTCCCAGTTCGTGCTATCCTGCTTCGCATCCGGGCGGGCGAAGTAGATGATCTCATCGAAATTCAATTTCTTCAGCGAAGGACCCCAATCCGGCAAGGGAGTGCGCAGGAAATGATGCAAACCCTTGAGGCGCAAGTCCAGCATCCATTGCGGTTCATTCTTCTGCTTGGAAATCTCACGCACCAATTCTTCCGTCAGGCCAGGAACGGATTTGTAGGTGTGCTTTTCCGTGTCCGCATGATCGAAGACATCGCGATCCAATGCCACTAACGCCGAGACATCGGACTTCGTTACGGGTTTTGCGTTGGCATCCATCTCGTCCCACCACTACTTCTTCGCGCTCGCGAGCGGGAGTTCCATCCCCGATGTGACGCGCGTCTTATCGTGCAAGAAATGTTCGCAGACCGAACAATGATATTTCACATAGATCCCATCAAAGACCTCAATGAACTCATGCGCGAGCTTGTCGAGGAGCTGCTTGCCTTCAGGGGTCAAGGTGTATGTTTTCTTGTCGCGCTCCCCCATTTCCTTCACCATAATCAATTTCTGTTTCTCGAAGCGCTGGAGGAGCGGATACAACGTCCCTGGCGTCAGAGGGGAAGAGCGACGCTTGGAGAGCTCCTGGATCAAAGCATACCCATGCAAATCCTGGCCCGAAAGATGCCAAAGCACCTGCAGTTCCAACATACTCACATTCGATATATCGACGGCCATACTATACCCAAATAGCCAATAAGGCCTTTATAATGGAAATGGTAAGAAATAAGACAAAATGACCCCTGTTGCCCCCTATAGCCGCTATGCCGAAGTCGACCTCCTACGAGGAGTGGCCGTTGCATTCATGATTATCTTCCACGCCGCATTCGACCTCGTGTTTTTTGGAGGACAACAGCTCGACCTCGATAGCGGCATACTCTGGGCCATCGGACGCAGCGCAGCCGTGCTATTTATCTTACTCGCAGGCGCATCCATGGGGCTCGCATGGCGCCGCAAGCATGAAGGGAAGAAAAATCCCCTCCTCATGCGCGGAATCCAAATCCTCGGAATGGGAATCGCACTCACCGCATTCACGTGGATCTTCTTCCATGAATACACGATTTGGTTCGGCGTGCTCCATCTCATCGGATTGGGAGTCATCATCGGAATCGCCGCACTATCACGCCCGCGCCTCACATTCATCGCGGGCACCATCATCACCGGCATCGGAATCCTGCTATCATTTTCCGCATTTTCTACGCTCGCACCAGCGATCGTCCCACTCGTTCCCGTGGCATTCCGGACATTCGATTATTTTCCCCTATTCCCATGGATGGGCATATTCTTACTCGGGATGAGTTTAGGAGAGCACTTCTTCCCCAGCGGGAGACAACGCTACCGCATTTCGATCAACGCCACCCATCCGCTTGCGCAACCGCTCATCTGGGCAGGACGCAATTCGCTCTTGCTCTATTTCATCCACCAACCCATTCTCGTAGGAGCGATCATGCTGCTGCGCATCGCATAGCGGCAGACCTAGAAATATATAGCCCAACGTATTGCCTTGCGGCATGAAGGAGTACCAGAACTACATCCATGGAAAATGGACCAACTCCAAATCACGCAAGACATTCGATTCCCTGAACCCCGCCACGGAAAAAAGCCTCGGCGCATTCCAACTCTCTACGAAAGAAGACGTCCACGAAGCCATCCGCGCCGCAGAAAAAGCACAACCCAAATGGAGCGGCACTCCTGCACCCAAGCGCGCAGAATACTTATTCGAGATCTCGCGCTTGCTCAAGAAGAACAAAGAAAAGTTAGCCGAAAGCATGACCGAAGAAATGGGAAAAGTGTTGAAGGAAACCCGCGGCGACGTGCAAGAAGCCATCGACGTATTCGAGTACATGGCCGGCGAAGGAAGAAGGCTCTTCGGACACACTACTCCCTCCGAATTGAGACACAAACTCGCATTCACGCAGCGCAGACCCATTGGAGTGGTGGGGGTCATTACCCCATGGAACTTCCCGCTCGCCATCCCATCATGGAAAATCGCCCCCGCGTTGGTGTGCGGCAACGCCATCGTATTCAAACCCAGTAGCGACACCCCTCGCACCGCCACGCAACTTGTACAAATCATCGAAGAAGCAGGCATTCCGGAAGGCGTCATCAATATGGTCACGGGCGGCGCACAAGAAGTGGGAAAAGAAATCATCACGCACGAAAAGATACGCGGAATCTCCTTCACCGGCAGCCGCGACACCGGCAAATGGATCACTCAAAATGCGGGAATCAAGAAAATCGGCCTCGAGCTGGGCGGGAAAAATGCCATCATCGTCATGGAAGACGCGGACCTGGACAACGCCGTCGAAGGAATCATCTGGGGCGCGTTTGGCACTACGGGACAACGCTGCACCGCATGCTCACGCATCATCGTCCACAAGAATATCGCCAAAGCCCTCGAAGAAAAACTCGTGCACGCGACAAAACAATTACGATTAGGGAACGGGCTCGAAAAGAGAACCGATGTGGGACCGCTCATCAACAAAGCCGCACAAGAAAAAACATTCATGTACGCGCAAATCGGACGAAGAGAAGGAAGACTCGTGTGCGGCGGAAAAAAAGCAGAAATGGAAGGATACTTCTTCGAACCCACCATCTTCAAGAACGTCAAACCCAACGCAAGGATAGCCCAAGAAGAAATATTCGGACCCGTGCTCAGCATGATCACGGTCAAAGACCTCAACGAAGCCATCCGCGTCTGCAATGGAATCGAATACGGGCTGAGCAGCAGCATCTACACACAGAACATCCAACGCGCCATGCTGGCCATCGAACAAATTGAAGCCGGAATTACCTACGTCAACTCCTCCACCATCGGGGCAGAAGTCCACTTGCCATTCGGAGGAATCAAACAAACAGGAAACGGCACGCGCGAAGCGGGGATCGAAGGGATCCATGAATTCACCGAGACAAAAACCGTGTACATCGATTATTCCGGCAGACTACAAAAAGCGCAAGGAATCGATTAATGCCGACCATTTTGCTTTAATAGTCCAAATTTTTGATACACTCATATGCATATCCAGCTCAAAACGAAATTACCCGGGCCCAAATCCAATCGTATCCTCCAAAAACTCAAGCAAAAAAATGCCGCATTCAACTTAGACCACTTATTTGTGCACTCCGGAAAAGGAGAAGGGAGCCACTTCCAAGATGTGGACGGAAACACCTTCTTGGACTTCGCCTCGCAAGTCGCCAGCAACCCACTGGGATACAACAACGCCGCAATGCTGCGCGTGCTGCAGAAACACTCGAGCTACACCCCATTCAAGTACGGAGGACAAGACTTCACCGTCCCCCAACACGAAGAATTGCTGGACGAATTGCTCAAGATCGTCCCGCGCGAAATGAATGCGGCATTCCTAATCAACTCCGGCGCGGAAGCGAACGAGAATGCGCTCAAGATAGCCGTACGCCACAATCCCAGCGCGCGCATCGGAATCTCATTCGTGAACGGATGGCACGGACGCACGACAGGAGCATTATCGCTCACCAACGCCAAAGCCGTGCAGGTCAAGCAATACTTCAAGATCCCCGTACGCCACCTCCAATACGACGAAAGCGCAATCGAAGAGCTCGAACTGCTCATGCAGCGCGAATTCGACCCCACCGAAATAGGATTCGTCATCATGGAATGCGTCCAAGGAGAAGGAGGATACCACATCGCTCCGACGAAAATGGTCCAAGGAATCCGCAAGCTCACGCGCAAGTACAATATCCCGCTCATCTCCGATGAAGTCCAAGCCGGAATGGGAATTACCGGAAAATGGTGGGCATATCAACACTACGACATCACGCCCGATATCCAGACATGCGGCAAAAAACTCCAAGTCGCCGCCACCGTGGCCAATCGCAGGCTCTTTCCGAAAGAAAAAGGAGCCATCTCCTCCACATGGGGAGGGGGACACGTGCTGGATATGGCCATGGGAGCCGCCATCATCCGCGAAATCAAAAAACAAAAACTCCTCCACCACGCCGAAAAGATGGGGAAGGAAGTCCGGCAGCGGCTGAAAGAAATAGAGCTCCAATTCCCCTCACTCATCATGCAGCCCCGCGGACTCGGACTCATGAATGCATTCGACCTGCCAACGAACGCACTGCGCGGAAAATTCATCCAAGAATGCTTCAAGCGCGGACTCATCGTACTCGGATGCGGAATCCAGGGTGTGCGCGTCATCCCCGCGCTCAATGTCACAAAAAAAGACATCGGCGAAGGGATGGAAATCATCGCACAAGCAGCAAGCAAACTCAACAAGGAAGCATAAACGGGGGAAAAAACACATGCAAAAAATGGATTTTCAGATGTTGGACGAACTCATCAACCTCGATGGCGTATCCGGCAACGAAAGCGACGTCCGCGCATACATCGAAAAAAAGATCAAACCCTACGTGGATGAAATCCACACCGACAAGCTGGGCAATCTCATCTGCCACAAAAAAGGGAGAAAACCCACCCTCATGCTCGCCGCCCACATGGACGAAATCGGGTTGATGGTCAAGCGCATCGACAAGGAAGGAAGGATCTACGTCTCCGCGCTCGGAGGAATTACCACCCTCAACGTCGTCGGACAAACCGTCGGAATCAAAGGAGACAAGGGAATGGTGCGCGGAATCATCTCCACCAATGAAATCAACAACGATTACGAGATCACGGAACTCCCGGACATGAACAAAGTATTCGTCGACACCGGACTCAGCAAGAAAGAACTCGAAAAGCTCGGCGTGGGCATCGGCAGCTACCTCAGCCTGGAACGCGTCGACCACCGCATGGGCAACAGCGACTTCATCGCAGGAAAAGCATTAGACGATCGCATCGGGTGCTTCATGCTCCTCCACCTGGCGCGTTACGCCAAGAACCCCCACGACGTCTATTTCGTCTTCACGGTGCAAGAAGAAGTAGGACTATACGGGGCCAAAGTATCCGCATATGCCATCGACCCCGATCTCGCGGTAGCAGTGGACGTCAGCAACGCCAACGACACCAATGAAGAACCCACCAAAACCGTGGGAAAAGGACCCGTCCTCACCGTCAAAGACGACGAAATGATCGGAAACTCCTGCCTGAACGAATTCTTCAAACACTACGCCAAGAAGAACAAGATCCCCGTCCAATTGGAAGTCAGTAACTTCGGAACCACGGACGCGCTCACCATCTCCATCTCAAAAGAAGGCGTCCCAACCACTGCAGTCGGAGTGTGCATCCGCAACATCCACACCACCCATTCCATCGCCAGCCGGAAAGACATCATGCATTGCACCGAATTGCTATGCGAACTGCTCACGAAGCCGCCGCTGCACTGCGTGAAATAACGAGCGACTCGAAAACGTTGCAACGGCCGTCAGAAATATAACCGAAAATCAAAGCGAGAGCGCTTTCTTCAATGCGGGCTTGTCGAAACCGATAATGATGTTGCCATTGGCCTCGATCACAGGAACCCCACTCTGCCCCGACTTACGGATCATCTCTTGCGCCGCCATCGTGTCGGCAGCCACATCCACTTCCTTGAAATCCACATTGTGCTCCTTGAAAAATTCCTTGGCCATCTTACAATACGAACAAGTAGGAGTAGAATAAATCGTCACGGAATTCTTTTTGGCAGGCATAGCGGATCAACCTCGTCAATACGAGTTAGATGTGGAGATACAATATAAATCATCTCCCAGAAAAAAGAAAGAAATCGGACGCGCGAGCGCCCGACTCACATGCACAATGGAACTACGACCATCACACGCAACGAGCCACAACGGCATTCGAATCGTTACATGTTGAATACCCAATCGCATTACAGTTAATATCCACCAGTGCGACTAAGTTATTGATTTGGGTCAAGCCACCATTGGAATCCACAAACTTCACATTCTTGGAGCAGGCGAACTCATGCAAAATGGCCCCAGTGCAATAATCGCTGTATGAATAGGAGACATTACCATCGGCCCACCCAATAGTACTGGTCACGCCAGCAGATGGAGCTGGTTTCAATCCATTATCTCCCTCAAAACACTGTTGCGCAAATACAGGGCCTGAGACATCCCCATATGCCACCAACAATCCAGTGAACTGGGAGTTATCATCATTATTGCGCAGCGTGATTGGAACATTGTTACCGGGATAAATACCTGCCATCACGACACCGCTCACCAATGCGATCAACGCGAGGGGCAACAAAAACCTCGAAATATTACTCATCATATCACCTCGTCGCCCACTAGGGCAATAGAAGGCAGGCCGCCGAATATATAAGTCTGAACAACCATCTTTCGATCAATTGGAATCCGATTCGGCCAACAGCTTCTCGATCAGCGCCTTGAATTCTCCGGCTTCGGCGTCCAAATCATCCTGCGTCTCGAAGCCATTGCCCACGCGATAATACTTGCAACCGAATACATAGGTGGGAATCGTCCCATTCGGATTCACGGACTGGAACAGCTCCAGTTCCGAAACCGGAAAATCATCATCGATTTTTGGAGTGAATTGATCGTCCTTGATATCCACATCCCAATGCATGGCCACGATTTTTCCTTGATCCACGTACTCTTTCATCACGCCGTTGAACGTGTCATTGATCCACTTGCAGTGCGGACACCACGTCGTGGAATAGAGACGGATGATGGGTTTTCCATCCTGCTGACAGATTTCCGCATTCGAAATCACTTGAAACGTAGTAATCGAAGTGGGAGCGATCTGAGAAGTATCGCGCGTCTTCAACTGCGACTGAACGCAACCCGAAAGGACAAGCGCCAATAACAATAGACCAATCACAACAGGAAAACGCATCAGATCACCTTAGAACAAAAGAGCGGATATAGGGGAATGGATCCCCTTATCCTATTTAATACTGCATCAATTCGCATTCGCCAAGGCCGCATCGATAGCGGACTTGAATGAAGCATAGGGAAGCGCTCCCACGAGAGGCGTCCCATTGTCGCCGGAACCGATCACGAAACTCGGAGTCCCGGAGACACCCAAGCTCGTGCCTGTCGTATAATCGGCTTGCACCTTCGCGGCAGTGTCTCCATTATCCAAGCAGGCATTGAATTGCGTTTCATTCAAACCAATCTCTTTGGCATAGCGCTTGAGATCGGGGACATCAATAGCGGACTGATTCGCGAACATCTTGTCGTGCATCATCCAAAACTTCTCATCTCCGCTCAACGTACGAGCGCATTCGGCGGCTTCGCTGGCTTTCTGAGCGAAAGGGTGGAAGCTCAAGGGAAAATGCTTGAAGACAATCTTGACCTTTCCCGTATCCACGTAATTCGTCTTAATCTGAGGATAGGCATCACTCACAAAACGCTGGCAAAAAGGACACTGGAAGTCGGAAAACTCCACAATCGTCACAGGCGCGTTAGGATCCCCCAACATCGCGGAACCGCCCTCTAAATCCTGCACGCTAATCGCTACAGGAGCGGGGTCTGTCGTGTCAGGCACAACGGCAGGAGGAACCGTCGTTCCGCCAGTATTGTTGGCCACCACATCCAGGTTAGCCAAACCAGCACTCAATGTGTTGGCCGACCACACCATGCTGCCGCCCAAAATAAGCGCTGCGATCAAAATGGAATAAGGCAATAAATTTCCGCTACTCCCGCTCGCGTGCGAGTGGTGTGCGTGTGTTTCTTCGCTCATCAAAAATCCTCCAAATCATTCAACTATCCATGAAAAGCGTCCGACCAGGTTTAAAGATATGCGCAAATTCAACGGAAAACTACAAGCAATCAACCAAAAGCAACCAATCACACACGAGGAACGAAACAACCTATAAAAAGCCCAAAAACCCCTTCTCGAGCATGAACCGTATCCCTTCCGGCATATTGGGTTTAGACCCCCTCATCGAAGGAGGCCTCCCCGAAGGAAGAAGTTTCCTCGTCTCCGGCGCAACGGGAACCGGCAAAAGCATCTTCTGCAATCAATTCATCTACAACGGAATCATGCAATACAAGCAGCCCGGCGTGTATGTGACGCTGGATGAAAGACCCAACCTCCTGCGCGAAGACATGCTATCATTCGGATGGGACTTGAGAAAAGCAGAAGACGACAACATGCTCGAAATGATCGACGGAAGCATCGCCAAACTAGGACTCCCATCCGACGAAGAATACTCCATGCAAGCCGGATTCGATTTGGACAAACTCCTGCTCGAAATCATGCGCGCCGTCAGGAGAATCGGCGCCAAACGCCTCGTCATCGACTCCATCCCCGCGCTGGGATTCAACTACGAAAACGCCAACGAAGTACGCAAAGCCATCCTCAAAATATCATTCATGCTCGAGCGCACGGGCGTCACCTCCTTGCTCGTCTCGGAAGTCAACGAAGGAGAAAACGTATTCGGAAAATACGGCGTCGAAGAATATGTGGTGGACGGCGTGTTCGTGCTGCATTACTTAGGATTAGGAAGCCAGAGCAACCGAACCCTGCACATCCGAAAACTACGCGCGACCCACCATTCTGAGGAGCTGCACCCCATCGAGATTGGGACGAAGGGCATTACGATTAAGACGATGCAGAGCAGCTTCGGGAACGTATAGCGCGGCAACCAGGGGATAGCCGATAAGCGCTATTTGGAACAACCCCTAAAGGAGCCAAGCGCCTTTTTAATCCATTCTTGGGGGTCATTGCTATGACTTCATTCGAAGAACTACGCGATAGCAAACTCGCCAAACTCCAAAAAATAAAGGACATGGGAATCAACCCCTTCCCCTACCGCTATCAGCGCACGCACATGGCTAAAGACATCCACACCACATTCGCGCACCTCGAAAACAATCAAAACTCAGGAACGAAAGCCAACGTCGCCGGAAAAGTCATGAGCATCCGCGCATTCGGAAAACTCGCATTCCTGGATTTGGTCGACGACAGCGGAAAGATCCAAATCCAATTGAAAGAGGGGACGACCCACGAAGACGCATTCAAACTATTCCAGTGCCTCGACACCGGAGACTTCGTCGGCGCCGAAGGCGAAATCATCCGAACGCAACGCGGCGAGATATCCGTGCTCGCGGACCACCTCACATTCCTGAGCAAATCCATCGCACCCATGCCCGACAAATGGCACGGCGTCTCGGACATCGAAACGCGCTACCGCCAACGCTATCTCGATATGGTCATGAACCCCGCCACCAAAATGGTATTCATCAACAAATCAAAAGTGCTGCAGGGAATCCGTAAGGTATTGGAAAAACACCAATTCATCGAAGTCGAAACGCCCATTTTGCAGCCCCAATACGGTGGAGCAAACGCACGGCCATTCAAAACATACTACAACGCCGTCGAACAAGACTGGTTCCTGAGCGTGGCGCCCGAACTGTATCTCAAGCGACTCATCATCGGAAACATGGAGAAAGTCTACACCATTACCAAGAACTTCCGCAACGAAAGCATGGACCGCACGCACAATCCAGAGTTCATCACCATGGAATGCTACCAAGCCTACGCGGACTACAACGACATGATGGATCTTACCGAAGAGATGTTCCGCGAGGCATGCATCCTCATCCACGGAAAACCAGAATTCGAAATCAATGGCATCAAGATCGACCTGAGCAAGAAATGGGAACGATTGCCCATGAAAGCGGCCATCAAACGCCACGCCAACATCGACGTCGACGCATTAAGCGACAAGCAACTCATCGAAATACTCGAAAAAGAGCACATCAAGATGGAAGGACCCAAGCTACGCGGGCTCATCATCGCAGAACTGTTCGGACACTTCGCCGAAAAGAAGTTGATCCAACCCACGCACGTGATCGATCACCCATTCGAAACGACGCCATTGTGCAAAGAACACCGAACCGAGAAAGGATTCATCGAGCGATTCGAATCATTCATGAACGGGTGGGAAATCTCCAACGCCTACTCCGAGCTGAACGACCCCGTACGCCAACGCGAACTGCTCGAGAAACAAGCAGCCGAAGGAAGAGCCGGCGGAGAAGAAATGCCAGTGGACGAAGACTTCCTCTTAGCGATGGAATACGGAATGCCTCCCACTGGAGGATTAGGAATCGGATTCGATCGCTGGGTCATGCTGCTTACTGGACAATACTCCATCGCGGACGTAATACCATTCCCTGCGTTAAGGCCGAAGAAGGAAGAGAAGAAGTGAAATGATTGGGGTTGGCGTGATTTGAACACGCGACACCCACGTCTTCAGCGTGGTGCTCTCCCAGGCTGAGCTACAACCCCGTAACTGCCTGATTCTAATCAAAAGGCGGCGAAAAACGGTTATAAAGCCACCCTCTGGCTCGGGTTTAATAGGATTTTCAGCCACTTTTGGAATGAAAATAACCAAATACTACTTATGCTGCGACCCGCAAAAAATGCCGGGATAAGTGAATGTGGGCCGTGAGCGCTTCGGACAAGAAATCGTCGCGGACATCGAGAAAGAATGGAAGTGGGTCAAACCAGGCACCTATCCCGAGGCGCACGATAAGATCAAATTCAAAATCGTGAAAAATAAACTCATCTTGCCCGGAATACCGGGACTCAACTGGCTGGCGAACCGCTCTCAAAAATGGTGGAAAAAAATATTCTACGCGGAAGGCATTCACGTGGAATTAGTTAAAGAATAAGCATTACTATGAGAGTAAATTCAATAACTGCACAATAAATAGAAGAAATGTTTATCAACGCGCAATTTCAGGAATGTTCATGCCCATTCTTTCAAAACTCAAGCGTCGCACCAAACAGTTCTTTCGTGTGAGGGTGATTAAAAGAGATTTTATCGGACAAGGCCATCAAGGAATTGTCCATCGAGTAGAAATCCAAAAACAAGGAAATTCCAAGTCATTCGCGGTCAAAAAGTTTCACTCCAATTTACTTACGCGGAAATTCCATCAAAGCCATGGTGCATTCGGAAACTATTACCGTTTGAAAGCATTGCAAGCACTGGGATTTCCCACTGTGCCTGTATTTTTCCCACGGGACAAAAAAAGATTACTGATGGCAGACTTAACTTTAGGCGGTAAAAATAACGTCAATAGCTATGCTGATTTACTATACCCATTCAATCACAACGGAACCATTCAAGAAAAACTAAAAGGTTCCACAGATGAAGAACGAAAAGAAGCATTTTTCCAATTTGCAGGAGCAACAAATGGAAAAGAGTTAACCCATCAGCTTCTGGCACTCGAAAGAAAGGCTGAAAGATTGGGAGTCGGACTTGGAAATTATGAATGCATCATGATTGTCGTTAATCAAAAAAACAATCAAGGAAAACTCGTCATTGCAGATGCGGGAGAGATTTCAATCCCCAAAAAAATAATTCCTGAAAATATTGTTCCACAACAATATCTCGCACGAATAAAACGTGAGTTTATCTGATTATTCCGCCCCGCGCAGCGCAACAACGGGATCCATGTTAGCGGCATTGCGCGAGGGAATCAAACCTGAAATCATCCCCACCAGCATCGAGAAGGCCAGCGCGCCCAAAATGAGCAAGAAATCCAGCTGCACATCCAATGCCAAACCCGAAGAAGTCGCAATAGCACCAATCAAGAAAGCAAGCCCATACCCCACTAAAACGCCAATCACCCCGCCGGCCAAACCGATTAAGCCCGCCTCCAATAAGAAAAGAGAAAGAATCAACGTGGTCGTCGCACCAATGGCCTTCATCACCCCAATCTCTTGCGTGCGCTCAAGGACCGCCATGATCATCGTGTTCATGATCCCGATTCCACCCACTAAAAGAGAAATACTCGCAACCCCGGCAAGGAACATCTGGAGCAACCCCAACACCGAGCCAATGCTCTCCAAAATCTGCTCGCTCGTGTTCACGACTACTTCCTTCTGATCCTTCCCATAGCGCTGCTCGAAGATACGCTCGACCTTCGCCTTGGCAGTCGCCACATCATCCTTCGTTTTGGTCCTCACCAACATGAAAATAGGATCGGCATTGGAATAGATTTGCTCGAAAGCCTTCAGAGAAATGAAAATCGTATCATTCGTGTTGGGACCGCCCCCAAAAGATTGCGCGCTTTCTTTCGTGATACCAATCACGCGGAAGGAACGGCCTTCAATCGTGATGCGATCGCGCAAGCGAACATCCTTGTCGAAGAGCTCGCGAGAAACATTGCTACCGATTAGCGCAACAAAACCATCTCCTTTCTCCAGGGTCCTCCCTTCCTGCACGTCAAAGAAACCCGAATCCGCAAAACTCTCCCCTTCTGCGGGATCAAAACCAATAATCGCCACCTTGCTCGTACTCCGAGCGAACTCCACGGTCGCGGAACTCACCACCGGGGCGAGCAAATCAGCCGTCTCGGGAAGATTACGGATTTTCTCCACGTCCGCATCCACGAAAGTCTTCAAGTTCGTGCCGGATTGACCCGACTCTTGATTTCCACCCGCAACCGCGCCGACCGTAATGAACAAGGTATTGGAACCCAACTGCTCGAACTGCTTCACAACCGCGTTATTCAATCCAGCACCCAACGAAATCAGCGTCACAATCGAAGCAATCCCAATCACCACTCCCAAAAGCGTGAGATAGGAACGCAGGCCCTGATGCGTCAGATTGCGCAACGCAAAACGAAACACCTCCAGCCCGATTTGAGACATAGTTGAATACCTGCCGGCAGACAGCTACTTCGCCTTCCCGTTTGTAGGCTTGCGGAAGCGGAAGTACCACACGCCCACAATGATCACTATTACGGCAATCACCAACGGCAAAGGAAAACCATCCCCGTTCTGTTGAGCTAACTCCGAAGGAGAGAACACGCGCACAGGAACCGTCCTCTCGACCGTCTGCTCATCGCCGAACGCATTCTGGAAAACCAATGTAATCACCGCATCATGCAAACCCGGAGACGCATCCGGAGAGACCTTTCCCTCCAACGTAATCGAATCAAAATCATCCGATTCGATGGTGCCGATGAAGAAGTCTTTCTTGGACAGATCCATCCAATCCGCTTCCGCATGGACCTCTAACAGCTTCGCAGCGCCCAAGCCCGTATTGAACATGTCGATCGTGATGGCGGCCGCATTCCCCGGAGTGGGAGCCGTATCGTACTTGGAAACAGAAACCCCCAATTGCGCCTCCGCAACCACTTTCAGACCCACATAGTCGGTCGAAGCATAATTCGTCTTGTTGGAATCATAGAAAGACATCGTAATGGGAACGAAATAAGGCTTGCTCGTCGCAGAAGGATTAACCAAAATAGGCAAGTGAATCATCACCATCTCGCCCGGCGACAAACGAGGCAAATAAGCGAATGCCGCACCCAATGGGAAGATATCGCGCTCCACCACTGCGCCCGTGCTCGTAACCGTACGGTCTTCGCCCACCCCTATCGTCACATCTTGCGCCGTCGAACTGCCGATGTTCTTTACCTGCAGACTCAACTCCGAACTCTGACCCACTCCCACCGAGGTAGGAGTCGAAGAGACCACCGCCAGAATGGGCTGGCGAGCAATCACATTGATCACAAACTCCAGCTTGCCGCCGGGCTTGCCGGCAGGCCCCACTTGGATCGAAACAGGATACGCGCCATCCAACGCAGCCGCATCCACTTGCACATTATATTTCACGGTAACCGTCTGGAAGCCCGGTACCGTACCCAAATCACGAACAGGGGAATCCTGCGGATCCAACGAGAAAGGGAAATCGGTCGCAGCGCCATCCCCGCGCAGCGTCAAAACAGCCTGTGCATTCGGAACAGGAAGCTGCGAAGAATTCGCGATGAAAGCCGTGATCGTCACATAACTCCCAGGCACGGCGGGAGAAGGATCGATGTTCACCGACGACACCGTCAGCGACTGCGCATGCACCGCAACGGCAAAAAACAATACACCCAAAAAAACCAACAACAGCTTATTCATTTGTAATCCCCCTTCGCTTTTTCTTTCGTCTTGCGCACTTTCTCGCTCGACTGGATAAGACCATCCTTGATATGGATGATACGCTCCGCGCGCTCTGCTACGTATCTCTCATGCGTGACCATTAAAATGGTCTTGCCTTCTTTTTTGTTCAATTCATCGATCATATTCAGGATCGTCGCACCCGACTGCGAATCCAGGTTACCGGTAGGCTCATCCGCCACGATCACATCCGGATCCGTCGCCAGCGCACGCGCGATCGCCACACGCTGGCGTTGCCCCCCGGATAGTTCGGTAGGGCGGTGGTGCAGACGATCCCCTAATCCCACACTGATCAACGTCCTCGCCGCGATTTCCCTACGCTCCTCCTCCGAAATGCCCTGGAACCAGAGGGGCAACATCACATTCTCCAAAGCCGTCAAACGATTAATCAAATGAAAAGACTGGAAAACAAAACCAATCGTCTTCCCGCGCACATGCGCGAGCGCATTATCATCCATCTCCGAAATCTTCTTCCCATCGATCAGGATCTCCCCGCGCGTCGGACGCAATAGGCCCGAAAGCACATCCAAAAGTGTCGTCTTACCCGAACCGGAAGGACCCGTGATGGAGACGAACTCCCCGCGCTTGATCTGTACATCCACGCCCTTCAACACGTGCACGGGAACCTCGCCCAATTCATAGGTCTTCGTGACATTGCGCGCCTCGATTACAAAGTCAGACATATCGGATACCCAATACAAGAGTGATTATAAATGCACCCAGGAAACGACTACTTCCGCGCCGGGATGATGATCCAGGCAAGGATGTAGGCGATAATCCCAATGCCCCAAAACAACGAAGCAACCACCCAGATCAGGCGAATCACGACAGGGTCGACACCCAAGTATTCCGCGATGCCACCGCATACTCCACCCAACACCTTATCGGTCGAAGAACGATACAAACGCTTGATCGGTTTAGCCATAAAGAAAAAGGCATCGGCAGAGTTTAAGAATCAGACCCTGCCAGCCAAAAAATTATTCTACTTCCAAGCGCTGCGACTCGGATTTTTGTGCGGTCTTTTTAGGGATGGAAATGCGCAGCAGCCCATTCTCGAACTTTGCACGCGCCTTTGTAGTATCCACGTTATGGGGTAAGGAGTAGGAACGGTAGAATGAAGAATAGCTGCGCGAGAAAGTCGAGGCATCCTTTTCATTCCCACGCTGCTCCGCATTCTTGTGTGCGCGCACCTCCAATACGTTCTCATTGAAATGGAGCTGAATATCTTTCTTATCCATTCCCGGCAGAGCAATCTCCGCCTTCACTTCCGTGGGAGTCTCATACAACTCCGAGCGAGAAGAAAATAACTCGCGCGAAAGAGGATAATTCGAAAAAGGGCTCATGAGCGAGCGCGAAAAGAAACTATCACCGAAAAACGCCTCGTGCATCCGATCCATCTGCTCCTGCATGCGATGCATCTCATCCCAGACGGAAGGCACACCACCGCGCATCACGGGAAGCCGCCCCTCGTTGTGTGCGGGCACGTCGCGTAAGCGAGTGGGTTTATTGGATTTCGGTTTTGATTTTGCTTTTCCCATCAGCATCACCTCAAAAACAATTGAATAATCGCTACGCAAAACGAGAATAAAAAAATGAATGGAAAAATAGAACGAGGCCGGAGGGATTTGAACCCTCGACAGTCTGCTTAAGAGGCAGATACTCTACCAGGCTGAGCTACGGCCCCATTTTTGAGTAGTGGGACTACTGCGAACGTGCATTCGCAACTTCTTTTTCGAAATTGGGTGTCGCGCAAGCGATACCCATTCTCGCAGCGGCCAGCCGAAACTGGCCAACGAGGCTAGTGGGATTTGAACCCACGGCACACGGATTAAAAGTCCGCTGCTCTACCAGGCTGAGCTATAGCCCCAATCACTACGAAAAAGGCGAAGAAACGGTTAAAAAAGACCCTATTCCGGCCCAATATAGCGCGGGTGCCGCCTTTCGCGCACCCATCCCAAGAGCAGCGTTTTATTCACCAAAACAATCCCTTCCCCATGGAGAAAAAATGGATTTTCTGGGGATTATGCGCTCTCCTGCTCACATTACCCCTCATCCAAGCAGCCACCTTCGCCACCACCCTCTTCGTGTGGAATGCCCCTGCCGGGACGCGAAGCTATACCCTCACCTACGGCGCCGCCTGCAATGCCAGCGCATTCTATTTCAATGAAGTCGACGCCAACTACGACCCCGACAACGACGGAAACGCCGCACGCATCCCCCCACCGCCACGCTCGTGAGCGACAGCAACGTACTTGGAGACAGCTACAACTATGGAGGGATAAGCTCCCCTAGCGCCGGCCCGGTATACGCCTACCAACAGACCGGACTCAATAGCGACCCCTCCGACCTGAGCGAAGTCGCGACCGAATTCACATCCGATGAATACCTCAACATCGAAAACGTCGACGCAACCTATGTCGACGTCATCGAAACGGGTAGCGGCAGTTACATCGCCACCCAATACCGCATCGACTACGACCAAGACTATCGCCGCATCAAGAAGACCACCGTCAACTATACCGGAGGCACCTTCATCAAAGTCAACGCGAACCCATGCATCAACGACACCACCGGAAACGAAGTCGATATGCGCGCTTACGCATGGAACTGGAGAACCAATGTGTTCGATCTCATCCAAACCGATAACGATAACCAAGGAGGCGGAATCAGCAGCGCCATCTTCACCCAACGCAGCATCTCGCTCGACACCAACATCCGCGACTACGTCAATTCCGACGCAACCACCTATTTCATGCTCGCAGCAGGCCCCGTCAACACACTCGATGGATGCATGACACTCGACGAGCTCGATTTCGACGTCGAATATTACCCCGACACCAACGCATTCTGCCAAAGCGCAACCATCGCACCCATCACCATCACCAATGCAGGGGGATCCAACCTCAACATCGACGGGAACTTCTCCACCGCATTCTCAGGAAACGACACCAACCTCGTACTGAAAGTATGGCAAGGAACAGGAAGCGGATGCGGAACAGCAGGAATGGGAGGATGGGAAAAAAGACTGCAGCGTCACAAACGCACTCACCGACCTCGGAATGACCACGTGCAGACAATACAACCAAACAAACGCCACCAGCAATGGAAGGCTCATCAGCGCGCTCTTGCCGGGAGACTCCAACCAGCTATGCTTCTCCGGCGACATCAACACCTTCACGCGCCGCGGAACCTACGTCAAGACATTCCAGATCGGCGACTACAACAGCTGAGGCCGCGCAGTATTTTATTGCAGGATAAGCTCTGAATGGCATGCACCCCTATACGCGCACCATACTCGGAATGGCGCTCCTTGCTCTGCTGATGATTCCCTTCGCCCACGCGCTGACAGGACTCTACAGCCAGACCATGACATGGAACATCCTGGCCAACCGCAGCCACAGCATCACCTACGGCGGAAGCTGCTCCGAGACCAGTTTCTATTTCAATGAAATCGACGCCAACTACGACCCCGACAACGACGGAAACGCCGCACGCATTGCCCCAAGCTCCATCGCACGAACGCTTGGAACCACCACTGCGCAACGCGATTACAACTTTGTTGGAGTTACCGCTCCGAGCTCGACCAATATAGGGTATCTTGGAGAGGTTGGAGTTTCCCCACCCACCACTATCGTGCCAGTAAGCACAGAATTCACGGACGATGAATACACCAATGCCATCGCAGCCGATTCAGCCGGCGTACAAACCATATCAACGGGAGGACAATACCCCTCCTTCAAAATCACATACAAGTCCGTCGTCTTGCCCGAAAAGACAACCGCTTTATCATTTCATTTCGTTGGAGTGAACATCCATAACGCTATTTGCGACGTCGAACCAACCGCGCCAGAGAGTGAAGGAATAGAGGGCGACATTAATTTCTTCCTATGGAACTTTCAAGAAAGCGAATATGAACGCATTGGACGCCACACCGGGACAGGAGTAGAAGGGACATACCCTGTCGAAAATGTTGATCAAACATACTTCGTGGATTTCAATCTCACACGATTCATCCATGCAACGGACCGCAACATTACGCTACTCATCCAAGGATCGTCGGACGCCAGTGTATTCTCATGCCTATACGGGGACATCATCGAAATGTACCAACAATACTACTACGACAACAACGTCTTCTGCCAAAGCGCAACCATCGCGCCATTCACCATCTACAATAACGGAAACACCGACATCAATGTCGACGGGAACTTCTCCAGCGCATTCTCAGGAAACGACACCAACCTCGTACTGAAAGTATGGCAAGGAACAGGAAGCGGATGCGGAACAGCAGGAATGGGAGGATGGGAAAAAGACTGCAGCGTCACAAACCCACAAACAGACCTAGGAACAAGCACATGCAGACAATACAACCAATCCAACGCCACCACCGCCGGACGCCTCGTCAGCAATCTCGGAACAGGAGACTCCAACCAGCTATGCATGTCGGGAGACATCAACACCTACGTTGCAGGCGGCACCCACGCCAAAGAATTCGTCACCAATGACCGCAACGCAACATAGCGGGTTTTATTCCACTATGCGCTTCCACCCCTATGCGACCGAATAATCTTGTTGTGGCGACACTATTCCTATTGCTCTGCGCCCCCCTCATCGCACACGCCGTCGAAAGCACCACCACCATGACGTGGATCATCATGCTCAATCGCGCGCACAGCATCACCTACGGCGGAAGCTGCTCGGACACCAACTTCCACTTCAAAGAAACGGACGCCAACTACGACCCGGACATCGATGGAAACGGAGCAAAAATCAAACCCAGCGCCAATCCAGGAACGAATCCACCCGCTTCAAGCACGTGGGATGAACAATTCGTCTCCTACTCCACGCCGTGCTCCAGCACAGGAAACAATTGTGCCTTCGATGTCAACCTCCAAACATCACTCCCAACCTCAGCAGCAACTCATAATGCGGAGTTCGTGAGCACACAATACGACAACCTCGATCCGGTAGACGGCGCGGATGCCAACACCATTGCGAGCGTATCGGGAAGATTTCCCGCGCAAAAATTCGTATTCAAACTCGCAGGGAATGTCCACCCCCAACGCATTATTGACTTCAACTTCAGCTACCAAGGATCGGCCATCGCAATGTCGAATGCAATCACCTGCGCCGATGGAGCGGGAACGGATCGGGACATGAATTTCTATATCTACAATTACACCAACTCCCAGTATGACCTCGTCCTACAACGCACGGGGACAGGAGCAGCATATAGTGGAAACGCCCCTCGGGACGCCAATGCATACATGAGCATCAATCACTACACCCTCAGCGATTACGTTGGAGTCGCACCCGACAACAACATCACATTCCTCGTACGAGGGGTCGATAACACTAGCACTGGCCGCTTCTCATGCGTCATCACGGACCGCATCGCACTGGCCTATCACACATACACCGAATCCACCTACTGTCAATCCTCCACCGTAGCACCCATGCGCATACGCAACGTCGGAAATACAGCCATCAACATTGATGGAAACTTTAGCAGCGCATTCAGCGGAGTGGACACGAATATCGTATTGAAAGTATGGAGGGGAACCCCATTCTGCGGCAATACGGGATTCGGAGGGTGGGAAAAAGACTGCAGCGTCACGAGCACCACGATAGCGCCCGGCACCACTACCTGCAAGCAATTCAACCGATTCAACGCCACCACGTCCAGCAGACTTATATCCAGCATTGCAGTAGATGGGAACGGCAGCCTCTGCTTCTCCGGAGACCTCAACGGGTTCGTTGGAGCAGGCAACCACGTCAAGACATTTCAAACCGGAAGCGGAGTATAGGATATGCAATATACCACCATTCTAGCAACAACACTCCTCCTCGTCATTTTGGCAGGATGCACCAGCCCGGCGAATAACCCTGCAACTCCAACACCCGATACCAACCACGGATTGGTACCCACCCCTACGCTGCCACTCCGCGAGCACGCCATATTCCAGCAATACGCAACCACCAACGGAAAGACCATCCAAGAAACCCAAACGTTCTTCCACAACAATTACGGCATCGCCGAGAATGATATATTCGCACAACTCCCTTCCGTCCCAGCCACATTCCTCCAGGACGTCAATACGCTGCACTATGGCAATGGACTTGGAACGAACCTCATCCCACGCGAAAGCTACCTCCAACCGGAGTTTTTCCCCACATTCAGCACAACAGGCATCCAGACATGGGCCAAAGCCCCTGATCAGTTCCCAAACACCGTCGGATTATCATCCACCCCCGCCGAACAGCAAGCCACGCTCGCCAGCGATAGCAATGGGTTCACAACCACCCTTTTCATCGGAAGCGCGTGGGGAGTGACCTACTACCAAGGCATGGCTTTCCGTTATACCATCCAACCGGCAGCCGACATCCACCTCTCATTCGATCCACCCCACATCCTCGCAGGACCCACATTCCCCGTATTCACCCCAGAATGGATGCATAAGATCACCGTCGACGGAACCATCGGAACCGATGTAGAGGAAGGAACCTACACCATCACCATCTACCCCGCCGATGCCCCCATCGAAGTCCAAGAGCAATGGTACGACGCACACCCACGCTATGTGAGCGGAAACGGACTCATCGGGCCCAGCGATGGACTCGCCACATTCACTCTCACCATCCCGGCGCGCAACACCACCAACTAAAAACTCATCCACCCAAGCTTAGCGCATGACGACCCCGCGAATCATCGTGGTACGAATCAGCGGCAGAACATACCGTGACCTGCGCATCACCACGCACTGCGGACTGGTCGCACGCGCATTCGGCGCGGAGAAAATCATCTTGTCCCAAGACTCCGACACCTCCGTGCCCAAAACCATCCAATCCGTCGTCGAGCGATTTGGAGGAGACTTTGAAGTCGCATTTACCCCCAACATCGGACAGCAGCTCAAGAAACTCAAGAAAGAAGGATTTACCATCGTCCACCTCACCATGTACGGCGAGAAGCTCAAATCGCACCTCCCAACACTCCGAAAGAAAAACAAAATCGCCATCGTCATCGGCGCAGACAAAGTACCGGCAAGCGTCTATCAGCAGGCCGACTACAATATCGGAATAACCAACCAACCCCACAGCGAAGTCGCAGCGCTCGCCGTAACGATGCATGAAATAATGGACGGGAAAGAAGAAGAAATCACCTTCAAGAATCGAAAACTAGAAGTCATCCCCACCAGCAAAGGAAAACGCGTTAACAAATTTTCTTAATGATCGCTTTAAATTCGTAGACCCCATAATCCTATGGGGGATCCAAATGGGGCGCGCAAAAGATCTACTTAGTTTTCCACTTACCGCAGAATTCATCCAAACCATCGGCGGAGATGAAGCAGTCGATTTGGTCAAGATTTGCCTGAAGAAAAACGGCAAATGCCTAGACGAAGACATCGAAAAAGAAATGAAACACTTGAAGATTACCGAAATCAGAAGCATCCTGAATCGCCTCCACTACCGAGGAATCGCTTGCTATAACAAGACCAAAAACAAGAATTCAGGATGGTATACCTATACCTGGGAAATCAAAAAGCGCCGCATCATCGAACTTATCCTTGAACAGCAGTCCGAACGATTGCAGAAGCTAGAAGAGAAAGCCCGATTTGGGGAAAGTCACGCGTTCTTTGCATGCAAAAAAGCATGCGAAGAGACCGCATTCGAGATTGCGGCCCAATATGAATTCCGCTGCCCAGAGTGCGGCGAGATGATGGCGCCTATCGATTCAGCCGAAAAAGCAAAGGCCGTTCAAGAGCAAATTACCACCCTGAAACAAGAATTGGACGCCCTGCAAAAGGCAGTTTAACGCACATTCTTGGACAGGCACACAGTTAAAAGGAAATTGGAGCTGAAGAGTAGAACGGCAAGAATGACCGAATAAACACAAAATATTCGTTCATTTTTTCACGTTAACTTCTAATCCAATCCTAGCGGGACGGGGCAGTCTGGAGTGCCCGTCGGGCTCATAACCCGAAGATCGAAGGTTCAAATCCTTCTCCCGCTATCTCTCTTTTTCAATACTTTTTGTAATCCCAAACAAAAACCCTTCAAAATACTCACTCACTTTATCATATACAGTGACTTTTTGTGCAGTTTTGATCATTTTTTCACCCTCATTCTTGGTTTTTTAGATCAAATTTCAGTAATTATTAACAGTTTATTATTTTATTCACTTTATTTGATATGTTGCATATTTTGAACCAATACTCAACTCAATTTTTAACGACTAAATATTAACAACCCGAGTAATTACTGTATTTATTGAGTAATTACTGCAAGTTTTGGTAATTACTAGTAATTACCATAAGGTTTTTAAGTAATTACTATCATTACTATCATTACCATGTTGAAACTGATCGTTAGAAGCATCTTTTCCGGGGTCGATCGACTCAAACAGTGGGTTGAGTACACTCCCAGAAATGAGAGCACTAACACAGAATCAATAAATCACAGAACAATTAGAATTAGTGAACAGAATGCCACAAAATCGCCTCCGCGCTTCAAAGTAGTGAATCTGTGGGACCACCTGAAGTTTAGGGAAGGAACCCAGGCACACCATGTGACACAGGCGCTTGATTTTGAGGAATGGACGCCAATGGAAGAAATACTGCGTCGCGTGAAAGAGTTATTTGGAATTGAATACCAGAATGAAAGAAGCCTATACCCTTACTTGAAGACCCTTGTAGATAGCGGACTTCTTGAGTCTAGTGTAGTAGGCGGAAAAATGAGATGGAAGAAGAAAGGACTATTGATCAGCGTAGAAGAATTAGATAGAGAAATAGAGGCACAACAAACAACCCCTATTTCACAACCCCTTTAGTTGCTTAACTTTGTCATTAAATTCAGTTAAAACCTTAGACTTTGGGTGGTGCTGCTGAAACCACTCATGCGATAAAATCGCTTGAGATTCGGACAGAAGTACGCGTTTACGCACATCTAAGTTAGGTTGTGAGCCAGTTGAGGTGTCCAAGATTGTGCTCAATTCAGTCAAAATCTTCTGAGGTTGGGGGAAATCGGCAGTAATATAGGTGCGATCCAATAGATCCTCCAGCGACTGCACAACTTTCATATCTTCTAATTCCTTTTCATCCATATAATAGACGGCTTTCCAGTCCCCTTTTGTTATCCATTTATGTGAAGGATTCTGTCCCGTCGCGAAAAATTGCTTTAATTTAGGGAATGCTTCAGGAGAAATAATGACACTATTCTTTCCGGGGCGATAATAAGGGGTGTCCGATAAGACACCTTTACGAAAATAATGGTACGTTTTTCCATTCGATTTTGTAACATTTTGAGTATAACCATAGATTGCCCGGAAAAGTTTTTGGTAGGTGTAAGTCGAATGCTTAACTGATTCGGGAAGAATGAATTTGTATTGAATAAAGTAACTTTTGGACATACCAATGACCCCCCATAGTTCCGGTAATAATTCTTTTTCTTATTCTATTTAGGAATTGATTATGTATTCTTTAACTACATTAAATACTTATGCCTCAAAATGAAACAGTCAACATAAAAGAAAAAATGGACTTCTTATCGGCGGCGATAAGAAGTATAGCTGGGGCGGCGCATAGCGGGCTGGGGTTCTTCCTCAACAGGCTGCTCTACGGGGCGAGATCGGGTTCCAACCAAGAGGATGTCTTTTGCGGACAAAACATTTTGGTAGGGGATTGATCGCTCGGTAATGATCTTGCGGGCCTCTTGTTTCGTGCGAACCTTCAGGGGTTCGGTTGTCATCGTCTCAATTTTTCCTTTTTCAAGGTTGATAATCAAGTCGAAAATCTTTCCTTTGTATTCAGCGTTATCGGTATAGATATCCATTCCAAACAACTTGGAAATGCGTACGGTCATAGTTGATCTCCCCTGGTATGTTAAAACCAAATTTCAAGCATAGAGATGAAAATTCCTATTTAAGCTTACGCCTTATTCCTTGCCAAATTCCTTTGCAATTCAATCATAACTCTCAAATTTTCGCCTCTGAGAAATTCACTTCTTCCGGTAACTCCATGGATTAGTGGAAGTGTGGGGGTAGGGTAAAGAAAAATTCAATTTCTTACTTTCTAAAACGGAAACTAAGTTATGTATTTTCTATCTACATAATATATGTTTCGTTTTGTGATTGGGGTAAGTGCTATTAGAGATTATCAAGTGGACTCTGAACTTTCCTCAATTCTTCTTTGGAGACGTGCGTGTAGATTGATGTGGTTGCTAGGTTTGCGTGTCCTAACAGAATCTGGATCTTGCGAATATTCTCTCCGTTGTCTAGCAGGTGGGTGGCGAATGAATGTCTGAGCACGTGGGGGGTGACTCTTTTCATAATTTTTGCGCGTTCGGCCGAGTGACGCATGACGCGTTCAACGGTATCAGTAGAGATGGGTTTTCCATTTTTTTTGGCAAACAAAAACTCGCTTTTGGTTTTCCTACGATTGAGGTATTTTTTCATTTCTCCCATCCATTTCTGTGATAAGACGATTTCACGGTCTTTGTTTCCTTTTCCGCCTTGCACGCGCGCCATTCCTGCATTGAAGTCGATGTCTTGGAGTTTGATTTTGACTGCTTCTGAAACACGGACGCCGGTGGAATAGAGAAACATCACGAGCAAACGGTTTCTTCCGGGTTTGGTGTTTTTGATGAGCGATTTGATCTCTTCAATCGTCAATACGCTGGGTAATTTTTTGGCTTTTTTGGGAATACGGACTTCGTCCATGACTTTCATTTGGAGATGTTTCTCGAGGAAGAACTTAATGGATGCATGCATGAGGGCCAGCGTGGCATTGGAGACATTTTTTTCTTTTGCACTAGCGAGGAATGCGACGATTTCTGGTTTTCCCACTTCGTGCGGCTTCTTCCGCAGTTGTTGCAAAAATTTTTCGACGTAGAGCAAGTACATCTTTATCGTTTTTTCTGAATAACCCGAAATCAGTAATTCTTGACGAAACCCATTCATGATTTGTTCGATATCATTTTTGGGCAAAAAAGGATTTGAGACATCTGCAGGTGTATCAATCTGAATACGCGGGACAATCGGGGTGTTTGTGTCCAGCTGAAAATTCTCTTCCATGCCATTACTATGAATTTGCAGGATAAAATAGTGTGGGCGCCGGAACTATTCTTCGTCCAGCTCTTCTTCATCTTCTTTGGCTTCAACTGTTTTGGCATGTTTCTTGTGCGGTGTTCCCTGCTCAACCCCTTCTTCTGGCGCAGGTCCAACTTCCTCTTCCAATTCTTGCAAAATCTTCCCTTTCTTGCCCTTTTTGACTTCTTCGAAGTCTTCGGCCAACTCTTCGACTTCTTCGTCGTCCAGCCCCAGCATATGGAGCTTTTCGAGGTGATCGTCCTTGGTCAGTTTATCGAATTGCTGTCGCCAAATCTTATCTTCCGGTTTTTCGATCTTTCCGGTTGGCAATCGGCGGTTTCTGACGGGTTTCATATACTGAAAACGTTTCTTGAGGTTTAAAAAGGAGTTCCTGGGCGTGTGCCGCTGCACCCCTAAATAAAGAAATAAGTAATGCTTATATACTACCTAAGCTCTTTGTATTAGCTACCTACTCTTCTTTTGATTCACGTCAAAAGTTGACATTTTTTCAATAATGAGCCAAAAACGCTGGGAAGGGGTCGAAATGAAACTCGTCGCAAATGAGGAACTCCGTCTTAAGTTGCTGGAAGAGGAATTTAAGTTGCGCTCCAAGCAGCCTACTGCCTGGACCAAGACCAAGTTCCGCCCTTACGCCAACTTTCGCCGACCAAAGTCCTCGATTGAAGGGCAAGTTGCTGTTGCCACGCAATAGCAATGTTGTATCTGTTTTGCGTTCTGCGCAAAACACTGTCTTATTTTTTCGCGCTCTTGACTACCTTTAAATAATTTAGGTTTGTGTTGCTGTGATGGAACTCAATCCATTCACTATCGGGTTCATCGCTCTTGCTGTTTTGGCAATCGGTGCGGCGTATTATTTTTCTCCTTCTATCTTTTCGGCTCCGACTGGTCTTGTTACGGGGGTTCTGGAACCTTCGAATCCATTTTCCGGGAAGCTAACGAGTACGATCGAAAAAATGTTTCGCGATCAACCCCAATCCTATATCGAGCAGGATGGGCGGCATGGGTTATTGCTTCCGGGCGGGGCGTCCGTGCAATTTAGTACTTCTCCCACTACCACGGAGCAGGATGTCGTGATTATCCTCAACGCCTCAACGGCCAAAATAACAAGTTACCATGCTTATCCCGAATTCGTGCAGAACGAGTTCACGTATGTGCCTCCCGAGCAATTAGCGGGGGAAAGTCCCTACATTCGCGCGCAGTATCCGAATGGTATTTATTTGATGCCCGTGAATGTGAAGTGATTCTGGATGGAATTGAACTACCTCGAACTCGTTTCCTGGTTCACACTAGTTTCGTTCCTCGCGCTTTATTTCTTTCCCGACTATCGCCTGTATGCGCTCGTCCTGTTCGCTTTCGGTTTTGGTTTTTGGCTTTCTTGGAGCGAGTTGCATACGATTGAAGTGGTCGTGCTGACGTTGATCCCGCTTTTCTTGAGTGTGGTGCTGCTATTCCTTACCTCTATCTTCTTCCAGGTCTGGGATACGACGACTTCATTCAATTCCTTTTGGGCGTCTGCAGGGATTGGAGTTCTGGTCTTGTTCGGGCTTGTTGCACTGGTGGGGATTCCATTCTCCTATCTGGCGACGTGGATCCGTCACTTCCTGTTTCCGGTGACGGACGACTTGTGATGCGTTCGCTCGTGCGCGGGATGGATTTCATCGTAATGGGCTTAGGGTTTTTCTTTTTCCACCAGTGGAATATCCCTGCGCCGCCGACCGCGAATATGACTCCGAGCAATGGCAATGTTTTTTCGGGAAGCGTGGCGAGTCCGGTAATGTTTTGCTTCTTTGATTCGGCGTAAGCGAGGAGATTCCTTCCCACGTAGATGGCCTTTCCGTATTCGTTTGCTTGCATCGCATCGCTTACCTTTTGGAGGTTGTCTTTCCATTCCGCTTCGGCGATATCATACTGTTCGAGTGCTTTTTGCATCTGTTCGGCTTGCTCCTGCAATGCTGAACGCGCGTCATCGATCCTTGTCGCAATCGCTTTCGTCCGCTCTTCGATGAGGGGCAGGTTAGCGGCGATAGGCAGTATCGCTTCTCGTTTGATATCTTTCTTCGCAAGCTGTTTCTCGGCATCGCGGAGTTCTTTTTGGAGATCTTCCAGTTCTTCTTTCAAATCCTTCAGTTGGTTCTCGCTCAGGGGGCAGATGAAGTTTGTCTCGAGCAATTTATTGCAGGTGATTCCAAGCTCTTTTCCATATGCTGCAGCGCCATCGCGTGCAGAAAGAATGGTTTGATTTACCTCTGCGGCTTTTCCGAGGGTGGTGTTCTTGATTTCGCCGTCGGTGGGGGTAGCGTTTACTGGGATTGCCGCCGCATTGGTGTCGTTCTGCTCGAGCCATGTCATGGCGTTCTCCGCGCCCAACAAATTATTTTCTTCCATGAATGTGTCGAATGCGCTGCGCTGCCTTTCCCATTCAGCCGTGTTTCCTGTAGCGATTGTGCTTTTTCGCGCGGTAAGGTTTGCTTTTTTTTGCCAGTGCAAGTTCTCTTCTACCGCGAGCGCATCGAGTTCTGCTTGCCACTTCTGTAGTCCTTCGGCCCACTTTTGGGGGTTATTGTCCCCACCCCACTGTTCGACGCGATGGCGTAATGCAATTGCCTTTGCTGCGATGTCGGCGAAAGGGCTGGAGGTGTATTGTTGGATTCCTTGCAGGAGATTTTCTTTCAGCACATTCCAGCTTTCGATCCCTTGGGGTTGGGCGATGAGGATGGTGAACGTTCGCATGCCATTGGCTCCAATTTCTTGGGACTGGATGCCGAGGCTCCCTTCGCCCGTAGTGTTCCATGGAATGGTCTCGCCCAATTCTCCCAAAACCTGTACTGAAAGGGTTTCGAGCGGGTCGATGCGAATTCCGGTGCTGGCGCTCAAGCGGAATGGTTTTGCTACGCTATTTTTCCATGTCACGGTGTACGTCGTCGTCTGTATTCCCTCTTCTTCACGGGCGCCGGCGAGTGCAGTGGTGGTGCGGATGACGTCTTGGAATAGGGTGTCGACGAGAATCTTCGTCGTGGGGGTGCGCAAAGGGATGAGTATCGATCTGCCTTGTTCGAGCAAAGCGGTACTGTCTTCCACCCATATACTCATCGGAGCGGTTGCGCCGATTCCATATTTTTCGCGTTCGAGCGGCAGGGTGGTGTCGGCTTGCGCGCTTGCATTCAATGTCATGCGCACCCGTGCTTGGTTTCCGATAAGTTCGCCGATGGTAATGTCCTCCGTCAGCCGGACAGGGATTCCGCTTCCGCGTGCTTGGATCGTGATGGGTTCGTTCCATTCCGATAGGGAGAGCGCCACCACTTCTTGTTTTTCGGTCCATGCGACGTTGGATTCGATTATTTCCGCCGTGTATGGGATGTTTACCTCCAGCTCAAGCGGGAAGCGGATTGGTTTGCCGGCCGGGTTGCGCATTTTCCACTCCAATACCATCTCGGCGGGGGCGTTTCCTTCCACGCTTGCGGGGGCGATTATTTCCCATCTTTGTCTGGCGACTAACTCTTGGAGCGCTTCGTGTATGCGTTCGCGTGCTTCGCGCAAGGCTTCTTCCATCTCACGTTGATTTTCCTGCAGTGCCGAGAAGGGTTGTGGGTGCGTGAGCGTATCGATGCGTTGCCTGAGTTTTTTGCCGCTCTCTTCAAAGCGTGTTCCGTTGGCGCCGCGCAACTGCAATTGGTCGATGAGCATGAGGGTCTCATGCGCTTCCTTTTGAGTGGTATTCCATTCCCGCACGGTGGTGCTCTGCAAGTAGGCCGTTTCCACATTCTGCAAGGCGCTTTTGCAGGCGGAGTGAGCGAGCGCTGGGTCGCCATGATTGGATGCCAACCACTCCTCTTCCGATAAGGCGTTTCCGATGCGCATGCTTTCGGCGTACAGTCGTGTTCTTTCGACGCATGCGGCGAATGCGTGTTTCTGTGCGATGATGAGTGCGGGTGCCGTAATAGTCGTCTTGTTCTCTTCGAGTTGGTGTAAAAGCGCGGCGCAGTATCCCCATTTCTTTTCCGTTTTGGCCTCGACTAGCTCTTTGGCGGCTAATCGCAATGAAGGGGATTCGTTGCTGCTGATGCTTTTGGCGAGCTCGTCACAGGCCGATTGGATTGGCGCTTGAGCGGCCTGATATGCGGCGATTTCCTGTTGCCATGCGACAAGGTTTTTTTCCCATGCTCTCCATTCCATGATGCGTTTTCCGAGCGCAAGGTTTTGTGCGCTTTCCTGCTCGATACGCTCTTTCCACTCGATTAGCGTCTGCAATTCGGCACGAAGCGCGGTGAAATCGTTTGCGGTTATCGTGCTATGAAATGCCGGATTCCATGCCTCCAGCAAATGATAATTTTGACTTTCATTTTCTAGGATGGTTTCGATCTCGACGATTTGGTTTTCCGCCGCGAGGATTTTGGGTGTTGCTTCGGAGGCGTGTGCCGTTTCTTCTTTCTCCAATTCTTCTATTCCTTCTTCGATGGCGCGGATGTGCTGCATGATTCCGGCGTGAATTCCGTTGGTGGGCGCAAGCGCTGCTTCTGCGTGATAAATCATCTCGCTCGCTACCAATTCCTCAAGCACTTGGAGTCCTTTGACTGCGTTCTTGCGTGTGCGCATGGAATTGAGGAAACTATTCCATGTGGGGAAGAACGCGATGATGAGCTTGCCGCTGTTTCCTGGTTCGAGGATTTTAGTCGGGGTCTTCAGCAGATCAAATCCTCTGGCGGTGTCGATCGCATATGCGTTGGATTCTTTTCCGCTGATGCGCTGCGCGAGCGTTCCGAAGTAGCGGGTGTTGGTTTGCACTTTCTGCGCTAATGCACTGTGTGGGGTTTGGTTCTTGACTTCTTGGATGAATTCGACGGCTTTGGCGTAGGATTGGAATGCCGCCGAGTCTCTTACGCTGTTCAACTCGGCGCGTTCGGCTGCTTGCATGGTCTGTTGGAGCGCTTGCCAGGAATAGATCTGGCTCCTTTCGCTGTACAAGAGCGCCTCTCCGAGTGCGGTTCCGGCCAATTGGGATTGATTCCATAATTCGCCGATCGTCCCATTGGTGCAGGCCGCTCTCACTTTCTGGAGCTTTTGCGTTGCATCGGTGAGGCGTAGCCATCCATTGATGGTTTGGCTTTCGGCGCGCTCGACGAGGATGGAACTGTTCGTCTTGGTTCCGATTCCGCTCGCTTGTGTTTTCCGAAAAAGCGTCTGGCAAGCGGGGGCGGTCGTGCAAGGTTGCATGTGCGTGAGCTCCGCGCTGCTGGCGCGCAGGCAGGCAGCGGTCTCTCCCGCTGTGAGTTTGGCATCGAGGCATCCTGCGACGACGATGAGGAGTATGATGAAGAATAGGGCCTTCTGCATGCAGCCTGGATGCACGGGTTCATGTTAAAAATCTAGGGAAAATTGCGCGGCTAACTGCATTCGGTCAAGCTGGCTTTCCCGCGGTTCTGTTGGATCCCATCCGTCAAGCAGTCGACCTTTTCTTTGAGCAGTTGGTTTTGGGTATGCAAGAGTTTGGCTTCTTGCGCGAGCTTGAATTGTTCGGGTGCGACGAATTCTTGGAGGTATTGGGCGGAATAGATTCCGATGACAATCCCTATCACGAGCATGAGCGCGAAGGCGATCATCTCCATGGATGGTTTTCCTTTTTTGCGGGTGTGTCCTTCGTCTTCCATTTCAAAAAGTAAGCGAATTCTGTTTATATCCTTTCTTCTTTTGCGGGTTTTGAAAAATTCATGCTCGTGGTAGGCTCTATTTAAGAACTTCTTTTTTCCCAGCTTGGTATGCGTCCGCGTTGGTATGCGCCATTGTTGCAACATTCCAATGGTACGTCGTTGCACGTCTATGCGACCTTTCCGAAGGCCAAATTCTTCATGGAAAAACAAGTGATTACCCCTAAATTCATCCGGCGTGTGGTCCGCTTCGAGGTGGATGGCAAACCGGTGGTGCGTGCGCGTTCGGAAGTGCTCGTCGCGGGAACGAAACCCGCTATTTTGAAGGAACTGCGTGATGGGAAGCGTCCGATCGGTCTCATCGTAAAAGATTACAAGGTCAAGCGCACGCGTTTGCGCGCGACTTCGCGTACGCGTGAGTTCCACTTTACCGGGGATCTGGATGCGCGCATCACGGAACGTTTCTTTGTGGGACCGCACACGAAGACGAAAGCGCATACGCTTTAGTTATTGTACGACGCCGAAATCTTTCTCGCTCTCTTTGACTTCTTCTCGGGCTTTGGAGTATTCCATGGCATCGAGATTTGCGGGCGGGTGTTCGACGTTCATGAGCTCAAAGAAACGATTGAAATCGATCCATGTCTTCTTGTGGTATTGCTTCTTGGCGATGAGGATGACGTCGCTGGGCAGGTGTTCGGAGGCGAATTCGTAGTCTTTTTCCAGGAATGCGAGTACTTTCATTCCGAATTCTTTCACGTAAGCAAAGTCGGGCATGGCGCTCCGGGGGAGGCGCTTCTGCGATTCGCCGACGTGCATGTATCCCTTGATTTCGATGAAGTCAAAGTCTCCTTTGCGGATGAGTTGCGCGTAATGTTGGGGTTCGATGTCATTGATCCCTTTCACGACGGTGAGTCGTGCGGTGGTTCGGTATTTTTTCTTGGCGCATTCGTCCAACGATTGCTGGTATCGTTCCCAGTAGTCGGGAAAGAGGGGGATGTCCAATTGCTTCAACACCTCTTTGTTGGGCGCGTCCAGGCTGAGGTAGAGCTGGGTAATGGTGTGGAGGTTCTTGATGGCCTCGGGGTATTGCGCGTTCGTCACGATGAATGTGGAAATGCGTTTGCGATGGAAGTTTTCGCACAACTCATTGATCTTTGGATAGACGATGGGTTCTCCCGTCAATGAGAGCGCGACGTGTCCGACGTGCTGGGAGGCATCGAACATGGCTTTGGGTACGCCGGCATGGCCGCCGAATCCTTGGAGCAAGGTATAGTGGGCCTTGAGCGCTTCGTCGATGATGAAGGAAGGGGAATCCATTTTCCAGTTCCATTCTTTTTCGACCGGTGCTTTGGTCCCGCGCCAGCAGAAGGTGCAGCGATTGGCGCAGCTGAGGTTGACGGTCATCTGCATGCACTGGTGGGATTGGATCCCATAGAACTTGAGCTTGTAGCACCCGCCCTCGCCGCGGAGCATGTTCTTGGTCCACCCACAGACTTTGACGGCGGAGTGGCTGCCCACAATGCGGTATTGCTGGTGCTCCAGCTCTTGTTTGTAGCTTCCTTCCACTTGGACTTTGAAATTTTCTCCCACGATGGGCAAGTCGCTGAGCTCTTGGGCGATCTGGGCGGGCTGGTCTTGGAGGATGGGGAGCGCCATATGGAGCTTTTGCTCCCGAATCGTTAAAAATAAACGACATAATCGAGGAGGCAGCTGCCTTATTTTGGGCTAAAAACATGCATATAAACTCGGATTCCGCTAGTAGGGGGCATGGTCACCCCTCACCCGGACAAACGAAAGAAGCCGGCCCAGCGTGCGCGGCCTTCTCCATATCCCACGCGCGGACAGATCGACCGCCAGGCGCTCCGCGATATCTTTCCCTCGCATCCTGGAAGGCGACCTATCCGCCGCATCCGCAGGGAATGAGCTCCCTCCCGGAATCAATGCCTTTGGTCGTGGAATAGGTAAACGTTTTTATATGTGAAAATCGTTCCTCCAGCAATAAGGGGGTTTCCTATATGTACAAATTTGCAATCGCACGCCAATTGGCTACGAAACGCGTGATTACGAATCGCGGCGACGAAGTCGGTCGCTTATCCGACTTGCTCGTGGATGAGAATACGGGCAATATCGAGGCCTTGATCGTCGAAGTGGATGCCGAATCCCGCGTCATCAAGAAAGCCAACCTGCAAGAAAGGGTCATTCAGGTCCCTTACGCAGCCGTTACCGCGGTCTCCGATGTTTTCATCGTGGACGAACGCGAGATTACCAGCTTGGGTTCACAACAATAACGTCGTGATCCACACCCATCACTGTTATCATTGCGCGCAAGCGCAATGAACCCCCTTCCAGGGAATTCTTTTTTTTATTCCGCTTCCCATTCCACGCTGGCTCTGTCAAAATCGATGGTTTTGATCCCTTTGATTTTCTTCTGCAATTCCTTGAGGGCATCTTTCTCGTTCACTTTTTGTTTTTTGGCGCGTTGTAATGCGTGGATGAGCGCTTCGACTTCGGCGAAGTGGGCATAGATCCATTCGCCTTTGCTTTGGAGTTCGGCAATTTCTTTTTCCCATTCCTGCATTTGCTTTTGCTGTCGTTCTAAATTGATTTCGAGCGCTTTCTTCTGCAGTTGCGTTTTCGTTTCGCGCACGACGGCTTCCTGCTCTTCATCTTGTTGGCCGAATGCGACCGCTTCGATACGCGAAAAGAGCGCGTCGATGGCTTCAACACTTATCGCTTCCGCTGCTTCTTTCTTTTCTGGGAGTTTGTTCTGGTTTTGGGGGAATTGGTAGGGTTGCCCTCCCTTGAGTGTGCGTCCTTTCCATTCGCGCGCGGCCAGTACGGCAAGAATTTTCCTGTTTTCATTGTTTTCCGTCACGATGATATTGCCTTCCCCGAATAGCTCGAGGATGAGTCGGATGGCGGTGCATGTGATGACGAGAATGCGATCGCTGCCGTGCTGCGCGACGGAATTTATTTTTTGGTTTTCGAATAGCGCTTTTGTTTTGTTGACGATGGGGGGCTGGTCAGGCAATACGTCCCACTTGCGCTGGGAGACCCATGCCAAGTTGGGGAGTTTGACCAGCAATGAGACCTTTTCCTGCTTGGTGTTGATCTTGAATTGGAATGTGTTTTCTCCGACGGCGCGGAATTGGTTGAAGTAGCTTCCGCGCCATTCTTCGTTCCATTTTTTCGCGATTGCGTGGAGTTGCTGGCTGCTCAATTGGAATGAGGGCATATGATTCCTATGCGCCACCCGCTTTATTGGCTTTTGCCTTTGCGTGAGGGCTAAACGAACTGCTCATAGATTTGGGCGTTGAAGCGATAGACGGCGCGCGTGATCTTCTTTCCGTTGAATTGGTATTTCTTGAAGACGTAGCCTTTTTCCCCGTAGTATTTGAAGAAGCCGTGCTGCAGGCAGGGGTCGAGCAGCAGGGTGACGTTGTTGATGGTGCTCAACACGACGGCGTGCGTGCTTCCGTCTTCGAGCTCCATGACATACACGAATGCGTTATTGTCCCCGAGCGCGGACATGCAGGTGCACAGCAGCACGGAAAGGTCTTCGTCGTCGGATATCTTGTTGATGAGGATCTCTTTGGGGGAGAGCCAGAAGTTGAGATTGAGGTCGTTGGGGACGTATTGGATTTCTTTGGTGAGGAATTCGTATATCTTCTGGACGGTCTCGAGGTAATCCTTCTCATACGCATAGGGCTCGGGTTTGTAGAGCGTGATGAGGTTCTGGATATTGAGGTCTTCCGTGTCGACGAGGGCCTTGATCTGTCCCACGGTGCGTTGTTCTTGTTGGTTGATCAATTCGCCATACTTGTCGAGCAGGACACGGTATAGCTTGAGTTTGCCTTCGGCCGCCATCTAATGAATATACATAAGCTTTGTCCTATTTAATGCGGCTGGATAACGGCCTCGCTTTGGCTAATCGAACCTGTTTGCGTGGTTGCTTTTTATTGGCCATTTCGTTGCATGGGATTGATGCATGCGCGTGGACAAGTGGCATTCGAGTACATCGTCTTTACGGCTTTCCTCATGGGGGTGGCCGTCATCCTCTTCGCGTACTCGTTCATTTCTTACTCGACTACTATTCAAGTCACCCAAAGCCAGTCCGTCGTGGATCAGGTCTCGAATGCCGTGGATTTCGTTTATGCCAAGGGACCGGGCAACACGGTGCTGATCGACATCAAGCTGCCTTCTTCGGTGACGAATTTCCGCGTGGATCAAAATTACGTGCTGATGACGTTCCTTCCGCCGGTGGGGGGGAGCACTTCCGTATTCGCTTTCACGCGTGCGCATCTTACGCCTCAACAGTTGTATTTTGAAGAGGGCATCTACACGCTGCAGGTGAGCATGACGGATACGAATGCGACCGTGACCAACACATGAACTCGACGCGTGCCCAAGTGGCGACCGAAATCCTATTGAGCATCCTGATTTTGTTATTGGTGTTTGTCGTCGTACTCCTGCTCATCCACACGCGCAGCGTCTCGAATCTGGCGCTCCAACAGAATCTGCAGGAGGAGGGGATCTGCACCAAGCTGGCGTCGATCATCACCTACATGAGCTCCAATCCGCCCTACACGGAAACGAGGCTCGAACTGGAATTCGATACGAATATCGTTGCCGGCACCATCTTCGTGGGAGACCGCATTTGTCCGTTCTTGGGGAACGTCTCCAATGTGATCCTATATCGCGGCATCGTGAAGGCCTTCGATGTGAATGGGTTGATCATTTTCACGAACGATTTGAATTATTCTCCTTTCAATCCGCCCGTGCAAGTGCCGAATTCCAATGCGAATGTTACTGCGGGGATCGTCTTGCTGACGGACGACCAAAACCAAGTGTGGTCGACCGAGGTGCAGGCGGACGATGTGGCGTACGCCGTTTCGTTGGACGATCAGCTGGTGGACCCGGATTGGGTGGAGTTCCGTTTCTCCAACTTGGGGTTAACGCCCGCGGACACCATCACGAATGTGAGCATTTACATCAAGCACCTGCAAGGGAATCTCATCGGCCTCACCGAGGACTTGCGCCGCATCCAGTGTTGGAATGGCACGACGTGGTTGGATATTGAAGCGTATACGCCGAGCTACTCCGAAACCCTGTATCAGAGTCCCAATCTCAGCAGCTGCATTTCGGACTACAATCTGGCCAACAACGCGCGGTTGCGCATGACCTATGAACCGAGCGGTTCGGGTTCGGGCATCTCGATCGATTATGGAAGGCTGGATGTGAATTTTTTGGAGATCGGTCAGACATTGGATTTGTGGGAGTTGGCTGTTGATTTGCCGCAGCCCGTGGACTTCCGCACGGATGTGAATTCCACTGCGAATACGTTCGGCCCTGGCGCCGGGAATGATGGGTGGGACTGGAACATCAACCAATTCGGTGGAATCGCTCCGCAAGGCATACAATTCAATGTCGATCCGAATGGGGATGGGAGTATTGTTGATTCGAATGTGCCGGTGAACCAGCAACTCCAGATCCGCATGGGCGGCGGCGCGCCGAATGCGGGGGCATTTCCGGATGATAATGCGTTTACGGGTCCAGCGGTCTCCGGGGCGTATGGGATCCAAGTGGATGTCAATTCGTCCATGTGGTCGCGCATCCAGGGAGGGGGACAACTGCTCTTGAGCTTTGCATATTTGGTGGACGCGGATGCGGGCTGGGGCAATGCGGCGGATGCGGGGGAAGAGGCTTGGGTCAAGGCACGCTTCGGCAGCAGCGGGAACATGAATTATTTGGGGAGCGACCTCGACACCAGCGATGACGATGGGGATGCGTCCCCTGAAATATGGTTTGCGGATACGCCGCGCGACACGACTGCATTCTTCACGCAGGACATTTCGTCTTTCGTCACGGGAACCGGGACATATTATTTGGAGCTCGGCGGTGCGCTATCGGATTGGGATTTGGGGAACGAGGGCGTTGGGATTTATATCGACAACATCAATCTGGTGGTAACCTAATGCCTTTATCCGACTCTTCTAGTGCACCCATGCGCTTCCAAATGCAGTGGCTTTTGGGGCCCGCGGCGTTGATCGTGTTAGCGATCGTTCTCGTGGTTGCTTTTCCTTCCGCGCCAGCGCCTTCTGCAGTGGCCCCTGACGTGGCTTCGCCAGAGCCCGTGAGCGAAGTTACGACGATCCCTCCCGATCAGGCGCGCACGATCGCGTTGACGCAGTGTGCCGCTACCTATGACTGCACGCAAGCGGATTGTCTCGAGAAAGTGCTCACGCACATCGATTCGGCCACGCAGCGGATCCAGGCCGTACTCCGAACGCCTGCCCCCAAAATATTCCGCGATCACTTGCGCGCGGCGATCAAGCGCGGGGTAAAGGTGGAGTTGATCCTCGATTCGTCGTTGAATCCCAAATTCTTCCTGGAAGGGGCGGTCGTACGCGTAAAGTCGGTGAATAATTTTGTTGCGACGAATTTTGTGCAGGTAGACGATACCTCCGTGCTCGTGGGCACGGATCCTGCCGTCTATGCGCAGGGCGCGGACACGATTCGCGTGATCTGTCGCGAGAACGAGCGCGATCTCTTCCAGGCGTTGTTCTCTCGTCTCTGGCAGAACGAGTCGAGCGCTTTTTCGTCGCAAACCACGGAGGAAGAGGTTCTCTCCGATAGCGAGCTTTCGATCTCATCCGGAGGCAGCGGGGATGCGTGCGTGATTTCGCAGTGTCCTGCCGACAGCTACACGTGCTCTTCCACCACCAAGATATGGCAGAATTATTTTTGCACGGAGGATGGATGCGCGTATGAGATTCTTCCGCTCTATTTCAGCGCGGATTGCGGATACGTGAATCCGGGTTTCGATGCGCAGGGGATGCCGCTCATCGTGATCACGGAGACGGAGACGGACGAGCGTAATGTCCAGAACGAGTTCTTGGAATTCACTGCGTTGCAGTCGCTCGAGCTATCGGGCTTTTCGCTTTTGCGCAATGGGGTTCCGCTCATCACGTTCCCCGACCCTTTCATCTTGGACGGGGCCGCGCGCGTGCATACGGGGAGCGGCACTAACACGACGACCGCTATTCACTTGGCTTCTCCCACGACGCTGTGGTCGGGGGAAACGGTTATGGCCACTCTCATCAACCCGCTCGGAAACGTGGTGGCGGAAAGGGAATTCGGGTGAGGCACATGGCGCCCACTCCCTCTTCGGTCCGCGAATCCAAGCGTGGTCAAGCGGCGATCCCGGATGTGATGTTTGCAGTGACGCTGTTCATGATCATCCTGGCCGGAATCTTTTATTTTCAGGGATCGATCGAGCGTGCGACGGAGCTGCAGTTCGAGCGGAAGACATTGGATACGACGACCGCGAATGTGGCGGAGTATCTCGTGAAGAATCCCGGCACGCCATCGGACTGGGAATTGCTGTCGGACTATAACGCGGTACAGTTCTTCGGGCTAGCACTACGCGATCGCGTGTTGGATCCGGATAAGCTCGTCGCCTTTGTGAATCTCGGAAACACGAACTATGATTTCCTGCGCGAAAAGCTGCGGCTCAGCCATTTTAACTACTACATCGAATTCACTGGGGGAGCGAATGTCGCGACGGGATTGGCCCCCATCGGGTCGGTGCAATCCAGCGTGGTACGGCGCTTCGTGACCGTGAATGGGATCGAGACCACAGTGACGGTGACCATCTATGCCACATGATTACTATTCCATTCCCTCGCAGAGGGGTTTTGCTTTCAGCGCAGACGTGGTGCTGGCCCTCATCCTGGTTTCAGCGGTAGCGCTGCTCGTCTCGTTGCCCAACCAACCCACTTCTTTCTTGGAGGAACGACGCGTGGCGGATCAGTATGTGGACGATATCTTTTTGGCCATGGACCATTCGGGTTTTGTCTCGAATGAGATCGATACCAATGGCTTTTCTTCGGCGACGCTGCAGAACATCTACTCCTACATCCGCACGCTCTTGCCGCCGCAGTACGATCTTTATGTGGAGCTGACGAGTTATCCCGTTGATGTCAACTCCTGCCAGTCGGCGCAAGATTTTTCTTCTTGCTTTCCCGATGCCAATCGCACGGCTCTCCAGCATGGAACGGCGCTTCCCAATTCGGCTCCATTCGTGCATGGGCGAAGGGTCTTCTTCAAGCAACAGCCTGCATCCCAATGCACGGGCGGATTGGCGCCGCACGCGGGAGGGATCTATGCGCCTTATTCTCCGCCGCTTGCCTTGGCAGAGGATGCGAACATCAATTTCGATGTGAATATTTTTCCGGCAGGTCCATTGACGTGCGACCAGAACATTACGGTTTCATTGACGGTAACCACCTCTTCGGGGACGCGCCGCCCGGTGGACATGATGTTGGTGTTCGACCGTTCAGGGAGCATGAGCTGGGGCGGTCAAGTGAGCACGACAGCAGCTATCGGCATCGAGGTGGACCAGAACTATGCATTTGTGGCGGATTCCACTGCGGGGTTGCGCGATTTGAATGTGAGCAGTCCGGGGCTGCCATTGATCATGGGCACCTACAACTCTCCGGGGACCGCGAACGACGTGGACGTGAATGGAAATTATGCCTATCTCGCAGATGGGAGTTCGGGATTGCGCATCGTGAATGTGACCAACAAAGCCTCTCCTTCTTCCACGAGTCAACTGGATGTAGGGGGAACGGCATATGGTGTGGCAAGCAGGGATGGCGTGACATATGTTTCGACGTACGATAACTCCAGCATCGACGTGGAAACGACGACGAACAATAGTCCGAATCAGAACCTCTATATCGGGAGGAGCTCTTCCCAAGCGAGTGCAGCGCAATCATTCGCGCCCGGAGTGGATTTCATTTCGGGCTTTAGCGTGCGCCTGCGCAAGGTGGGGAGTCCGCCCGACATCACGGCGCATTTGCGCACGAGCATTTCGGGGAGCGATTTGAATAGTGTCACGATTGCCGCTTCCTCGGTAGGAACCTCTTCGAGCGGCGCCTATGTGGACGTGAATTTCGCGGGGATGGTCCCACTCACGAGCGGAAGCACGTACTTCATCGTCCTCACGACCGCGTCCAACAGTTCATCGAACTACTACGAATGGAAAGCCCGCGGGAGCAGCCCATACTCTGGGGGACAGGCCTATCAGAATACGACTTCGCAGTCGTGGGACGCGTATTTGCGCACGTATTTCGTTCCGGGCCTCGTCGTTGTCGATACGAGCAACAAGGCTTCTCCGCGCGTGATCGGCGCTTCGGCGTTGGAGGATGCCTATCACATCGCGCTGAGCGGGGATTATGCCTATGCCGCGAATGGGACGAATGGATTCCGCATTTTCGATATCTCCGCTGCTCAGCCTAGCGTGGTAGGGAATTGCTCTACTGCTGCGGGGTGCAACATTTCGAGCGGCACGACGTATGATGTGTGGCCGAGCGGCAACTATGCGTATGTCGCGAATGGATCTCAAGGGTTGCGCGTCGTGAACATCTCCAATCCCGCATCGCCGAGTCTCGTTGCCACCTACAATACGCCCGGCACAGCCTACACGGTGCGCTTGAAGGATACGAATGCCATCGTTGCGGATGATAGCTCGTTGCAGGTAATAGACGTGACAACGCCTGCTTCTCCGGCATTGGCGACGAGCTATGCAACCCCTTACAGTTATCGCGATCTTGAAGTCCAAGGGGAATGGGCTTACATCGCCGTCGATTCTGGAATTCCGGGGGTCATCACGATCGACCTGCGCGTGGGTCCCAAGCTCAATCAAGCGAAGACTTCTGCGACCACGTTCGTGGACTTCAATGGATGGAATAGCTCCAGCGACCAGATGGGGCTCGTGAGCTTCTCGAGCAGCGCCACGCTGGATCAGGCGCTCACGAAGACGTATTCGCTCGTTGACACCGCAGTGAACAATCTGGTCTCGAATGGGGGCACGGCCGCAGGGGATGGCATCAATACTGCAACGACCCACTTTGGCACGGCACAGACGGATGTGAGCAATACGGGGAGCCAGAACCAGGTGTTGTACATCGGACAAAATTCCACGAACGAATCGGCGGTGCAGGCCTATCAGCCCGTGCTCCCCTATCTTTCGCGTGCGGACTTGTACATCCGTCGCGTGGGAAATCCTTCCTCTCCTTTGGTCGTTGAATTGCGTTCGAGCATTTCGGGGAGCGCGATCGTGAGCGCGACGATTCCCGCTTCTTCGGTCGGAACGTCGTATGCGCTAGTCCAGGCGAACTTCAACACGACTTCCGTCACTCCGGGCACGACGTATTATTTGGTTGCGACCACTGCCACGAATAATGCCTCGAACTACTACCAGTGGGGCGCGAGCTCGAGCAATCCTTATTCGGGGGGACAAGCCTATCAGAATACGACTTTGCAGTCGACATGGGATGCGCGCTTCGCCACGTATGGGGGCTATACCAATCCCTCTGCGCTGAAGTTCCAAATCCTGCTGGGGGATGGCCAGACGAACTCGGGGGCCAATTCTTCGACGGCCGCCATCACGGCAAGCAACAGTGGTATCATCATCTATACCATTGGTTTCGGAGAGGATGCGGATGCGAGTGAGTTGTCGAACATCGCGAGCCTGACGGGGGGCCAATACTATTATGCGGCGGACCAGAACGCGCTGAGCGCGGTCTATCAGCTGATCGCGCAAACCATTCAAGTGATTGCGCAGGATGCCAACATCTACACCACTTTCGGAAACGGGACTGTTATCGTGGATGATGGGAATGGCACGGCAATAGGCAATGGCCTCATCTTTGATATCAATACGCTGGCGCCCCAGCCATGGGTCTCCAGTTACACGTTCAACATCCCTTGCACGACTACGCTGGCGTGCAGCTCGTCGCTTCTTTCCGTCCCCGGCAGTACGACGCAGTTCCAGTACCTGGATTCGAATGGCGTGCCGCAGGTCAAGGACTGGAATGAATTCATCACGACGCCATTCAATTACCGCGATTTGAACGTGGATATCCAGGCGGGAAATCTCATCAGCACCAACAATGTCGATCTCACGGTGCGCGTCATCAGCAATGGGACGCTGGACACGAATGGGACGAGCGTGAATTTCTATCGGGGAAATCCTTCTCCTTCGACGCTAGTGGGTTCGCAGTCCATCCCCTTCCTGTGCGGCTCGCAATCTCCAGGGTGCTTGGCTTCGAGCTATTCGTTCACGCAAAACATCCCCGCGGAAGGGGATTTGTTCGCAGTGGTGAATCCTAGCGGTACGATTCCGGAATGCAGCTACAACAACCAGGACTTCATCTACTGCTACACCCGCCCCCAGACGCAGTTCTTCACACTGGACTACTGGGCATGGATCCGAGGGTGATGGGATGCGCGAGAAAGGAATATTGTTCACGTTCCTCACCTTTCTGTTTGTGGGAGTGGTGATGACGGCCATCGGGTTCCATCTCCACGCGCAAGAGCGCCAATCCGAGACGACGGTGGAAGTGAGCGTGCTCAACAGCATCAATGCGAAGTACGACGATGTGACGGACGACATCATTTCCTTGGACATGAGCATCGGCATCCCGTCCATCGTCCAGCGCTTCTTGCCGTTCCAATACACGATCGATCGCAATGTCCTGTATACGACGCAGCAATTGCCCCTCGCTTCGGGGAGATTGGGCCTTTACTTCGACGTGATCAATACCTATCGCGTCTTCGCGACGGACAGCAACACCCAACATACCTTCGATGGGGTGCGCATCGACTTGAATGTCCCGCAACCGCCTGCATGGGGAGGGACGCAGTCCACGGCCAAATTCAACCTGCTTCCTCATTGCGTGCAGTACCAGTTGCTGGACGACAATACATTTTCTCTTTCCAGCGCTTCATCGCTCGGTTGCTCCTCGACGTTCGATCTGATCGCGAGCATCCAGCGGATCGATGTCAATGTCATCCTGCTCGGGACGACGGACGACTACAACGTGTTGAGTTGCGACTTCAATGGGAATGCGTGTCCGTTCGAAACGTACGCGCCCGATTCCAATTATCCTTTTTTCTCTTTGCAGGTGGACGATTCGAACTGCGTGAATTGTTCGCTGAGCTCGAATGAAAAGAATCTCGGAGTTTATTTCCGGCCGGACGACACCAATACGATGACCTACTCCTGCGGCAGCAGCGGCTGCAATTCGAGTCCTTTCACGGTCACGCTCAGTAATGGCGTATATTTCTCCCACGGCGGGTCGCCTATGCTCATTTCGATGGCAGTACAGTTCAAGCAACCGATCAGTTCTTTCTATTATCAGGATGCCAATTATTCCGTTACGAAACCGGGATTCGATACCTACAAGAGCAACGTGGTGGTGTTCCCCCAATGAATGCCAGCGAGACGTTATTCCTGTTGCTGGGGGTCATTGCACTCCTGGGGGGAGGGTATTATCTCTACACGCAACAACCGGTCCAGCAGGCGCAATCCATCCCTTCCCTGACGTGGGATGCTCCTACTGCGGGGCGTGTGGATGATGCGCTTTCTTTTTCGGTGGACATCACGAATGCTCCCGGGTCGACGGTCACATTCGTGGCGGATGGGGCAACGAGCAACGGGGATTGTTCCACTAATCCCTGCCGCCTTGCATTCATGCACACGTTCTCGCGCCCGGGCCTGCATACGGTAGGGGTGCGCGTGAATGACTATACCTTTACGCGCATCGTTTCCGTGACGGATACGATCGTGCGCTGTATTGATGGTACGCGCGATAAAGCCTGCGCGGCGCCGCCCCTCCAATGCGTGAATGGGAAGTTCGTGGATAATTGTAGCATCTGTGGTTGTCCGACAGGAGAGACGTGCCAATCCAACCAATGCGTTTCGGAGGCGCTGTCGTTTGGCATCGGCACGATGACGTCGACACTACGAGGGAGCCATGCGCAGATCGGCGTTCCGCTGCAAAACCATTCTACGACAAGCGTGGACGGTCTTTTCTTGGTGTACGTGGATGTGTATGACAACACCGACGCGTTGCTGTCCTCGTTTCCGCAGCAGGTGCGCTTGGATGATGTCGCTCCCGGCGTGACGCGGACGATTGCGTCGGATGTCCAACTGCCTGCACGAGCCGCACGCATCGGGGGAAGGATTTACTCGGTGACACCGGAAGGGAATCCCGTTGCGCTGTTGGGGAGCACCACGCAGACCGTTCCGCTTGCAATCGCATTCGATAATGTCTCCCCTTCCGCGCCGGGGAACCTGCGGGTGGTGCATGAGGATGATGTTGGTATTTTGCGCTGGGATGCGAGTGCGTCCCAGGACGTAAGCGGATATGTGGTGTACCGCCAGAACTTCGACTCGCAACAATTTACGACATACTCCGTGCTAGCGGAGACAACTGCTACACAATATGTGCTGCCCGTCTCAGGGGAATCGCTCCTCTACACGGTGCGCGCCAAAGACTTTTCGGGTAATTTGAGCGAGCCGGCGCAGGCCGTGATGGCATCAGGGAATGCCACTTAAATACTCAAATGCGTTGCTCACCTTGTTATGTCTCCCGATAAGCCTAAGTCTGGCGTCATCAATGCACTCTCGCGTATTTTGCACTTGCATCAATTGCCTGACACCCCTCCTTCAACGTTGACGACGTCGGCTCCTGCGCCGCGTGTTGCTCCCGTTCTTGGAGGGCAAGGTCCTGCGATTCCACCTGCGTATGAGGGGAAACCGTATGTGATTCCCGAAGCGCGACGCGCCGTCATCCCGCCTTCCACTGTTCCGGCATCGCGCGTGGAAATGCCGGCTGCCGCTCCGCGTATGGAACCAGTCGCTGTCCCCCCACAACCATTGCAGCGCACCACTCCCGCGATTACGCCTGCGCGTCCCACGCTTGCGCGGCCGGCGACTGCAAGTCCGACGGCGCATTCGGTGTGGCCTTTTCCTGCACCCTGGATTAAGTCAACGCCCAAAGCTACGCCGCCTGCAGCTCCTGCAACTATTCCGCCTTCAGCATCCGCGCCCGCGCCGGCCGCGAAGCCCGTTACCACTCCGGTGAAGTTCCCGGCACCCACTCCCATTGTGCGCAATCCAACGACTGCAACGAAGCCTGTATCTGTTCCGCCTGCATCAACGGCTGCTCCGGTTTCGGCTTCAATGCCCGTGGCTCCAGATGCCATCGTCACCAACTTCGATCGCATCCTGGATATCGTGCGCCTGCAGAAAAGCATCAAGCTCGACGAGTTGACGAAGCGCTTGGCGATGAACGAGGAAAAGATCGCGGAAGAATTGCAGACGCTCGAGGACAACGGCTTGATCGAGGTGCGCTATCCCGCGTTCGGCGAACCCATTATCTATTTCAAGAACGCTTCGTAGTGCTCTAATAGGCTAACCACGGTGCGATTCATTTTCCGTTGGGGTAGCACTTATAACCTCCAATTCCTTTTTTCGGCTATGCTTCATGGCAATATCGAGTCCTATTCGATCAAGTCCGACATTGATGTGGGGGTCGACATCACCTATGACGAAGCCGGTTTCGTGAAACGCTACATGCTCCGCGTTCCGGAGTTCGGGCCAGGAACGAGGGCGATGCTCAACAATCTGAAGAGCAAGGTGATTTCGGACGTCAACGTGTCGGGAGACAAACTGCTCGATGTCAAGTTCGTGGAAGAAATGAAAGGACACTTCCGCACCAAGGCACGGGCGCTCATGGAAGTGCAGCTGCCCGAGATTCCATTGGAACAACGCGACAAGCTGATTGCAGTCATTATCCACGAAATGGTGGGGTTAGGCTACATCGAGTTCATGCTCGATGACGGGAATCTCGAAGAAATCGTGGTGAACAGCGCCGAGGAACCGGTGTGGGTGTACCACAAAAAGTATGGCTGGCTCAAGAGCAACATCTTCATCTCTCCCGAGGCGGAGATCCAGAATTATGCGAGTATTATCGCGCGCCGCGTGGGGAAGCAGGTCACGATCCTGAATCCCTTGCTGGATGCGCACTTGGTCACGGGCGATCGTGCCAATGCGTCGTTGCATCCCATTTCCTCGCGCGGAAACACGATTACGATCCGTCGTTTTCGCCGCGATCCATGGACGGTTACGGATTTCATCAATGGGGGGACGGGAAGCGCCGAGCTGATGTCGTTGATATGGTTGGCGATGGAGTATGAATTGAACATCATGGTTTCCGGTGGTACTGGAAGCGGAAAGACGACGTTGCTGAATGTCATGATGCCCTTCATCCAACCCAACCAGCGTGTGCTGACCATCGAAGATACGCGCGAACTGCAGCTTCCCGAATTCCTGCACTGGGTGCCCATGACGACGCGCGAGCCCAATGCGGAGGGCAAGGGACAGATTTCCATGCTGGACCTGCTCGTCAATGCCTTGCGTATGCGCCCGGACCGCATCATCGTGGGTGAAGTCAGAAGACAGAAGGAAGCCGAAGTGATGTTCGAAGCCATGCACACCGGGCATGCGGTTTACGCTACGGTGCACGCAAACACGGCGGAAGAGACCATCCAACGCTTGACGTCTCCGCCTATCGAAATCGCGCCTTCATTGTTGGAAGCGGTCCACTTGAACGCGGTCATGTTCCGCAATCGTCGGTTGGGCGTGAGAAGGATCCTCCAACTGGCCGAATTCGTCCCCATGAAGTCCGGGGCACAAGGAGGCACGACGCTGAAACCCAATATCCTTTTCCGCTGGCGCGCGCAGACGGATACGATCGAGAAATACGCGGAAAGCATCCGCCTGTTCGATGAATTGGCGCTGCACACGGGTTATACGGCCCAAGAGATCAATCAGAATCTCAGCGAGAAACAGCGCGTGCTCGAATACATGATGCGCGAGAAGATCCGCGACATCAATGAGGTGGGGATGGCGATCGCGCAATACTATTCCGATCCCGAAGTCATATTCAAGAAAGCGGGGATCCGTTGAGGCGGTGGAAAGATGATCTATCGCTTCTCCATGCCATTGAACGTATTGCCCATGCCCATGCTGCGCTGGGCCAGCAAGCGACTCATCGGATTGGGCACGCAGTTCGGGAAGATATTCCCTGTATCGGACGCCGACATGCGGCGCGCGAGTATCCCTGTCTCGTCCAAAGAGTATGCGACGATGTCTCTTGTGATTATCGCATTCTACTTCGTCTTTTTCTTCCTCGTCTTCTATACGATCAGCTACCGCGTCTTCGGGACGCTCAATCCTGTCCTCCCCGTCGTCGTGAGCGCGGTGTTCGGGATCCTGGTGATGGTGCAATTGGTCGCGTATCCCGTCATCCAGATCAAGAAGAAGGTCCGCGACCTCGACCGCAATCTGGTTTTTGCGCTGCGCACGCTCCTCGTGCAACTGCGTTCGGGCGTAAGCTTGTTCGATTCGATGAAAGTGGTGGCGGAAGGGAATTACGGCGCTGTTTCGACGGAGTTCCACAAGGCGGTGGAGCAGATCAACACGGGGACGATCCAAGAGGCGGCGTTAGAACGCATCGCGGAGAACAATCCGAGCATCTATTTCCGCCGTACTATCTGGCAAGTCGTCAACGGCATGCGCGCGGGCGCGGATATCACGCAAGTGCTCGCGGAGAGCGTGGATTCATTGACGGATGCGCAGTCCATCCAGATCCGCAACTATGAAAGCCAGATGAAGATCCTCTCGCTCGTGTACATGATGTTAGGCGTTATCGTGCCAGCGTTAGGGATCACGTTCTTGATCGTGCTGTCTTCGTTCCCCCAAATCACGATTACGGATGTGTATTTCTGGGTGCTGCTGACGTTCGTGGGAATCGGGCAGTTCATGTACATGGGTATCGTCAAGAGCAAACGCCCATCGCTGTTGGGAGACTGATGCGCATGCCTTCTTTCCGGGTCGAACTGCCATTCTTGCGTGGGATCTATGCGGCATTCGAGAAGCAATTCATGTATTTGGGCCTGAAGATCTCGGCGCGCAAGTATGTGATGAACACGCTCATCTTCAGCTTCGTGCTGGGAGTGATTGCGGTCTTTTTGGGCCTGACCACGTTCAACTTGGGGATTATCTTCAGCATCATCGCGGGAATCAGTACGATAGTGGGGATGATCGGGGCGATGTACATGCTCCTGGACCTTTCCGCCGATGGTCGTGGGAAAAAAGTGGAGTCGATCCTGCCGGATGCGTTGCAGCTCATCGCAAGCAACATCAAATCGGGCTTGACGACCGAGCGTGCACTGTTGATGAGCGCGCGCCCGGAGTTCGGGCCGTTGGAAACGGAACTGCGACGCGTTTCCGCGAAGATCTATTCGGGTTCGCCGGTGGAGCATGCGATCCTCGAGATCCCTAAACACATCAAGTCCACACTCCTCGAGCGCACGACGTGGTTGTTGGCGCGCGGTATCTCTTCCGGCGGAGAAATCGCGGATCTCCTCATGCAGCTCTCGCACAACCTGCGAAAGCAATTGGCGTTGCAATCGGAAGCGAGCGCGTCCATCTCCATCTATGTCATCCTCATCTTCTTCTCTGCCGCGTTCGGGGGGCCTGCGCTCTATGCGGTTTCTTCTTTCATCGTAGAGGTGATGACGGCGCAGACGGGTTCCACTCCTGCCATCGATCCGGGAACGATCGCTTCGGCAGGGAGCCGTTTTGCGGGATTGAGTGGCTTTGTCAGCGGAAAGGCCAGCATCATTTCGCCGGACTTCATCGTGTTTTTCTCGCAAGTCATGTTATTCGTGGGAGGGGTATTCGCTTCGCTCATCCTTGGAGCGATCGCCACCGGAAAGGAAAAGGACGGGATGAAGTATTTGCCCGTGATGCTATTGGTCTCTTTCGGCTTGTTCTTCCTGATCCGCGCCGTCATGCATGCGGCATTCGGTCCACTGCTGTTGAATCAGTAGCACTGGCAAAAATGATCGATCGCATTCACCGCATTATTCGGTGAACAGCTCTTCTTTGGGCAAGATTTCCATGCCGTCTTGGGTAATGCGGACGGGCCGCAATTTATCCGAAATCTTCGTCTCGCGCATCTTAAGGATCCCGACGCTGCGCTGGAAGCGATTCTCGATACGCGTGTGATAGAGCAAGATGACGCCATCCGCGACATATTCTTCCAATCCGAACAAACCGGTTTGCTGCGTGGAATTTTCATTGGTGATGATCGTCGTGACGCCCAGCTTCTTGAGCATCTTTCCCAGCGATAGGATTCTTTTTCTGGCGTCGAGTTCTTTTTCGAAGTACAAGTGAAAAATGACACCGGGGTCGATGACCATGCGCTTGGCTTTGCTTTTTGTCACTAAGTCTTCGATGCTATCGCGTAATTTGTCGAAGTCATACAATTCGATGGTCTGCATGATTATTTTTCCGGATTTGACGAGCGGAGAATAATCCCATCCGAAAACAGCTGCTGTTTGAATGAGTTCTTCGGGCTTTTCTTCGAGTGAAAGATAGACTCCCACTTCATTGTGCTGCATGGCGCCCGAATAAAGGTATTGCAGGCAGAAGATGGTCTTTCCCGCGCCGGGGTCTCCCGTTAATGCGACGAGTGCGCCTTTGGGGACGCCGCCCTCAATCAATTCGTCCAGCCCTCTTACTCCCGTGGGAGTGCGTTCGATGGTCGTAATGGGCGGCATTCGCTTTCCATAGAACATTTGCAGGTTTATAACAGTTTTAGTGGCATTATTCGGTTTCCGAGAAGATTAACCTTTAAAATGCCCAAATCCTTCGCGTTCCTTAGCATTAACCTTTCTAAGAAAGGAGGAGCGAATGCGTATGAAATTTGGTGTTCGAGGCCAATCGGCGCTGGAATACTTGATGACTTATGGCTGGGCCTTGGTCGTTATTGTTATTGCAGTTGCAGCATTGGTGATTCTAATCAATCCAAGCAATATTCAGGGAGACACTTGTGACTCCAAACTGGGTCCTTTCGTTATTACCCAGTCAAATATCTCAGCTGACAGCGCCCAACTGGTTTTGGTCAACCAGACCGGACAAGGCGTTAGCGCTATGGACTTCAATGTTACCGGAACCCACGGTGGAGCCAATGCTTACACCTCTGGAGCCGTTACCGAGTCCCCTACCTCTATGACAGCTGGAGAAACGGCAACGTTTACGGTCGATCCCGCGAACGATTTGAATGCTGGAACCTATAACTTGACGTACTCTTTGACATACAGCGCAGGAAATTTGACCGGTTTGACCGCTACCGCACAGTGCCGCGGAACGATCTAAATCGTATGAATGCGTGCCCGCAAGGGCGCCATTCTTTTCTTTCTTTTTTTTTGTACTGCTTTTTGCTCCACTGACCCGCAGGTTTTTAGTTTCATGTCCCTTGCATGATGCATGCCCTCCGATACCAAAGGCGTTGGAAACCAATTGTGGACGGACGACAAGCTGATCGATTTCCTGAAGCCCGGAAAAGAGCAGGAGTCCAAGCTCGCATCGCAACTGTCGCAATTACCTGCCGGCACGAGCGGCCTGCTCATCGTGCCGTCGAACCAATACTCCATCATCCCGCGCGCCGTCATGGAATATTTTTCTCAGAAGAACATTCCCGGCGTTTATGTCTGCGTGAACCGTCCTTATCTCGATCTCGTGCGCGGCAACAATCCTTCTTCCGGGATCAAGTTCGTCGACGTGGTTACGGCGCTCACGGGAAAAGAGCTCACGGAGCTGCCCAACGTCCAATACCTGGATTCGCCTCTCGCGTTGGTGGAAATGGACATGGCGATCTCGGAGAACATGCAGAACATCGCGAGCAACCAGAAATTCCTCTTCGTGGACTCGGTTTCAACGCTACTGGTGTACAACTCTCCTCAAGCCGTGGAGAAATTCTGTCACACCATCATCAGCAAGAACCGCAACGCTTCCACGCTCGTGATATTGTTGGCCCTCGACACGGTCGAGCACAAGAACGTGTTGGATTCGCTGCACCAATTCGTCGATCAATCCATCGTGTTGCATTAGGTTTGCGCTATCGGCTAGGCGAGCTGCCATTTCGTGTGCAGCGAGAGCAATGCATTGAGCGCCGCCGTCGCTTGCTGCAATCGCTTGCGCTGCAGCGCGGAATGGGCTTCATTCTCCTGCCACGCATGCTTCCATTTCTCTTCTTCCTGCTTGGCCTGCGCGAGCGTCGTGCGCATGGCGATCCATCTGCGATAGCTTTCTTTTTCTTGGAGCGCTTTCTGCAACTGCTGCGATTCGACTTCGAGCTCGTTGCCTTTCCAGAAGGTGCGCTCGAAGAACTTCTCGTGCAATGCATGGCGGAGGCGCCGCTCATATTCTTGCATCTGTGCAGTAGGAAGCGGCCACTCGTTCTTTTCGACTTCATGCAACGCTAATTCGATGAGGCGCTTCAGCGCCGTCGCGTGCGGATCGCGTGCGCGGGCTTGCGCGGGGTTCTTCACGTAATTGGCCAGCAACTGGACTTGGGCCATCTCCATCTGCTGCAACGCTTGTGTCTCATTGGAGAGGATTTCGAGGATGGGGGCGATGGCATCCCATTCTTCTTTCCAACGGCGTTCGAGGGTTTGCTTTTCTTCCACGCATGCGTCTTGCATCTCGATCAGGCGCTTCGTCTCGTTGAACGACTCATCGGATTCGAATTCGATCAATTCCGCATTTGCGCTGGCTGCGATATCCTGTGTGCGATAGAACTCCTTTCGCGCATGCTGCGCGGCCAATGCGATCCTTTTCTCCGCTTCGTCCTCGCGCACCACTTCTTCCAACAACGCGTGCGCGCGTTCGCTCCACGCCGATTCGATGCGCTGCGCCCAGATACGGCGCAATTCTTCGAGGTTTTGCTTCCATTCGTTGGACCACGCGACATATTCCATCTTGTCGCGTTCGCTCATACGCGCGATGTGGCGTTGCCAGAGGGGTTCGACGTGCGTGGTGAAGAAATCCATGCCCGTGCGGGCGTAATCCACCCAAGCCGTGGTGTTGACGCTTGGAATGAGGGCTTTGGCCTGGGTCGCGTCCATGAAACTCGTCCAATTCTTTCTCTGTGCGGTATTCCACAGGTATTTCTGCGACGCCATCCGGAGCGCCATCAGCTTGAGCGCGGTCTCGCGGCTTTCGTTGCGCGCGAGCTGGATGCGTGCAATCGCTTCGTGCAAGGGGATTTCTTCCGCTTTGTTTTGGAAAACCATGCCATTCACGCGCCTAAGGATGGGGACAATGAACCTAAAATGCGCACACATTTATAAACTGCAAAAGGTTCTTCCAGCTATTCTGTGTTGGGGTTTTGTACTATGCGACTGCTAAATGTGTTTGCTATCTGCGGATTGGCTCTATTGGTCATGGCGACGTTTGCCTCGGCGAATGTCGTTACGACGACGATGACATGGTTCGTTGCTTCATCGAAGTCCATCAGTGTCGCGTATGGTTCTCCTTGTACGTCGAGCGCATTCATCTTCAATGAGACGAATGCCATCTACGATCCCGATAGCGACGGGAATGCTGCCCGCGTCGTGCCTCAAGCCACGCGTGTTGGGCCGGGCGACAGCAATTGCCAGTCCTCTTCGCAAGCTGCGATTACCGTTACGAGCGCAGGAACGGCTAGCACGAATGTCGATGCTAACTTTGCCGCCGCATTCTCGGGTGCGGATGTCAACATCGTTTTGAAAGTCTGGCAAGGGAGCAGCGGATGCGGGACTGCGGGATTAGGCGGATGGGAGAAGGACTGTACCGTAACAGGCACTACGAGCGCCCCCAACACCACGACGTGTAAGAACTTCAATTCCAGCAATGCTATTGCGGGTTCGCGTGTCATTACGAGTTTGGCCGTGTTTTCATCCACGCAGCTATGCTTTTCGGGAGACTTCAACACCTACGTCGGTGCAGGAGATCACAACGCGAGCTTCCAGCTCGGGTCCGAATTCAGTTAATCGTAGGAATGATAGCCCGCGCGGCTATCCATTCCCATTCATTTATTAATCTCCCAATCCTATTCCTAGCAATTCACTCGTAGGGGAACCATGATGACTTCCGAATCCGACGTTTCTACATCGCACCACACATCGACCGAGCACGCGCATTCAGCGCCCGCTGCGCATCATACTTCGCCTCCAAAACGCACGATGCCTCTCCCCCTCATCGCGGCGGGAGTGTTGATCCTCTTGATTGCTGGTGCATGGTATTTCTCGAGCGCTGCTGCTCCTGTTCCAGCTCCTGTTACGGGTACGGACACTCCTTCCCCGACGCTTGCCCCCTCTGTGGAGGATCGCACCTCCACCGAAACGCTTACCTTTACCCAACGCGTGGAACGCAATGAATCCCTCAAGCGCACACTCACCAAAGCCAAGTACACGCGCGAAATCTATAGCATCGATCGCCGCGGCTACGACCTCTTCGAGTCCGCCGCCAATTTCACCGACAGCTCATTAGACGAGATCAAGGAGTTCTACCTCAATTGCTGCGATTTGACTTCCGAGGAAGACATCTTCGCCGATCTGCCTCCCATTCCAAGCGACTTCGCAGCCGTTGCATACGATATCGCGACCGGTTCCTTGCTCCAACTGGGGCAAATCACGAAGGGCTATTACTTGCAACCCGAGTTCTATTTCCATGTAGGCGAAACGGCCGGGGCCAATCGCCGAATCGCTTTCCGTGCATGGTCGCAGCCCGAATTGCAATACTGGGGGACAATGGCCACCTCTCCTATCCCAACACCCAATGGGGATCGCTCGTGAAAAGCAAAGAGAATGTCGCGCGCGCGGTCGTATTCTACGCGGCGGGCTGGAACATCCAGAATTATCAAGGCCTCATGCTCGTCCCTACTGCGGACTCCAAGAAATATTTTGACATCGAAATCCAAGCCGATTCGACTGCACAGCCCTACTTCCTGCTCGGGCCCACATTCCCTCGCTTCGACAAGCAATGGGCGGAAAAAGTCGTCATCACGGTGCGTGCAAAACCCGACACGCCACCGGGCGAATACACTGTTGGACTCAACCCCGCAACGCCTCCAAAAGAAATCAATGAGAAATGGTCATCCGACCACAAGGGATTGTACTTCGGCGGCCGCGGAGCGATTTCACCTGAAGGAAATCAGATTGACCTCGTCATCAACGTCCAAGAATAATCGTTCTGTTGCCGGGGCGCTCAAAAAGACTATTAAGGCGCATTTCCCGTTTTGAGCGCATGCGACTCGCATTGGGCATAGGGGTCATTTTCCTTTTCTTCATGTGCCTTGCCCCCGGCATCACCGCGAATGCGCCGACCAGCAATATCACCTGGCGCCCCGCTCTTGACACGGCATATTTTCTGGATTTGAGTTATGCGATTTGCCCTACTTCCACGGGAAATTCCACTATCCAAGCGACCGTCGCGGGAGAAAGCGGTGCATCGGTCGTGGATGCGAACGTTTTCGCGACCATCCGAAAACCCGATCTCTCTACGACGGATGTGAATTTCACCAACAATCTCTCGGGGACCTACTCCTATACATACGACTTCGACCAGAATGGAACGTATCTCATCCAGGCGCACGCATACAAACCCGGCATCACGCCCGGGGATGCCAACGCCTATGTGTATCTCGGCAATTTGGATTTCGATATCATTTTCCTCAACAACAATTTCTCGATCGCTGTTGGCGCGCTCGGGACGATCCAGAATATCGTGTACAATTCCGATGGCAATATCGTGTATGACATCAACGCCAACACCTCAATCCTGCTGAATGGAACGGTCGTGGATGCCAATCGTGCGATGGCACAGGCGGCGAATGGGGAATTCTCCTACAATTTCTTCGGTCCCTCTCCCGCTGGCACGTACACGGTCACTACCGTCACCCAGTGCGGGAACCGTTATGATTCCAACACCTCGGGGGGATTCACCACTACCTCGGCTTCGACCGGGGGCACAGGCGGAACGGGATCAACGGGCGGGGGCTCGACTGGAGGCGGAGGAGGAGGCGGCGGGGGTGGCGGTGGCGGTAGCTCTCGGCGTGCACAGATCATCGACATCTCATTCGATCCTGCGCCTGCGCGCAACATGTCATCACAATTGAGCACGACGCTCCTCAATCTCACTACCGGGATCAATGACTACGTGCTCGAATACCAGGTCACGCTTCCTTCAGGCGCCATTGTGGTGGGTGAACGTGCGGCGCTTGCAGTTGCACCTTATTTGCCCAGCACATTCGTGTTGGAGGATTCCTACATTCCGACGGAGCTGGGGGTAATCATCGTGGACGTTTGGGCTAAATCCCCCAACAAGCGGACGACTTATGCCACGCTCCGGCGCACGTTTGATGTCACGGGGACGCACCTCATCAATGTCGATGTGGCAACGCCTTCGACGAAGAGCGCGCAAGGGTTGTCATTCCCCTTCACGATCAACCTTGCCAATGAAGGGGATTTCGACGAGGCGAATGTCGAGGTGTCATGGCACATCATGGATCCCAACGACACGCCCTACAGCCAGTCCACACTCACGACGACCATCAACAAAGGGGATTCGGTTTCCTTCCCCTACAGCGCGTTCATCCCACTCAATGCGGTGTTGGGACTGCATGCCTTGGAGGTCGAGATTACCGCCTATGGCCAAACCCAGAAGCGCGAGGTGATGTTCGAGGTATCTTCGCCGAATGACTATTATGCCCAAGTCATCGCTGACCTGGAATTGCGCGCCGATCAGCTCGAAGAAAAACTCAAGGACTTGCAACAGCGCGGATTCGATGTCTCGGATGAAACGAGTATGCTGCTGGACATCCAGACCGACTTAGCGCGTGCAAAAGGAACCTTTCTCGCAGGAAAATTCGAGAACCTGAACACGCAACTGCTGAAAATCTCCGAGGATCTGACAAAACTGGCTTCGATGATCGACCTCATCGGGCAACAAGCGCCCCTGCTCTCGAGAGACGGTCTGATCATCATCGGTTATGCCGCGGGAGTGTTGCTGCTGATTGCGTTGGCCTACCTCTTATGGAAGAAGCTCCGCGAACACGCCGTGCCCAAGAGCCCACTGCTGACGCCCTATCCCCGCTTGCCATGGTTCATGCGCTTCATGCGATTGGAGAAATGCTATATCCCCATACGTGAACGCAAAAAACAAAAAAGAAAGGCTTTAATATCCCGACTTCTTGGGTTGGAGTAGTGGTGAGACTATGGTGAGCTCCGAAATGATTGTTTCATTGGGATTATTTGTCGTCCAGCTGGCAGTGGCTGTCTATCTGATCCGCTACTCCAACCAGCAGCTGATGACCAGCGTCTCCGGATTGCGCGACAAGAATCTGGAATTGATGAAATTGAACGCACGCCTCACCAAAACCATGATATCGAACGAGAATGCCATCCGCAAGGAACTGGATCAGTTGCGCGGAAGCGTCGGAAGCAAATCTTCCACCGAACAAGTCGTCGCCGTGCCTGCGAAGAAGGCATGATTCCACTTACGCTGGAGAAAGATTCCCATGATCGGCTCTGAACTCATCGTCACGGTTGGCTTATTCGTCATCTCTCTCTTAGTGGCCGTTTATCTCATCCGTTACTCCAACCAACAAGTCGCGAGCTGCCTGACCACGCTCGAGAAACAACACAATGAATTGGTGGACTTGAACGGGAAACTCGCCAAGGAAATCCTCTCCATGGACAAGAAGATCCGCAGCGAGATCGATGTGGCGCGCTCCCATCTCATGACGCACAAGAAAAAGAAAGCCAGCGCATAAGCGCTTTTTCGTTCGCTTTATTTTTCTTTCCACTCTCTATTAGTGCATGTCTCAAGCTGAAGCCACGCGCATTCAACATCTCTTGAAAGAAAAGAATATCCCATTCGAGCACATGGTGCACGCGCCCGTGTATACTTCCGAGCAAGCCATGCAGGCACGCAAGGGAGAATTGCACAATGGGGTAAAGGCCATGGTGTTGGAAACAGAACGCGGGATCGTTCTCGCGTTGCTGGCGGCCGACCTGAAAATGGATTTGGATGCGTTCGCAAAACTAATGGAATTCAAAAAAGTCAAACTCGCGAGCAAAGAAAAAGTATTGGAGTGCACGGGCTGCGAGCCGGGCTCCGTTCCCCCATTCGGGTTCGAACCGCCCCTTCCAACGTACCTCGATGAGACCATTTTCGACCATGAGTGGGCGGAATTCAATATCGGACTGTTAACGGAAAGCATCAAGATGAAAACAAGCGATTTACGCTTGGTTTTACCGCAACGACTGCTGAAATTCGCGAAGAAGATGCAATAAAACCCCGTAAATCCCAGCGAAAGGAGTTATCGGGTACTCTTTGGAGTATCCGTTCTCGTACCGCACAGCCGAAACTGTGCATCGGCCTTTGATAAAGGCCGGCGAAAGGAGTTATCGGGTACTCTTTGGAGTACCCGTTCTCGTACCGCACAGCCGAAACTGTGCATCGGCCTTTGATAAAGGCCGGCGAAAGGAGTTATCGGGTACTCTTTGGAGTACCCGTTCTCGTACCGCACAGCCGAAACTGTGCATTTATAAGCCTTTTTTAGGGGTTCTTGGGTTATAGTGGCTCAAAAGCCGCCAATGAAAGCTTCCTTTGGAAGTTTTGAGGTGAAAAGAATATGACACACGAAGTCCCTAACGACCTGAAAGAGAAACAGAACGAATTCCTTTCGGATTTGAAGAAAAAGCACGGAAAGAGCCGTATCGGGATCAATGAAGTCACGAAGGCCATCGAGCGCGATACCGCCAAGATCGTTTTCGTCGCCAAAGACGTTTCCCCTGCGGAAGTCGTCATGCACTTGCCTTTGATCTGCAAAGAAAAGAAAGTCCCTTTCTCCTACGTCGACACGAAGAAAGAATTGGGCGAAAAGATCGGCATCGCCGTTGGTGCAGCCGCCGTCGCTGTCACGGATTTGGGCGAATCCCAAAAAGAATTCGATGTCATCGTCAAACGCTTGCACGAGCTGGCGAAATAAGGGAACGGGGCTGATGCACTATGGCTGAAACCGGAACCCCTGCTGAAGTCGTCGAAGTCGTGAAGCGCACTGGTGTGCATGGCGAAATCACACAGGTGTTGTGTAAGATCCTCGACGGACCCGAAAAAGGACGCGTCAAGCGACGCAATGTGCGCGGTTTTTTGCGCAAGGGCGACTTGTTGGTGTTGTTGAACACTGAACGCGAAGCCAAGGAAATCAAAGCGAGATGATGAAACATGGACTGCACATTTTGTGGTAAAAAAATCCCCCAGGGAACGGGCATCATCTTTGCTCGCAAAACCGGGCAAGTACAGCATTTCTGCACGCGCAAGTGCGAGATGAATACCAATAAACTCCATCGCCAACCACGCGAAACCGCTTGGACTGCCGAATACAAGAAAGTCAAAGCCACCCGCATTACGGCGATGAAGCACGCAAAAGAAAAGAAAGCCAACTAATTCGCTTTCTTTCTTTTCATTATTTTTTCTAATAATTTGCGAGGGAATCTACTATGATGGAACGAAGCCTTGTTTTGATCAAACCCGATGGCGTACAACGCGCACTAATCGGACGCATTCTGCAACGATTTGAAGATGCGGGAATCAAACCCATTGGGATGAAAATGGTCCATGTGGACAAGAAATTCGCCGCCGAACACTACTTTGACGTGGGTCAACGCCGCGGAGAAAAAGTATTGGAATACAACGCCAATTTCTTGAGCGAAGGACCTGTCGTCGCGCTCGTGTTGGAAGGGATCAACTGCATCGAATCCATCCGCAAAATGGTGGGAAGCACGGAACCAAAGGCTGCCGCTCCCGGCACTATCCGCGGAGACTTCGCCCACCAAAGCTACGCGTGGTGCGACTCCAATGACATGGTGGTACGCAACTTGATCCACGCCTCTTCCTCTACCGAAGACGCGCAGAAAGAAATCGCATTGTGGTTCACTCCCAAGGAAATCCATTCTTACAAGAATGTCCACGAAATGCACACGTTCGGAAAGTAGTCTGGATTACGGTAAGTAATCCTAACGCTTTTGATCAACCTTTTTGCAAAAGGTTAGTGTGCGAAATGCACACGTTCGGGAAATAGTTTTCCCGCTCTGTGTACCATTGCTGCGCTATCGCTTTATGTTTGGTAATTTGCCTTCAAGAAATGCGAACTGTCGAATTAATTCTCTTCGCGTCGGGGTTCGTTTCATCCGCAGTTTGAATTGTTGAATATACTTGCGTACAATTACTAGTTGCGCGTTATTGACTCTTCGTAGTTGACGGAGTTTTCCCAAGATAATGCTTAATTGAACCGCTTTCCGCTTTTCGCGGGGAGCCAACCCAAACATATGTCCACGCTGGCCGATACCTTTTGGATTTTGTCGTTTGCGCATGCGAAAAGAAAGCTTTTAGTATAATTAAAGTCGTTCGTCTTGTATGCGCTTCCTCGTGAAAAAACTCTCTCCTGACGCGATTATCCCTAAGTATGCCTTACCCGGGGACGCGGGAATGGACATTTACGCGAATGAAACGATTACGCTGCAACCCAACCAAAAACACGCGGTAAAGACGGGCATTGCCTTTGCGATTCCCCCAGGGCATGTAGGATTGGTATGGGACAAATCAGGCTTAGCAGTCAAACATCACTTGCACACGTTTGCGGGCGTAATCGATGAAACCTATCGCGGGGAATTGCAAATCATGATATGCAATTTCGGTGTTACGCCTTATACCATTGAAAAAGGCAAGAAAGTGGCCCAACTGCTCATCCAACCCATTACCCATCCCCTCATTGAAGAAGTGCAGGAACTGGATTCCACTATCCGCGGAGAAGGCGGTTTCGGAAGCACAGGCATGCAGTAGGCCATTATTGGAACTTTTTGGCTTGCGTTTTAATACCTCCAAGGCGAATGATTCGTATGCTCCTCTCCGACCGTGACTTGAAAGAAATGGTGGCCCAGGGAGCCGTCTATGTCCCGACGGAAAAAAATCCCATTGATTTGGAATTACAACTAGGCCCTTCCTCGATTGATTTGCGCTTGGCTCCAGAAGTCTTGTTGTTTGATAATCATGCGATGCGCATCATCGACTTGAGCGAGAAAATACCTCCACGCATGCGACGCGTGATGATTGACGAAAAAGAAGGGTTTGTCTTGCACCCTGGAGAGTTTGTATTAGGAAGCACTCTTGAAGCCGTTAAAGTCCCCACTGACTTAGTGGCACGCCTAGAAGGGCGTTCTTCGTTAGGAAGATTAGGACTCATCATTCACGCTACCGCGGGCTTCATCGACCCCGGTTTTGAGGGACAGATTACCCTTGAAATGCAGAATATCGGCAACCAACCCCTCCTTTTGAGGCCCTACCAACGCGTTTGCCAGCTGTGCTTCTACAAGATGACCTCTCCGGCGGATACGCCCTATAACAAGAAGAAAGACACCAAATACCACGGACAATTCGGTCCCGTTGCCTCGCGGTTGGCCCAAGAACAGCGAAGAATGGGCGAAAACTAGGCATTCTTCCTTTTTTCCCTCCCAAGAGGGCGATTTTTAACCCTTTTCCAGGCCTCTTTATTCTATAACGGTGCCGCCGGGCCCAAACCTTTTTGCGAGCAAAAAGCTCTACCAAAAAGCGTTCTGGCTGTACTGCTTGTTACGGGAAATTGATACGTATGACCAAAGCCATTCGAACCCCCATTATCGCGGTAGTGGGCCATGTCGACGCTGGAAAGACTTCGCTCTTGGATAGGGTCCGCTCCACGAATGTCGTGGAAAAAGAGGCCGGGCGCATCACGCAGCACATTGGCGCAACCGAGATTCCCATTTCACTCGTACAACAAATCGCCGGTCCTTTAATCCATAAATTCGGATTCAGCCTCAATAGTCCTGGCCTTTTATTCATCGACACCCCTGGACATGAAGCATTCACCAACTTGCGCGAGCGCGGAAGCAGCATTGCGGATCTGGCCGTGCTCGTAGTGGATGTCAACAAAGGATTGCAAGCCCAAACCAAGGAAGCCATTACCATTTTGCGCAACTACAAAGTCCCATTCGCGATTGCGCTGACGAAACTCGATCTTGTGGATGGGTACGAATCCAAATCCGGTTCTTTCCTGCAAAACCTTTCCCAGCAAACCGAAAAAGCGAAAGCCAAATTGGACGAACGACTCTACACGATCGTCGGACAAGTCTTCGAAACCGGATTCCAGAGCGAACGCTTCGACCGCGTGAAGGATCCGACGAAAGAAATCGCCATGATCCCCATTTCCTCTCACACCGGGGAAGGGATGCCGGAGCTGTTGATGTTCCTGGCTGGATTGGCCCAAAAGTTCCTCGAACAGAAACTCAATTTTGCCGTTGAAGGACCGGCAAAAGGCACCGTACTTGAAGTCCGCGACGAACGCGGATTCGGAAAGACAATTGATGTGATTTTGTACGATGGAAGCTTGGAAACGGGCGACACCATCGTGCTCGCAGGAAAGAATGGCGTGATCCGAACCAAAGTGCGTGCGTTGTTGCGACCTAACACGATGACCGACATCCGCGTCGCGGAAAAATTCGTTTCCATGAAAGAAGCGCACGCCGCCACGGGGATCAAAATCGCAGCTCCTGGATTAGACGACGCGATCGCGGGCAGTCCCATTCTGGAAGAGAAAACGGGCAATGAATCCGCGCTCATCCAGAACGAAGTCAACCGCATCAAGATCGAATCCGATGCCATTGGAATCATCGTGAAAGCGGACACGCTTGGAAGCCTGGAAGCGCTTATCCAACTCCTCCAATCCCGCCAAATCAAGATCAAGCGCGCGGACGTAGGAGAAATTACGCGCCGCGATGTGCTGGAAGCGGCTGCGCTCAAGGCAAAAGACATCTATGCGGGATGCATCCTCGGATTCAACGCACCCATTATTGATGCAGTCAAGAAAGAAGCGGAAGTGCAGCAGGTTCATATTATTTCAGGCAACATCGTGTATGCATTGACCGAACAATACCAACAATGGGTCAAGCAGACGGAAGAGAACAAGAACAAAGCCCTCATGGAGAAAGCCATTTTCCCATGCGAATTGCACTTCATGCCCAATCACACGTTCCGCAATACTAAACCAGCAGTCATCGGCGTGCGCGTCGTGGAAGGGAGGTTGCGCGTGGGTACAGAACTAATGAACAAGCAAGGCGAAGTCATTGGAAAAGTTGCTCAGATCCAACAAGAGAAAGAGAATATCGATCTCGCCGAAAAGAACGACGAGGTCGCAGTCTCGATTGATGGAGGGAACGTGGGAAGGAATTTGTTCGAAAACGAAACGCTTTACACGAATCCAACCCCCGGAATGCTGACTCTTCTCAAAAAAATAGAATCAAAGCTCTCGGAAGACGAAAAAGAGCTCTTACAACGTATCACCGCTTTACAGTCATCGCTGACAAATATACAGGAGGAATGATGACATGAATATCGTAATATCCGATCCCAAGACCCGACGCGCATACGCAAAGGCCGTCGAATCCATGCCTTTCCAGGGCAAGAAACTGGGAGATGAAGTGGACCTTTCCGAGTTGGGATTGGAAGGCTACAAGGGCGTCCTGACCGGCGGTAGCGACAAGACCGGCACACCCATGATGGCTCGTTTCCCAGGCACCGCGAGAAAGAAACTCCTCGTATATCCCGGAATCGGCTTCAAGAAAGGAGAAAAAGGCGAACGCAAGAAGCGACCGTTGCGCGGAAACGTCATTGCGAACGACATCCATCAGCTCAACGTCAAGTTGACGCACTATGGAAATATGGACTTGGAAGCCACTTTAGGCAAGCCCAAGGAAGAAAAGAAAGAGGAAAAGGCGAAGGCTTAAAGTGCCTTTCCCTACCTCGAGTCATTATCACTCCCTTTGAGGGAACTCATTCGTATGTCTCCACGCCCCAAGAAAACAAAAGAAGAGGTCGTCGCCCCTACAACCGAAACAACGGAAGCGACCGCTTCTCCGATTGCGGAAAAGACGACCAAGCCGCGTGCGAAGAAAACAAAGACCGAGACCAAGACGGAAACCGAAACAAAGCACGAGAAAGCAACGCCTGCAGAAGCAGCTCATGAATCAAAACACCCCAAGACCCACATCCTACAAGCCGAAATCAATATCGGCATGACGGGGCACGTGGATCACGGCAAAACATCTCTTACGAAAGCGCTCACCGGAAAATGGACCGACACGCACTCCGAAGAACTCAAGCGCGGAATCTCCATCCGCCTCGGATACGCGGACGCGCTATTCTATGAATATCCCGGCCTCGAAGGAGCGGCAAAATTCGGCTCGCTCAAAGAAAAAGAAGGAAAACAAGGGAAGATCTTGCGCAAAGTCTCTTTCATCGATGCGCCTGGACACGAGACACTGATGACGACCATGCTCTCCGGAGCCGCACTGATGGATGGCGCACTTCTCGTGATCGCGGCGAACGAACCATGCCCCCAACCGCGTACGGCCGAACATCTCATGGCATTGAAAATCGGCAACATCCAGAATGTGATCGTGGTACAGAATAAAGTGGACCTCGTAACGAAAGAAAATGCGCTCAAGTCCTATAACGAAATCAAGAAGTTCTTGGCGGATTACGGTTACACGAACGCGCCCATCATCCCCGTCTCGGCAAACTTCAATGCGAACGTGGACGCGCTCATCCAGACCATCCAAGAGCACATTCCCACTCCCAAAGGAGACGTGGAAAAGCCATTCAAGATGTATATCTCGCGCAGCTTCGACGTGAACAAGCCCGGAACCGAATTGGACAAGATGCTCGGCGGCGTCCTGGGCGGGAGCATTTCACAAGGGACACTCGTCAAGGGACAAAAAGTGGAAGTCACTCCCGGGATCGAAGGAAAACCCATCCAAATCGAAATCACTTCCGTGCGCAATGCCGATGGAGAATTGGATCGCGCCAACCCACGCGGGCTCATCGCGGCAGGGACGAAACTGGATCCCGGTATCACGTCCATGGATAAGTTCAAGGGACAGATCCTCTGCGCCCCCGGAACATTGCCTGCGCCGACGGACAAGCTCGCCATCGATTTCTTCGAGCTCGACAGGCTGCTCGGAAACAAACTTCCTTTTCCCCACGTGCACGAACTCATGGTGCTGACGGTCGGGACGAACACGATCGTAGGAGAGGTCGTCAACGTCAAGAAGAGCCGCATCGATTTGGTGCTCAAAAGCAAGATGACCATCGAGAAAGGACAAAAAATCGCCATTTCGCGTAGAGAAACAGCCGCTTGGCGTTTAGCGGGATATGGGATTGCGGTTTAATCCGGGCCCAGCTGCCTAATTGGCTCACAAAGAAAAAGAAAGGGGATCGGCACCCAGGGCGCCGATCCATTTGATACTAATTGTATGCGACTCCAGCGAAAATGACGCTCGCAAGCACCATCGCCAAAATGATGACGACGACGATGAGCAGGACAACCGTCAGAATCCACGCCGCGAGCGCGCGCAATTTACTCACTTTGTTGGCGACCGAAAGGAGCACGACAAAGAGATAAATCGTGTAGAACGCCCATATAATCGAAATCAAGAATCCGATCAAGGGGACGAATCCTAGGATCCACACGATAATCTGTGCGAACAGGATGGGCCAAATCAATTGGGATCCCAACCAAAAGTTCTGATCGTATGTTCCTTTTCCCCCTAATAGTGCGGTGACTTTGTAGAAGATCCAATATGAGATCTTGGATCCCACCAATGAAACGATGGCGAACACGATCGGGAAGATGATGATGGCCAAGAATCCGAGGCCGGCGATTAACGCAACGACCCCTTCTCCCGCAACGGATGCGATCGCAGAAACGATCGATGCGAAGAGCGCAACGACTACACCAAAAATCAATCCGATGATTCCTCCATAGATCAAAAAGGCCTGATCGGCCGCTTTCATGTCGGGCTTCTTGACGATGCGCTGCATCGTCTCTTCGGGTTTCAGAATAATCTGAAAGTACTCCATAATGTCTGTCATAATCCAACTCCTCCAATCCTCATGTTGTCCATTCGAACAAGCTTACAAGGATTTAAACGCCAAGGCTTTATTTGGGTTATGTCCTCTTTCAAATCCATGGCGGTCGCACTCGACACGAACTTTCTATTGGACATGGTGCGCCTCAAGATAGATATCTTCCAGCAAATCCGAGAAAAGGTGGCCAACCCCTCCTTTGTGGTCCCTCAGCAAGTCAAGAAAGAGCTGGAAGGGATCGCCAGCCAGAAAGGCAAACAATCGACCGCTGCCAAGGTGGCATTACTCGCGCTTGAAATCTATGGGGTCAGTGTCCTTCCTGGAAAAGCAAAGGGAGGCGATGCCGCGCTGGAGCTGCTTTCGCGCAAAGGGGTCATCATCGCTACTTCGGACGCAGGTTTGAAACAAAGCCTTAAAAACGCTCCCCAGGGGGTTTTGATTATACGCCAATCTAAGTATGTAGATTGGAATCAAGGCTTTTCGAGCGTGAAAACCCATGTACTTCATCACCAAAATCCGAGACACCATCCGCGTTCCGCCAACCAAGTTCTCTAGCAACTTGGACAAGTCCATCTTGGATATCTGCCGCGAAGACATGGAAGGGCTGACCGATGCCGAAATAGGCATTGTCGTGGCCGTCACGGACGCCCACAAGCTCGGCGAAGGAAAGATCATCCCCGGAGACGCTTCCGCGTATTTCGATTCCGAAATCTCCTTATTGACCTACAAGCCCATCGTCAACGAAGTCGTTGAGGGCGCAATCACGGAAGCAACCGAATTCGGTGCTTTCATCAAGACCGGCCCCGTCGAAGGACTCATCCACGTTTCTCAAATCGCAGACGACTTCGTCTCCTACGACGCACAGTTGCCTGGATTTGTTGGCCGCGACACCAAAAAGACATTGAAGATCGGCGATCAAGTCGTCGCACGCATCGTGAGCGTGAGCATGAAGAACACGGTCGCAGACAGTAAGATCGGCCTCACCATGCGCCAGCCTGGTTTAGGCAAGAAAGAATGGGCGAAGCTGAAGACGGTAGTAAAAACACCCAAATCAGCAAAACCCAAATCAGCCCCTAAAGGAGGAGACGAAGCATGAAGGACAAAGCATGTCGCGTCTGTCACAAGATATCGGAAGACGTCAAGGTCTGCCCCGCTTGTAACAGTAGTGACTTGACTACGTTCTGGTCCGGTTTCGTCATCTTTGTCAACGCGGAGAAAAGCGCAATCGCCCAGAAAATGGGCGTAACCGGCATAGGAAAATATGCCGTGCGCATGAGTCGCTAAAACAAAGGGGGAAATGGATTATGAATATCGAAATCGAAGGAAGACACAAGAACTCGCTGTTGCAGAGAGAAGAGATCAAGTTCGAAGTACTCAACAGTAACACCACCCCCACGCGAAAAGAAATCCGCGCCAAACTCGCCGCTCAACTCGGAGCAAAAGAAGACCTCCTCATCGTCGACGAAATCGAACACGAATTCGGAAGCACTGTCGTAACGGGTTTTGCTAAGCTTTATGATTCCCCCGAAGCATTGAAGCAATTGGAAGCCGAACACATGGTGCGCAAGCAGACCGGCGAAAAGAAAGCCAAAGCAGAGAAGAAATGATTGAGTCCAAGGTGATATGACATGGCCGATGCAAAAGGAAAACCCGCCGCAAAAGCGGAAAAGAAATTCTCCAAATCCACATTATTCGATTCCAAAGGCGGAAGCTTGCGCAAGAACAAGTCCTGCCCCAAATGCGGCCCCGGCGTCTACTTAGCCAAGCACGCAACCCGCGAGTCCTGCGGAAACTGCGGCTACACCGAATGGAAAACCAAATCTACGGCTTAAGCGCCGCGGCATGGTTCATCCCTTTACTTTTTCTCTCCATTAGCCTGATTTGGGCCCATTTCCAGAAAAAAGAAAAGCAATTCTTCGGAAAGATACCTTCTTTCTCGCGCGAACAGCTCATCCTCGTCGGTCAAACGCTCCTATTCCTGTTAGTGGTGGGGATCGTCATCGATCGCGTCGCGGTACTGCTCCAGTTCAATGACACACAAGCCGTGACGGCGACTGCGGCATTTTTCGCCAGCATCCCATTGACTGCGATTGTGTTTTTTGTATTCGGTGCACTTGCAGAAGAAATGTTCTTCCGCGGGGTACTATTCCACGAAATAGGGAAATGGCCTTCGATCGTGCTGTTTGCGCTTGCGCACGGAGGTTACTTTTCCATCGTCGAAGTGATAGGCGCACTGGCGGCGGGATACGTTCTCGTGCGCACCCGCGAACGCGCTGCAAGCATCTTTCCGGGCTTCGTCGCCCACGCGCTATATAATCTCGTGGCCGTATTCATCCTCATTTGGGTTACTTGATCTGCACGAGGGGCATCGCATGTACGCACTTGGAATCGAATCGACCGCCCACACGTTCGGGATCGGCATCGTGGATGAAAAGTGCAATGTTCTCGCCAATTCCAAAGCCGCCTATACGCATCCCGACGCCGGCATCCACCCGCGTCTCGCGGCGGACCATCATCTCCAGCATGGCAACAAGGTATTGGAGCAAGCGCTTGCGCAAGCAAAACTTTCCATGAAAGACATCGACGTCATCAGTTTTGCACAAGGCCCGGGGTTGGGCCCATGCTTGCGCGTGGGCGCTATCACGGCACGCTATCTTTCTTCCAAGTACCACAACCCCTTGCTGGGGGTCAATCACTGCGTCGCGCACGTGGAAATAGGGAAGAAGAAGACTCCCGCGCGCGATCCCATCGTCGTCTACACCTCGGGCGCGAACACCCAAATCATCGGATTGGAAAACGGAAAATACCGCGTATTCGGGGAGACACTCGACATGGGTGTAGGAAACGTGCTGGACACTTTCGGAAGGGAACTGGGATTGGGTTTTCCCGCCGGCCCAATCATCGACCAACGCTACTTCCAGGGCAAAAACCTCATCCCATTGCCGTATTCCGTAAAGGGAATGGATTTGGTCTTCGCCGGTCTGCTCACGGAAGCGGAGAAGAAGATCGGCAAAGCCGATGAGATCGATCTGTGCTACTCGCTCATGCATACGGCCTTTGCGATGGTCTGTGAAGTCGCCGAACGCGCATTAGCGCATACCGAAAAAAAAGAAATCCTAGTGACGGGCGGGGTCGCGGCAAGCAAGGCGCTCGCCTCCATGCTCGAGAAACTCTGCGCGGAGAGAGGGGCAAAACTATTCATCGTGCCGCGCGAATATGCGATGGACAATGGGGCCATGATCGCATGGCAGGGAATGATCGAGCATCGCGCGGGAAGAAAGCAACCGTTTGCTGAAACGGATGTGGATCAACGCTATCGTACGGATCAAGTCGATGTCTTTTGGAAATGATCATTGCGCACGAATCTTTTCCTTGATACGCGATGACTTGAATTTTTCAGGACTGAATGCGTCGAGTCGTATGACTTTGCATTTGAGTTTCCGCGCCTCTAATTCGCGCACCAACTTTTCCGTGTCCACGTGCTGATCGTAGCCGAGTGCAATTACGCCTGGCTTGATCTCTTCAAGGATGTCGTAGATGGGGCCTTTATTCCCCAACACCGCTTTGTCGACGACGCGGAGTGCAGCGACCATCTGCAAACGTGTATCTTCGTTGTTGGCTGGAAGCTTTCCTTTGAGTTTCTGCACCGTCGTGTCGCGCGCAATGCCTACAATCAATTCATTTCCCAATTTTTTTGCGCTGGTGAGATAGTGCAAGTGTCCGGGATGCAAGATGTCGAACGTGCCGAACGCCACCACGCGCACATGTTCATGCAACTTCTTGACTAATTTTTTCGTTGATTGTGCTGTTTTCATGTTAAAACGCATGTAGCAAACATTTAAATAGCACAATTCATTGCTCGCTTCTAGAAAAAACTTTTCCAATGGAGGAAAAAAATATGGTAGCAAAAAGACGAACAGCAAAGAGAACAGCCACGCGCTCAACGGCCCGCCGCCGAACCGCTCGCCGCTCAACCGCTAAGCGCAGCACCGCTCGCCGCTCTACTGCTCGACGCCGCACCAGCCACGCTCGCCGCATGTAATTTCATTTGAATGCGGCACAGGTGGCCGCAATCCTTTTTTTATTCCCGTTTTTGTGCCTATTTCTGCATTCTTCTCGCGACCCTGAAGGGGCGAGTAAACCCATACAGGTAAATAGAAATCCCCAGCACGATGACGAATGCCACTACATTCCAAGGGGCCGGGACGACATTAACTTCGGGGTCCAGGTAAATAGCGATACTCCCAGCCAAAACGATGGCTAAAATGAGCTCTACGAGCCATAGCAAGGGCATCCGCCAGTCCTTCTTCATCTTCTGGAGCTGGTGACGGATTACTTCCCCAAATGTAACCGAATTCAACACCTCCCATGTACTAGGGGCCTTTTTGGGGTGCGATTTCATGTTTCTTTACTCCTATGGGCCGCAATTGGAGCGGATATCCGTCGAATAGATGGACGTACAAAAACTGCCATCATTCGTTTCCCCTGCCAATGACTGATAACAGTAGTCGCGCGTCTCGTGCGCCTGATTGGCATCCTCCACGAGCGCGAGAGGGATGTTTTGGCAGAACGAGATGGTGTTGGTCCGTGCGGCTACGACTCCGTAGCATTGTCCCTTTGCCGGGCTGCCGAACATCGCCGTGCATGCGTCAAAGCTGCGGATGCTGTGGGCGATGGGTTCGAGACACGTGTTGTGCAACAACAGCTGTCCCACGGGGATCTTGTTGCAGTACTCCCAGTCATTCAATGCGATGGCCACTTCCTTGTAGCATGCGTACTTGGTCGCGCTCAGATTGATTTTCTCGCAGATGCCCTTCTGGTCTGCTGCCGTCGCCACATCGTAATAGCATGTGTCGCGCGCCGTGGCGTCCGTAATGCCTGCGCACACGCTGGATTGCTTGGCCTTGACCGCGATCGCAGTCATGCAATCATACTTCGTCTCGGGCGCGACGATCTGCGCGCACACGCTCACGTCGTTCGTGGTCGTCCCGATGGTGGTGTAACAACTGTCTTTCGTCGCGATCCCGCTAATGCGTTCGCACCACGGGCTGGCATTGAGGTCGATAGCGATGGTTTGATAACAATCATCGCGCAAACCCTCGCCCGCAATGTTGGTGCAACTGCTGGGCATTCCCGCCGCAATGGAGACATCATGGTAGCATACGTCGCGGTAATTCGTTTCGGACGTAATCACACGCAAGGGAGCGCACAGCGAGGGGTCCTTGCGCGTAATGGCATTTCCGCTGATGCAACTATCGCGTAGCGCTCCCGTCAACGCATTGCACGACTCGACGGCCGTCGCTGCAGCAGCGGCATTCTCGACGCATGCTGTGCGGTTGCTCTCGATGAGGATGGAATCGCAGAGGCTGGGGTCGGAAAAGACACCGGCAAGATTGGAATAACAATCATCCCTGCGCTGCTGGCTCGCGATCTTGGTGCAGAGATCCACCTGTTTCTCTGACTTGGCCTTCTCCAAGTAACACGCGTCCTGTGCGGACAAATCCGAGTTATTCACGCACGAGGAATCGTCCCCGATGGCTTCCGTGACTTGGGCGTAGCAGAGCGCGCGTTCGGCGATGGCATCGACTTTCACGCACAGGCTGGAGTTGCGTTGGAGCACGGCGATCTGCGAGTAGCACTGATCGCGTTTGGTCCCGTCATCCACTTTTGTGCAGCTGCTCCCGTCTTTGGCTGCGATCGCGGTATCGAATACGCAGCTATCGCGCGCTACGCCGTCGGCGATGCGGTCGCAGATATCCGCGTACTTGGCCGCGATGGCGACCGCCGTGAAGCAGGCATCTCTCTGCAATCCCGTGCGATCGCAGTAGGCGGTCTGTTTCTGGGTGCGGGCGAGCTGGCGATAGCAATCGACTTGCTCATCGGGGTCGGCGATGGACTCGCACGCCACTTCCGTGAGCGGTGTTGCGCCTAACGCATCAATGCATTCGTTTTCGATCAGGATGTTGACGACTTTCACGCAGACTTCTCCGCGCTTCGTGCTGCGGCCCAGGCGATCATGGCACGTATCCTTGAATCCTGCATCTGTGACGCTGGAACAGATGGTCGGATCATTCGCCTCGACGGCCTTATCCAGATAGCATTGGGATTGTGCGCGTGCATCCGTGAGGATGGCGCAATTCACTTGGTTTCCTCCGCCGTTGTTGGGGTCGGAATAGATGAAGTCCAGGCACCCGGCCGTCATGATGGTGGCCAGCAACGCTATCAGTAGGATGCGCGAAATCATATGCAGCAATGAGCCAATGCCGCTATTTAATGCTTCATCCGCTCAGGAAAAGGAGGCCTACTCCCAATGCGATGCGCGTGAGGATCGTGGCGTTGGCCAGGATGGCAAGGATCAGCAGGAGCCAGCTCCCGAGCCATGCAACCCCGTACCAAGCAGACTTGAGGAGCTTGGCGAGCACATTCCGCTCGCTTCGCCACAACTCTCCAAAGCGTCTTTCGGTTGAAAAAACAATGTTTTGCACATCTTGTGTGGAGGGGATAGCATGGAATGCGATGGAAAAACCAATCCAAAGGATGAGGAACGAAAGCAGGGGCGCGTTTTCTTGGATGCGCTGGGCGTATTGGAGCAAGACATAGGCGATGGCCCCTCCTATTATGAGCGGAAAAAGGCCGATCAGCAACGATGCACGCGCGCTCGTCTTGTCGTGGACGACCATTCCGCTGCTCCGGTGCACGGAAATGGTGTGGACTTTGACGCCGCAGAGATAGCACGCGAGCGCGTGGGCGATTTCATGAACGATCACGCCCGGAAAAAGAATATCCAACCACGAAATGCCCGATCTTGCCATTGCATTGCCTCGTTGCTATGCAAGGGGTGGCGAAAGAATAAATGCGTGTGTTTCCGCGCTCCTAGTGGAGGGGGCGGAATTCCTTGTCGATTTCCATGGCAATGCGTTCCATGCGATCGAAGATGCGCTTGATGTCCTCTTCCACTTCCTGGATGGTGCGCACCATGCTGCGGGAGCGTGCGACGTATAAGCGGCCTTGTTTCACGATCAAGCCCGAGCGCTGCAGGTTGTTGAGTTGATTGATGACCGCGCCGCGAGACATATCCACTTTTTCCGCGAGCGCAGTAGAAGTAATCCCTTGGTCGGCTTCAGTGCTTTTTACAATTTCCTTGAATATCAGAATAGAGGGATGATTCTTTTCGCCGGCAGGGGCCAGTCCGAGCGTCTGGCAGATCCATTCGATTTCCTTCTCTTTGTCCCGTGCGAAAGGCGGTTCCACTCTGCGGATTTCGACCCGGAAAGAGGTGTGCCGAATGATGTCTGGCATGATAAGGCAATCAAGAAAAGTTAGGCTTTTAAAGGAATTGTCTAAGAAAGACTGTAATTGTCTAAAATTTTTAGACAGATTTGGACGTTGGTCCTGGAGATGAAAAATATGAATGGCATGTATCACCTCGCAAGGGTATTGGATGTGTTTTCCCGCAACGGAAAGGCCATTGCCTCCGACACCAGCGTGCAGGCCCATCTCGAGATGTGGGATGAAAACATCCTCACATTCGATGTGCACCCCGCTATCTCCGACAAAATCGCCAAGGACCAAGTCGTCCTCGTGGAATATGGCTTCCACTCCCCCCAAGTGCCCGAGAACCAAATCGTCAAGATTCTGGAGACCAAGCAGGGAGAAGAATCGTGGAAGCGCCAGAAGAGCTATCTCAACATGCGCAAGAAGCAAATGAAGACCGCCATGCCCCTGGGCCCGATGCCCTCCGAGGCCGACATCCCCGACGCGCGGATGGTCCGCTGATGCGACGAGTTGGAGCTGACTGCCATGAATGAAAAAGAAACCAAATCCGATCCAGCCCATGCGACAACGGAAAAGAATGCAAAGCCATCCGCCATTGAAGCACTGCAACTGGAAAACACCGATCTGATCGACACCCTCAAGCGCACGCAAGCCGAATTCGAAAATTTCCAGAAGCGCACCGCCAAAGAAAAAGAGCAATCCACGCAATATGGAAAAGCGCTCGCATTCAAGGAAATACTCGAATTCATGGATTCATTCGACGCCGCCATCGCGCACGTCAAAGACGACCATCGCAAGGGATTGGACAACTTGCGCACGCAATTGCTGAAGATCCTCGAGCGCAATGGGATCAAACCCATTCCGACCATCGGGAAAAAGTTCAATCCTGAAACGCAGGAATGCCTCATGCAGGGGAACGATCCCATGCAGGGAGACGAAATCGTATTGGAGGAATTTCAGAAGGGATACACATTCAACACTCTCGTGCTCCGCACGGCCAAAGTCAAAGTAAATGCGCACAGCGCAACAGAAAATAACACTCACGCGTCTACTGACGCCAACACAGGGGGAAACACCATATGAGTAAAATAATCGGAATCGATTTAGGGACCAGCAATTCGGCCGCAGCCGTACTCGAAGGAGGGAAGCCGCGTATCATCCCTTCAGCCGAAGGAAATACGCTCTACGGGAAAGCCTTTCCGTCCGTCGTGGCATTCACCAAAGACGGACAGCTCTTAGTGGGGGAGCCCGCGCGAAGGCAAGCCGTCTCCAATCCCAACGGGACCATCATGGCCGCCAAGCGCAAGATGGGGACCAACCACGTCTACAAGGTCAACGGCAAAGAATACACTCCCCAACAGATCTCCGCATTCATCCTCCAAAAAATAAAGAAGGACGCGGAAGCATTCTTGGGAGATAAAGTAGAGAAAGCCGTCATCACGGTACCGGCCTACTTCGACGACAACCAACGCCAAGCCACCAAGGACGCGGGAAGAATCGCGGGATTGGATGTCGTGCGCATCGTCAATGAGCCCACGGCCGCATCATTGGCCTACGGATTGGACAAGAAACATGCGGAACAGAAAATCCTCGTGTTCGATTTGGGTGGAGGAACGCTCGATGTCACGATCATGGAATTCGGCGACGGCATCTTCGAAGTCAAATCCACTTCCGGAGACACCCAACTCGGCGGAACGGATATGGACAAGGTCATCATCGACTGGATCGTCGCCGAGTTCAAGCGCATGGAAGGAGTGGACCTCACTAAAGACGCCACGGCCATGCAACGCGTACGCGAGGCCGCCGAACGCGGAAAGATCGAGCTTTCAACGACGCTGGAAACGGACATCAATTTGCCCTACATCACCGCTGATGCCTCGGGACCCAAGCACTTGGTCATGAAGTTCAACCGCGCCAAATTGGAAGAATTGGTCGGGCCCATCGTGAAGCGCTGCGAGAAGCCCGTCATGCAAGCCATTGCGGATGCCAAGCTCACGCCGGGAGATGTGCATAAGATCATCATGGTGGGCGGCCCCACGCGCATGCCAATCGTGCAGCAGTTCGTCGAGAAAATCCTCGGAACCAAAGTCGAACGCGGCGTGGATCCCATGGAATGTGTGGCGATGGGCGCCGCGGTGCAAGCCGGCGTGTTGTCGGGAGAAGTCAAGGATGTGTTGTTGCTGGACGTAACCCCGCTCTCGCTGGGAATCGAAACCCTGGGGGGCGTGATGACAAAGCTCATCGAACGCAATACCACCATCCCCCACAAGAAGAGCCAAATCTTCTCGACGGCAGCCGATAGCCAGCCGGCCGTGGATATCAAGGTGTTCCAAGGAGAAAGAGCCATGGCGCACGACAACAAGCTGCTTGGCACCTTTACCCTGCAAGGAATCCCTCCCGCCCCGCGTGGCGTTCCTCAGATCGAAGTGACGTTCGATATCGATGCCAATGGTATCTTGCACGTCACCGCAAAGGATATGGGAACCGGCAAGGAGCAGAAAATCCAAATCATCGCCGCGCAGAAGCTCGACGAAAAGGAAGTCGAACACATGCGCAAGATGGCAGAAGAATTCTCCGAGGCCGACAAGCAGAAGCGCGAGGAAGTCGAAGTCGTGAATCAAGCCGATTCAACGGTCTACCAGACAGAAAAGATGATGGAAGAAATGAAAGACAAGATTTCCGCTTCTACCAAGCAGAAAATCCAAGACGGACTGAAGGAATTGAAGGACTTGTTGGCGAAAGAACCCAAGCCCTTCAAGGAAATCAAAGCGGCATTGGAGAAATTCAATAAGACCGTGCAGCAAGTCGGACAGGAGTTGTACCAGAAGCAAGGCACTCCTTCTCCCGGCGCCGGCGCGCAGCAAGACCAACCCAACAACGAAGGAGGCAATGATGGTCCAAATCCCGACGATTCCGTCGATGCGGAATTCAAAGTTAAAGATAATTAGACGCAAGGGAAAAATCACGCTCCAGCGCACGCGACCGTTCACGGCCGCGTAGTGTTGTAGCGTGTGAGCGGGAAATACCCGCATTTTTATTCAATTGCCACGTGATTCCTCTATGGCTGAGAAAGACTACTACTCCATTCTGGGAGTGTCCAAAAGCGCTTCAGCCGAAGAACTCAAATCAGCCTACAAGAAAATGGCGAAGAAATGGCACCCGGACATCAATAAAGCGCCGGAAGCCACGGAAAAATTCAAAGAAGTCAACGAAGCCTACTCCGTCCTATCCGACGCCAACAAACGCGCCCAATATGACCAATTTGGCTCCGAGTCGTTCAAGTCCGGAATGGGCGGCGCGGGAGGAGGCTTTCCGGGCGGAATGGGCGGATTCGATTTCTCGGACATGTTCAATGGTGGAGGTATGAATGGCTTCCCCGGCATGGAAGATTTGTTGCGCGAAGCATTTGGAGCGCAATTCGGCGGCGGAACACGCACGCGACGCGGACAACAACCCCAACACTTACGCTACGATGTCGAATTGAGCTTTGAAGAGGCTGCATTCGGCACGACCAAGACCATTTCCATTCCGCATTTACGCGCATGCGAACACTGCGATGGGAGCGGTGCCGAAAAAGGAAGCAAGAAAGAGAAATGCCCCACGTGTAAAGGAAGAGGGATGGAAACCCGCACGCAACGCACGCCATTCGGATTGTTCCAGACAACGGCGACGTGCTCCAAGTGCGGCGGCGAAGGAGAAATCATCAAGGAGCCCTGCAAAGTCTGTCGCGGAAAAGGGGTGCAGAGCAAAACATCCTCGATTGAAATCAAAATCCCTGCGGGAATCGATACGGGAAACCACTTGCGGGTGCCCCATCAAGGCAACTACACGCCGGGCGGCGGGCCGCAAGGAGATCTATACGTCGTAATTCACGTCGAGCCCCATGAGCTATTCAAACGCGATGGCGCGGATGTGTACGTGGAACAAGGCATTTCTTTCCCGCTCGCGGCAATGGGCGGCGAAGTGGATGTTCCCGTGTTGGGTGGCACCGTCACCATGACCATCCCCGCAGGTACGCAGAATGGGAAAGTATTCCGCTTACGCGAAAAAGGAATCAAACGATTGAACGGCGATGAATTCGGAGATGAGTTCGTGCGCGTACGCGTAGATGTGCCAACGCACCTCTCGGCGAGACAAAAAGAACTATTGGAAGAGCTCCAAACCGAAATGGATGGAAAAGAAACTCATTCTGAGGGGAAGAAACCCAAGAAAGGAAAGAAAGGAATATTCGGGTTCTGATCGCGTCGGTTTACAGCCCTAACCTTAAAACCTCTTTCTCGCCGTTTAATGGCTATTATGCCCGGTTTGACCGAAACCCGATGGTCCAAGGAACTGGAACTGCCTATTGTCCAACAGTGGAAAGACGAATCAGCCTACAAATTCAAGCACAACCCCCAATTGCCCATTTTCTCGATCGACACGCCCCCACCCTACATCAATGCGCCCGTGCACATCGGGCATGCTTCCACGTACGTGATCATGGACATGTTCGCGCGCTACAAGCGCATGACAGGACACAATGTCATTTTTCCTCTTGGAATGGACCGCAATGGATTGCCCATCGAAATGGCAGCCGAAAAGAAATACAACATCCGCTTGCACGAGACGCCACGCGAAAAGTTTTTGGAATACTGCGCCCAAATGCTCAAAGAAGCGGGAACGCACAGCCTGCAGACATTCTTCCATGCGGGAATTGGTTTCAATGAATGGAAAGTGGGCGAAGAAATAGGACAAATGTATGAGACGGATTCCAAGGAATACCGTACGCTCACGCAAGACACGTTCATCGACTTATGGCATAAAGGACTGGTGTACGAAGCCAAACGCCTCAACAATTATTGTCCCGGCTGCCGCACGACGCTGAGCGATAGCGAAATCGAGAGAAAAGAAAAAGAAACATTCCTCAACGAGGTCGTTTTTGTCGAAACATCCACGAAAGAAAAACTCGTCATCGCCACGACGCGACCCGAACTGCTTTGTACTGCAGCAGTCATCATCTACAATCCCGCGGACGAACGCTACCAGCACTTGAAAGACAAAAAGGCCATCGTTCCCGTCTATGGATTCGAAATCCCCATCATTCCCCACACGATGGCCGACCCCAACTTCGGAACAGGATTGGCTTACATGTCGCGTTCCGCCGGAGACACAGAGGCCATCCGCTTCTTGATCGAGCAAGGCATCGAAGCGCAAGGGTGCATCGATGAAACGGGAAGGATGACTGCAGAAGCAGGATTCTTGCAAGGACTCAAAACAAAAGAAGCACGCGAAAAGATCATCGAAAAGATAAGAGAAGAAGGCCTGCTGCACGCGCAGAAGAAAATCATGCACTCCGTTCCCATCTGCGAACGCAGCAAGGACCAGATCGAATTCATCTCCATGCCCGAGCTGTATGTGAAGCAGCTGCACGTGAAGGAAGAGATGAAGAAAATCGCGGACCAGGTCACATTCTACTCCCCCGAGTCCAAGCAGATTTTGACGGACTGGATCGCCAACGTCAAAATCGATTGGCCCATTTCGAGGAGACGCTATTACGGGACGGAAATCCCCCTTTGGTACTGCGGTAAATGCCATTACGCATTCGTCCCGCCCAAGGGAAAATACCACCAGCCCTGGAAAGACCCTTGCCCCATCGAAGAGTGTCCCGAATGCCATTCCACGGAATGGAAAGGCGAAACACGCGTCTTCGATACATGGTTCGACTCCTCCAATTCCGCCGCCTATATCTTGGGAAAAGGAAGGAAGGACGACTTCTTCCTCAAGCACATGCCTTGTACCCTACGACCACAAGGAAAGGAAATCGTGCGGACGTGGTTGTACTATTCCTTGCTGAAGCACTATCTCTTGCACCACAAACCCTTGTTCGAGAATGCATTCATCCACAATCACATCTTGGACGGGAAAGGCATCAAGATGTCAAAGTCCTTGGGCAATGTCATCGATCCCGCTGAAATCCTGCAGAAATTCGGCGCAGAACCCTTTCGCTTATGGGTGGGAATGGAAGGGAACCTCTCGCGAACGGACCTCATGTGCAGCATGGAACGCATCGAAGGAGCGGGCAAAACCCTTACTAAATTCTGGAATGTAGCGCGCTTCGTCTCCGGCTTCAAGAACCCCGAAGGGCAAATCAAGCTATTGCCCGCCGACGAGTGGGTGTTGATGGAATTGTCCAAGCTCATCCAAACCTGCCGTGAAGGATTCGAGCGCTATGATGTGTTCACTCCCTCCACGCAGCTGCGCTACTTCCTCTGGGAGACATTCGCATCCCATTACTTGGAACTCGTGAAGAACCGCGCGTACAATGAACAAGGCACCTTCTCCAGCGAAGAACAGAATGGCGCCCTCTACACGCTGCATTATTGCCTCGACACCCTGCTACAGCTGTACGCGCCCATCATTCCCATCTTCACATCCTATCTCTACACGGCGCTGCATGAACAGGACGTGCATTTCACTTCCTATCCCGAGGCCGAGCATCAATTCACGGTCTTATTCTCTGCCGAAGACCTCATGCAGGCCAACTCCGCGATTTGGAAAGCCAAAAAAGAGAAAGGGCTTTCCTTGAAAGCGCCCATCCGCAAAGCCCAGCTGCCGATTGCGCTCAAGGTCATCGAAAAGGATCTCCAGATCGCGCACTCCATCGAGACCATCACGTATGGAAGCCATGTCGCGATCGAACTCTGAATGCCAGTAATCCCCATTTGATACCCCTGTTCGAAACCCTTCCCGAACGCATTTATATAGGATTTTTACCCGGTGCATGCTATGACCACGCGCATATTTCCCATCTTCCTCGCGCTTGCCATCGTCTTGCTGTCCGGCTGCGTGCTGGGGAATGACCGTTTCGCCGTCGCCAATGAACTCGCAACCCTGCGCGAACAATATGTGCCTACTGGCTTGATCTCTCCGGCAACCGAACAGGCCAAACTCGACTACCGCCTCGGCCTCATCAAGCTACGGGCCAAGGTCAACTCCGTGGGAGAAGGCAAGCCGGCCTTACAGGCCTACTTGGACGCCAGCCTGGAATCCATCTCCATGCAAGAAGAAATGAACGAAGCCTTCTCGCTCCTCCAACGCGTACGCGCGGAGACGCTGAACTGCTCCGCCGGAACGCCTGCCGATTTGGCCATGCAACAACTGCGCTCGGCACAATTGCGCAGCGAGTCGGTGCATGCCTCATTCGCGCTGGTCCAAAAAGACATCCCTCTCACCAATGCGCTGGGAGCCGAGTACGTGACGAATGCCGCGGCGACCACTGAAAATATCTCCATTTCCGTCACCAACACCCTCGAGCAGATCCGACAGAACTGCATCTGAGCAGTGAAACCCATATGCGCGCGGCGACAACGATCCTCTCACGCGGTGCCGAAGCCACCATCGAGCAGCTCACCATATTCGGAAAGGAATGCATCAAGAAAACACGCATCAAAAAAAGCTATCGCCATCCTTCGCTGGATGAAAAGCTCCGCAAAGAACGCATGTCGCATGAAGCCAAGATGCTGCATGCCGTAAAAGAATTGGGCGTTCGTGCGCCCCTGCTCTATGCGATCGACCACCATGAGATGGCCATCTACATGGAATACCTCGACGCCCCGCGCCTCAAACACGTACTGCAATCCAAAACGAAAGGGAAGCTGCGCGAAGAGCTATGCGTGGAATTGGGAAAGCAAATCGCCACGCTGCATGCGCACGACATCGTGCATGGAGACCTTACTACGAGCAATGTGCTCGTGGATAAACTGAAAACCAAAAAGCCAGAACTGGTCTTCATCGATTTCGGATTGGCTTCAATCACGAGCAAACTCGAGGATAAGGCTGTGGACCTGGTGAATCTCAAAAAGACATTCTCTGCGACGCATTCAGAATTGCCACGTGGATGGGAGCTCATCGTGCAGGGGTATCTTTCCAATAGCGGAAAAGAAGCCGTATTGAAGCAACTGAAAGAAGTGGAAGCGCGCATACGCTATGCGTGAATCAATCGTTAATTGTTGGCCTTTCCATTGAAGCTGCCATTTTAAGCATCTGCGAGCCTAATTTATTTGACCACTTGCGGTAAAATTTAACGAATAACATAAAGCGTGTACGCCCTAATTCGTTTCTCAACTTGTCTTGAAGTTGTCGCAATCTCCCAGCACTCATCTGCTTGTCTGCATGAGGAACCATTCCCAAGAATTGCTGTTCCCAATAATAATTCTGAACAAACAAATCAATAATTCTCGCGCGTCTTTCGGGATCATTAACCCCAATTGCGCGCAAAGCATTCTTGGAACAACGTCGTACAAAGCTTTCCATCACTTCCTTTCCAGCAGTCTCGTGATGACTTTGCATAATATTTTCAGCCGCCTTTGGGTCACGCAGAGTTCGTCCTAAAAACATTCCTTGTGGCGTTACCAGCAACACTTCCTCCTGCGGCAACTTGCTAACCTCTTTCACACCCTCCGCTTCAGCTCGCTTTATTCTTTGCGGTGTCACCCGTCCAAATGATTCTGCGTGTTTGATTGCGGGGCCTCTTACTGCGCGTACCCACACGCCTACGCGTTTTTTGATGCGGTTAGCCATTCTTTTGGCGGGTAGCTTTGCCATGCTAAAAAACACCTTTATGCCCCTTATAAGGCATTTTAGAGGGGGTTAGAAGCCTTATTTATAAAGGTTTTTCAGCCGTTTTAGGTTATCTTGGTTCTAATCCCAAGCTAGTGCCGCTCCCAAACAGACGGCGCCGGTACCGTTTTTCGCAAGAAAGCGGTTTTGTAAAAGCCTCAACAATGGAGTTGAACGAATATGGCTGAAGCCAAACGTACCCAGTGGGTGGACTATAACCCCCAGGAAATTGAAGACTTAATCGTCAATCTCTCCAATCAAGGAATGGGCCCCGCCCAGATTGGAATGGCATTGCGCGACCAGTATGGCGTTCCAAACGTGAAAGCCATCACAAAAAAACGCGTGAACCAGATCTTGACGGAAAAGAAACTCGCATCCGATATCCCACGCGATCTCTTGAACTTGATTCGCCGCAGCGTGGCATTGCAGAAACACTTGCAACAGAATTCCAAGGACTTTTCTTCGAAGCGCGGATACCAATTGACCGTTTCAAAGATCCGCCGCTTAGTCGACTACTATGTCACAAATGGCCAGCTGCCAGCCGATTGGCGCTACACGCCCGAAACCGCGGCGTTGTTGGTGAAGTGATAGGGGGACGACACTATGGCAAACATCGAAATTGATTCAAAAGAAATGAAGGGAGCCGCAACGACAGCCGTCAAAAGCAAGCGCAAGGGCCCCGATAAATGGAAGAGCAAGAAGTGGTACAAAGTCATCGCTTCCAAGCACTTCAACAACATCGAATTGGCACAAACCCCCGGAATCGACGAAGAAGCCGTGATGGGACGCGTCGTCGCCGTCAATGCACGCGACCTGACGGGGAACATCAAGAAGAACCAGCTCATGGTCCGCTTCCAAGTCAATGACGTCCAGGGATTGAATGCCAACACGTCCTTGCACTCCTTGCAGATTCAACCCTCTGCCACCAAGCGATTGGTGCGCCGCCGAAGCAGTAAAGTCGAAAGCGTCGACAACGTGGTCTGCAAAGACGGCACGCGCGTACGCATCAAAAGCATCGCCATGTGCGCCTACAAAGTGACGCGCGCCCAAGAAGCCGGGATCCGCGCCGCCATCAAGCAGGAAGTCGCACGCATCGCCAAGGACTTCACGTTCGAGGACTTGATCCACGACCTGGTCATCAGCGAAAGAGGAAACGAATTGATGGCAGTCGCCAAGAAAATCGTCCCCTTGAAGCGCGTGGACGTCGTCAAGGCCATCAAGCTGCGATCCTAATCCTCTCGAGGAATGGAATCTATGCTGCAAATCTGGGAATGGGGTGTAGTAGGGGTCGTTCTCCTACTCATCGCCATCCTCTCGATCCGCAAAAATCTCCTGGATCTCATGGGAATCGTCATCGGATTCATTGTCAGTATTTTTGTTGCTGAAAAAGGCGGACTCGGAAGTTTTTTCGCCATCATCGTCTTTTTCTTGGTCGGCGAAGCCATTACGCGCTATACGCGTAAAATCCACCAGCGCAAAACACACGAAAGACGTTCTACTGTGAATATTATTGGGAACATCGGTCCCGCCCTAATCGCACTCGCATTCAACCCCGTGCTGTTCAACGTGGCATTCTTCGGATCGCTCGCTGCAGCATTTGGGGATACACTCTCGAGCGAAATAGGCGTTCTATCCAAGGAACGACCATTGCTCATCACCACACTCAAACCCGCCAATGCAGGAGAAGACGGCGCGGTCTCGCTGCTCGGGTTTATGGCTGCAGCAGTTGGCGGGTTGTTGTTTGGAATTATTGCATTTATCGTTTCACAAAACTGGATCTGGATCCCCATCATGCTCTTAGCAGGTGTTGTAGGGAGCGCGGTTGACAGCTATATCGGTGCGACATTGCAGAAGGATGGATTCACGGACAATAACTCCACCAACTTCTTAGCTGCATTGATTGTAGGGATCATTTTCGCGTTGTTGTTCTGACTTTCAGCGTTCGCGATGCTTCTTGATTATTTTTACCGTCCCGGTCGTTGCATTCACTTCAATCCGGTCGCCATCTCTCAACACTTTTGTGGCTATCCTAGTCCCAATCACGCAAGGAATTCCTAACTCTCTCGCAATAATGGCTGCGTGAGAGATAATGCCTCCTTCTTCGGTTACAATGGCGCCAGCCTTTCGGCAGGCCAGTATCAATTCCGGGCCCGTGGAGCCCGAAACAAGGACATCCCCTTTTTGCATTTCTCTGATTGCTTTCGCGTGATTGATGCGCGTGTCCGAAGGGATGACCTTGGCAATTCCAGCATAGAAACCCCTATTGCCCGTTTGGCCTTGGAGGGCGTGTTGGTTGGGAGTGATATGATAGAGTCGTCCGAACAACAACCGCGCTTCTGTGCCCGTTATGTCTTTCCACTTGGAAAACTTTCCCTTGATGACTGGATTGCGCTCGGGGATGCTGATATTCTTGCCTTCTAGGAGAGAAATGATTTCTTTGAAGTAGTATTCCTTTGTGCGGTGGGGAAGTAGCATTCGTTGATCGATCTCTTTCTCGAATTTCCGTAATACCAAATAAATCCGATTGATCCATTTTCGTTGCAAATATTTTAGCTTCCCCATTGCAACAGTATTTCGATCCATGGAGGCGGTGTTTCCGATTGCGTCTGTACAAAAATACTCGGTCCAAAAATAACAATCCCACAACTTGATGACTGCTTTGGTTGCGTTCTTGTAAGCGCGCAGAAGTTCTTTGCGTGAAAGCGTGGAAAAATCTTGTTTCCGCACCCATTGGATGGTTTGCTCAAAGGCCTTGATGCAACGGTGCACCTTCTTTTCATATGCGGCGAAGCTGCGGTAATGCTTGATCGCTTGCTGCGATGCCCTTTCTCTTTCTTCCTTCGAGATGAACAAGTAATGCGTGCCGTCCTGATAATACCAAATAAAATCACGCCCTCGGCCATAACTCCCATCCACATAGAGCGAACAGTAATGGTGGGATAATCCCCCAAACTCCCAGAGAAAGTCATAATTCCGCGGAGAGATGGACGGGTAATCCGAATAGGGCATTATGCCATCATCAGCTTCTCCTTTTTATCCTTCAATGATTGGCTAATTCCATGGAGTTCATTTGTATTGTGTTAGGCAATTTTACCTTCTCAATATTTTTACTCGACCATGGGATGCATTCACTTCGATTAAATCGCCGTCTTTAAGCACTTTCGTGGCCTTATTCGTGCCGATAATGCAAGGGATTCCAAGCTCCCGTGATACGATGGCGGCATGGCATGTAATACCGCCTTGATCTGTTACGATTGCCGCGGCCTTGCGGATGGCGGGCATCAGGTCGGGCATTGTTGCATAGGAAACGAGAACATCTCCCTGTTGCATTTTTTTGATATCGTCCGTGGTGTTGATGATCTTCACCACTCCCTTTGTGAGTCCCGGACATGCGCAGTTTCCATATATTTCGTCCACCTCTACTGTATTTTCATGTTCAAATGGTAATCCGCGAATGAACTGTTTCGCTTTCTCGCCTTGAACGATAATGGTTTCCGTTTCAGTGGTGTAATACACCATTGCCTGCATGCGCTGCTGCAAAACATCCGAAGAGGGGATGCCTTGTGCGAACTCCTGGTGCATCACGAAACGCATCTGGTCAAGACTTCGATCGAAGCGCTTGCCCAGTTCTGTCAATAATTTGTCTGCAGCAGAGAACCACAAGAATAACGTATCTTTGCGTAAGGCGCGTAACCATGTATTGCGGCGGAAAGCACTGAAGAAGAGCAATTCTTTTGGATTAAGCCCTAGTTCTGCCTCGATTTTGGCGATTTCTTTCTTGAGCTTCAGCCTCTTTTCCTTTTCCTGATGCAAGAGCTTTACCGGGTCAACTTTTTGTTTGATTAAACCTGAAAGTATGGACAAATATTCATGATGGGAATTCCCCGGGCCTCCAGTCCCATAGGTAAGGTGTCCAAACTTGGATGTGTGCAACATTATTTTTGCAAGGATCGGTTCGTTGTGCAGCGCCGCTTCAATATGATCCTCGTCCAATTCAAATTTTTTCTTCAACGTGGTGTTTTCGGCGATCTCTTGCAGTATTTCCAAAAGGCCTTCCTGATCCAATTGCGATTTCGATAACTGTGTGGGAGTAACTAATAATGAAAATGCTTCCACGGATTTTCTATCTAATTTCTTTGCTTGGATTTTCTCTTCGATGAGCGCGACTAATGGATTGGTCCACCCTTCTCCCACAATGTCTGCGTTCTGTATCCATCCCCAGCGAAAAAGATTGCTGGAATCGTTGTTATATTGCATGAACAGCGACACTAGTTTCTTTGTCGGAAGCTTATTGATGTCCATGGTTTTGATTGAAATGGCATTCTTCTCGAGATCTGCGATCAATTTCTCAATCGTATCGGAAACTCCATTCAGTCGTGCAGGATCTGTCCATAGTAACTCATATGCCCGCTTCCCATATTCCATGCGTTCACTCTTTTTGATTGCATGCAAATAAGTACGATTCTCATTGGACTGGAAGAAGGCCGTAAAATTATTTACTCCAATATACTCTTTTACAAGAGGAACGATGTGCGCATAATCAGCACACTCCCATTGGTATGGGAAATAACCATTCGGTAAGCGCTCGAGCTCTGTGAACAAATCTTGTTCATTCACATTAGACATGAATTGCTTCAATGCGCTTGCATGCACGTTTTGAGCAAAACGATAAACCGTTTTTCCTTCTTCTGCGTATCCCTCAATCAATTGCATCTGTTGCAGGTCTTTCAATTCGCGCGTGATACCTGCTAAATCCAACCCTTTTGCCTTAGATAATTCAGAAGCCGTTAGGCCACCTGGGGTTAGAGCTAATTCTTCCAATACGGCAGCACGACGCTGGGAATTGAATAACTTTGAAAGATTCATTGTACTGAAAATCCTGCTAAATGTTAATAAAACAATGTTGTTGTCTAAAAGACAACTAGAACCTTCTTATTTTGATGGATTCCAATAGAATTTATGCCTCTGATTCAGCCATTTGAACGCATTTCCAAGCACGATGCCGCTACCGCTGGGGGAAAAGGGGCTTCATTAGGGGAAATGACCCAAGCCGGGATTCCCGTTCCTCCAGGATATGTGATTCTCGCCGATGCGTTCGAACAATTCATTTCCGAAACGAAACTCAAGAGCGAAATCGATTCTATCTTGCATCGCGTGAAGAAAGAGGAGATGGAGTCCGTCGAACGCGCCTCCGAGGAAATCCAAGCGCTTATTCTTTCGGCGAAAATGCCCAAAGATATCGCAAGCGAAATCAAAAAACATTTCAAGGAATTAAACGCGGAATTTGTGGCGGTGCGTTCCTCTGCGACAGCCGAAGACTCTTCTGCGGCCGCGTGGGCAGGGCAATTGGATACGTTTCTCAATACGACTGAAAAAACACTTCTACAAAACGTGCAGAAATGTTGGGCTTCACTCTTTACTCCGCGCGCCATCTTTTACCGCTTCGAGAAGGGCCTGCATAACACACATATTTCCGTTGCGGTCGTGGTGCAAAAGATGGTGCAATCCGAGATATCGGGAATCGCTTTTTCCGTGCATCCTGTGACACAGGACTATAACCAAATGATCATCGAAGGAGGGTTTGGTCTAGGAGAAGCCATCGTTTCCGGTCAAATCACGCCCGATTCCTATGTGCTGGAGAAAAAACCCTTCACCATTATCGAAAAGAACGTTTCCGAGCAGAGCAGGGGGATTTTTCGCAAAAAAGAAGGAGGGAGCGGGTGGAAAGACATTCCATCTGCCGAAGGAAGCAAGCAAAAGCTCTCCGAAAAACAGATTATGGAATTAGGAAAACTCATTTTACGCATTGAAACACATTATGGGTTTCCCGTGGACGTGGAATGGGCATTCGAGAAAGGAAAATTTTACATTACGCAAAGCAGGCCCATTACGACGCTGATGAAGAAGAATGTCGCTTCTATGCCTTCGACGCTTCCAGATGAAAAAGTCGAAATGGGAAAATATTATACGCGCGAGTACTCGTTATTTTGCATTTCCGTTTGGTGTGAAAGCAATACAACGCTTATACGCAAATGGTTGGGGCGAAACACAAAGCACGCCCTATTCATCAACGAGGGGAATGGGAAGAAGTTTTCCGCGTGGTTCAGCAATAAAGAAGAATTCTGGAACACTGAGCCCATTAAACGTATTCAGGAAGACCGCTCCTATTTTCCGTGCCTGAAAAAGACGTTCTGGGAGCACTGGGGTTTTATGTCCGAACGATTCAGGCATAAAATTGAATCGTTTGCGGAATTGAAAGAATACTACTATCACTACCGCCAGTGGTGGGCTCCAATGGCAATCTTGATGTATCTGCCGGATTTACCATCCGTGCCCTCTGCCATCAAGAAAGAGTGTGAGCGCATCCGCGAAAAAACGCAAGAATACTCTGCACTAGACGAACAGGTATTCGCTCCATTCATTTTAGCGCGATTTCCAGAGTATGAGGAATTGATACCCGTGCTGTTGCCCGATGAGCTATTCGCCCTGGAACAAAGAGCCTTCTCCGCAAGTGAACTAAAGAAAATTCGGGAACGTCTCAAGGGGTTTGTGTACTACAACAATCGTGTCTATCCACTCGGTGATTTACAAAATATCCTGGAGAAAAATAATCTCAAACTCATGCCGCTGCTAGTTCCCCACTCCAATGAGCTCCGTGGGCAAACCGCGTTTCCTGGTCGCGTAAACGGAAAAGTACGCATCATCTTGGAAAAAGACCAACTTCACATGATGGAAAAAGGGGAAATATTCGTTACCGAAATGACATCCCCCAGCTATGTCCAAGCAATGAAAAGGGCTTCAGCCATCGTTACGGACGAGGGAGGCATCACTTCTCATGCAGCCATTGCCTGTAGGGAGATGAAAATACCATGCATTATCGGAACCAAGAATGCCACACAAGTGCTTCACGACGGCGATCTGATCGAAGTCGATGCGGATAAGGGGATCGTGCGCATCGTCAAGCGTGCGCATGCATGATCAGCGCGCTTGAATTCCTTGAGTTACAGCCCCATTCGCATTTGTTTGCGGTTCTTGCACTCCGCTCGCAAATCCCTGTCCCAAATCCTTTCCGGCGGAAAAGAAAAGGCTGCGCAGGGAGAAGTGTTCTTGCGCAATGGTCTGGGTTTCGGGTTCGCCTATGATTCCACCTAATTCAGCGGCTTTCAGGATGGCTTCTCGCCTGCTTCCAACGGCGTCAATCATCTTCGCATCAAACGCGTGCCATCCCGTGATGATGCGTCCATCCGAATAGGTCTCAAACTTCACCAAATCCAATCCCTTTTCGCGACGGAACAAAATGACGTCGCGCTTGAAGTGGCCATACGTCTGGTCCACGATCTCTTGCAGCATCGCACGCTCTTCCTCGGTCAAATCCTTGTAGGGAGAGCCGATATTCTTGAATTTCCCTGCATTAATGTCTTCAATTTTCACGCCAATCTTTTCGAGTAAGCCGGTCACATTCAACACCTCTGAGCGTACACCAATGCTTCCCGTGATGGAATCATTGTCTGCCATGATGTAGTCCGTGGACGCTGCAACGTAGTATGCGCCTGAAGCACCGACTTCGCCGATCCATGAAACGATGGGTTTGTCCACGCTGGACTGGATGTAGTCCACGATTTGTTTCGTTGACACCACGCTCCCGCCAGGGGAATCAATATCCAAGAGAATGGCTTTGGTAGTGGGATCGTCTTGCGCTTCCTTGAGCGAAGCGATCACATCCAAATAACCCACACTACTTTCAGTGGCAGTGGTAGAAATCTCTCCCTTGATGGGAATGATGGAAACCACACCACCCGAGCCGAAAACAAATGGACTCGCAGTCGAATCACTGGTTCCAATGACCAAGAAGCTCAGCACATAAATGCCCAGCATCACCCCGGCTGCCAATACGAGCCAATCCTTCAATGAACGCCCTCCAGCTGCTGGCCCTTGCGCGCGGCGCTGCTTGAGGTGCGATTCCTCTTCCCAGGGCGTAATATGCGGATCCACCCCTGCTGGGTGATTCTGCGAAGGGGCTTTTTGAGAGGAAGAGGCCATAGGTGCATGCTCCTGGTGGAATTGCGATAAAACGCACGGGTGCGTCGATAAAACTAATGCCGCATACAATGTATTTTAACCCGATTCCGCTCAGTTCTGCTATCCTATGCTCACCCTCATGCTCTATGTGGCACTCACGGCAGCCCCCATGTATGTGGCCAACGCCTCGGCAATGATATTCGGAGGCAAAACCCCCCTTGATGGAGGCAAACACTTCTGGGATGGGAAGCCACTCCTCGGAAAAGGAAAGACCTGGAAGGGCACGCTCATGGGAATCCTTACCGGAACGTTTGCCGGTCTCTTGATCTGGAACTTTTTCCCGGAGCAAGCGCTCCTGCTTACTCCTTATTATCCATCCTACAGCTTCTTGCTCGCGCTCGGGGCCATCGCAGGAGATATCGTCGGAAGCTTCCTCAAGCGCCGCATGGATATCGAACGCGGCAAGCAAGCCCCATTATTGGACCAACTCGACTTTGTCATAGGAGGCCTTGTATTAGGGCTCGTCTACTTCCAACCCGACATCATCCAAGTCCTCGTGCTGGCGCTGATTACCCCTCTCGTCCATAGTCTGGCCAACCGCCTGGCATTCACTCTTAAACTCAAAAATGTGCCGTGGTAGGGAGAGATAATCCCACATGCCTATCACCGCGAAAAAGAAACACGCGCCCACTTTTCTCGCCAATCCACGCGTGCGCACTTTCGTCATCCGCTTTCTTGCGGTATTTTTTGCATTCCAGTTGTTGGCCATCCTCACTCCCTTGCACTTTTTGCAGAACGCAATGGCCCAATTACTGGGACAGATGTTCTCGCTCCCCGTGAAAGGTAGCCTCTTGCTCTTGCGCCCTACTGCATTCGATATCACGCCTCTCTGCACCGGAATAACGAGCACCTCCATCTGGCTAGGCCTGTTATGGGGATTCAAGCTCCCGGAAAAGAAAGAAAAAATCGCTCTCGCAGTGTGGGGGAGCATCGCTATCCTGCTCATCAACTTCTTCCGCGTCATGCTGATCGTGCATTGGGGAAAAACATACCCGCTCGCACAAGTCGAGCTCGCGCACATCATCAGCTGGTTCGTGCTGAGCGGGATCATCATCTGGGCGTGGCGCTACTTCCTCATGCAACGGTATGCATTTGGAAACGGAAAAGAATTGGCGACAGAATTGTTGCGCTAAAAAAAGAATTATTGCGCAGGAGCGGCGTGGTGGCCGTCTCCGTGCGCGTGTTTGTGTTCGGTCTTGCGGATCAGGATCGTCTTGATGATCTCCTGGAACGCCGGTCGCGAAATCAGGATCCCTAACAATACTCCTGCGATCGTCGTCAAGGCAAAGCCCGAAAGCTTGCCCAAACCCGAACCGAAGAAGAGCAGCGGCAATACGGACGCGATATTCGTCGAAGCCGAAGCCACGACGATGAAGAACGCGCGCTTGGCACGGTTGACCCATCCCTTTTCCTCGTGCTCTTCCTCTCCGCGCATGAGTTCGTCCGTCATGATGACCTCGGAATCAACACCCGTTCCAACCGCTGCAAGAATTCCAGCCATCGAAGCCAAATCCAGATTCCACTTCACCAATGCCGCGAAGCCCAAAATCATGATCACTTCTGAAAGGCCCACCACCAATAGGGGTGCAACCAAATTCAGCGCGCGGTAGCGGATGAATACGATGAGCGCCACCACCAAGAGGGCCAGGATTCCCATGAGCCAGACATTGCTCAAGAAGCTCGCCCCGAGCTCGGCAGAAACCGTCTGCTTGTTGATGGAAACAATAGGGATCGGCAGCGCACCGCTCTTCAGCAAGATCTTCAAATCATCCAAGCGCTGCTTAGCCGTTGCCGCATCGGGCGCCGTTCCCTGGATCACCAAGAACTGCTGTGGAGCCGCATCCTCCACTTTCTCGACGAAAGGCTCTAAATGCACCACGCTGGGGGTCAATCCAATCACGTCGCGCAGTCCGGATACATTCACGATCCAGGGATTGCGGATGTCCTCGGCCACTTCCACTTTATTCAATGGCGTTCCATCCAATTGTGACTTCAAACTAGCATCCAAGGACTTGGGATAGATGATGTTCTTGATTTCAGCACCAGGCGAATTGATCATCGTCAACTGCGCTTCCGTGAAGCCATTGGAATCCACTTCGATCAACTGCAACTGCGAGTTCGCCAAGATGTCGTCCAGATCCACTTCCGAGGGGATCTGCACATTCGTGGCGGTAAAGACCTTTTCATTATCCGCCGTGCGGACGGACTTCGGATAGACGATGAGCGCGTTGGAAGGGCGATCGATGAAGAAGTAGGTGTATTCGCACTGGTACTGCTTCTGATTGTTCACGAAACCCGTGGCCGTGCACTGATGGAAAGCCGCGCGCGTGAAGTCTTGCGCCGCCTTCTCGTTCAGCAAGAAGGGAAGGGTCCACTGATAGTTGTTTCCAACCCCCGTGGGGTGTGCGCCATAACCCTGGTTGGGGTTCTCGATGACCTGGACGATTTGACTTCCGTCGAAAATCTTCTCTCCCTTCAAGAACGACTCAAAACGGCCTTGTTTGAGCAACAATCCCTGCAATTGCTCAACGGCCTCGGGATCCGTCTCCGCGACTTGCGCGAGTATGATGCTCTGTCCCGTCGAGGAAACCGAAACATCCCTGATGCCGGTAGGATTCAATCGCTTCTCTACGATCAAACGGATATCCTGCAACTGCTGCGTGTTGGCCGGCTCGGCGAGCTGCAACTGGAACAGCGTCCCGCCGGAAAATTCCGTGCCTAGTTTCAATCCATTCGTGGCGATGAGGAATAAGCTCCCAATAATGAACAATCCCCAAAGCAATACCTTCCAATTCTTCCAAAGTGCTTGTTGTGCCATGGTCATTCCCCCCTTTACGCTTCCACTTTCCCGTGCTTGGATTCCCAATACCACAAGAGAATAGGGCCATTCATGAGATAGGTCGCAATGACGTCCCCGATGCTACCGAAGAACACGATCGCCGCAATCTCAAAAATCGTCGAGATCTGTGCGGTGTAGGAAACGATCAACATGACGAGGGACGCACCCATGACCGTCGAGGTGACCGTCAAGCCCGTCATCACGGATTCGTTCATGCGGGCCAATACCGTCTTATCCTGGCGCTTCAACGCACGCGTCGTGAGCAGGATGTCCGTGTCGATGGAGAACCCCACCAACATCAGCAGCGCCGCCACTGAGGAAAGGGTGATGGAAAAACCAAACAACGTCGTCAAAGCAACAGCCGTCAACATGTCGAAGAGAATTGCCTGAATCATCGCCAGCGAAGGAACGACTTCGCGGAAGAAGATGAAGATGACGATGGTCAACAATAGGATGGAAATGATCCCCACGAAAATGGCATTGCTCAAGAAAGTCGCACCGAATGTGGGCGTAACTTCTTCGATCGTAAAAGAAGTATCTGCGGGCAAGCTAAAGCGTTCCGTGAGCTTCTGTCGCACGGAATTGGAGAGTTCCGTTGAACGCGTGTTGATGGCCTGCGAGGCTTGCGTCACCAAGTCGTCCACCACTTCGCTGGTGGGAGTGATATTCAATGTCGTCAGAGACTGCGTCAACAAACTACGCGCCTGCGTGGGAGCAGTCGCCTTCACTTGCAGCGCTTGATCCAATAACTGGCGCGCTTGCGTCAATTCTTGGGGTTCCGCATACTCAATACGCGCGCTCGTGCCAAATGGCGATGTCACGACGCTGACTTTGACCTCTTTCAAATTCAATTCCTGCGAAAGCAATTCTTGCACGGGCTTTTCCGAGAGCTTGTCCGTGTTCACGACGACACGAACCCCTCCCACGAAATCCAATCCCAATTTGATTCCGGGAAAAACCAATAGGATCAATAGGAACGCGATCGCCAAGACGGCGGGAATGATCATCAGACGCTTGTAGTTCTTGTCATACAATTGGAATACCATGAGCTCGCCTCGTTTGAAGGGTAATAAACGAGAAAATGCCCCCTAAAGGCCTTTAAATGAACCTTTAGACAAAGGTTCATCAAACCAGGTATTTCCGCTGAAATACCTGTCCTCGTTGCGGCCAGCCGAAACTGGCCAGTTATAAAGGCTAACTTTGCCCTCTTCATAGTATGCAATTCTATCACCTCCAAAAGCCCAAACAACTCATTGAGACGGCTTTTGACCATGCCAGGAAGAACGCCCATATCAAGCGCACGCGCGCCTCGGATATCCAGCACAGAAAGGCCAAAGTCATCAACCGCATGGAATATTTTGCGGCATATTTGGACAAGCAGCTGGACATGATGATCCGCTCCGTGCCACGCTTTGATGAATTGCACCCCTTTTACCAAGAACTATTGCCCGAAACACTCGAAGTCGGAAAAGTCAAACGCGCGGTCTCGCAACTCGTTTCCGTGCAGAAACTCATCAAGAAACAAGTCTATTTGGTGCGCAGAAACATGCACTCTCCTTCAACGGACGCCATCGCATCCTCCAAACGCGCCTCCGCTGCATTCTTCGGACGCGTTTCCTCGATGGTGGAAAGCCTCGAAGAAAATATTGAGCTATTGCAGCAGGCCAACCAGCTCCTGAAAGAGGTCCCGGACATCAAGACGGACATGCCGACCGTCGTATTGGCTGGATTCCCCAACACGGGAAAGACCACGATCCTCGCGCGCCTTACAGGAAGCAAAGCCAAGATCGCAGCATATCCATTCACTACAAAATCCCTGCAGCTCGGCTATTTCATGCACCGCTATCATGAAATCCAAGTCATGGACACGCCGGGATTATTGGATCGAGAAAAAGAAGACTACAACAACATCGAAAAGAAAGCACTAGCTGCGCTGCGCAACCTCGCCAATCTCTTAGTTTTCGTCGTCGACCCCACTCCCGCCGCGGGATACACGCTGCAGGAACAGCACAAGCTCTATGAAAAAGTCCGCGCACGCTTTACCGTTCCCGTGATGGTGGTATTCAACAAATGCGACTTGGCAAAAGAAGACCAAATCGAGCAAGCGCAGAAAGTATTCGGAAAAGAAGCCATGCTGGAAGGGCAGGGCATGTCCACGACGCTGAAGGAAGAGATCGCCAGCAAAGTGGGAATCAAACGCTAGCACAATTCAATTCTATTGAAATGTTCAACCACTGGCCAAAGACCAGTGGAGATCATGTGGTTATTGTCTAATAGCCGTGCCAGAGCGTTGCACCAAAAATTACGAGCATAGTCCTATTCCTACACGTTTGTATTGTCAGTAGAGTTATAGAGGCTGTGGTATTGTCTGCCCCACTGTCTATTGTGTACCATGCGGAGAATGCCATTTGCCTAATAATAAAAAAAGATTTGCGCGTGCAATTCACGCGCAATATTCTATACTACAGATAACGCACGATTCCAGATCCATACGTTGCCGTACCATACAAAATGTGTATCCAGTCTAGTGCAGCAGTGCCACCATGGTCGCCCATGTATGCCGTTTGCGGGGGGTAGATATGGATCTGATCTCCTGTTGGAAAATAGCATTTATATTGATTAATTGGATTCATATGGTTTTCAATTGCGTAATAAGTCCGTTGGTAGTGAGCTGGATAGATTGCTGGCGGACCCATTCCATTAGGCCAATATTCGCACCACAGACTCCCTTCAGACTCGAAAAACTTCACTTGAGCATAAAGAGTCTCCGTTCCGCTTCCATCACCTGAAACTAAACTTGCCATTACATTGTGCAACGGCCCGGGTCCCGCTGAATCTCCATCAGCCATTACTACGTTAGCTGTCCCAGCAAACGCGAGAAAGACAATCGCTGCTGCGACGAACAATTTTGATTTCATCTAACTCCTCCTATTTTTTTTAACAAATGCGACGAATTCAATATATAAGTGATTTTTTGGTTTTTTCGTTCGTTTGTATGCGTTAGGGTTCTGATCCGAAACGTTGCATTATTCGAAACGCTTATATTAATTGGACACGAAATAATCGCAACAGATTTTTTTAATGGGGGAAATGCGCAATGTCGAGGATTGTTATTACTGGGCTACTTATTTTAGGGCTATTGGCGGTGACACTCCCACTAGAAGTTTGGGCGGACCACCATACTGCTATCTCGTGCCCCAATTCCATCCCATTAGCCGGGCCATTAGGGGATGCCTCTCCTTCGCGCGAAATCGTGGGAGCGTACTGCAAGCACACGCAGCAAGGGGCGCTCAATTGCACCACGGCATCCGTGGATGCGGGAAATGCCTGCATTGCCTCAGCTACGCGTGCATGCCAGGCGGCGTTGCCGAATCCTCTCACTCCCAGCGCGGCGCAGACCAGCACATGCGCTACGTATTGTCAGTCTTCCAGTTCCACGTGCACGCCACGTATCGTTATCTCTCCAACCCCTGAAGTCATCAGCCAGAACTATTCACCCAACGAACGAGCTCCCTTCACGCACTACTTCGAGAGCGGCGGATCCCACGTGATTGATTTGGGCGTTTACACGTGTAGCGTGGCTCTCCGGCTCAAGGGAACATGCCACTGCGATCCGCCCTCTCCGAATCCAAAGAAAGGAATGATGGCCAATGCGGCAGAGAGTATGCACGAATAAAATGCTGTCCGATAGGAAATGGCGCACCCCCCGTGAGTCGCGGCATCGTTCCACCGCCCTCCCTTAAATAGCTGTCATACTTTGATTGTTCAGCGTCCTTTGATTGGATGCGATGCCTTGACATCGGCGAAAACACATTCTGTACGTCCATAGGGAGGAACCTATGCCCACCAAAAAAGTGAAAGACATTACCGCAGTAAAAACAGACATCCAAGCCATCGCAGAGCTCATGGAGAGCGTGCTGGAAGACCATCAAGTCCCACGAAACATTCGAGGGGCCGTCGATGAAGCCAAGCGCACCATCCAGAATGCCAAAGAGAGCATGGAATTGTCAAAAGCCATTTACTTGCTGGACGATGTCTCGAACGACATTAACTTACCCGCCCATTCGCGCACGGACTTGTGGACCATCATCTCCGAATTAGAGGCATTGAAAGAGAAATTAGGCTAAGCCGTTTTCGACTCGGCCCAATTTCAAATCCAATCACGTGACTTTCAATTACTCCAACCATCGGGGAATCAACGTGGAAAGCGTGAACCAAACCCAAGCACAAACCGTTTCCACTCCCAATACGCCCACTCAGGCAGCCGACTCAAAACCCACGCCACAAGAAGAAACATTCGACGTGCGCAAGACCCATGTCCTGGATTACGCCGACCACAAAGGGCTCATGGTCAACCCCACCGCACTCGATCTGTTGGTGTCCACGAACTACGTGCAAGTCCTCGATGCACTGGCACAAGACAACTTACTCGTCATCACCGAAGCCCACGTCCAGCGCAAAGTCCAAACCCTTGAAGGAAGCGCACACGCCATCGCAACTCCAAATCCTCCAGAAACATTCTCCCAAACACCCGAAAGCATCCCTGCGATTAAGCGCGCGCCGCGCGATGATTATTCTCCCAACTTCAAGATACTCTCACATCTCAACTACAACGGCGCCTCTTCCTCGAAGGGAAAGGCCGACGACTTCCTCAAATTATTCCAGGACAAATACAACTTCCTGTTCGGCGAACTCAATGGACGCGGTTACTCCCCCAAACCCCTCAATAAGATGGACCGCATGGGAAGGGACTCGGACATCGACGTCGTCGTCATGGTATCCGACAAAAAGAATACCAAGAACGGACACGTCATGCTCGACATCGAAGACCTGGAAGGACACGCCAAAGCCCTCATCCCCGCGAACGATGCCCCGCTCATCGAAAAAGCCAAACGCCTCACGGTGGACGACGTCATCGGAATGAAAGTCCGACTCGCGCGAACAGGAGACTTGCTCATCGTCAAAGACTTCTCCTGGCCGGACTTGCCCCAACGCAAACCCCGCACATCCGAAGCCGACCTCGGAATGATCGTGACATCCGATATCCACATCGGAAGCAAACTGTTTTTGCGAAACTGGTTCGAGAAATTCATCGCATGGATGAAACTCGAAGTCGGAAGCGAAAAAGAAAAAGAACGCGTCGGGAAAATGAAATACCTCGTCATTGCTGGCGATTGCGTCGACGGGGTTGGAGTGTATCCCAATCAGTTGGGCGAGCTCGAAGTCAAATCCATCAACAAACAATACGAGCAATTCGAGAACTACCTCTTGCAGCTCCCGGAGACGCTCGAGATATTCATCACCCCCGGAAACCACGATCCATGCCGGTGGCACGATCCCCAGCCCCCCGTGCTGAAAGAATTCGTACCCAAACTCTATGGCATGAAGAATATCCATTTCCTGCCCTCGCCCTCATGGGTCGAAATCGAGGATCAGAAAACGCTCATCTATCACGGCAGCGGCCTCATCGGGGCCATGGATGCCATGAACATCCCCCCAACCAAGCCCGAGGAAGCCATCAAGGAACTCCTCATCAAGCGAGACCTCATGTCCGTGTATGGGACCAAACACCCCTATGCTCCCGAACCCAAAGCCTACATGCTCGTGCGAGAGCACCCCGATGTCTACATCGGTGGGGACAACCACTACAACGCCTACACCCAATATCGTGGAACCACGATCATCAACAACGGCTGCTGGCAACTCACCTCGGATTACGCCGCCAGCAAAGGCTTCATCGCCACCCCCGGACGCGTGCCCCAATTCAACTTCAAGACCACCACCCTCCGCGAAAGCCGCTTCGATAAACAACAAGAAAATGCGCCGACCGAAACCCCCAAGGAGATGGGAAAATGAACCTCCACTTCGACGTCGCATCCGACCCCGAGACCAAAAAATACTTCGACACGCTCATGGGAGACATCCTCGAGAAATATGCGCTTGCCGAAAAAGCACGCGCAACAGGATTCGACATCCACACCGAAGTCGAATGCCTTCCTGCTACTGACGTCGCCGACCGCACCGAAAAGATTTCAGGCCCTCCTGGTGTCGCCAAACGCTTCCGAGAAATCATGGCCGAAGTCTCTAAAGAAAAAGGCGGCGACCGCATGAAGGGCGTGTTCATCCTCTTCAAGGAAATCGTCATGCAGGAAGGAGACTGGTATCGCGAAGACAACATGGAAAAGCGCGTCGAACAAGGCATCAAGACCTGCCTCGTCATCATGACGGAAGGCGTCGTGGTTGCACCACTCGACGGAATTCCCCACGTCAAACTATCCACTAACCCCGATGGAAGCAAGTACGTCGACATCTACTTCGCCGGACCCATCCGCGCAGCCGGGGGAAGCGCAACCGTATTGCCGCTCATTCTGGGAGATTATGCGCGCGTCCTGCTCAATCTCGATCGCTTCAAACCCACGCATGAAGAAATCGAACGCTATGCGGAGGAAGTAAACATCTACCAAACCGACGTCATCTCGCGCCAGATCAAGATGACATTAGACGAATTACGCATCATCGTCGCAGGCTGCCCGGTCTGCGTGAATGGGATTCCCACCGAAGACGTCGAAGTCCAAGCCCACAAGAACATGGTGCGCTTCCCCTCTAACCGCATTCGCGGGGGAATGGGGCTCGTTATCACCGAAGGATTAGGACTCAAAGCCCAAAAAGTCATGAGCTGGGCCAAACAACTGGGGCTGGACTGGAGCTTCCTCGAAAAAATCATCAAAGTCGAAAAAAAAGCAGACCAGGTCGTCGAACTCAAGAAGAACTGGAAATACCTCGAAGGAGTCGCGGCCGGAAGACCATTGCTCGCGTATCCCATGGAATGGGGGGGATTCCGCCTCCGCTATGGACGCAGCCGCAATACCGCAACAGCCGGAAAAGGAATCAACCCCGCGACGATGTACCTCTTAGACGAATTCATCGCCGTAGGAACGCACGTCCGCATCGAAAGGCCCGGCAAAGCCGCCCAACTATTTCCCGTCGACACCATCGATGGGCCCACCGTGCTGCTCAAAGACGGCAGCGTCAAACTCATCAACACCGTCGAAGAAGCCCAACGCGTGCGCGCGAACGTGGAAAAGATCCTGTTCATCGGAGACATGCTCGTAACGGTAGGGGATTATCGCAAGGCCGCCCACCCCCTCACGCCATCTCCATTCGTCCCAGAGTGGTGGGTCTTGCTGCTGGAGAAATCCATCGCCGAGGGAGGAAAGCCATCCATCGAAACCACGCACATCATCAAGGATCCCACCAACGTCACGTGCGCGCAAGCCATCACGCTCGCGCAAGAGCTCCAAATCCCCTTGCATCCCGATTATACGTGGTATTACAAGACATGGAGCAAATTCGAAACCAAACAATTCATCGACGCGATTACGCAAGCCCATGCCGAGAACCAGGGCCTCGGACTGCTGCGCATCCCACGCACACCCGAAATGAAACTCCTCCTCGAGCGTGCTGGGGTTCCCCACACGTGCGATGCGCAATGGGCCTATTTCGACGAAACCGCGAGCGAAGCGCTGCGTTTATTCACCAACAACCCGGTTGGAGACATTACGGATGAGGATACAGCACTCTCCCTCCTCTCACGCGCGGCCGGCATCACCATCAAAGACAAAGCCGGAAGCTTTGCCGGCGCACGCATGGGAAGACCCGAAGCCGCGGTGGCACGAACCATGAAAGGCAACCCCCACGTGCTGTTCCCCATCGCGCTCGCGGGAGGAAATACCCGTAGCATGAATCGCGCCGCCGGACTCGTCGTGACAAAAGGGGCGCCTCCCAAAGCCAACGCCGGAAAAGTATCCGTGGAAATAGGACTGTTCGAGTGCCCGAACTGCAATGAACTCATGGCCAGCCGCTACTGCGTCAAATGCCACGGGCTCACGCACCCGCGCTATATCTGCTCCGGACGCGAATGCCTCTCGCTCAACTCCACCGAAAAATGCACCGCCTGCGGGAGCGTCGCCAAACGCGGAGGCGCATACGAAATCAACATCCGAAAAGCACTCGAATGGGGAGCGAAAAATCTCTCCGAGCGCATCCCCGAACCCGTCAAAGGAGTCAAAGGACTCATCTCCGACGACAAACTCGCCGAACCCATCGAAAAAGGGATTCTGCGCGCCAAGCACGACCTCCACGTCTTCCGCGATGGGACCTCGCGCTTCGAACTGCTTAACGCCCCTATCACCCACTTCTATCCCCGCGAGATCGGGATGACCGTCGAAAAAGCAAAAGCGCTCGGCTACTCTTTCGACGCCGAAGGAAAGCCTCTCGAGCGAGACGACCAGCTCGTCGAGATGTTCGTGCAAGACATCATCGTCAACGAGGGATGCGGCGTATGGTTATTGCGCTGCGCCAACTACATCGACGATCTCCTTACCAAGTTCTACAAGCTCCCCGCATGCTACAACGCCAAAACAACCAAAGACCTCATCGGACAAGTCGTCATCGGACTGGCACCCCACACCTCCGCAGGGATCGCCGCACGCGTGATAGGGTACACCAAAACACGCCTGGGGTGGGGCCATCCCTATTTCATCATGTGCAAACGCCGTAACGTCGATGGGGACCAAGACTCGGTCATGCTGCTCATGGACGCACTCCTCAATTTCTCGCACAAATACCTCTCGCACTCGCGTGGAGGGAGAATGGATGCGCCGCTCGTGTTCACGCTCGCGCTCAATCCCCAAGAAATAGACGATGAAGTATATGAGATGGAAACGTGCAAGCGCTATCCCCTCGCACTCTATGAGAAGAGCCTCACATTCGGAGAAGCCAAAATGGACGACGTCCCCGTCGTGAAGAAAAGACTCGGGAAACCCGACCAGTACAGCGGCATCCACTTCACCCATTCCACGAAACAATTCGACTTCGGCCCGACGCAGAGCTCGTATACGCGCCTGGAAAGCATGGAAGAAAAGCTCAAAGTCCAAGCCAAGCTCCAGGGGCGATTGCGCATGGTAGACTTCCCCGATTCCATGGAACGCGTCGTCGTATCCCACTTGTTTCCCGACATCATCGGAAACACACGCGCATTCTCACGACAGACATTCCGCTGCACCAAGTGCAACGCCAGCTATCGCCGCATCCCATTGAAGGGCTGCTGCCAGAAGTGCGAGGGCAATGTCATCCTCACCATCGCCCAGGGCAGTGTACGCAAGTACTTGAAGATCGCCAAGGACATCATATTCGGACACAACCTATCCGAATACCTCAAACAACGCATCACGCTCGCGGAAACAGAAATCGATGCCGTCTTTCCACCCGAAAAGCAGACGCAGAAGAGTTTGTTTGAGTTTGCTTAACCGTTTTCGCCCGGAGCCAGTTTCGGCTGGCTGCTGCGAGAACAGGGATTGCAAGGCAATCCCTGGTTTGCTCAATCTTTGTCTAAAGATTGTTTGATGAACCTTTGTCTAAAGGTTCAATGCGGCACGGGAAGCTTCACAAACCCGATCGCGAGCAAAATGATGGCGATCACGATGAGGATGAATATCACCATGCGCCGGTTAGGATGCTCCGCATCCGGCTTGAGGATGACATCGCCGATATCCTTGAGGATCGAAATGATATACTCCACCCAATTGCTCGGAGAACGCAAATCCGAAAGCGTTTCTCCCACTAATTCCGTGGGACTCTTTCCCCGGTACTCGACAGGATTCTCGTTCTCGAATTCCCCCGTGAAGCCATTGATGCGCAGCTTGACCTCGTTCTCTTCCTCCAATTCTACTTTCGCGACCCAAAAAGGCACATACACCAATTGCAATCCCGAAATATGCACATTCGCCCGCGGCACATGCTCTTGCGCCGCAATCTTGATCTGCGCCACGCTCTTCGCATCCTCCGCAGGAAAGCGAGGTTTCTTTTGTTCGACGGTAACGGTATTCGCCACCGAAAATTCGGCTTGGATGGTCTCGGGATCCACCATCTCCGCGATCACTTCATCCAATTCATTCTTGACCGCATTCAGGCTGCTCTTCCCATGGACGTTTTCGGCCACGTTCTTGATCTTGGTGTTCGACTCTTCTTCTTCCGAGTAGGTGTCAAAGACAAACGTGTAGTAGGGGCACAACTCCAGCTTCGTCGACTTGATCTGGGCGTCCTTCCACGCCTGCTCGCCCAACTCTTCCTCCACCATCGCCTGGACTTCCTCCAGTTTGATGTTCAATGGAAGCGAATTGCCCGGGAAGTGTTGCATAGAGCATAACTAAAAAGCCGGGATATAAAAGCGTGGTTCAAAAACAGGAAAAAGAAAGGAAATGAGGCGTCGCAAAGCGACGCGCCATCTGTCCATTGCGATAATTCTACTGTGAAGCTTTGCGCTTGGCGATCTTCACGCGAGCGGGCGTAATCAAGATCTTTCCGGGAGCGACACCAGCAACGTCTCCGTCGATCTGGGTGACCATGTCCTTGATGGAAACGATCATGTCGCGCAATCCCTTGGCGTTGCGCTTCTGCATGTCTTCGATGTTCAACAGGATCAAATTACCATCTTTCAATTCGCGTTCGACGGATTGGACGTCTTCGACGCCTTTCAAGGTAATCGACTTCACGTAGGCATCGGCATCCTCGTAAACGACTTCTTCTTCCACATTCATGTTGTTTAAGAAGTCTTCAACATCGACTTGTTCGGTTTGGCTGGTGAATACTTTGTCTAAGAAGCCCATATGGTTCCCCCCTTGCTGGAAAAAGGCTGATTTTACGTATTGGGCTTTTTAACTTCTTAAAGGTGCATGTCGATTTTTTGGGAAAAGACTAGGGAAGGGCCCGTCGCAATTCGGTTTGCAAACCGCGTACATTAAAATGGTGACACGCACTAAAACAATTAAGGCTCACTTCCACTAATCCGCGAGTGAAAGCCGAGTAATGGAACTGAGTTGAACGGCATGTCGTTGCACCACGTATTCGATCAGGAATTCTCCAAGCCCACCGTGTTCCTGGACCGCAACAAGATCATGCCCCATTACACCCCCGAAAACTTGCTCTTCCGCGAGAAGCAAATTTCCGATATTAGTCGAATTGTCGCCGTCACGCTGCGGGGACAACGACCGGACAACCTCTTCCTGTATGGAAAACCCGGAACAGGAAAGACCTCTACCACGCGCCACGTCATGGGAGGCTTAGTCAAATATGGACAGGAAAAAGACCTCCACATCCGGAACGCCTATGTCAATTGCCGCACCCACAACAAAAAATACAAAATATTCCTCAAAACCCTCCGCGAACTCTTTCCGGGCCAACCGGATAAGGAATTCCAAGGCTATTCGGCGGCTTACCTGTATGAGAAGCTCGTCTCCTACGTCAAAGAAAGCAAAACCCACCTGATTTTGGTGTTGGATGAACTGGATCAGGTCAAGGACTTGGACGAACTCATCTACTCCCTCACCCGCAGCAACGACGAAATACCCATGGGAGGGATTTCCGTGGTGGGGATATCCAATAACCTCATGTTCAAGGAAAACCTCGACTCCCGGACAAAATCCTCTTTGTGCCAACAAGAAATGGTCTTCCCCCCATACAACGCCGAACAGCTCCGTAATATCCTGGAACAACGCATCCAAGAAGCATTCAATCCCGACGCAGTAAACCCCAGCGCCATCGCATTGGCTGCCGCCATCGCCGCCCAAGAAAGCGGAGACGCTAGAACGGCCATCAAACTCCTGTTACGCGCAGGAGAACTGGCCGACGAAGCGGGAGAAAAGCAGATCACCGACAAGCACGTCAAAGATGCGCGCAAGGACGTGGAGCAAGAAATCATTTTGGAACACGTTTCGGTATTGCCCGAGCACGAAAAGCTCGTGCTCTACACGATCGCCCTCCTCAGCCTACGAAAATCAGGAACGGGAATGACCAAACTCTCGGGAGAAAGCATGGAAGACGTCTTGTATTCGGGCGAAGTCTATGAAGAATACGAGCGCGTATGCAAAAAACTCAACTTCGCCGATGTCGTGACGGCGCGGTGGTACCGCGAGTACATCAATCAATTGGAAATGTATGGACTCATTCTTACCACGCAGAGCGGCGCCGGCGTCAAAGGACAAACGCGATTCATCAAGTTGAAAGTAGACGCCACGAAGATCAAAGAAGTGTTGGAAAAAGAATTGGTTGGTTAAATTTTTTATGCAAACGGATTCAGCGTCTTGATGCCGGGAATACTCGCGAAATCCTTTGTATTTTCCGTATAGATGAGCGTAAATCCATTTTCTTGCATGGTTTGGGCGATTACTAAATCCCAGCTGTATGCCTTTTTCTGCAGCGATAGTGCGCGTTCGATGGTGTCAGTTGTGTAATCGATCTTTTTCCAATTTGGAGAAATGAGAATTTCAGCCACAATCCTGCGTATTTCTTCCAGTGGCAAGGGATTCTCTACTTTGTGGGACATCACACGGACAAACTCCCCCAACACTTGGTTGCTAATGACTAATCGTCGCGTGCCATTGAAGCAAGCCGCTAAAATGCGTTTTGCAATCGTATGCTTTTCTTTATCGTCTAATCTATACGCATGCACCAAAATGTTCGTATCGATAAAGGGCACATCAGTCGCGGTCATACAATTCGTCTCGACTTTTGTAGAGCAGCTTACCCAGTTTGTATCCCTTCTCAAGCCTTTCGACGGCGGACTTCCGTAGGTTCTCTAATTCTACTTCTTCGATTAATTTTTGCATCCCGAACTCGATTCCTTTTTGCAGCGCCCCTTTGTTCGTGCCGAATTTTATTGCGACGGCTTTTCGGAAGCGCGTTTCAATCGTGTCGCTAATGGAAGTTGTCATGATGCCCATATAGGTATATTTATATCAAACACATACTTAAATATATTGGGCAAGTCATGAATGGTCGAACAACGTCTTCTGTTCCTTCAGCTGCGCATCGATTTTCTTCTTTGCCCCTTTCTCTATTTCCGCACCCAATTGCTTCTTCACCGTAATAGCCACGGCGGTACCGATAATTTTAGCCAAGTTCTCTACCGAAGCCTGCTTCACATCCGCGACCGTCTTGATGCCGGAATTGAACAAGCGACGTGCACGCACGCGACCGATCCCGCGCAGCTCGCACAACAAGACCAATTCTTCCTTGATCCCCGAAGACAAGCGCTTGCGCATGCGCGAAAGCAACCCTGTGTGCTGCTGAGCACCCACGAGAGGGGCTAATTCCACCGCACTATATGCCAACCAGTCCACAATCTGCAGTTTTGCACGAATAATTCCAGGCTGGATATTGAAATCATCCAATAACTGCTGCTCCGGCGTCTCGTTCGTCCATGCATCCAAGAACTTCGCCGTTTGGAACTTCTGCACCAGCTGCGTATCCGTGAACATCGCCTCCGAAGAAGTGATGGGAAGCTCTGCCCAACGGGATTGCAACTCCTCCCAAACCAAGGCCTCATCCTTCGTCTTCACATTCAAATAAGGGCGCGCCTCCGTCGTGTCGACGAGCGCAAACAGCGCACCAAAGTGATTCAAATCCATCTTCTTCAGCGCAGCAATCAAATCAGCAGCCGAGAGAGGATCCAAATACAATTCCGCGACGCGGGAACCGATTTTCGTCGTCCAAAAGCGGTTCTCTTCTCCCTCAATGAAACCCAACTCCGAAAGTTCCTTTACTAAGCCGCGCAACATGCGGAAGAGATTGTCCGTGTTCTTGTACTGGAACGCATACAACGTCTTGGAAAAGAAATCATCCATGCTCTGCGTGTCAAAAATGAAACGCGAAGCGATCAATCCCAGCAAATGCATGCGCAAAATAGGTTCTCTTCCCACTTGCGAAGAGACAGGCTCCATCTCGCCGCGGATATATTCTTCCATCACCGCGCTCGCTTCCAATTCATTCTTGCAGAGCACAATGCTCTCTCCCGCAGAATCATATTTGGGACGACCCGCGCGACCGGCCATCTGACGGTACTCGCGAATGGGAATGGGTACCATCCCCCCAAAATCGAAGCGATGCAACGAAGTGATGATTACCCTGAATGAGGGCAGATTAACCCCTGCCGCCAACGTCGGAGTGGCCGAAATCGTCTTGATGGCCCCGGCGCGGAAACCATTCTCGATCAATGAGCGTTGCGTCTGCACTAGCCCCGCGTGATGGAATGCCGCCCCATTCTGCACCAGCGCGGAAAGCTTCTTGCATTGCTCGGTGGGAGACTCCAATGCATTCTCAATCTTCTTGGCGATCTTCACCAATTCCTTCTTGTCTTCGATTGTGAGGAATTTCTGCACCACTGCAGCGGATTGCTTCGCCAGCGACTCGGCACGCGGACGCGTATTCGCAAATACGAGCGCCTGCTTCTTCTTCTCCAACGTATTGGAAAGCATCGCCTCGATCGGATCGTCCTCGCGCGTCTTTTCTCGCGCGTTATCCTTGAACTCGATCGTGCTCTCATAGTGCACGCCTTCCTTCAAGGGGACGGGACGGTAATTGGACTGGATCAATTCCGCTTGCAACCATGCAGCCAACTCATCCGAATTAGGGATCGTGGCAGAGAGCGCAATGATCTGCAATTTGGGATTCAGGATGCGCAGCTTCGTAATGATCATCTCGAGCGTAGGCCCGCGATCGCTATCCAGTTCGTGCACTTCATCGATGATCAATGTACCCAATTGCTGCAACCAATCGGCGCGATGAACCAATAGCGAATTTAGTTTTTCATAGGTCGTGAAAACAAAATCGTATTGCGAGAGATACTTGGAAGAAGAATCCATGTCTCCCGTCGCAACCGCCATGCGGATGTTCTGCTGCTTGGAATACTTGTCCTGGAAATCAGTATAGTGCTCGTTCGCCAACGCGCGCAAGGGGCACGTGTACATGGCCTTCTTGCGCTTGTTGAGGATGGAATTCAACCCCGTGAGCTCGGCAATGATCGTCTTACCGGAAGCCGTCGGAGAGGCCACGACCATATTCTTGCCATCCCAAGGCGCTTGTAGCACTAACTGCTGCATGGGATTGTAGTCCGAAAAACCATTGGTCTGCTGCACCAGCTCAGGGATGTTAACCATAGTCAAATGGCGTAAGAAGGGGATTTTAATGCCATTCCGAGAAGAACGCCAAAGGCCTCAGCAAGAGCGGATGAGACTACCATTTCAGCGGCTGGTCCTGCACATACTCTTTGTTCATGCGGATGCATATCGCAGCGCGCTGCAATTCCTGTCCCAAATAGAACGCATGATCGATACGCGAAATCAGATTCGAGTGAGCCAGTTGCGTGAATAATTCCTCCAACAACTGCTTCTCATCCATCTTCGTGTTATGGAAAATAAAAGGCGTCTTTTTCCCGTCAGGCGTAAAGTGCTGCAAGAGAATCAACTTCTCCCCTTCTTTCACTCCCGGAACAATCGAAATCACGAAGTTGCCGCGTGGGTCGGGAGAGAAGCGATAGTTTCCCGCCAAATAATGCTTCTTCAACACCTCTTTGGCTTCTTCCCAGCGCGGCTGATAGACATGCGCCGAAACGGAAAGACAAACCATTTGGCCAGCGGGAAGGCCCACTTCGCGCGCCATCATCTGTTGCAACTCTCGAAGGCCATACATGTTGAGCGGCCAACCCTCATACATGTCATGCGAACGAAACGAACACGTCTGATGCAACTTTCCATGCGAAACACTCCACACGATCTGCGTCAAGCAAGGAGGATTCTTATTCTGCTTCTGATCCTCATCCAGTCTCCACGTCACGGCGATCGCGCGGCGCGTGTAAGGGACTTCCTTCAAGTAATCAATGGCATTCTGCACCTGATCGATGCGCTCGCGCAAGCGCGAACCATACGTATAAACCACATTCTCGGGCTTTTCATGCGAAGTGAGTTTTGGAATATAATCCTTCAATGCGTTCGCGTCGCAGGGCATGAATGGAGGAATGGACGGTTCGTCTCCCTCAATGACTGCAACGATGTCGATGCACTCCTTCATTTTCGTCTCGTGTTCCGTTGGCTTTTCCTCTCCGAACTTCATCACGTGATCCAAGACCTTCAGCCATCCCTGGGAAATCGTCGAAGCGCGCACCAAAAAACCCACTTTCTCGGAATCGTGCATGGGGAATTCTTCCAATTTGGGCTCGGGAAACTCTTTTGCCGCAGCGAAAGGAGGCAATTGCTCCAATGAAGCAATTGTTTTGGACAATTCATCCACCGGCTTCCCGCGCAAATCAAAGAACCTCACATGCTTGCGCAACACGTCCAAATCGTGCACGGGAATCTCTTTCTGGAAAGAAAAATTCGTTCCAACCACTTTGCCTTGCGCATCCACTCCCTGCTCAAAGAAAGACTTGATGACATCCCCTGTATGCGTCATGTCGCTCCCGAAAACCACCAAGTAACGCCAGTGGGGGTTGGAATAGATCCCGCGCACGATGGTGTTGATCCCATCCATCGAATAGAGATTCGCACAAATAGCAAACTTTTCCTTGGGAAGACGCTCCGCAATGGGTTTTGCCAGCGTCCAGAGGGTACAAATGGCCGTATTGGCCTGCATATCCCCTACAATAAACGAATCGGCAGCCATCCAATCACTAACCGTTTATAGGCATTTTAAGGTTTGGGTGCAATGCCGAGAGTGAAGCATCGGGCGCATTAACGCTCTTTGCTCCAGCGCAATAGCTCCCGCAATGAAGCGAGCTGGGACTCGATCTCCAGCAACTTCGCCTCCGTCTTCTCCAACTGCGAAGACGAAATATGCAACTGCAACTCCTTCTGCTGATCCGCATTCTTCGCCAAACCCTCATGATGCTGATACGCCGGCGAATGCTTGACGGTTTCTAACAACTGCGCACGATAATCCGGATTATGCACAAAATTCTGGATCATGGGACGATACTTCTCATTGGCGATCAGCTTGGACCTGATCCCGATGGACTTCGCGGCGGAACGATACTCCTTATCCGTCGCATTCTTCGTCAGGTGCTGCCAGAAGAGAGGATCGACGAGCTTCTTGGCGTGCTGCACCACATCACGCGTGCGCGCTTTTGCATGCGTCAACTGCCAATTCCATTTGCTCGAAAAGAAACGCTTCCTTTTCTCTTCCAACTCATCGATTTGCAGCTGCAACTTATCTGTGGGAGGATAGATGAGCGAAGGCCAATCCTTGAATTGGAGTGTTCCCTCCTCCGAACGAGGAAATTCCACCTGGATGATTCCCTTGCGCCCAAAATACTGCTCCAGGGCCTTCTTGCGCTGTGCATCGCGCGAAAGGAAGTCCGCCCCATCGCATTTCTTCTCGAACGAAGCGATGGATTCGATGACTTCCGGCATACCCAGAAAGAATCCATGTAAGGTTAAAAGCTGCCAGCATTTCCCGCAATGCAGGGCCAGCCATAAAAGGATGTTGGTGCCTTTTTTCTTCTATCGCAATGGAGTGATGAACCATGTTTCCAGGATTAGGCGGAATGAACCCAGCCCAAATGAAAGGAATGATGAAACAGCTCGGAATCAAGAGCGACGAATTAGACGCGCAAAAAGTGACCATCGAACTCAGCAATGGAAAGACCATCATCTTCAACAATCCCCAAGTCACCGTAGTGGAAATGAAGAACGCCAAATCCTACACCATCTCCGGCGAAGCCATCGAAAGCGAAGGGCACGAAGGCGTTTCGGCCGAAGACATCGAACTAGTCAAAGCCCAAACCGAGTGCTCCGACGAAGACGCACGCGCGGCATTGGAAGAAAGCAATGGCGACATTGCAGAAGCCATTGCAAGCCTGAAGAAAGAAGAATGAACCCATCGAGTGCGAACTAAAAAAAAGAAATCAAGCACGTCCGCGGACGTGCTTCTTATTGCGCAACATGCGGGAAAACTTCATCCCGTTCAACAAATGCTCCATCGAAGCATGCATGGCTTTCATGCGTGTCCTCGTGCGCGTATGATGGGATGACACCATCTCCGTGAGACGGATGTAAATCAAAATACTCAACACGATCTGAACCACTTGCGCAATGAAGAGCAGGAGTAAATCCAAACGACCATCAAAGATACCCATGGAAAACTACCTCGACTGCAGCTGAGCGAGCTTGAATAAGATCAAGACACCCATTACGATGCTCACGACCTGAGCAATGAACACAATAAATGTTCCCATATCCGCGAACAGCATAGGAGAAAACACCTCACCTCCTAAGCCAAAAAAGCTGACTATATAAATCCACAGTTTCGGCTGTGGGGTGCGAGAACGAGGAATTGCGACTGCAATTCCCCCTTGGATGAACACTTCCAAGGGCTAATGAGTCGTCGCCCAAAGCTAAGCACGCCGAAATCCAGGCACAACGACGGTTGTGCCTGTCCGACGCAATCAGGGGGTTACCACTTCCAACGCCGATGCCTCCACCAACTCATCGCGGATGAGTGTGGCCGAGACCTGCACCGTGACATCGTTTCCGATCGCATGGCCGGGAAGCAAGTATGCATTCAGCTTGGAATCGGGCACCGCATAAGAGGCGTTGCCGTCTCCCAACGAAGCGATGGAAAGGATCCCCGGCTGATAGGACTGGATTAACGCATTCGCATCCAAGGACAAGAAATAATGCTCAATCGCATCCGAGGCCTGCTGCGTATTCTGCGCGGTCGTGTTCACGTCCACCAACAACTGCGTCTGAGGCTCGGTGAACTCCAACGGCACATTCGTCTGCAACGAAGACTCGATCGCCTGCGTCAACAACAGCTTCGCCTCGGCTAATGTAACATTCCCCAATCCCACAAGCAATGCATTCGCATCCGTACCGAACGAAACGAATTGGGTCCCGTTCGCCTGCACGAACCCGTTGATATCGTCCATGACCGCATCGGATTGCGGCAGATGAACCACTAACACATTATCGCGACGCGGAATCAACACATTATCAATTCCCCCCACGGAAGGAATCGCGTTCAGCGAATTCTGGATCATCGCTTCCGAGAAATTGGGGAAGTAATGGATGGAACCCGTCACAATCAGCTTCGACTGCAGCTCCAAGACAGGCGCCGTAATGGAAAGCGAAAGCGGAGACGGGCTCTGCGACACATTCTGCGACTCAAACAAGAACGCATTCACGACTTGGTTTCCCTGCATGACGATTTGGAGCGGCCCCATGACCTTATCCCCGGGACGCGTGTATAGGGTCGTGTATCCCAACACTTGATTGGAAGGAAGACGCACCGTTTCCGTCTTTCCATCCTCGCTCGCGGCTTGCACCTCAATAGGCGTTTCGATGAGCGCCTGGAAATAGATCTCGGGAGAAGAAAACAACCCCGTCTCGAAAATGGAATCGATGAACAATTCCTTGTTCGCATCCGCCGTCAAGGAAATTTGACCCAAATAACTCACCGCGCCCGAATTGAAATCCAACTTCGTGAATTGCGATTGCACCGCACGCACGCCCGGAATGGAACTGATCGCCTCATCCAACGCCGTCTTATCCGTCTCCGAGGTTTGCGAAATGATCACGGCAGAAGGGAACAAATCCTTCACGGTCGCCTCCACCTCATTGGAAACCAACGTGCGCGTGACACCATTGTTGGGATCGTCCGGATTCGTCGTCGTATCATCCTGCGTCGTCGAAGCCAAATAGACCGCTGCACCGGAAAGCAACATCAATGCAATCACGGCAATCGCGCCCCACTTGATGAGGGGAGATCTTTCGGTAGTAGTGCTCAGCGCCATGACAATCACGTTCCTGTTGGGGATGTGCCTTTACCATTTCCCTATGGCCAGGTAAAAGCCGAATAGGGAACCGAAGCCCTGTAAAGGGTTAAAAAAGGCTTGTCGGGGGACATTGCCTATTCAAAAGGAGCGATTATCCTATGCAAAAAGGCGAAATCATCAGCATCGAGTTCACGGGAAAAGACGTCACAACGGGAAACGTCTTTGACACCACCAACGAAGAACTCGCCAAAAAGAGCAAAATCTATGCCCAAAACCAAAAATATGGTCCCGTCATCGTTTCCGTCGGAAACGGCGAAGTCCTCCCGGGATTGGATCACGCCCTGCAACAGATGAAAGCCGGAGAAACCAAGACCGTCAAACTCACCCCCAAAGACGCCTTCGGCGAACGCAATCCGGACTTGGTCAAAGTATTGCCATTGAACGAATTCAAGAAACACAACGTTTCCGCTGTACCTGGAACCGTCGTCAACGTCAATGACATGCACGGAAGAGTGCAAAGCGTCTCCGGCGGCCGCGTGAGAGTGGACTTCAACCCCGACCTCGCAGGAAGAGAGCTGGAATACGAATTGAAAGTAATCAAACAATTCTCCACCAACGAAGAAAAAGCACACGCCATCGCGCAGAAGATCTTCCCCGGACTGCAACACGTGAATGTAAAGATTAACGGAGAAAAAGCCGAACTACACATTTCCGCACAACAATTGCACCTTGTGCAGCAACGCGAAGCCACCTTCGCCAAGGGAATCCTGGACGCCATTTCTTCCGTGAAGAAAGTCGAAGTCCTCCACAGCTATACCCAAGAAGACTTCAAGCACCTGCAAGAAATGCAGGCGCGCGGCGGACACTACCACGAAGACGGCAGCTATCACGAAGGCGAGCACTAGGCTCCCTTCTGCCTCTATTTCTTTTTAGGTTTAGGACCATACCACTTCATTGCGAGCCGGGCGAGATACAGGCGGTTCTCGGGTCGCGCCAACGAATCCAAAATCCACTGCGACGACTCAACCCCCTCTCTGCCGCGCGCTACGATGCGGCGGTTGATATTGAAGATGCCCGAGATGAGGTTGCCCAGCTCCTGCATACTATATCGGCGCAAAATCTTATTCTTCTCTCGTGGCGATAAACGATCCCAATGGCGTATTTTTTTTCGAACCGCTGCCTTCAGGGAATCCGCATACTCGCGGTGTGCGATTCTCTGCACGGCCTCTCGGATTTCGCGACGCGTCGTGTCACCAGGCCTTGGTGCCAGTGCAGTATCTCCTAGCCTGCGATTGAATTCGCCCATGAGCATCTGCCGTTGCAACGATTCATTCCCCAATTGCTGTTCTTTCTTAGCGCGCGCGAACAAATCCTCCCCACGCGGCCCCAATATCCCCTCCGAACGCGGCGAACGGATTCCAGCGCTCTGGGACAACAAAAAGGCGCGGCCGAAGTCCACATCGGTGCGTTTTTCCATCTGAAGGACGAGGCGGGTGATGTCCGCATCGCGCAACGGCTTGCCGCGTTTCTTTCTTGCATTCAAAAATAACTCAATAAAAGCTGGACGAGCAAATGCTTCTTGCTTTTCTTTTGGGATTTGCTTAAGCAAATAATGAAATACATCAATCACTTTACCGGCTTCATGCAGGGACATGCGCATCCCTTTCTGTTCGGCCTGCGCGCGCACTCCTATAGTCATTTCCCGGTGCCGCTCGATGTCGCGTGCCTCCAAGAGAGTCAGATGCCTTCCTTTACGCTTATTCATCTGTGCCAACTGATTGCGCAAATACTGTCGTTCCACTTCAGGAGGGGTCAGCGTCGCAAACTCCATCCCATCTTTTCGGCCAAAATAACTTTCGCGATTCTTGCGATACCTATGCATTACTCTCCGGCGCAACACCGGGTCGCGCGAGGGATACTTTGGAGCCATATCCACGAAAATCCAGCTCACAATAATATACTTTGTCCCCACTGCGGCGAAGTAATGTAGCCTCGTTTTCCGTGCTTATTTATAAATGCTCAGGGGGTATTGGTTAACATAGGCTCCTACTTTTTGTGAGATGATTTGTGTGCAAGCGATGACGAACGAGAACAAAAACATCTTGAAGACAGGTACGACCACCGTGGGTGTTCGCACCAAAGAATGCGTTGTTTTGGCAGCAGACCAAAAAGCCACCATGGGTTATTTCGTCGCAGGGACGGATACGAAAAAAGTATTCAAATTGACCGATCGCATCGCCATCACCATGGCCGGCGGCGTGGGAGACGCCCAAACGCTCGTGCGATTCTTACGATCACAAGCCAAGCTATTCGAAATCGAACGCGAAACGGCCATTACCACCAAGGCACTCGTCACGTTCCTGAGCAACATCCTCAGCAACTCGCGCTTCTACCCCTTCATGATTCAATTCATCGTGGGTGGTTATACGAATGGAACGGCAGCCATGTATAACATGGACATGGCCGGCGGCGTCTCGGGCGTCAACGACTACACCGTCACCGGATCCGGAAGCGAATTCGCCATGGGTGTGTTGGATAACCAATACAAAGCCAGCATGCGCCGCGACGAAGCGGTAAAACTAGCCATTGCCGCCGTGAACGCCGGAAGGAAGCGCGACGCCGCTTCAGGCGGAGACAGCGTTACTGTTCTCGTCATCGACGACAAAGGCATCATGGAAATGGACCGCAAAGACGTGGACAAGATCCTCGCCGCCATGTAAGGTAACCCATCAAAAAGAACTCCCATTGCGACTTTCTCCCGCAAGCCATCAACCGCTTGCGGTTCACCATTACCATTTGCTTCTCTCACCAAAAGAGAGAAATAACCAAAAAATACAACGAGACCACCCGAAAATAGTGAAAACCATATGATGGAACTGAACGAAATCGAAAAATTCATTATGGGAAAACTCCCCAAGACATGCCAAGTCACCAATGTCGACTTCGAAGGACCGGAAATCGTCCTCTACACCAAGAACCCCTCCGCCTTCTTCGACTCCAAAGAAAACCACGTCGGAAAGATCGCATTCGAACTGAAGAAAAAAATATCCATCCGCGCCGACAAGAGCAAGCTCATGGACCCCTCGGACGCCAAAAAAATCATCGAAGGGCTCATCCCCTCCGACGCCGAAGTCAAGAACATCACATTCGTCGATGCATTCTGCCAAGTCGTCATCGAATCCATGAAACCCGGCCTCGTCATCGGAAAAGGCGGCGAAACCAGCAAAGCCATCATCACCCAAACAGGATGGACCCCCAAGATTTTACGCGCACCTACTTCCAATTCAGAATTCCTCCAGGGAATCCGCTATCACCTCAACAAGCACGCCCCTGAAAGAAAGAAGTTCCTACAAGAAACATCCAAGAAAATCTATCGCGTAGCCACATCCAAACACGACTGGGTCAGACTCACCGGACTAGGCGCATTCCGCGAAGTCGGAAGAAGCTGCATGATGGTGGACACCCCCATCACCAAAATACTCATGGACTGCGGAATCAACGCCGCACGACCCGATGACCCCTATCCTTACCTGGACGCGCTCTACTTTCCCCTATCCGAAATGGACGCACTCATCATCTCCCACGCCCACATGGACCACCAGGGATTCGCTCCCTTCCTCTACCGCATGGGATTCAGGGGGCCGCTCTACTGCACCGAACCCACACGCGATCTGATGGCCTTACTCCAATTCGACTTCGTGGACCTGCTCGTGAAAGAAGGAAAAGAACCCCCCTACACCGAAAAAGACATCAAAGAAGAACTCAAGCACGTCATCGTCAGAGACTACCGCGAAGTCACGGACATCGCCCCCGACATGAAACTGACATTCTTCAACGCCTCCCACATCCTGGGAAGCTCATCCGTGCACTTGCACATCGGCGAGGGAGCGCACAACCTAGTCTATTCCGGGGATTACAAGTATGGCTTCACTCGCCTGTTCGACACCATGGACATCGCCTACCCCCGCGTGGAAACACTCATCACCGAATCCACCTACGGAGGAGAACACGACATCATGCCCTCCCGCGATGACGCTGAACGCAAGCTCTTGCGCATCATCCAAGATACTTTCGCCAAAGGCGGAAACGTCCTGATTCCCGTCTTTGCCGTGGGAAGAGGACAAGAAGTCATGTTGGTCATCGAAGAATTCTACCGCCAAGGATTGCTGCCGGATGCCAAAGTCTACATCGATGGCTTAACCAAAGAAGCATCCGCCATTCACACCGCGTACCCCGAATATCTCAGGCAAAACGTCCAGCGCAGAATCTTTTCCAACGATTCTCCGTTCACCTCTCCATTATTCCACCAAGTGACGGCAAAGGACCGCGATGAGATCTTGAAAAATGGAAATGTCATCATCCTCGCCAGCTCCGGAATGCTTAACGGCGGGGCAAGTTTGGATTATTTTTATCGCATGGCAGATAATCCCAACAATACCTTGGTCTTTGCCGGCTGGCAAGGAGAAGGAAGTTTGGGAAGAAAGTTGCAAGCCGGAATCAAAGACATACCCGTCGCGGATAACAAAGGAAAGACGCGCATGCTGACCGTTAACCTGCGCTTGGAAGCGTTGGAAGGATTCTCAGGACACTCCGACTTCCTACAACTCCAAAACTATGTCCGCAACATCAACCCCCAGCCCAAGCGCATCATCGTGGATCACGGCGAAAAGACCAAAACAGTCGCTTTTGCCAAACACCTCACCAACAAATTTGGAATCAAATCCGCCGCGATTCGAAACTTGGACACCATCCGATTGCGCTAGACAGTTTCGACACCGTTTCGGCGGTGTGGGGCGAGAACAGATGTTAACACGCCATTTTGTTTTCTCAAATTCTCGGAATAAAATGAACTTATCTTCTACATAATATAGTTTTCATTTTGGGGTTTTGGAAATACTATTTTTGTTTTTTGGGCATTTCAACATAAAGTGCTCAAATCGTCGTGTTTATGTTGCGGTGGCGCAGCTAAATTCTTTTTCCTAATTTTTGCTTCCACATAAGAAAAGGAGCTCATATAACGCCCTATTTGGGCTCTTTGTAATTAATTAACCTTTTTTGATGAAACGGAGGTAAAAGAAGGCTCTGTTTGCCGAAAAGTATATAAAGGTGGTTGCGTTATACTTCCGAACGAGGTTGTAGCCATGAGTGGAGATGCACGCAAACCCCTGGAAGTAACTATTTCCACCCATGAAACCAACTCGCGTATGCAGGAGCTCACGCCCCTGGATAGCACCCGACAGTGCCTTGCTGACGAAGCAAGGGCCTGGGAAAAGCGTGCAGGAAGGAAACTTCCAAGCCCAGGAAGACATTGATCGGTCATAGGGTTGCCACCGCCCCCCTGGGTGGCGCCCATTTCTTATTTTCGATTTTATTGGTTTTCATATGACAATCAAAAAAACAAAGTCACTAATTTTGTTAATCACCGGTACGCCTGGAACGGGCAAGTCAACGATTGCCAAACGACTTGGAAAGAAGCTCAAAGCTGTTGTAGTGAATGAAAAGGCGTTTTGCCGCAACGAAAAATGCGCCACGTTCGATTCCAAGACCAAGGAATGGGAAATCGATTTGAAAAAATACAAAACGGCTTTCGCCCGCTATGCTAAGCAGCATGCTGGAAAGCCGATCATTCTCGAAGGCCACGTAGCCTGCGAAGTTAACTTGCCTATTTCAAAAATAATGGTGTTAACGTGCAATCCGGTGGAATTAGGCTATCGCTTAGCCAAGCGCCGCTACGCTGAACTCAAAATCCAGGAGAATATGTTCTGCGAGGCCACGGACTATTGCATGCAACAAGTCACGAAACACTACCGCGGAAAGAAAGTGCTGAAAGTGGACACGTCAACCCATTCTCCATCCCAAGTAATCCAAAAAATCCAAAAGTGGCTGCACTAGTTCTTGCGCGGGATGTGCTTTGGAGCTTCCCCGCTCAAATCCCATATCTCGGAGGGAGGGTTCTCCAGCTTTCCCGCATCCACCACATAATCCACTGCTTCGCGCATCTCTTTGGGGATGTCGCTGATGGACTTGGCGTGGGGTTGGCCGGAAATATTTACACTCGTCGTGACAAAAGGAATCCCGGCCTCTTCTACGAGCTGCGTGAAAGGATGTTTGGGGATGCGCACGCCCACGGATTCTCCCGCAGCAACCTCTCTCAGGAAACCAACGACCTTCTTGGGGAGGATGAATGTGAATGGTCCCGGGAGCTTTTCCAGAAACTCGGGAAAGCGAACCCCAAAATGGGTGTGGATCCAATCCTTGGAAGGGGCGATAACCGAGAAAGGCTTCTGGATTTCGCGGGATTTCAATGCGCGAATGCGTTTCACGGCCCCCGCATCCAGCGCGGCGCATCCAATCCCATAAATGGTGTCCGTGGGATAGATGAAGATCTTCCCCGCGCGCATGGCGCGGATGATTTCATCATGGTGTGCCGTGACCTCCTTCCATGGAATCGTGGTCATCATTCCCGACTTTGGACACCCAAACGCCTAAAAAGGGGCTCGGCCCCATTCTATCGTTGAATTATTTCAGTCTAGGGGGATTTATTCGTGCAAACCAAGTATCTTTTTTCAATTCTATTCCTGGCGTGCCTCGTCACAAGCGCACAGGCATTAATGCTCCAAGAAAAGAGCCTCTCAACCTATGCATTCCCCGGCTTTGAGATCACTTCCCCGGCTACGACGCACTGCGAAACCATCACATTCAGCCCTTTTACTGACTTCGATACCGCAACGAATGACACGCTCTTGAATTTGGGAATCGAATTCAGTCCCGCAACCGATTTCGACTCCAATGTGACGATTTCTACCAACAACCAACTCATTCAAACCATCTATTCCCGCGACTTTATTGGAAAGAGCAACGCTCACGTACTGATTCCTGCTGAACTCCAACGCGACAATGGCACTACCCTCCAAATTTGCGGAAACTCCTCTCCATCGCTGCAACGCTTGTACGTTTCTTCGAGCGGGACGCTCGGACTGTATCAACAGCCGCACTTCGATCGCGCGAATGATTTCGAGACCGTCGTCGTGACGCCCGAGCGCATCCTCGGACAAGAAGTGGAAGCCCAAGTATTCGTACGCAACTCCGGGGCACTCCCTGCAAGCGTGCACGTGGACTACCGCAAGTATGATGTACCTTACTTACCCTTATTGAAAGGCGAAACCGGCTTCGATGCGACGCTGGAACCCTATGAAAGCCGCACCATCACCTATTACATCAAACCCCTGCGCGCGGTCGATTTGGCGTTGCCTCCGGCGGTGTTGACCTACACCAACATCTTCGGCGAAGAAGAAAAAATAGAATCCAATCGCGCACAAGTGCGCGTGAAGCAGCCCGAGTTCAATGTGAAAGGCGTGTTCTTGTTGAATCAGACTCACGCGCGCGTCGATGAACCCGTTGATGTGCGCTGGCTCGCACAGAATGATGGGATCGATCCCCTCTATGGGTTGAGCGCCACATACACCATCACACCCGAAACCACTACCACGCTCCCGCGCATGATGATCCCTGAATTGCTCCCGTCCAAAGCCGAGAGCCGCGGATTCACCATCCAATTCGCTGAGCCCGGGACCTATACTTTAGGCTGTGTAATCTTCCAGGAAAGCAATCCCGAATTGCACACGAACTGTCAGGGAACCACTATTACCATCACCGAAGACACGCGCCTGATTACCCTGCTGCTTTCATTGATGCTCGTGATTATTGGAATCGGGGTCTATGCGTACATCTACTACTCCAAGCCCAAGCCCCACACGGAAGTAAAGCCCAAGAAGCGATTCCAGACATAGTCGGGTGTTCGAATCCCCCGATGTATTAAAAAAGATTGGACGTCAAGTATTGGATAGGTCCATTCCAATGTCATACAGTCCCTTACAGTCTATTCCGGCTTCTTCGAACGGCTTTACTTCACTCCCTTCACGTCTCACGCTTTTCGTGCATTTTGTGCAAAATGCCATTCAATCAGTTTCGGAGGAATAAACATGCCATACCATAACGACCAATCTCGTGGAGAATTCAACGATCGCGGAGGAGACTTCCAACAACGCCGTCGCTTTACTCCCCAAGCGCCCATCCCAGTGAAGGAAGGCGAAACCTACGAAGTCACGATTGAAGGCATTGGAGAAAAAGGAGATGGCATTGCCAAGATCCAAGGATTCGTCATCATCGTCCCCAAGACCCAGCAAGGACAACGCGTCAAAGTGCGCATCACCGCCGTACGCGGAAAAGTCTCTTTCGCCGAGGTCGTGGAAGAAATGGGATCCGCTCCCGCAGCAGCTGAATCCAATGAAGAAGAAGCGGACGAAGCCGATGCAGAAGAAATGGAAGACGAAGAATAATCATCAAAAAGAAAAAGAGTGAGAGGAGCAATCGCTCCCCACTTCAACTATTTTTTTATCCCACTTTTATCTCTTGCGCGCAGCAAAGCGACCTTTCTTATGATGGGTTGCTTTGGCGGCGTGGTGCTTAGCGGTAGGGTGCTTGTGCGTTCCCATAACCTCATGCGTGACATCCGCAAACAACGTATACCACGTGATCCACCACAAGTAGCTCGAGACCCCTAACGCAGGAATGGCGAGGATGAACAAGCTCAGCGTGGAGAGGATGGTGGAGACTCCTAACAATACGACTCCATACCCCGCCAACACGGCCCAGCTCATCCAGTATTCCTTGGTTGCGACCACGTTCAATATCTCCGGGAACTTGAACGCATCCCCGAGCTGTTTGTTCTTGGCATACAGCTGGACGGCGATAGGCATCATCAGCGTGGCCAATATCCCTAACACGAGCGCGACCAATCCATAGACGGCGCCGTTCAAGATCAGCAACAACATTCCCTGCAATGCTTGGATGGGCTGCCAAACCGCATTATGGAATACGGCAAAGATCAAGGGGAATGAATTCGCGACACCGAATGCAATCACAATCATGGCGGGCAAAAAATACAAAACTCCGATGACCCAGACCATCAATCCCGAGAAAAACAAATCCACATAGTCATCGAATGCCGGCATCGAGTGGTCGTTGCGGATGGTACGGCGCGAGGCCTCGATCCCTAATCCATGCACGAGCACGCTCAATAGGGAAAGGATTCCCCCCAAGATGGACCCGAAAATCACCGTGATGGCTCCCCCTAAGACGTGAAAGCCCATGAATATGCTGCCCAGCACCACTGTTGTCAAGTCCGTCTTTAGCGGGCGCTTGATCGCTTCCAAAAATTCAACCATAATTTCTTCAACTCCTCCAAATTGGACGTAATGCTTGGAAGAAAAAACTGGCGTTTAAAAATGGCGGGGTGTACGTTCGCGCGTGGCCGAACCGCCTGCCTTAAATCATCCATCTCCCACAACATCCTCATTCCGGCTTCCCTTCCGGTTCAAGGGAGTCAATGCCTATGCCGCTCGCGTGCACGGGAGCCTAACCAACTCCTCCTTGTGCAAATCGCCTGCATCGTGCTCGCGCAGTAGCGCATGGCGGAGAGTTGATGCAGGATGCGTCATGAAAAGTCATGCGGAGCAGTCGTATTTAGGGATAACAAATTCCTCTTGCTCAAGAATTCCAAATCGAAGAACTGGGGCGCACCAAAAGGACACGTTGAAAACAACGAGACCGAAGAAGAGACGGCGCGAAGAGAGATATTCGAAGAAACGGGACTGAGCAACCTACGTTTTCTCCCGGGATTCAGGCAAATCAATCATTTCTCGCTCTACTTGGGCGGGAAAAAAGTCTCCAAGGAGGTGGTGTTTTTTTTGGCGGAGAGCAAGAGCGGAAACGTCACGCTGTCGAATGAGCACTCCGCCTATGAGTGGTTGCTATTCGAGGATGCCATCCATCGCGTGAAATTCCGCGCGCTGAAATCCATCCTAATCAATGCCGCCAAGACACTCGATTCCAAGTTCACGCTCTCCGTCCCGCCTGAAAAAAACTAAGCGCCTTTTCGCGTGAAGGAAGGGAATTAGCTAAAGGCGTTTGCTTTTCTTTGTGTATTAAAAACCCCAATATGGCTACTTCCATCATATGCATGCCAACCTCATCGTCCCAATCTTCCTAATCGCGCTCCTTGCGCTCTCGGGCTGTACCGCTCCCACGGGAAAAGATCTTACTTTTTCGGTCTTGGCCCATGGAACCCAATCCTCTTTCACCGTCGAACAGCAGAAAGTCTTTCGCACACAGAGCGAATTCGAGACATTCTGGAAAACGAATTCAACCCAGACGCCGCTGGCCTCGATCGGAGCTATCGATTATGGGCGCGAAACCCTCATCTTGCTCGCGCTCGGAGAAAAGAGCACGGGCGGCTATGACATCCGCGTGGACCGCGTCGCGATGGCAGGGGCCAGTATCTTGGTGAATTACACCAAAATCGCCCCGGCATCCAACTCCTACAACGATGAAGCGCTCACCCAACCATACGTACTCATCAAGGTCTCCAGGCACGTGACCCCGGAGCAAGTCCAATTCATCGGAACCGACTACATGGCGCCTTCCACCACGGAAACGCAATGGATGGCCTACAATCCCGTGCAAGCCGACAATAATCCCTGGCAACTGTTCGATGGCGTGTTCGTGAACACTCCTACCGAAGCCGAACGCGCCAGCGCATGGCTCTCTTCACACGGCGTCTCATTCACCTCGCTCGCATTCGTGCCCCATGATGAAATCGTGTGCGCTGCATTGAATTGCCCGCGCGGGGACTATTTGTATGTGAAGGCCAGCAACGCCGATGCCGTGCAGAAGCTCAAGGCCGAGGGATTCTTCACGCCTATTGATCCGTTCGTGGTTGCAGAAAAGACGGACGCCATCCATGCGGCATTGCACTTCGTGAACCCTACAACAGCCAACCTCTACTATGGCGGATGCAACGAATTCACTGCCCGCCAGTTGGGAGATGGCGAACCGCTTCCGATGCCGGAAAAGACATGCGTCTGGGAGGGATTGCCTATGGCGCTCGCTCCCCAAAGCGAAACCACGCTCATCGCTACCCTATCCAAAGCCGGAACATATGATTTCGCCATCGGATACGGAACGGGATGCGATCCCGCCCAGCCATTGAGCCAGGGCAATTGTTCTATGGAGAAGACAATCTATTCCAATCAGCTCGCGTATGATGCAGCGGCATTCGACTCTGTGGCGATGCGCATCAGTTTGGTCCAATGCCAAATGAATCCCTGGCAAGTGGGAGAATATGCCGTCACCGACGACACGGACGACTTGAAGTTCACGCGCTGGTTGAACGACAATGGGATCGCTCCCCTCTCGGTGCAATTCAATCCCGCTCCTTCGAACTTTGTTTCGTGCGAGGCATGCAATTGTGCCAGCGGTGCATCCTATGACATTGCTATTTCCCCTATGGATGAAAAAGAAGCAAGTGACTTAGGGTTTGTAGTGCAAGAACAAACGGGCGTGGTCGTCTCCGATCCAGTGGAGACAAACTTCGACCAGCTCACGTGGTTGGTCATCAATCCCTATCAGTGCTTCGCCAATAAGTGGCCCGTTCCCAAGCAGGCCGTGAAGTCCATCGAAACGGATATGCGCTCGATGCGCGAATGGCTCGAGAGTAAGGGCGCCACCATCGATGAAATGGCACTCATTGCAGGCCCTTCCACGCTGAACGTGGAATGCCTCAAGCGCACGAACAACATCTACGCGGTCGGCGTAGCAAACAATAGCGATGCCGAAATCGTCCGCAGCTCGGGATTCGTGTATGCATCGGCGGCACAAACGGAACGATTCTCCGCCACTCCAGCGGACGATCCCATCGTGTCACTCGTATACAAAACGAAATACTGCACCATCCCTGCATGGGAAAAGAATCCCACCGGAGAAGCAGATTACGCCACGAGCGCGAGCGCATTGCGCGATTGGTTGGATGCGCGAGGGATTCCTCGCGAGGCGCTTACTATCCACACGCTCCCCAAATCGTCCACGGGCTCCTGCGACACCGACTCGGGTTATGGAATGCGCGTGCTCGTGCCCAAATGGGCTACCTATCACTTGGGGCCTTACGGCTTCGTGAGCGTGTCGACGGCGACAGTCAAAAACCAGGTGTATCCGAATAAGAAGGTGGCACAACCGATACAGGCGAATTATTCTACTTGCAAGCAATATGAAAAAGCAATCGATTATTCATGCCAGACGGCCGAGGATTGTACGGTAAAAAATATCGGAGCAGTATGTTCCTATAATTTTTTTAAGTGCGTGAATGTGAATTCAGTTGCAGATCACAATTTTGTGAGAGATCATTGCGAATTAGGTCCAGAAGAATATTGTGGGGCTGGATCACAAACCATTCCGCCCGGGTGCTTGTGTGAGGATAATCAATGTGTAAATAATTTCTTTGCCAGCACTTCAATCTAGCATATCTTCTTCCCTGAAAGAAAATTCTTTTTTATTTGGGGCCACGATGAAGTGGTCCTTCAATTCCACTCCCATCCACTGCGCGCCCTCGATGATTTGCTTGGTAAGCAAAATATCCTGCGAACTGGGCTCGGTTTCTCCCGAGGGGTGATTGTGCATCACGACAAATGCCTTGGCGCCGCGCTTCAGCACTGCTGCAATCACATCGCGTGGTTCCACGAGCACTTGGTACCGCGTTCCGCGACTTACTTCAATAGGGAAACCGATCAAGCGATCACGCGCATCTAAAGGCAAAACGAAAAATGCCTCGTGCGTGAGCGGCGCAATGCGTGCGCGCACCCATTCAATTCCTTCTTCTAACTCCAGCGGGATTCGCGTGCTGCGCTGCATGCGCATCCCTATTTCATGCACGGCCTTGAGTGCAATCCCTTGCACGCGGCCCACGCCTAGCTCTTTCCATTCCATCGAAGAAAGATTACCCAATTGCGCCCAATCTCCTTCTATTGCAACGAGGAGGGAGTGCGCCAGTTCTACGACATTCCTTTCCCGATTGCCCACGCGCAAGAGGATGGCGATCAACTCCACATCCGAAAGCGCATGCGCCCCCTCACGTTCCATGCGCTCACGGGGTTTCAGTTGGAGGGGCCATTTCGCCAGTCGCATGCGTCCCGCATCCCCGGAATGATTGAAAAAGCTAGGGAGAATTTTTGCGCGAAAAGAGACATATAAAAATGGGGATTCGTTCTTTTCTGCATGTCCTCCCCACGCGTGCATATCCGCGCCTACTTCGATTTTCTATGCCCATGGTGCTATATCGGAAAAACACGCCTAGAGAAAGCCATCCGACAGGCACACGTGCATGCCACCACGGAATGGATTCCGATCGAGCTGTATGCTCACCATGAAGAGCACCGCATCCACCGCGATCACATCCAGGGAAACGAGCACCTCGACAAGATTTACCAACAACTGGCATTGGTTGCGGCCGAAGAACGAATCGTGATCCGCCAACACCCCTATGAGAAATCCTCACGCCGTGCGCTCACGGGAATATTGTTCGCGCGCGAGCATGGAAAAATGGACGAATACATGCGCGATGTGTACGCGGAAGTATTCGAATACGGCAACGACATCGCCAGCCTCATGGTACTGGGAAGGGTCGCATTGAAGCTCGGATGGGAAGTCGAGTCGTTCTTGCGCTTCATCGACGAACCCAAGAACCAAAACCAAATGCTGCACGAGAGCGAGCAAGCCAAACAAGATGGGGTGCATGGCGTGCCCACCTATGTGTTGAATGGCTACACGCTTGCCGGCACCATCCCCTCCACCGAATTGGCCCAATTACTTCGCGCGCACGCGCATGAGGTCGAAGCCCCTAAACCGGCGAAGGCCAGCAAGCGCCGCGCCGCTCCCAAAAAGAAAAAAAGCCCTCCAAAATCCCGTCCGGCCAAGAAATCCAAGAAGAAACGCCCGCCCAAAGCCCAAAAATCCCGTAAACGCCGTTAAATGGGCTTGTTTTTTCGGGGGGAGAGAATTACTTTATATCCTTTCCCCAGGCGATTCATTCCTATCTGCCTGCTTTGCGGGCGCCTGCAGGCATCGCCTGCCTAAAACCCTGTGATGTGATCCCATGACCGCCGAAACAGCAACTTCCAAAACCTATGACGTCATCATTGTCGGAGGCGGCCCTGGGGGCAGCACCTCGGCGATGTTCTTGGCCAAGAAAGGCTACAAGGTCCTGGTACTCGAAAAGCAGAAATACCCCCGCGACAAGATCTGCGGAGACGCCATCTCGGGAAAGTCCGTCGGAATGCTCAAGGAATTAGGCATTGAAAAGGACATCGAAAAGATCGATCACGCCAAAGTCTATGGGCTGGTATTCTCCTCTCCCGAAGGCAAGACGCTCGAAATCCCTTTTCCCGTGAAAGACGGCGAAGGCAACACCAAGCCCCGCGGATATGTGGTGCGCCGCATCGTCATGGATAATTTCCTATTCCAGCACGCCAAAAAGGTCGCCGACACGCGCGAACAATTCGAGGTCAAGGATCTCTTGTTCGACGAGCAGGGAAAAGTCATCGGGGTCAAAGGTGTTGACCTCAATACCAAGGAAGAGCACTCCTTCCATTCCAAATTCGTCATCGGCGCAGACGGCTCTTACTCCGTCGTAGCGAACAAAGTGAATGCCGAAAAAGTTCCTGAAGACCACTTGTGCGAAGCCACGCGTGTGTATTACAAAAACGTCGCGGGAATCACTCCCAATATCGAAATCCACTTTGTGGACTCGGTGATGCCGGGTTACTTCTGGATCTTCCCCTTAGAAAATGGAATGGCCAACGTGGGATTGGGAATGGTTCGTTCGGATCGCCAAAAGAAAGGCGTGAATCTCGTGAAGGAAACAGAGAAAGTCATCATGGAACACCCTCTGTTCAAGGAACGCTTCAAGGATGCCGAGAAGCTGACGGACATCAAGGGATGGACATTGCCCTTCGGTTCGTTCAAGCGCAAGCTCCACGGCCCCGGATATTTCCTCGTCGGAGACGCCGCTTCGTTGGTGGATCCCTTCTCCGGAGAGGGCGTGGGGAATGCCATGACCTCTGCGAAGTTCGTTTCCGAAGTCATCGATGAAGCCGTCAAGGCCAATGACTTCTCCGAAGCCAAGCTCGCCCAATATGATGAACGTTTATGGAAAGAAATCGGCCCCGAGATGCAGACCTCCTACATGCTGCAGAAGATCGGCCGCCACAAGTGGTTGTTGAACTTGGTCGTAGGGAAGGCCGTCAAAAGCAAAGAAATCCGCGACACGATTTCGGGGATGTTGGTGAATGAAGAGGCACGCAAGACCTTCATCACGCCCATGTTCTACGTGAAGCTGTTACTGGCATAAATCGATCTTTTTTGGGGGGATTCTCCCCCATCAATAAATATCCTTGGTTGCTGTTCTCGTTATGCCTGCAAAGAAGTCCGAAGAAATAGGGATCTCGGTCGTCGTTCCTACGCTGAATGAGGAAAAGAATATTGGCCCCTGCCTGCAAGCGCTGCGCGAACAGGATTTTGAAGGCGGCTATGAGGTCATCGTGGCCGATGGCAATAGCGAAGACAAGACACGCGAAATCGCCGAGAGACTCGCGGACAAAGTCATCATCGAGAAGCGTCGCAGCATCGCATTCGAGCGCAATGCCGGCGCCCAACACGCGAAAGGCAAGATCATCGTATTCACGGACGCCGATTCATGCGCTCCCAAGAATTGGCTTTCATCCGTCTATCGCATCTTCGAAGACGACAAGGAATTAAGCCTGGTTTATGGCCCCGTTTTCTTTTCCGACACGAGCAAAGAAGAACAATGGATCTCTTCTTTTTTCATGCCTAAATTCATGAAAATCATGGATTTGCTGAGCATGCACAATCCCATCGGGAGCAATATGGCGATTCGAAGAGAGGTGTATGAGAAGATCGGGGGATTCAATACCGAATACATCACCTGCGAGGACTTGGATTTGGGGAAGCGCGCCATCAAGCACGGGAAACTAAAATACGTCAAGCACATGCACACGCTCGTTTCCGCTCGGCGAGTAAAGAAATGGGGCTACGCGCGCTATGTGGGATTCCACTTATTCAATGGCGTGCGCTACCATCTTACGGGGAATGCCTCGCGTAAGTATGAAGACGTGCGATAGCGACTTCTGCCCTTAAAAGCTCCATATTTTTACCTTCCTTATGCGCATCGCCATCTTCACGGATTCATTTTGGCCCCAAATCAATGGCGTTACAACGGCCATATGGAATTATTGCGTCCCGCTTGCCGATGAAGGGCATGAGTTCATCATTTTCGCACCCAAGCCGGCCGGCAGCGTCGCAGAAGCCCCTGCTCACAAAAACATTCAAACCATTTGGCTTCCATCGTTTCCATTGCCTTCGTACAAAGACTATCTCGTAGCGTATCACCTTCCTTCCGCCGCCAAAAAGAAACTCAACGAATTCGCTCCCGAGATCGTGCACGTGCATACTCCTTTCTTCGTCGCCAAGCAAGGGCTCGATTATGCCAAGAAACACCACTTGCCTTCGGTGGGGACATTCCACACGCTCTTGACGGAATTCCTCGAGTACTTGCCACTGCCCGTAAAGGAATTGAAACGCTCTCCCATCATGGAAAAGCTCACATGGAAATACATGCAGCATTTCTACTCCAAGTGCAAGGTGCTCACTACTCCTAGCACGGCCAATGCGCACGAATTGCAACAGCACGGATTCAAGCACGTGCAAGTTTTGACGAATGGAATCGATTACACGTTATTCGCTAAAACCAAACCCAAAAAATCAACCAAAAAAGAAACAAAACTGCTCTATTATGGGCGAATCTCATTCGAGAAGCGCATTGATATCGTAGTGGATGCATTCGCACGCGTGCATGAACAATTCCCCCACACCACTCTTACGATCATCGGCTCCGGTCCTGCTGAAAATGCGCTCAAGGCCCAAACCCACGCGCTCGGAATCGCTTCAGCGGTTCATTTCCCGGGCGCATTCCGTGGAAAAGAATTGGCCGAACGCGTGCAGCAGCATGATATCATGGTGACTGCCTCCCCGATGGAAACGCAAGGGCTCACCGTGTTGGAGGCAATGGCAGCAGGACTCGCAGTCGTCGGAGCCGACGCGCGCGCGATTCCGCTCGCTATCGGAAATAATGAACGCGGGCTGCTGTTCAAAGAAGGGGACGCGATCGATTGTGCAACTCAGCTCGAGAAGCTATTGTACCATCCTGCGCTGCGCAAGAAACTGATTGCTGCCGGAAAGAAGTTTTCGAAACACTACGATAAGAAGACCGTTGCAAAGCAATTGCTCAAGCTTTACCATTCATCCCTCCACCACGCGTGACTGCGCACCCTTAAATTCCCTCTTTTTTTCCTCCTAGCATGCAATCCATTTCGCATGATGTGCTCGTTATTGGCGCGGGACTAGCCGGACAACGTGCCGCCATCGAAGCCAAAGCATGGGGTTGCGATGTGGGAATCGTTTCCAAAGTCCATCCTGTGAGATCGCACTCCGTTGCAGCTGCTGGTGGAATCAACGCCGCGATTGGAAAAGGAGACGACTGGAAGGCCCATTTCAAGGACACGGTCTATGGAAGCGATTTCTTGGGAGACCAGGATGCCATCGAAATCCTCTGCAAAGATGCCCCCGCGCGCGTGCGCGAAATGGAATCTTGGGGGGTCGTATTTTCACGCACCGAGAAAGGCGACATCGCTCAGCGTCCATTCGGGGGACAAACCACTCCACGCACATGCTATGCGGCCGATCGCACAGGCCATATGCTCCTGCACACGCTCTATGACCAGCTCATGAAGAGCAATCCCGCCATCTATCCCGAACACTATGCGCTAAGCCTCATCCTGGAACAAAATACCTGCAAGGGCGTCATCATGTATGACATTGAGCACGGGAAACTCATCGAAGCACGCGCCAAAAGCGTGTTGCTTGCAACAGGAGGGTATGGGCAGGCGTTTTCTACCACTACGAATGCCAAAATCAACACGGGAGATGGCCTGTCTCTCGCATTCAATGCCGGTCTGCCGCTTCAAGACATGGAAATGGTGCAATTCCACCCCTCAGGGATGTATGGCAAGGGCTATTTGGTTTCAGAAGCCTCTCGCGGGGAAGGCGCTTACTTGTTGAATGCCAAACTCCAACGATTCATGAAAAACTATGCCCCTGCCAAAATGGAATTGGCCTCGCGCGATGTGGTGGCGCGTGCGATCACAACGGAAATGCTCGAAGGCCGCGGCGCAGGAACAAAAAAAGACCATGTTTGGCTGGACGTGCGCCACTTGGGGAAGAAAAAAATCATGGAACGCATCCCCGAAATATTCCAAACGGTCCAACACCAACTGGGAATTGATTGCACGAAGGAATTGATCCCCATCGTGCCCACGGCTCACTACTCGATGGGGGGCATTCCAACGGACACCAATGCACGCGTCGTCATCGATGCGCACCGCACTCCAATCCATGGGCTTTTCGCCGCGGGAGAAGTGGCATGCGTATCCGTGCACGGGGCCAATCGTCTCGGAGGCAATTCCTTGCTCGAAACCCTCGTATTCGGGAGGATCGCAGGACAAGAGATGGCAAAGCACGCAAAGGCTTTGCCGCGGACTTTTCCATCCATTGATTCCATACACCTCGAACAGGCCCAAAAGCGGTTAATGCATCTACAAAACCGCACAACCGGCACACGCCCTGCGCTGGTGCGCGAACAACTCCAATCCATGATGATGCGCGACTGCGGGATATTCCGGAATGCGCAGGGACTGGAGAATGGATTGCGCGCTTGGAAGAGAATCCAAGCCAAGGCATCCCAGCTCATGCTCGAAGACAAATCAGCCTATTTCAACACGGACCTCGTCGAAGCACTTGAGACCCAAAACCTCATCGCATTCTCGCAAACCATCCTCGCTAGCGCGGCTGCGCGGAAGGAAAGTCGAGGGTCGCATATGCGTACCGATTATATCAAGCGCGACGACAAGCAGTGGCTCAAGCACACGCTGGCGCGCAAGGGTCCCGCGCAGGTGCTGCTGGATTACAAGCCCGTCGTCATCAAGAACTACAAACCCGAAGCGAGGCACTACTGATGACTCCCAAGAAAATGGGTAAGAAGAAAGCAGTCACGCGCGAGCCAACGATTTCCTTTGTGCCAGGGGTCGCAAACAACCTCCATGCCACTATTTTTCGCTATAATCCCTCCATGGATTTCGTCCCACGCACCCATACCTACACGATGGAAAAGAAGGAAGGCGAGAGCGTATGGGAATTGCTCTCGCGCATCAAGCATCGCCACGACGGCAGCCTCACATTTAGGGGCAATTGCGGCAATGGTGCGTGCGGGGGATGTGGAATAAAAGTGAATGGAAAACCCACGCTCGCATGCACGACGCAAGTCGCCTCTTCATTGGATGCCCACAACACGATGCGCATCGATCCCTTGGACGAAAAGAGCGTCAAAAAGGACTTGGCACAGGATGAAACCCTATTCTTTGCACAATTCCTTGCGGTGAAACCATGGATCCAATTACGCTCCAATGAGCACGTGCGCCAGCACAAGATGAGCTTGCAAGAGTTGGAGCGGCTCGATCGTGCGCCCAACTGCCACATGTGCCAGCTCTGCAATACGGCTGCGAGAACGGATTTAGAAAAAGAATTAGGGCCAGCCGCATTCGTAAAAGGCTATCGCTATGCTCGCGACATGCGCGATGGAGACGTGACGCGCATCAAGCTACTCCAATCCCATTTTCCCGTACACTATGCACTGAAATCAGCCAACCTTTGCCCGCGCGACATCATGCCCGGGGAAAAGATGGAATGGATTAAGAAGCAAAAAATAGGCAAGTCTACTGAAAGATCTAAGTGATAAGCCATGGTGCATCGGGGTGTTTTCTTTCCTTAATGCAGCAGCTTTTCAAATTCTTCTCGTGTTAAACCGGATTGGCGAATAATCGCGCGCAGTGTTCCAATCGAAATGACGGAGTGATTGGGGATAGTCAGTCTTCGGAAAGGTTCAGTTTTCTGGCGCAAAATCAAATGACTGCCTGTTTGATGATCAATCGCATATCCTAATTTGGCGAATGTTTTGGCCAATTGCATTCCAGAAATAGGTTTGAGTCTAGGCATCGACTTCCACCGTCACTTCTTGAATGGACGGGGGAATGGGTTCGTTATGCTTCTTCAAACTCTCTAAGTAGCCCTGAATGGCATCCTTGATGTTGTCAATGGCCTCTTGGCGTGTCTTTCCTTGAGAAATACACCCAGGCAAAGAAGGACATTCGGCAACAAACATGCCATCGGTGTCTTGTTCGACTAACACTCTGAATTTCAACTGCATATCGTCCATAAACTTAGGTCAGGCCATTTGATTTAAATCTATAGGGAAAATTTTCATGAATGCCTATTTTTACTGGGCAAACTTAAAAGCCGTCATTTGCTCTTTCACGCATGCGCACACGCAAGGAAATGGATGCATTGGGAGTGAAGAATGTCCCCGCCGAATCCTTTGGGGGAATATTTTCCGTCCGCGCCAAAGAAAACTTCCATATCTCCTGGAGGCGCTTTCCAACGGAGTTTTTCACGCAACTCGCGCATATCAAGCACGCCAATGCGCTCGTGCACATGCATGGCGGCCGCCTAGGAGAAAAAGAAGGAAAAGCCATCGTTGCGGCCGCAAAAGAAGTAGCGCAAGGGAAGTTCGCCATCGAATTCGGACTCGATGTATTCCAAGCAGGTGCGGGAACTCCTCTCAACATGACCATGAATGAAGTGATCGCCAATCGTGCGCTGGACATATTGGGAGAACGCAAAGGCAAGTACGCGCGCATCCACCCCAACAATCATGTCAACATGGCCCAGTGCACCAATGATGTGATCCCTTCCGCGATCCGCATGGCCTGCGTGGAATTCTCCATCGGACTCGAGGACGAATTACAAAAGACGATCACTACGCTCCAAAAACAATCCAAGCGTTATGCGCACTTGCTCAAAGTAGGGAGGACGCACTTGCAGGCGGCCGTTCCCATTACTTTTGGGCAAGAGCTCTCTGCGCACGCCGAAGCGCTCAAAGAATCCCTGCTGAAAATCAAGGCCGCGCGCGCAGGTTTGATGGAATTGCCTTTAGGGGGAACGGCCATCGGCACGGGAATCACTACCGAGCCCGGGGATGATGTGAAGGTCATCAAAGAATTGCGCAAGATAGCCAAGCGACCCTACACTGCAAGCCAGCGCAAGTTCTTCCTGACCTCGCACATGAGCGCGTTAGGGAACTACTCGCATGCGCTTTCCGAGCTGGCGAGCGAGGGCATCATCCTGTGCAATGATTTGGTGCTGCTGGGGAGCGACCCCCTTGCGGGGATCGGAGAAGTGAAGTTGCCCGAGGTCGAGCCTGGTTCATCCATCATGCCGGGAAAGGTGAACCCGAGCATCGTGGAGGCATTCAAGATGGTGTGCTTGCAAGTGCAAGGGCATCACGAGACGATCCGCTTAGGAATGGAGAGCACGCAGTTGGAATTGAATGTGATGACCCCTATCCTGGCAGCGGATCTATTCGAGAGTCAATTCATCCTCCATAATTCCTTGCACATGCTCCGAGAAAAATGCCTACGCGGACTCAAACCTACCCCCAAAATGCAGCAGCACGTGGAGCAAAGCCTTTCGTTCGCGACGGTGTTGAATCCTTACTTAGGATATGAGGTCGTCGCCCACTTCGTCAAGAAAGGATTCAAGCAACAACAGGGATTGGAACAACTGCTCGTCGCAGAGAATGTGTTAACGCCAACGGAGATTTCGCGTTTGCTCAATCCCCGACACATCACACAACCCCAACGCGTGGACTTGCGTTTGAAAGAAGCCATCCAATCGCGGGCGGCCTATCGTTCCATCCTGCAAGAATTGCATCATTATTCGAAATAGTCTCTTTTATAAAATCGGGGAGGCGCATGGCTATGAGATGACGCGCCGCTATTTCACCCTCGCCGAAGCCCAACGCGCCTTGCCGAAAGTAAAGCTGCATCTCGAGAAACTCATGGCGTTGCAAGACGAAGTAATCGCATTGTCGGGCGTAAAAGTGCACGCGGAACAGATGGACCTCACCGCGCATGTCTTGGCCATCAACATCAACAAGCGCTTCCATGAACTATCATTCAAGTATTATGCCGAACTCGAAGCGGTCACGAAGCTAGGCGTGCATATCAAGGACGTCTCACAGGGGATCGTGGATTTCTATTCCAAGCTCGGGGAAAAAGACATCATGCTCTGCTGGCAGTTCGATGAACCCGCGATACTCCACTATCACACCGAAGAAGATGGATTCGAGGGACGGAAACCCATCCAGGAATTGAACCAAAAGCTGGCCGAAGAAATAAGGTCCTTGCTCTGAGGGATTTCAACGCTACCGAGGCTTATTTTGGGCGCTTTTTCTAACTTTTCAAGGGTGGCTTTTTAGTGGTTGAGCCCCTATGATTGGTCTATGCTATCGCATCCCCAGCGCGTGAAAAAATACACCCAAATGTATGAGCTTGGGGTCATCGTCCGCGATCATGCCATGCAGGACTACCATGCATTCTTGACCAACTTAGGAGAAGCAAAAACCCTCTCCCAACTCGTCGAGGAAGTGCTCGCGCGCAAGAAGCAATGCCAGATCCTGGACTTGGGCTGCGGGAACGGCCAAGCGCTCATGGATCTCAAAACGCAATTCGGGAAGCGCGTGCATGTGACCGGAATCGATCTCCTTCCCTGCACCAGCAAACTCGATGAATTCATCCAAGGGGATGCCATCGAATGGGAATGGCCCCGCCATCAAGATCTGATCCTGTGCTTCCGCGCAGCGCATGAGATGGGGAACGTCTCCAAGTTCTTGACCAAGATCCTCGCCAATCTCACGCAGGGCGGAAAGGCATTCGCGTGGATCCGCACGAAAGAGATCATCAACGGCAAAGTGCGCTACCTGGGAGAGATCACCATCGAAGAAGAGGCCTTCCTGAAAAAACTCTCCGCGTTCACCAGCTATGGTGGGGCCAAACTCCAGTGCAAGCCCATGGAAGGCATGCTCAATGGGACGAAACAGTTCGGATTCGCGCTCATTGTCGAGAAACCACTCTGACATTTCCGCGTGCCTTTAATGCATTTCCTCGCGTAAATGACTATTCGTAAAAGGAGTTGATTTTCTCATGACCGCTGTCAAACCACTAACCTACAAATCCTTGCAAGGACTATCCGAGAAACAGCTGGCCGAACACCACGACGTGCTCTATGCGGGTTACGTCAAGAAGACGGATGAGATCCGCGAGAAATTGAAAACAGTCGACCATTCCACTGCGAACGGAACCTATGCGGAGTTACGCGAACTCAAACTCGAAGAAGGATTCGCCGTCAATGGGGTGCGCTTGCACGAAGGGTACTTCGCTGCATTGGGCGGACAAGGTGGAAAGCCCACCGGAAACTTGCTCAAGATGATCGAGGAAGACTTCGGTTCCTATGAGAAATGGGAATCGGAATTCAAAGCCATGGGATTGGCCGCACGCGGATGGGTGGTGTTGGCATTCGACTGGGAAGACATGAAATTGCACAATTTTTTGTGCGACGCCCACAACCACGGAGGAATTTGGGGATGCTCGACCGTTCTGATCTTGGACGTGTACGAGCACGCCTACTTCTTGGACTATGGCACTGCGAGAAAGAAATACATCGACGTGTTCATGCAGAACCTGAACTGGGAATTGGTGCAACAAAAAATGGACAGCATGCAAGTCTATGAGATGCGCCAACAGCATCTCAAGCAGTAGTGCTCTCCGTATTACGCCGCGGGCAATAGGAGCTCGCGCGCCGTAATGTTAAAGGTGTTAATCCCCATTTTTTGATGTAATTTTAGCATGCGCTCCACCATGGCGCCAGCCGTATCATATCCATTTGCCTCAACTGAGTACCACTTCGTCCCCGGCACATCGTGCAACAATTGGGCCATTGCAAATCCCGCACGCACGAAATCATCTCCATATCGCTTCTTGAATTCCTGGATGTTGCGGGGTTGTCTAGCATAATATTTCGCCATCCCCAAATCGATCATCGTCAGACGCCCTTTCTTATCGACCATGAAATTGTTGATGTGCGGGTGCCCATGAACCACTCCTGCTGCGTGCATGCGCGTAATCATTCGGATCATTTGAGCAATTGCTCGACGGCAGTCGCGTAGGGGGGAATGGCCAATTCCGTATTGCGAAATGAGCAATGGCGCATTTTCTCCGCGCGCAAATAATTCTTTCCCGTCTTTCAAGTCCATCATCGGTTCTTCCACACGAATGCCGGCTTTCTTCAATCGCTCACGAATCAACCGCGTGCGTGGAGGGACGGTCTTCATAAAATAATCCGACATATGCGCCATCGCGCGCAGGTTCTGGAAAATTTTCTCGGTTGCCGCAATAGCTTCAACCGGTCTTCCTTTCCTATCAAACTCACGGCGTGCCTCCATCCACCCTCGAACATTTCGGTGTCCCTCGTGCTGGGGATGGATAAATGCATAAGTCCCTTTTCTATCCGGATTGCCCGTGCGATGATTGATGCTTACGGGCGTGGGATACAGTAGCTTGCCCGAATAGACAATGGGCTTACTCCGCGGGCGCTTGGGCATGCAGGGAAATCCATTTTGAGGGTTTTAACGCTTGCCTTGGCAGGCTTTTAAACGATTCCCACGCGAAATACTAGTATTATGCCCCAACACGAACACTATGATGTCGCCGTCATCGGAGCCGGCCCCGCTGGAGGAAGCGCTGCCTTGCATGCGGCCAAGCTCGGGCTCAAGACCGTCATCCTCGAAGAACACAACGTGATTGGGGAACCCGTGCATTGTGGGGAATGCCTTTCCGGGATCGCCGAGGAACGCTTCGGCATGCGCTTCCCGAAAGAGGTCGTCTCTCTTCCCGTGAAGGGAGTGAAGGTCCTTTTCCCCGACAAGCATAACTGCAAGCTCACCGAGAAAGGGTATGTGTTGGAAAAGCACACCTTCGAGCAATGGATTTCGGGCGAGGCACAGAACAAAGGGGCAGAACTCTCCCTAGGCACGCGCGTGCAGGAATTGAAGCGCGAAAATAACGATTGGCATCTTACTACGAGCAAAGGAAATGTCCGCGCCAAAATCGTACTGGATGGCAGCGGTGCCGCAGGCGTTGCGAATCGCATGCTCAATTTGAATCCCAAATTCAAAGTCACGACAGGAATCCAATACGAGATGAAAGATATCCCCAACGATGGATACTTGCACTTCTACCTCTGGCCGCGCCTAGCCCCCGAAGGATACCTGTGGATGATCCCCAAGTCCAATGGACGCGCCAACGTGGGATTGGTCACGCACGAAATCACGAACGCCAAGAAATATTTGGACCAATTCGTCTTGGAAATGGGGTGGAAAGAGAATGTCGTCGTGAAAACATTCGGCGGACCCATTCCGTCTTCGGGCCCTGTAAAGAATACATTCACGGACGGCATGATGCTCATCGGTGATGCGGCTGGGTTCACCTCTCCCCTATTCGAAGGCGGGACCCAATTGAGTTTGGTTTCAGGAAGATTCGCTGCCGAAGTGGCAAAAGACGCCATTACCCAAAACCGCACCGACGCCGCTTTCTTGCAAAAGTATGAGCGGATGTGGAAGAGCGAATTCCCTTCCTATCAGAAAATCATCAAGGGAAAGAATGCCTTGTATGCCTTGAGCGATGAAGAGCTCAATCGCGTGGGACATCTCATGCCCAATGAATTGTCCAATCTCTCTTCGTGGGATAAGGCCATGGTAGGAGTGAATGTCCTGTCCAAGCACTACGACCTCTACCGCAAGGGCATCGTGGACGTATTCCTCGCCTTCGGTTATTCGCGCGCCGCCCATTATGGGTGGTAGCTCTGCGTGAGGGTTTCAGTAATTGTCCTTTTCGATATGATGTTCTATATTAGAAAATTTTACATAACCTTTTATTTTCGATGTATGTACTAGCCGCAGGGAGTTGGTTGGTCAATGGAAAAGAATTACTTATTACTAATTGGAATACTGGTTATAGGATTTGTTGGGGGGTACCTTTTTCACTCCCCCATAATAGAAACTGATCACGTTGAAACGAACTCTGATTCAGTAAAATTGACTGAGGCCAAAACGTATTTTGATTCTCCCGCTAGTCAAGGTTATACTGATTTAACGCATAATTCTATTCCAACCAAAATGAGCTTGCAGGGAAGGGTAACGGATTTTAATGATGCTGAAATAGATGATGCGAATCTAGGTGTAAAGATTTCGGATGCGAATTCGTGTTCTTCTCAAGTGTTCTTTGATTACAATTATTTTGGTGCTATCCAAGATGGGTCATTCAATGTGTTGCTTGGGCAGAATGAAGTGCTGCCCTTGAATTATAACAAAGACTATTACATGTGCTTGTATGTGAATGGTGAACAATTATCCGGTCCGCAGGTGTTTCGTGGTGGACAGGGGGAAGTGCATTCAGAGCAGTTGTTTGATGGGAATGCAACGGTTCCTTTAGATGTGAATTATGTGAAGATTCGGAATGATTTGAATGTGGTGGGAGACATTCAGTTGGGTTGTGGTCGTATTTATTGGGATAACAATAATCACGCGATTAACATTCAGGTGAACTGCTGATATGAACAAAGAAAAGCTAGCCATCGGACTAGGATTAGCCATCCTATTGTTCGCAGGATTTGGAGTTCATGCACAACTAGTAGCCAATGAGCAACTCCAAAATGCAATCAATAATGGAGTGGCGTTTTTAGATTCTCAGTCAAACTATGATGCGACTGATATTGCTGTTTTGGCCGTGTTGGATGGAGTTGCTCCGTCTTACCAGTTTAAGCAAAAAGCTATTCAGCGCGTCGATCAATTAGATGAAAATCATACGTTTTGGCGTAAATGGTTGTTGGATGAGCCAATTAACTTGAATGAACTGACCCCGTTTGAAGTCAATCTCAAATACAATTTAATGTATGCCAAGGCACTCACTTGTACAGATTTAAGCAATGAGACGATTCAATCGCTTGCCAATCTCGTTGATAATCCTCAAGAGGAATTTGGAAATTATAATAACGAACACGCAATTCTGATTTTACAATTGTATAATCAATGTCCGAATGCGAGTGTTTTTTCAACAGTAATTTCGAATACCTTAAATCAGCAAAAGCATGCCATTCTTTCTCAAGCATCTTCTTCTAGTTTGGATGAGCAATTGGAACGTTATTGTGTGTTAGGTTTAGCAGGTCAGCAATTGACGCAATCTCAGTTGAATGAGATTCTTTTGTTGCAGCAAGTGGATGGTGGTTGGTCAACGGATTATGATCTCAGCAAAAGCACGACCTATGTGCATCCTACTGCTCTTGCCTTGTGTGCGCTCATCAAATCTCAACAGAATGGGGTTTTGCCATGAAGCGAATCCTATTCATTAGTCTATTACTATTATTTTTTGCTGTGAATGCGCATGCGGGAACGTGTAGTGTTCCGGACATTACCATTGCTCTTTCTGGTGGGGGGCTTGTGACCTATACGAATGATGATTTTGGTGTTTTGGCCGGTAGCCAAGTGACAGTGCAATGCGCCTGGTCGTTTGATCCGGCTCCGAGTACTTCTTGTACGTGTACGCAGGGTGATGCGAATTGTTATGGGGTGTGGATGACGAATGTTTTTCAGAATGGTGATTTCAACACGTTAAGTCAAATACCTCAAACTTTAATGAGTGATATTGATTGTTCAGGCGCCTGGTGTGCCACCCAAGGTCGTCCGACAGAGGATTTGAAAATCACACGCACGATTACGGCGTATAATGATGTTTCGCATGTGGTTGCATGCGGATTTCGTGAAGGACAAAACCCCGCCAATAATCAGATTTCACGTCAAGTGAAATTGCATGCGTATGCTGGAGATCAATGTCTTCCCTCTGATTCAGGTGATTTTGGAATTGACGGTGACTGTCACTTTCACGATAATGAGGTGTTAGTGGCAGCTAACTATTTGATTCAACCAGGCACTACCCATACGTTAGTGGACACTAATGTGCGTTTCACGGATCAAGCGGCTGTTCCGCATATGATTAGTGTGATGGGAGAGTTTGACTTCAATGGAAATGGTCAATTTTTGCCGCAATTAACTCAAAGGGATAGTGGTAAAATCATTTTGGGTTTTATTGGCATTTTATTCATCGGTTTAATTTTATTCACTGCCTCTAAAAATGAAACGGGGGCACTTGGGTGAAACAATTATTGCTTTTTTTTGTATTGGTTTCATTTATTTCATTTGTTAATGCCTCGACAAATTGTTCGACTGGGTGTGATGTTACTGGAGGAACTTTTTTTGATACAAATATCGACTATCTTAATTGGAATAACTCGACAAATGATGCTTCACTCAAGATAAAGAGTGCAAATGGGAATGTTGTTGCGACAAAATCAACTGGAGATATCATAAATTGGGGAAATAGCCAACTAATGCCATTTTATCCACAAATTGATGGTAATTATTCATTAGAAGTCTTCTCACAAGGGACTGATAACAATTATCAACTGAAATTAGATTTTAATTCACTTGGAGTTTTGTCGAGTTATCTGGATACAAATTGCACAGGCACGGGTTGCGGGGGAAGTACAAAAATATACAAGTTAAATGTTTCAAACTCTCCAACAACTATTTTTGACGATAATCATAGCTTGCCCGTTTTAGTCAGAGGCGGTACTGGTGTTGCAATGAATATTCGTTTTTTTGAAGGAGCCAATTGTGGGGCACTAGGATCGCCATGCGATGTGAGTATGGCTATTCGACGGCTTAGCGATAACAATATTGTTGCTTACAAAAATGCCGGCGGTTGGTCCGATTGGTTGAACTCAACTTTACTAGATTGGAATGCAGATTATGACGGTAACTACGTCTTTGAAATTTTCTACGAAGGAGGCATTAGTCGTTATGATGCAAATATTACATTTACTGATGCGAACGGTTTAATTCGTCAATTTCAAGATTATTCGCAATATATTGGCAGTTCATTGGCAACAGGCCAGACTACTCAGTATTTTTTTCAAGTAATTTCATCTCCGCCACTTGCTATCCATGACGAGCAAACATTTAGTCCAGCCGTTAAAGGTGCGACAATAATGAATGCATCAATAAAATTCTATGATGGTCATAACTGTGGAACGCTCAACTCTCCATGTGATGTGAGCATTGGTATTCGTCGACTTTCCGACAGTAACCGTGTCGCGTATAAGACAGACGGGTCTTGGTCCAACTGGGGTTCGCCAGTCACCCTAGATTGGTTGGCGGATTACAATGACAGCTATGTGATTGAAATATTTTATGAAGGGATTTGGGGGCAGTATGATTTGAATGTTTCCTACCTCGACATCAATAATGTTGCTCATTTATACTCTGATACAAATCAGTATATTGGCAGTGGTTTAGGGACTGGCAATACAACTCGTTATCTCTTTAGTGTGCAAGCTGCTCCATCGTTTTCTTTTGATGACGGAAAGAGCTTCGCAACCAGTGTAAAAGGTGGGGATCGGCTCGTTGCAGCAATTAAGTTTTATGATGGCCATAATTGTGGTGCGCTTAACTCTCCGTGCGACGTAAGTATTGGGATTCGTCGTATATCTGACAACAATATTGTTGCCTATCGTTCAGATGGCTCTTGGAATAACTGGACATCGACAACGCTAGATTGGTATCCTGATTATGATGGTGCATATGTAATCGAAGTTTTTTATGAGGGTACGTGGGGGCAATACGATCTAAATGTGACTTATACTGCGGCTAATGATGCTAATACCTTTGAATCTGATAACTATAGCTATATTGGCAGTGGTTTAGCGACAGGAAATACCGCTCAATATTTTTTCACTGTAGAAAGTAGCCCTGCACAGTTGCTTGAGGATGCAAAAACAATTCCTTACAATGCAATTAGCAATCAACCATTTAGTGCTACGATTAAAATGTATGACGGACACGCATGTGGTGCTCTAAACTCCCCTTGCGATGCCACGTTTGCAATTAAAGACACTAATGGAGCGACCACCCAACTTATTTCGACTGGCGATTATTCCACATTGAATAACACGACTATTCAATTCAATCCTGTTGCTAATCATGCCTATTTTGTTGAAACAACTTACCAAGGAACATGGGTGCAATTTGATTTGAACGTGAATTATACGGATACTGCAGGAATAGCTCGTCACCTTGAAGACAAAACCCGATATGTCGGTTCAGGGCTAGCTACTGGCGGTACTACGCAACATTATTTTGAGAGTGGAGAAAGCTGCGGAAATGGAATTACTTGTGCCGCGCCAGCATGTAAACCAGTAATTTTGAATGGACCTTCCTCCGAAAAGATTGACGTAGTGTTTGTAGGAAGCGGATTTCCCGACTTGAATAGTTTTGGTTCTGTGGTGGATGATATGATCGATTATGATGGTAATGGATTTGGGATTATGCACTATGAGCCATTTAGTAACTATAAAGATAAATTCAATTTCTGGAAAGTTAACACGCTGCCGACATTTAGCGGTGGGAATGTTCAACGTGCTGATGGTAATTGGGTTCATGATGGAGCTTATGAAAATGAGTCACTTGAATTGGCATATAGTGAATGTGGTTCAATTGGCGAAACTCCTATGCAGGTAATTACCTTGTTGGTTAATCCAAAGGTTCAAAGCCATGCATATGCAATTGGTGCGATTGGATATGGGCGAGGGCAGGCGTTTGTTACAGTTGGACAGGAATACTTGGACAACTCATTCCCGTTGTTTGTTCCCAATTATCTTTATCAGCCTAATCCAGTTCTTGTCAATGGTAGTTATGGTGCAAATCGTGGGGAGGTTCAAAAACAAGTTGTTCACGAATTTGGACACAGCTTTGGAGGATTAATGGATGAATATTCAACTAGCAACTCTACAATTACCTCGTCCCTTTTTGCACCCAATTGTGCTGATAATTTTGGCGTGGGAGGGTATGCGTGTAATCGATGGGCAAATATTTGTCCACAAAGTAACCCAGTATGTTGCCTCCCCGGATGCACATATTCCAACTATTATCACGCGTATGAAAATACCATTATGAATAATCTATTTGAGGATTCAGTAAGTTTTATGCCAGTAAATGAATTTGAATTGGAAAAAGATATTAATAGTTACAATGTGATTACCACACAAATTTCAAATCTAAGCTATCTACTAAATTTTAATCAACATAATAGTACGTTTAATACAAACTATATTGACATAATTTCACAGCGATCGTATGAGCCCGTTGTTGAAACGAGCGGACAATATCGTTTAGTCGTTAATAATAACAATGGCAACGTTTTATATGATGTCAATTTTGTTTTACCTGGAATAGCTAATGCTTCGCCATCAAAAGATTGGTTTGATGCCAATGGTCAACAAATATATTTTCCAGATATTCCAGCTGATTTGAATATTGATGTCAATGTTACCATGCTTATTCCATATTTTATGGATGCCAATACGATTCAAATCTTTGATAATAACAGTTTACCGAAATTAACTGTTGACTTGAGTGTGTTTGCACCCAAAATAAACTATAGCATTGGAAATGGTGGAAATACAATTGCTGGTGGCCAATACCAAATGAGCTATACAATTAGCGGCCAGCCGCTAACGCAACAGTTAACCAGTACTAACTATATGTGTAATCTCGGCCCGACATTTTTTAACAATTAAAGAACGTAATTTGCAAGGCACCAATACACTTTCAATTGTTCATCGCGGTATAGCTTTACATGTTCAGCACTATAAATTTGAAATGGATAAGTACTATCTAACAGCTTATCGCATGATGAATCTAAATTGATCGCAGCGACTGTGCTAAATGAAGAGTTTGGTACAACATTTTTTCTATAAAAAATGGAAGGGTTATCAATCGCAATGCTTGTAAAGGGGCATGACATTGAATTATAATCAATGTAATTTCCTCTAATTATTGCTTCTTCAACGGGGTAACAGCTATAACCAATAATTCTTGGTTGATGGTTTTGTGAAATACTGTATTCTGATATGATAAAGACCAGCACGATAGCAATAACTATCACTAATGGAACCAATAAGACTATTTTCATACCACTACGATTTATTTGGAGTATATAAATGCAAAAGGTATTGTAAAATGCAATAAAATAATTACAATTTGAGAATTTTAAAACTAAAAATGATTATAACTATGGATAAAGAATAAGACTCAAAAGTTGGTTGGTGAAAACATGATTTCTGTTGCACAAAAAACCATTTTAGGAATAATAATTATTAGTATACTTGTGATTGGCTTTTTTGTTTGGCAGATTTTTTTCTCGTATGGGCCTTCGAATCCTGTGCCGAGTGTTATGGGATATAATTGTCGTGATATTTCGGATAGTGTTGCCTTGGAAAATAACACGATCTTATTTGAAGGCCAATCATGTCCATATACTGTTTCTTCGAAAGTTGGTGATGCATTCTACTTAAACAATCGTGATCGATTAGAAATAACCAATGAAATTATTTTAGATAATCGTTGCAATTATCTTGAAGCTCAAATAACTCCTCATGGAAAAATAACCAATCCAAATCAAGGAATGTTCATGACGAGCGATAGCACGGTTTACTGGTGTAATGGTCAAGGAGCAATTTAGTCCGTGCTAATTGATTCAATAATAAATATCGTATATTTATATATGAAACAATCTTTTGATAGATATGTCAAAAATCGACTGGAAAATTGTTCTTGTGCAGTAATTGCAATAAATGTATTGATACTAAGCCTAAAAGCCCGCTAGAACCTATGAGGGATGTAAAACCGCTAGGGATTTGTCCCAATGATGTAGCCCGGCGCGAGGGTTTTTTTATACTCGGCCTACGAACAAGTATGATGCACCCGGCTTCTTCGATCGACTTCTCCGCGAGCAAAGCGCTCTGCGAACAATACGCCACTAGTTTCTCCATGGCAGCGCAATTCCTGCCCGAAGAGAAGAGGAATGCCGCGTATGCGCTATATGGTTTCTGCCGCGCAACGGACAACATCACCGACTCGCGCAAGACGGCTCCGCAAAAGAAAAAAGAACTCGCGGAGTGGAAGAACGAACTCCATGCCGCGTGGGACAAAGGGCAATCCGGCAATGCACTCTTGCATGCATTCGTGCGCGTGTGCGAGCAATACGCAATCCCTCCCTCGCTGGGATTTGCGCTCATCGAGGGATTGGAAAAGGACCTGCAGCATGTGCGCATCGCAAACTTTGAAGCGCTGCATGATTACTGCTACGCCGCAGGCGCCATTCCCGGACTGCTGATGGCCTTTGCGTTAGGCGCGGAAAAGAAATCTCATCCCTATGCGATCGCGCTCGGCATCGGGATGCAGCTCACGAACATTTTGCGCGACATCAAGGAAGACCTGCAGCTCAATCGCATCTATTTGCCTCAATCCGAACTCCAACAGTTCGGGATAACCGAACACGCCATCGCACAAGGGGTCGTTACCCCCGCGTTCGTGCAATTCATGCAATTCCAGATCGCGCGAGCACGTTCCTATTATGCGGAAGCCGAGCAGGGAATCGGCTTACTCCCCGAAGAGGCACGGCCCGCCATCTATTTGTGCCTCCAATACTATCGCGAAATCCTTTCGGCGATCGAGGCCAAGCACTATGATGTGTTTTCCTCCCGTATTTTCGTTTCGGACGCACGCAAACGCGAGATGGCCCAATTCCATACACTTTATCAGCAAGCTTAAATGTCCTGCGCGGCGGACATACTCATATGTCCCAGGAAAAGATACTCATCATCGGCGGCGGATTAGGCGGACTCGCATTGGCTTGTCGTCTTGCCAAGCAGGGAAACGCCGTCGAGGTGTTCGAACGGCACGCTAGCGTCGGCGGAAGGGTCGCTCAAAAGAAAGTGAAGGGATACACAATCGATTTGGGTCCCACCTTCATGCTCATGCCCGGGGAGTTCGAGGAATTATTCACTTATTGCGGGCGCGACATGCGAGATTATGTGCCCATCCAGCGATTGGATCCCTGCTATCGCCTGCATTTTGCGGACCAAACTCACATGGACTTCTATTCGGGCTTGCCCGAGATGCTGCACGAACTCAAACGCTTTGCCCAGCAGGACCTGCAAGGCTATCTCAACTTCCTCGCCTATCAGCAAGAGAAATATGCCGTTGTGTACGAGAACTTCATCACGCAACCCGCGGACTCATTATCAAAGATTGCACTCTCTCCCCAGATATTCGAACTGCTCAACTTGGATGGCTTCATTTCCATGTGGGATCACGCGGCCAAATTCTTCTCCGATGAGCATTTACGGCTGGGGTTCAGCTTCCAGAGCATGTATTTGGGAGAATCGCCTCTCGCGACGCCGGGGACCTACAGCATTATTCCATTTGTGGAACTAACACAGGGAGTCTGGTATCCCACACAGGGAATACGCAGCATCGTGGACGGTATCGCGAAGCTCGCCAAAGAGCTCGGAGTGAAAGTGCATGTAAAAGCGGCCGTGCAAGAGATCATCATCGACGAGCAACGCCGCGCTACCGGAATCCGTTTGGAGAATGGTGCCATCGTGACCGCTGACAGGATCGTCTCAAACCTCGACTTGCCAGCCACGTATGTCAAGCTTATCCCCGCTTCGAAGCGTGCCATCTACACCGATAAGAAAGTGAACGCGTTGAAGTATTCCTCTTCCGCATTCATGCTTTTCCTGGGAGTCGATAAGGATTATGCGCAGCTGGAACACCATAATGTGTTTTTCTGCAAAGACTATCTGCATAACTTCAAGCAACTCTTTGATACCATGGAAGTGCCACAAGACCCCAGCGTGTATGTGAATGTCCCCACGCGCACAAATCCCAAACTCGCACCCAAGGGAAAGCATTTGTTGTATGTGCTGGTGCCCGTTCCCATTCGCCCACAACGCGACGGAAAGGCATGGGACTGGAATTTGGAGAAAGAAGGCTTCGCGGACGCCATCATCACTCAACTCGAAGCACGCGGACTCAACGACTTGCGTAAGCACATCCGCATGAAAGAGGTTTTCACGCCCCATGACTGGGAAGCGTTGGGGGGGATGCACCTCGGTAGCACTTTCGGATTGAGCCCCATTTTCTTCCAGAGTAGCGTGTTCCGGCCCAAGCAAAAGAGCGAGGAATTCAAGAGCCTCTATTTCGTGGGCGCGAGCACGCATCCGGGGAGCGGAATGCCCATGGTGCTCATCTCCGCGCGCACGTGTCAGCAGCTCATTCAGCGCGATTCTTTGGAAAGAAACGCATAGAGGAGGAGCGCCATCCATAGCAGCTCCACCCCAAAAAGCAGGTTTTCGATCGGAATGACGGGGAGAAATATCCCTATCACTTGCGCACGATCGAACACCCATAATCCTTGAGCGGTAAAATAATTATCAAAGATGAGTTGGAACACCACAAATATGCCAGTCGTCTTCCACAAGCGTTTATTCTTCCAACTGAGCATGTGCGTGCGTATGAGCGCGCGATCCAGGAAGAGCAGGAGCATCATTCCCACGACGACGGCAAACGTGTACGCGAGCATCAGTCATCCCTCAGTCGTCGTTTTGCCTTGCTCTCGCGCCCAAAGAACTCCCACACCGTAATCCCAAAGAGCGGGATGACGATGAAGAATGCGATTTCCTCAATGGGCTGATTGCCAATCATGGCGCCAAGCATCGACTCCAATCCAAAAAACCAATGCCCTTCAGCGACAGCCCATACATCCCACAAGAGAAAGAACAATCCGCTCAATGCGATCGCAATGGAAGCCGCTCGCCAATCCAATCGGATCCTGAATGCGCTTTGCAATGCAAGCGTTCCCGCGAGCGCAAGGAGCAGGTATCCGCTATACGTGAATGCGATCCAATCCATGATGCAAGTGTAAATGGAAGAAGTTTAATTGGGTGTTGGTAAAATAAAGAAAAAATTGGGTGCCGCGACGCGGAACCCGTTATCGGCTCAACCGCTCGAAAGCGGTTATGCGCGCGCAGGAGAAGAAGGGGCTTTCTGCACGGAAGGAGAAACACCTACGACCTTGAATTGATTGCCAGGAGAAGGAGTCATGAGATGGAATCCGATCCATGCAACCGCTTTCAATGCCGCGTGCAAGGGCAGAGCCATGAGCGTCGCCGCTTGGTATGTCCCCGGCAACTGGCGGAACTGGCTGCGCAATTCCTTGTCGCGTGCCATCGCGTGGACGTGCTTGTGGGTTCCGATGGGGTAAGCCTCTTTCACGTCTTTGGGGTGGAAGTGCTGTTCCAACTGATACAATCCCATCATGCGCTGGACGCGTCTTTCGGCCCATCCCATGAACGACTTTGGAGTTTGGACAATCGTAAAGGCGTGGGGGTGCGTTTCCACATTGTCCATGCCCAAATACATCTCCATCCACAAATCGTGATTGATGATCTCCTCGGGGATGCGCATTCCCTTGGCGTCCTTTCCGCGGATAGCCATTAATGCGGTGGGATAATCTTGCGTCCCGATGCTGGAGAGGGATAACTCGCTCATTCCGAACAAGAGGTGATCCAACAAGGAGTTGGTCATGGGAGGCAACGCCAATGTGTTCGCGGAAACGGCCTTGAGCTTCTTGTTGGAGTTGAGCATGTATGTCAAGTCCGAAATGGTCTCCTTCTGCACTTCCGCATCCGCATCCAAGAACAAAACGACGTCGTTCGCACCCAATGAGTGATCACGCTCTACTTTGTCCATCAGCGTGTTGATCGCACGCGTCTTGCCGGGAACCCATTCCGTTACAATGTCCAAATTCTTGTGTTTCTGTTTCAGGGACTCGAGCACTTCGAGCGTGTTATCCGTGCACGCGTTGGCGCAGACCATCACGTGGAGGTTGTTTCCCTTTTCGAGGTCCGAATCATAAACGGCATCCAGGGCAGACGGCAAAGTTTCAGCGCGGTTGTGCGCCGGCAATAGCACAATCACGTCGTTTTGGGAGGAAGCATTGGGTTTCATGCTTTTAAGAAAAATTTTGCCTTTTTAATGGTAGCTTTTTCCGACGCACAAAACAACCCCAAATCAGCCCTTTGGAGGCAAATGGGGGATTTTTAACCTTCAATGGTCCCCTTAGCTGCATGGAACGTATGATGAAAGGAGCAGCAGTGTTGATAGCGGCATCCATCCTATTCTGGGCGCTCAATACGCCTGTCCATTGGTTCGCCGTCATCGTGTTGCTGGCCATTATCCTCTACGTGCTATTCGCCAATCCTCTCGGAAAACACCATCTCGCGAAAACGAAAAAGCCGACCAAGAAGAAACGAAAATCAACGCGCAAGAAGTGATCATTTGGTGGTGCGCGCACGCCCCCTCTTCGGAGCAAGCCGATCGATGCGCCACCTTGCATACTCTTTTTCGATCGTCTTGAGTCTGGTCGTTGCAGCGACCTTGCGCTCATGCAACGCACGCACGAGCTTGACGATCGGGGCCAATTTCGGTTCAGAAATGCGTCCTTGCACCATCGCTCTTCCACGCCGCTGAAGCGGTTTCAATTCCTTCTCTATTTTTGCGATCTCATTTTTCGTTTTCTGCATCGCATCAAAGAATGATTCGCGCCTGTTCCGATTCTCCTCCGCGCGTTTGCGGCGTGCCGCTGCCATTTGTTTTGGCGTAGTGGAATGCAGTTCGGCGCTCAATTCTATTGCACGCGCACGGCGTATGGGTGCAGGGACTAGGTCGGCTAAACTGCGCTTGCCCAATAGCTTGCGCGCGGCAAAACGCAAATGACGGATTGGTTTCATTCACCAATGGGGGCAAGCCCGCAATAAAAAGCACTGGGCTAGATGAAACCCGGATTGCGCGTGCGAACGGGTTTTGTAGCGGGAGTTGAAATTTTTTCTTCCGCCGTTTTCGTTTCCGCCTTTTGTTGTTTGGATTCTTTTGCAATAGACGCCGGAACCGTTTTAGGTTTTGCAATCGCTTTCATCGCTTTCGTTTTCGGCGTTGCTTGTTTGGGTGAAGCCGAGACATTCGATGCTGTCGCAATCATCATGGGCGGTTCTGCTCTGGGTTGAACCGCTTCCGTTTTTGTTACGTTTTCCACTGCAACGGGTTTGGCTTTTTCAGCTTTGGGAGCGGCAACGGGTTTTGCTTTGATGATTTTCTTCTTGGGCTTCGCTTTTTGTTTTGCTTTTGCGATCGCAGGAATTGCTTTTGGTTGCACGACAATGGCTTCCGTCTTCACATCCACTATGGGCTGTGGCTCAATCGCAGGAGGAACTGTTTCAACCGTTTTCACGGGCGTCGCTTTTTTGGCTTTCGCTTTGCGTTTCTTCTTCGCCATTACGACTGCGCCCTTGAACGCTTTCACTTTGGCCATTTTCTGTTTGACTGCGGGCGTTTCTTTTACTGCGGCGGCTGCGACAAGTTCGATGGCCTCGTTCGAAAGTGCGGGCGTTGTGATCGTTTCTGTGACTGTGGTTGCTGCAGCGGTCGTGGTGTGGGGGTGGGAATGCACCTCATTGACCGTGCGCGTGCCGATGATGAGTTTGCGCAAGAGCGCGAGGAAGACGATCCCGCCGACGACAATGCCCCATTTCAGCAGTGAAACGCCAAAAAAGGTCGTGGCGAATGTCCAAGTGAGAGGGTTCCAATCCATGGGGATCACGCGTAATGCCTATTTCCCCAACGAAAAACCCTAAAAAGGGGAATAGTGTGGTTCTGTGCATATGGCTTTCCGCGCAGAAAAATCACCCCTCCATCCCGGCGTCTATGTGCTGGCCGGCGTCGCCATCGGTAGCGCAATCTCTTTCGCCAGCGCAGGCCGGCCCGCATTTGCCCTCCTTCTCATCAGCATCTTGGGGCTCATCGTCATGCTGGGAATGTGGTATTTCCGCGAAGGCGACGTCCCCATCGGCGAAAAGAAGCGCCACCACCACTCCTTAGAACACGTTTCTTCGGCATTGCGCGAGAATGCGTGGGACGCCCCTATTGAGATGAAGCGAAAGTGAGGTTTTGTGGCCCATTCGCGTGCCAATTTGCCCATTATCCGTCCGGATCGCCTACACAAGCGCTGCCTTTATAACCGTTTCTTGCGCTTTTTCTCTTATCCGTTGAGGAAATGGGTTTTGGGTCGCGCGCGAGCAAGGGAAAACATCTTTTAGTGTTTACAAGTCCGTCCAATGACGGCTCCCCATGCGACAGAAATCCGCAACACAGGCAGGTCGAGTCGCATGCTGAAAGCATTATCGGAACACCACTTAGTACCCCAACACGAATTATTGAAAAAAGACGAAGCAAAGAATTTGCTCGCACAGTTTGGTTTGGACGTTGACAAACTCCCTCGCATTTCTCTCGAAGACCCCATGTGCACGGAATTGAAAGCCGGCATTGGCGACGTCATTCGCATTGTTCGAAGATCTCCCGTTGCAGGAGACACAATCTACTACCGGAGAGTGGTGTAAATGGCTTTGATGCGCGACACGGACGTATTGCTCGAAAATTGGTTCAAGTACAAGAACTTCGCACAAATGGAAATCGACTCCTACAACCAGTTCGTGGACAAGCACTTGCAGTCCATCGTGAACGAGAACAAATCCATCGTTCCAAAAATCGAAGAAGTGCGCATCGAGTTGGAAGACATCGAAGTCCTCAAACCCCGCATCGTGGAAGCAGACGGATCTCCGCGCAATGAATTCTTCCCCATGGAAGCGCGCATCCGCAACCGAACATATTCCTCTCCATTATTCCTCACCATGCGCCTGCTGCGCCGCGACGTCGAACAAGACGTGAAAAAGACTTACATCGGCGAATTGCCCACCATGCTCAAGTCAAAACTCTGCCATTTGCAGGGGAAGACCGATGAAGAATTGATCGCCGTGGGAGAAGACCCCATGGATTTCGGCGGTTACTTCGTCATCAACGGAAGCGAGAAAGCACTCACTTCGCAAGAAGTCCTTTCTTCCGACAGAATTCTCGTGAACGAAAGCGCATCCGACAAGATCAACGCCGAAGTTATTTCGACGAAAGGAGCATTCAAAGGACGCGTACGCGTGACACGCAGCAAAGACGGAATGCTCTCGGTTTCATTCCCTGCTTCTCCACGCAAGCTGCGCTTGTTCGGATTGTTGATGGCATTGGGATTGAAGAACGAAAAAGAAATGCGCGGTGCCTTTCCCGAAATCGCAGACATCATGAACGATGTCATGATCAACCTCGAAGCCAACGACGTCAAAGACGAAGAAGAAGCGCTGGATCGCATCGGTAAATATGTGGCACCGGGACAAGTCATCGACTATCGTCTTCGCCGCGCACAGGAAGTCATCGACGCGTTTTTGTTGCCTCACATCGGCACGACGAAAGAAGACCGCCGCGCCAAAGCCTATTATCTCGCGACCATGGCCACGCGCGCCATGGAAAAAGCCTACAATTTGCGTAGCATGGACGATCGCGATCACTATGCGAATAAGCGCTTGGAATTGAGCGGAAAGCTGATGGAACACCTGTTCCGACACTCCTTCAAGTACTTCATCAAGGACTTGACATTCCAGATCGATCGCACCGTCACGCGCCGCAGAAAATTGAACATCTCCACCGTCGTAAGACCCGGGGCATTGAGCGAACGCATCAAGTTCGGCATGTCAACCGGAAATTGGATCGGAAGAAGCACGGGTGTCTCCCGCTTCATGGACCGTGTGAATTATTTGGGCCCTCTGACAGAGTTCAGAAAAGTGAAGTCTCCACTCAATAAGATGCGCGAATTGTATGAAGCGCGCGACGTCCACGGAACCCACTGGGGACGCTTATGCTGCATCGAAACGCCCGATGGACCCCAATGTGGATTGGTCAAGAACCTGGGATTGTTCGCCGAAGTCACTCTCGACTCGGACCCCGAGCCCGTTGAAAAGTTGTTGAAGAGCATGGATGTGCACTTGAAATAATGGAGGGGAAACCTATGGCTGGAATCGAAGGAAAAGTATTCGTAAACGGAAAGCTCATCGGATTTCACTCCGACCTGCACAAGCTGCGCAAAGAACTCGTTTCGAAACGCAGACAGGGAAAGATCGAGGCGCAGACCAATATCGCCTTGCACGAAGACATCCGTGAATTGTATCTCAACACCGACGGCGGACGCGTCCAGCGACCGCTCATCGTCGTCGAAAGCGGAAAACCACGCATCACGAAAGACACGATCAAAGCCGTGCGCGATGGGAAGCTGACGTGGAATGACCTGATCAACCAGGGATACATCGAATACCTCGATGCCGAAGAAGAAGAAAATGCCCACATCGCCTTGCGCGAAGAAGACGTCACGGACAAGACGACGCACTTGGAAGTCAATTCCTTGGGAATCTTCTCCATCATCACCAGCATGATCCCTTTTGCCGAACACAACTTGTCCGGAAGAACCCTGCACGGAGCGAAGATGTTCAAGCAGGCGCAAGGACTGACGGCGATCAACTACAACTTGCGCACGGACACGGAAAGCTACATGTTGTACTATCCCCAGCGCGAGATCGTGCGCACCAAGTCATTGGACTACTTGAAGACCGACTCCCGTCCTATGATCCAGAACTTTGTGGTTGCGATTATGCCCTACATGGGATTCAATACCCTCGATGCCGTCGTATTGAACGGCGGCGCCGTCCAACGCGGACTCGGACGTTCGGCCTATTTCCGCAACTATGAAAGCGAAGAAACACGCTACCCCGGCGGACAAGTGGACAAATTCGAGATTCCCGCCGAAGAAGTCGTGGGACACATGGGCGAGGCTGCTTACAAGAAACTCGGCAGCGATGGATTGGCAGAACTCGAAGAATGGGTCGAAGACAAAGACTCCATCATCGGAAAGACCTCTCCCCCACGCTTCTTGGAAGAAATCACCGACTTCGGTGTCATCCAAGAAAAGAGACGCGAAGCCTCTCTCGGTCCCCGCAAAGGAAAGCCGGGCTATATCGACAAAGTCTTGCTGACCGAAGGGATGTCCGGCGCGCGCATCGCGAAGATCAAAGTACGCAGCTGCATGGTCCCCGAGGCCGGAGACAAATACGCATCCAAGCACGGACAAAAAGGTGTTGTCGGTGCCGTTGTCCCCGAAGAAGACATGCCTTTCACGCAAGAAGGATTGAAACCCGACCTGATCATGAATCCCCACGCCGTTCCAACGCGTATGACCATCGGACACATGCTCGAGATGCTGACGGGAAAAGCCGCCTCGCTCGCAGGCGTTACGGCAGACGGAACGCCCTTCAATGAAGATCCCGTCGACACCTACCGCCAGATCCTGAAGGCCTATGGATTCCGCCCCGATGGGAAAGAAGCATTCTATGATGGAATGACCGGGAAGAAAATCGAGGGAGAAATCTACACCGGGGTCATCGCCTATCGTAGACTCTTCCACATGGTCTCGCACAAGCAACAGGCTCGCTCACGCGGACCCGTGCAGATCCTCACGCGCCAACCCACCGAAGGAAAGGAAAAAGACGGTGGACTGCGCTTCGGTGAAATGGAAACCGAAACATTGGTGGGACACGGTGCTGCGATGTTGCTGCAAGAAAAACTCATCGAAGACTCCGATAAGGTCGTCGAGTTAGTATGCGAGAAATGCGGCTTGATCGCGGTCAACGACCAGATCCGTAAGAAGCGCTACTGCCCCAATTGCGAGACCTCGCAAGTCTATCCGGTGCAGATGAGCTACGGATTCAAGTTGCTGTTAGACGAACTCAAGGCCTTGGGAATCTATCCCAAGCTGACCTTGGCGGACAAGGCGTGATAGGGGGAAACGACTATGTTGATGAAACGACTCGAAGGCATTGAATTCTCCGTCCTGTCTCCGGAGCAAATCCGCAAGATGGCGGCAATCGAAATCAAGACACCCGATACCTACGACAAGGACGGCTTCCCCATGGAAGGCGGACTCATGGACCCCCACATGGGAGTCATCAATCCCTCGCTGCGCTGTAAGACCTGCGGACAAAAGATGAAACAATGCCCCGGCCACTTCGGTAGCTTGGAATTGATCCGCCCCGTCATCCACGCCAAATTCTCCCACAAGCTGGAAGAACTGTTGCACGGGACCTGCCGCGAATGCGGAAGAATCGCGCTGAAGGACGAGCAGATCGCGGAAATGAAAACGCAGATCGCGCGCCTCACGAAAGAAGAAGCCATCAAGCTCATCGTCAAGAAAACGAAGACAAAACGCAAGTGCCCGCACTGCGAAGCCGAACGAAAGGAAGTGTTGTTGGACAAACCAACGAACTTCTTCATCGACAAAGACCGCTTATACCCCTCGCAGATCCGCGAATGGGTGGAAAAAATCCCAGAGAAGGACTTGGAATTGTTCGGTTACGACCTCGCACGCGTCCGCCCCGAATGGTTCGTCATGACGGCGCTGCAAGTGCCGCCCATCACCATCCGCCCCTCCATCACATTGGAAAGCGGAATCAAGTCCGAAGACGATCTGACGCACAAGCTGGTGGATATCATCCGCATCAACTTGCGCCTGAAAGACAACATCGACGCCGGTGCTCCACAACTTATCATCGAAGACTTATGGGATCTGTTGCAGTACCACGTCACGACGTACTACGACAACAACACCGCAGGCGTTCCTCCTGCCAAGCACCGCTCCGGAAGACCACTCCGAACGCTCGCGCAGCGCTTGAAAGGAAAGAAAGGACGCTTCCGCTACAACTTGACCGGAAAGCGCGTCAATTATGCGGCTCGCTCCACCATTATCCCGGATCCATTCCTGAGCATCAATGAAGTGGGCGTTCCCGAAGGAATCGCCAACACGCTCACCGTCCCGGAGTTCGTTACCGAGTGGAATTTAGAAGAAATGAAGAAACTCATCAAGAAAGGCGGAGAAAACGTCGTCTATGTGACGAAGCCCAATGGGTTGCGCAAGAAAATCTCCGACCTGAACCGCAAGGAAGTCGTGGAAGAACTGGAAATCGGAAGCAAAGTGGAGCGGACATTGCAGAATGGGGATATTGTCCTATTCAACCGCCAGCCATCCCTGCACCGCGTCTCCATGCTCGCGCACAATGTCAAGATCGTCCCCGGAAAGGCATTGCGCCTGAATCCGATGGTCTGTAAGCCCTACAACGCGGACTTCGACGGGGACGAAATGAATTTGCACGTGCCCCAAACGCAAGAAGGACAGACGGAAGCACGCGAACTCATGTTCGTGCAGAACCAGATCCTCTCCCCGCGCCACGGCGAACCCATCATCGTGGGACAGGAAGACGACATGACGGGATTGTTCCTCTTAACGATGGACCAGACCGAATTCACCAAAGAAGAGGCCATGCACGTCCTCTACAACATGGGCGTCACCGAGCTGCCCGAGGCGGATCGCGGAAAGAACTATTCGGGAAGACTCCTCTTCTCCCAGGCATTGCCCAAAGGACTGAATGCGGAATACACCAACAACACCGCCAGAGTCTTACGACAAGCCGATATTCCAAAAGACGGAAACGAATCCCTCTACAAGCATGCCTTGGTGAAAATCGAGGACGGTAACGTGTTGAGCGGAATCGTGGACTCCACTCCCAAGCTCGTGGAAACCATCGTGCGCAATTACTCTACCGAGATCCTGGAACGCTATTATTATTCCATGGCCCACGTCGTGCACGAATTGATGACCATGAAAGGAGTGACGATTGGCGTCGAAGAATTCAACCCCGTCGCCAGCATCGAAGCCGAACGCGAAAAGGCCATCGCCGAAGAAATCAAAGAAGGGACGGAGTTGGCCGAAAAATACGCCAGCGGAAAACTCGAACCCATCCCCGGAAGAAGCGTGGACGAGAGCTTCGAATCGATGATGGTCCGCCTCGGTGGAAAAGTCAGAGGGAAAGTCCAAGCACGCCTGGCCGAACAGAAGTTGCGCCACCTCTACGAGAATCCACGCCCCACGCTGGATTCCGCATTGCTGATGGTCTCGGGCGGACGCGGTTCCATGCTGAACTTCTCATACATGTCCGGCGTATTCGGACAGATCTCGGTCCGTTCCGGAAGACCCAAGAAAGGATTCTCCGAACGCCTGATCGCGTTGAATGAGCGCAATGACTTGGGCCCCGAAGCCGGTGGATTCGTGCGCAGCAACTTCTATCGCGGAATGAATCCCAAGGAATACTTCATGCACTCCATGGGAGGACGCCAAGGAGAAGTGGACACGGGTGTCGCCACGAAAGTATCGGGATACCTCTACCGCCGCCTGGCCAATTCATTGAAGGACCTGCACGTCGCCAACGACGAAACCGTCCGCACTGCGAGTAAGGACATCGTGCAATTCCGTTACGGTGAAGACGGCATCTTCCCCGCACGCACGACCGGAGGAGCGCTCGCCAACTTCAAGGAAGAGATCCGCAAGCTGAAGAAAGGAAAGGCAAAGTAGACTGGAGGGAAAAACCTATGGCAGACGAAACACAAACCAACGAAAACTTTGACGCCACCCAAATGGCCGAAAAAGTAGAATTCGTAGACCACATCGCCAAGTACGGTGTCCCCCAACGCTCCTACGAAGAAGCCCAACGCCTTTCGCTGGAACTGAACCTCACCGACGAACAGTTCAACCAATTGCTGGACCAACTCCGCGAGAAATACAAATACGCCAAAGCCGAACCCGGTGAGAGTGTGGGAATCATCGCCGCACAATCCTTGGGAGAACCCGGGACGCAACTGACGCTGCGTACGAAGCACTACGCAGGAGCCGCAGAAGTTTCGGTCGGATCCGGAATTCAGCGCGTGGAAGAGATCGTGGATGGAAGAAGCAAGGCCAAGTATCCCTCTATGACCATCTACTTCGACGACGCCACGTTGCGCACGGACAAAGAAAAAGCCCGCGCATTCGCCGCATCCCTCGTAGACTTGCGCCTGTCCGATGTCATGCATGTGAAAGAACGCTATGCTGACAAGACATTCGAGCTCATCCCCAACACCGCTGAAATCGTGGACAAGGGATTGGAAGAAGAAGCCCTGATGAAGAAGATCTCCTCCAAACTCGGCTACAAGGCGAAATCCACCAAACAAGGAATGGAATTCGACTTCGGCGATGAGGGATTCTTGAAGATGAGGAAGAAACTCATCAAGCTCATGCAGACACGCCTGCAAGGAGTCAGGGGCATCGACAAGGCCATCGTATTCGAAGAGAATGGCGAATTCATCGTCAAGACCTCCGGAAGCAACCTCAAGTCGACCTTGAAAATGAAAGAAATCGACAGCAAGAGAACCATCACCAACGACGTCAAGGAAATCTCCAAGGTCTTGGGGATCGAAGCCGGAAGAAACTCTATCGTGAATGAGTTGCATAAAGTGTTGGACGACAACGGCATTAACGTGGACCTGCGCCACATCTTGCTTTTGGCGGATGTCATGACATTCGACGGGGAAATCCGCGGAATCGTCCGAACGGGAATTTCCAGAAAGAAAAGCTCTCCATTTGCAAGAGCATCCTTCGAAGAGACCACGAAGCACCTCTTGGACGCCGCACTCAATGGGGAAAAGGAAAAGCTCCAAGGTGTTGTGGAAAACATCATCGTGGGACAGCCCATCAAAGTCGGAACGGGCGTCGTCGATCTGATCATGAAGGCGGAATAATTTCCCCTTCATGCCAACTTTGGGACATTTGGGCAGTTATCCGCTCTGAGGTCCCCAATTTATATGCCTTTTCCAGGGGAAATTGCATATTCATATCCTGTGAAGCACTTGGAGGTGTGGAGAATGGATGCCAATATTGAAATTCGTAGAGCAGTCGATACCGGAAAAGTCCTCTTTGGGACCCGCGAAAGCGAGTACTCCTTGAAGATGGGAGAAGGACAGATCCTCATCCTGCCCCAGAATACCCCTGTTTTGAACGTTGAAATGCTCACCCACGTTGCGAGCTTATCCAACATCCCGGTCTATCGCTTTAATGGGACTGCACTGGAACTCGGGAGCGTCTGCGGAAAGCCTTTTGTGATTTCATCCCTCTTGGTCCTGGACCAAGGAAAGAGCAAGGCCTCGGAATTGACCAACGCCCCGCAAGCCGCCGCCCCTGAGCAGGTGTCTGAACATAACGAAGACGCCCCTGCCAAACCCAAGCGCGCACGCAAGAAGAAGGCCGTTGCCGAAGACGAGGAAAATTAGGAGCATATAAAAAGCTTTGGCTGGCGAAAATAGTTATTCCCAGCCCCTAAGGCTGTCCAACGAGAAACACGAAAAAGGATTGATACATTTGGGTTACGGAGAATTTGCCGCACGACAATTGGAAGACAAGCGCAGAAAATGGCGCATGAAAGACCCTTACCACAAGCGCCGCGTCTTACGTTTGAAAGAAAAGTTCGATCCCCTCGAGGGAAGCCCCCAAGCCAAAGCCATTGTCTTGGAAAAGCGCGGAGTCACGCAGAAGCAGCCCCACTCCGGAATCATGAAGTGTGTGCGCGTGCAGCTCATCAAGAACGGAAAGCAAGTAACGGCTTTCTGCCCCAAGGATGGAGCCATCAAGTTCGTGGATGAACACGACGAAGTCATCATCGAAGGAATCGGCGGATCCCAGGGAGGACCATACGGTTCACAGTGGGGAGTCAAATACCGCGTGACCCACGTCAACGGACAAGCATTGCAGATGCTCCGCACAGGAAAGAAGGAGAAAGTCAAGCGATAAACGCATTGATTGGCTGGAATGGACTCGGAAGGGAATGCTATGGATATCAAAGTTTTTGGGAAATGGGACACAAAGGACGTCAAGATCGCCGACATTACATTGAGCAAGCAGATCGGACTCGTTTCCAAGACCATTCCCCACACTTTTGGGAAAATGAAACAGCGCCCCTTCCAGAAGGAAAAGATGTTCATCGTCGAACGCTTGGTCAATAAAGTCATGCGCTCCGGACAAGGAAAAAGAAAACTCTCCGGAAAATACATCCGCGGACGCGGTAGCTGCGGAAAGAAAATGTTCGCCATGCGCATCGTCGACGAAGCATTCGATATGATCCACGCCCAGACAGGACAGAACCCTATCCAGCTCTTGGTCCAAGCCGTTGAAAACGCCGCCCCACGCGAAGACGTCACACGCCTGAAGAAAGGCGGAGTCGCTTACACGCAAGCAGTGGACGTTGCACCATTGAAGCGATTGGATGAAAGCATCAAGAACATCGCATTGGCAGGATTCTACGGCAGTTTCAACAACAACACCCCCGCTTCCGAAGCCCTCGCGAAAGAGATCATCCAGACGGCGAAGAACGACAATAATTCCACTTCATTGAAGCGCCGCAACGAAATCGAACGCATTGCTCTCGCATCGCGATAATGGCTCTCTTTTAGGCCATTATTTTCCTTATTATTTCCGATTCGCTTCTGCAATCGTTATTAATTCCAGTCCAATTCCTGGTGCATGCCATCCAAATCAGGAGTCAAGCGCCACTACCTGCGCCAAAAGATCCGTCAGGCGGGGGAGTCGGCTTCCTCTCTGGTCGCGGGGCACGTCGTCTCGGTGTTGGAAAAAATAAAGTGGGCCAAACGCAATGGTTACCTGCAGCGGAAACCCGGGGCAAAAGGGCGAGGCAGTTATTCATTATCTCCCATCGGGCGCTATGAGTTCTATCTCCAGCTCGGCCATGAAAAACCATGGAGAAATCTCACTCCGGCACAGCGCAAACGCGCCGCACGCACGATCATCGAGGGAGCGCTGGCAAAATATGGACGGTATAATCCTATCCGGTCCGCTCGTGCGACGGCGCATATTCCACTCTATCACTCCCTGGCCGGACTCATCTTCATCGACTTGACACGCTTGCGCCAGCAAGCCGAAAACCAACGTCGAATGTTCAAGCGCCAGCGCGATGATGAAGGTCATTCCGGGATATTGCCCGAGGACATCCGGAGGACGCGCAATTCCATCACTATTTTCCAAGCCGTCTTTGAGGGGCTGCAGCGCGGGACTTATTCATTGGAATCCTGAACCAAAAGCTCGCTTTAAAAACGTTCTTCGGGGCATTTTGGCTAGGAAAGGGTATTTTTGCCCTCGTTATAACAACTGAACCGAGCGTGAGCATCACATGGGACGAAAAGAAGACATGGCCAAGGCCGCACAGCACTTAATGACCAAACAGGAAGACGTCCGCAATATCGGAATCGTCGCCCACATCGATCACGGTAAGACCACGCTCTCCGACAACCTCATCGCAGCTGCGGGATTAATCAACAAAGAACTCGCGGGAAAGCAGCAGTTCATGGACTTCGAAGACCAGGAACAAGAACGCGGAATCACCATTAACGCAGCCAATATCTCATTGGTCCCAACCGTTCACGGAAAGCAATACCTCATCAACATGATCGACACCCCTGGACACGTGGACTTCGGCGGAGAAGTCATCCGCGCCATGCGTGCGGTTGATGGAGTCATTCTCGTGGTGGATGCCGTTGAAGGCGTCATGCCCCAAACCGAAACCGTTATCCGACAAGCGCTCCGCGAGAATGTAAGGCCTTCTCTTTTCATCAACAAAGTGGACAGACTGATCAACGAATTGCAGATCGGCGAAGAAGACATGCAAAAACGATTCGTGAAAACGATTACGCACGTCAATTCCTTGATCAAGAAAAACGCCCCAGCCGGAAAAGAAGAACTCTGGCAAGTCAATCCCGCGCATGGAAATGTTTGCTTCGGATCGGCGTATAATCACTGGGCCGTCTCCATCAAATCCATGGCACGCACCGGAATCAACTTCAAGCAGGTCTATGAGTTCATGAAAAACGATCAGCAGAAGATGATCGCCGAAAAGTCCCCATTGGAAGACACGATCTTCGAAATGGTCGTGACACAATTGCCCAACCCACTCCAAGCACAAGCCTATCGTACGCCTGTGATTTGGTCCGGTGAAGTGGAATCAGAAGTCGGACAATCGATGCTCAAGTGCGACCGAAACGGCCCTGTCGCCATGATGGTCACCGACGTCTCGGTCGATCCCCACGCCGGAGACATCGCGACCGGCCGTGTCTATTCCGGTACCGTTCAGAAGGGTGTGCGCGTGAAACTCATCGGTGCGCAAAAGGAAGCCGTCATCAACCGCGTTGGAGTGTACATGGGACCCGAATTCGTGGAAGTCGAATCCGTCCCTGCGGGATCCATCGCCGCCATCGTGGGATTGCGCGAAGCCTACTCGGGACAGACGGTTTCATCCATCGAAATGAAAGAATTCGAATCCTTCAAGACGAATGTAGAGCCCGTCATCACGGTCTCCATCGAAGCCAAGCAGACCAAGGACCTGCCAAAATTGATCGAAGTCGTGCGCCAGCTGACGAAGGAAGATCCTAACTTGCGCGCTACCGTCAACCAGACCACGGGAGAACACCTCTTGTCAGGGATGGGAGAATTGCACTTGGAAATCAACCAATACCGTATCGAAAAGACGCACGGCGTCCCCATTACCGTTTCGCCACCTATTGTGGTTTACCACGAAACCATCTTGCAAGGCTCTCCGGAATTGGAAGGAAAGTCCCCCAACAAGCACAACAAACTGCTGATGAAAGTCGAGCCCATCCCGGCCGAAATCATGCAGAAGCTCATGGACAACAAGGTCAAGGGAAAAGTCAAGATGAAAGACAAAGAATGGGTCGACAAATTCGTCAACGCCGGAATCGACAACGACGAAGCCAAGAAGATCTGGTGCATCGAGAACTACAACCTGCTCGTCGATGGAACCAAAGGAATCCAGGCTTTGCATGAAATCCGCGAACTCGTGATCCAAGGATTCCAGGAAGCGCTGAAGGAAGGCCCCTTGGCAAAAGAAGAAGTCCACGGAATCAAGGTCACGCTCGTCGATGCAAAGCTGCACGAAGATGCGATCCACCGCGGTCCTTCACAGATCATTCCCGTAGTGTCGCGCACCATGTACGCGTGTATGCTCGCATCCAAGGCGGTGTTGGAAGAACCCAAGCAGTTGTTGACAATCACTACGCCTCAGGACTACCTCGGCCCTGTGTCCAAGGAATTGCAACAGCGCAGAACGCAGATCACGGAAATCAAGAACGAAGGAGACTCCACCATCATCATCGGTCTTGCGCCCGTCAAAGAACTGATCGGATTCTCGCAATCCATCCGCGGCGCGACGCAAGGACGCGTCATCTGGACAGCCGAATACCACGGATACGAAGTCGTCCCCCCAGAGCTACAAAAGCAAGTCGTGCTCGAAGTGCGCAAGCGCAAGGGATTGGATCCGGAAGTCAAACCCTATACGTTCTTCCTGGAATAACACCGTTTCGGCGGAGCCAGTTTCGGCTGGCTGCTGCGAGAACAGGTGTCCGCGCAAGCGGCACCTGATTTCCTTTTTTTCTCCATTGTTTTTTATTTCCTGAAAATCTAATCCTCGCGTGTCCCCCAAAAAACGTTTGCCCGTTGGAAGAAGAGCTACCGCCGCGCACGTGAAAGAAATCCGTCGCATCATCCGGAAAAACCGGGAGGCAATTGCCGCTCACTCCAAGTGGTTGCGCGCATTGTCTGCTAGCAGTAACTGGAACGATCATCGTTCCTATGATGAGATTACGGGATTGTGGAGAAATGCAAAAATCGGCATCATCAATCGGCTCATCCGCCGCGGTAAGAACAATCGCGGAAAACTGCATATTTGGGAAGATGGACCCGGGAGAGGATATTTTGGCGGAATTCTGAAAGAAGAACTCGATGTCGTTGGAATTCGCACCCATCTCGTCGCCACCACGTTGGATGCGAAAAGCATTGACCCATACGAAAAAAAACTCTTCGACGAGGTGCATGCCGGAAAATCCGAATTATTCGTCCCACGCAAACCATTCGATTTCATTTTCTCTACGATTGGTTCGGTAAACTATATGCATTCGTCTTTGCGCAAGCAACACATCCTCAAAATGGCCTATTCGCTGGCGCATGGAGGGCAGATGTTCGTGTCATTCTATCATCGTCCATTGGCCCAAGAAAATGAACGACGAAAAGCAGTCGTCGGTTCCCTTCTCCAAAAACCTCCAAAGAAATCAATGCATACCACCGAAGAAATGGCTGCCATCGAAAAGGCATTCGCCAAACGTGGTTTTACGGCCAAATTCCATTATTTAGATCCCGAGGCCTCTATCGTGGGATTGCACGTGGTACGAAAATGAGCATTTTCACTGCTATTTTCGCGCAAACCCACCATTATCCTATATAAATGCTCCGCAGGGAGTTTTGCTTATTCCAGTGGCTGCAAAGCCCTATGGGATTGGCTACGAACCTTTTAGGAAAAGGTTCATCAAAAACATCAAATCTCTCGGAGGAGAAAAATATGGCCGAAAAGCCCCACATCAATTTGATCTTCATTGGTCACGTCGACCACGGTAAGTCTACACTCGTTGGACGCTTCCTGTACGACTCAGGCGCCTTGTCCGAAAACGATTACCGCAAAATCAAGGAAGAAGCAGAGTCCCGCGGAAAGGGTTCATTTGCCTTCGCTTATGTCATGGACAACTTGAAAGAAGAACGCGAACGCGGAGTTACCATTGACGTTTCCTACAAGAAATTCTCCGGCCAGAAGAACAACTTCACCATCATTGACGCCCCTGGACACAGAGACTTCGTCAAGAACATGATTACCGGAACCTCCCAAGCCGACGCAGCCGTTTTGGTCGTCTCAGCAAAGGACGGAATCCAGCCCCAGACCAAAGAACACGCCTTTTTGGCACAAGTGATGGGAATCAAGCAGATTACCGCCGCCATCAACAAGATGGACGACGTCGGATACAAAGAAGCCGAATTCAACAAGATCCGCGATGAAGTAGCCAAACTCCTCAAGACCGTTGGATTCCGCGACGAACAAGTCGCTATTGTGCCTGTTTCCGCATGGATGGGAGACAACGTCGCAAAGCAGTCCGAACACATGCCCTGGTACAAGGGACCTACTCTCCTCCAGCGCTTGGACTCACTGACCGCTCCAACGTTGCCCACGGACAAAGCCTTGCGCTTGCCCATTCAGGACGTCTACTCCATCAAGGGAGTTGGAACAGTCCCTGTTGGACGCGTTGAAACCGGCGTCATCAAGCCCGGTGACAAGGTCATCATCATGCCTGCCAACGTGCAAGGAGAAGTCAAATCCTTGGAAGCCCACCACGAACAATTGCCTCAGGCCTTGCCCGGAGACAACATCGGATTCAACTTGCGCGGAGTCGAAAGAAAAGACATCAACCGCGGAGATGTGTTGGGACACCCTCAATCCCCTCCTACAGTCGCAAAAGACTTCGTGGCACAGATTGTGGTGTTGAACCACCCCACTGCCATCCCAGTAGGATACACCCCTGTGTTCCACTTGCACACCGCCCAGATGTCCTGCACCTTGACGGAATTGCAAAAGTCTTTGGACCCCAAGACCGGAAACACCAAAGAAGAGAATCCCAAGTTCTTGAAGACCGGAGACGCTGCAATCGTGAAGATCACGCCTCAGCGCCCCTTGGTCGTCGAAGAATTCAAGAAGTTCCCCTCTCTCGGACGCTTCGCGATCCGCGATATGGGACAGACCGTTGCAGCGGGCGTCGTTACGCAAGTAACGCCTCGCGCATAAGGGGATCATTGACGGAATTGGAGCTGATGAACCATGGAAAAAGCACGCATTACCCTCACTAGCCCCAACTACGTCTCGCTCAATGAGATCTCGGGCAAGATCATCGACTTAGTGGACAAAGCAGGAATCAAGCACACGGGTGCCATTCCACTCCCTACGAAGAAATTGCTCGTCTCTACGAGAAAAGGCCCTTGTGGCGGTGGAACAGAAACCTACGAACGATGGCAAATGCGCGTCCACAAACGCGTGATTGACTTCGAAGACGACGGCAGAACATTGCGCCGCGTCATGCGCGTAGAAGTTCCAGAGAACGTACAAATGGCCATCGGATTGAAAGGCAAAAAGTAAAACCTTTCAATTTTCTTTCTATTTTTTTCCTATTTATCTTTTCCTTTGCACTGTTTGATTATTATTCTTCGGGCAATGCTATTGCTATATGCTTTCATGGGAAGAATTTGAGAAAGTGGACATGCGAGTAGGGACGATTGTAAGAGTAAGTGATTTTCCAGAAGCACGCGTTCCAGCCTATCAACTCGAAATCGATTTTGGCCCAACCATTGGAATCAAACGTTCTTCCGCCCAAATCACCAAACTCTATTCTAAAGAAACACTCTTAGGAAAACAAATCATTGCCGTTGTCAATTTTGCTCCTAAAAAGATTGCACACTTTTACTCTGAAGTCTTGGTATTGGGGGTAGTGCAAGAAGACAAAGAAATTATTCTATTGCAACCCGAACGAAAAGCAAAGAACGGATATCAAATTCACTAATTCTTTTCCATCATCCCATACTTCTTATTTTTCTCGGTCATCTTCAAAAAATAATTCAAGCGCTGCACGCGTGTCGTAGAAATTTTAGTTGCGGTAATCCACCCAATGCGGATGCGCTTATACGTATCAGGGAATTGCTGGAAGTGCTTCCACACGAGCTTGTTGGCTTTCATCTTCTCTAAAATATCTCTTGGAATCTCTTTCGTGGTGAACTTCTTTTCATGCTTGTTCTTTCCCTTGAACTCATGCAACCCATTCGTTGCAGCCAAACCAGCAGGTGTCATCTTCCCTTGTTTGATTAAGAAACGTACGCGCTCCTTGTTGGGTTCGGACCAGTTCGTTTTGTCCTTGCGCGGGGTAAAACGCTGTGCATACCACTCTGAATCGGGAGAGGGTTTCTTTACCGTCGAATCGATCCACCCAAAGCAAAGCGCCTCTTCGACCGCGTCCGAATAGGAAACGCGTGGCTTCCCGGATGCTTTCGTATGAAAAACGAGCCAGACTTCCTTCTCTTTCGCGTGGTGCCTCTCTAACCACTCACGCCATTCTGCGCGCGTCTGCGCAAAGCACTTCGTGGTGATTTCCATTCCCACCAGTAAAACGGGATAGATTATATTGGTGTAGGGATTGATGCCTGCATGTCGATCCGTCCCATCATCGTCATCTGCGCGCACAATGAAGAAGCATGGATCGGAAAAACGATGGAACTCATCCATGAACTGCCACGCAAGGTCCAGGTCATTGTCGTGGACGATGGAAGTACTGATCGGACCGCAGCCATCGCGAGCGCAAACGGCGCACACGTCGTGACATTATCCCAAAACAGGGGGAAGGCGAATGCGTTCTTCGCAGGACTGCGTGCCGCATTGAAGCAGAGAGCCACCTCCGTGCTCACGCTCGATGCCGATATGGTGCGATTGGACCGGCGCGTTATACTCCAAATGATGCGCCATGCCGAAGAAGCAACGGCAAAAAGGAAAAAGCACATGACCATCGCCGCCACGAGCGAACTCATCGAGATGGGGCACGAAAAGATCCCACTCGCACAAGGCACATACTTCTCAGGGATCCGCTCTTTCAGCTTGGCGGGGGTATATCACATCCTCCAGCATCCCCACAAGCGTTTAGTGGGCGGGTATGCGTTGGAGGAGTTCCTCAACCAAGCGTTTAGGCCCGAGCAGCGTATGGAAATACTCCACACCCTATTCAATCAACGCGAGCCCATCCGGACGATTGCTGCGCGCACGCATGAAGCCGAAGACATCATGCGATTCCAAGATCGCATGGCACAACGTAGAAAGAAGAGACGGCCCGTCATGAGCAGACGCAAAAAAGGTTTCAAATAAAATCAGAAACAAAAAAAACGAAAATCAGGTGCCGCTTGCGCGGACACCCGTTCTCAATCGACCCAATTGGATCCTAATTCTTGGCGATATCCCAAACAGCTTTGATCGCAACGATCACGGCTGCAGGTGCCATCAAGGTGGCGATTCCGGCGAAGATAGGGCCTAACCAGCTACCCACGACAGGGACCAAGCTCCACTGGACCGAGCCAACGGCCAATAAGGCGATGACTGCGACCAAGAAGTGGGTCATTTCTTTGTCTTTGATGTTCAACAATCCGATGATAATTCCCAAAACCACAAACAATAAGGGAATCCACTGCGCGACGCCTCCGAAGACGCCTGCTCCGAGCACACCCAAGATAATGGCGATAACCACGCCAATGATGAATGCCCAGGAACCGATTTTCTGCATTTCCATGAGAAACTCCTCCTTTTGACGGATAACGAACAAAGGTTCGCTATCTCACGTACTACAACATAAGCTCGCTGATTTTTTAAACGACCAACAGACGAAAAGGCGTTTTATCGACTAAAAGCGAAAAATATGGCATTATAAGGCCTTTGGAGGCATTCTAGTTATGGGTTACCGCTTCCTCGACGACGCACAGGCCGACGTGGCCATCGAAGCCAATGGAAAGACACGCGAAGAATTATTCGAATCCGCCGGAAAAGCCCTATTCGAGGTCGTGGGAAAAGAACCCCCTAAGGAGCCCCTGCGCCAGGTCTCTTTCTCCGTCAAAGCCCCCTTGCTCGAGGACCTCCTGCGAAAGTGGTTGAACGAGCTCATCTACATCAAGGACAACAAACGCCTCTACATCGCGCACTTCCACTTTCAATTCCTCGAACAAGACGGGCAACTTGTCGTGCAATCACGCATGCAAGGCATTCCACTCAATATCATGCAGTCGCATCACTTCAGGGTGGATCCAAAGGGGATTGCGCTGCACGGGTTTTCTCTCAAAAAACAGAAGACTGGATTTACTGCAAAATTCATCGTAGATGTCTAATTTCAGTCAACAATTCAATTAAATGCCAATCATTCTATGTGTGAGTCAATGGAGGTATTTACATGAAAGTCATCGCATTAATCGCTAGCTTTTTGGTGCTCGCCATGATTGGATCTTCTTTTGCGTTTGCAGTCGAAGATACCGATAGCATTGCCAACCAGAACGAAGCAACTGATGTAGCATCCGACCCACAACCATCCGCAAATCCACAAGACGCCACCCCTTGTGCAAATGACGTGGCTGCAACCACTAGCACCGCAACGGCAAACGACCAAGCCCAAGCAACTCCTTGCCCTACCGCAACGACGCCTGGGACAAATCCTGAACCGCCTGTTGTGCAACCCACCGGAGGAAATGGAGATCCAACTCCCAATCCATCCGGGCACCGCCGCAGCCGCAACAATGAGAACACAGAGGAAAGCACAGTTGTAGAAGATACTCAAACTCCTACAGCGGAAACAACCCCTGTTGCTGTAGCTCCAACACCTACGGAAACAAATCCACGTAGCGGGTCAGTCGATCCAGTTGTGGCTCCCGGTGCATTCTTCACTGCAGCAAGCGACACCATGCCTGTTGTTGCAACAAATGATACCCCTGCACCGGACACCAGTCCATTGACCGGATTAGTCTCCACCGCCACCAACCCCCTTGTGGGAATTGGATTGCTCGTGGTGCTGGGCGGACTCTATCTCTATACGCGCCGCCATTAAATGCAAGAAAGAGTGCGCAAGCACTCTTCTTTCCTTCTTTTTTTGAACGCATCGGCCACATTTTAAACTCGTTCGACGCCAGCTCATGCGTATGCCTGCTTCCACGACGCATGGGTTTTCTCTCATCGCTAAAAATCAATGGGAACTCCCCGCAACGGGAAAGATGCACGTGCCCGTGCGCGCAATCGCTTCCCCCTCGCTCCTCCAGCGCATGGACGCAAAATCCATCGAGCAAGCGAGGAATGTCGCCGAACTCCCGGGTATTATGCGCGCCAGCTATATGATGCCGGACGCCCACCAGGGATATGGCTTTTGCATTGGAGGCGTGGCAGGATTCGACGCCAAAGAAGGAATCATCTCGCCCGGAGCAATCGGATTCGACATCAACTGCGGGATGCGCTTGATCGCAACCAATCTCACGCATGCGGATATCAAACCCCACATCAAGAAATTGATCGACGACATCTTCATCCGCGTCCCATCGGGCGTCGCGTGCAAGAGCAAGATGCCACTCAAAAAAAACCAAATCGATGAAGTGCTCTCCCACGGAGCGAAGTGGGCTATCGACGAAGGAATGGGTTGGAAAGAAGACCTGGCATTCATGGAAGAAAATGGGAAAATGCCCCATGCCGATCCCGCTGCCGTCTCTGCGCGCGCAAAAGGACGAGGACAAAACCAAATCGGAACGCTGGGGAGCGGAAACCACTACTTAGAGATCCAAACCACCACCGCCGACCAGATATTCGACGCTCCAACAGCGAAAGCATTCGGAGTCGAAAAACCAAAACAGGTGTTCATCATGGTCCACTGCGGCTCGCGCGGGATGGGACACCAGGTCGCAACCGACTACCTCGAACAATTCCTGGAATACGACCGCGCAAACGGAATTGCGCTCAAGGACAAAGAGCTAGCCCACGCCCCATTCGAATCGGAAGAAGGACAGGCATATTTTTCCGCCATGCAGGCGAGCGCCAACTTTGCGTTCGCTAATCGCCAAGTCATCACCCACTCCATCCGCGAGAGTTTCGCGCGCATATTGAAAGAGAACGCCGAGGAACTGGGCATGCGCATCGTCTACGACGTCACCCACAACGTCGCCAAGCGCGAGAAAAATAAAATCCAAGGAAAGACACGCACCGTCATCGTGCACCGCAAAGGCGCCACGCGTGCATTCGGGCCGGGGAATGAAGAGCTGCCGCGTGCGTATCGCAAGACCGGACAACCCGTCATCGTGGGAGGAAGCATGCAAACAGGCTCATTCGTTTGTGCGGGGACGAAGACTGCAGAAGAACAAACATTTGCCTCTACCATGCACGGCGCCGGAAGGACCATCTCTCGACACGCGGCCAAGCAGCACCACTCCTTTGAAACCATCGCCAAAGAAATGGAAGCGCAAGGGATCTACTTGCGCACCGCCTCCAAGCAAGGCATCGCCGAAGAAGCCGGGGCTGCCTACAAGGACATCTTTGAAGTCGTGCAAGCCGCTCACGATGCGGGAATCAGCAAGAAAGTATTCGCGCTTCGCCCCATCGGCAACATCAAGGGATAGCGCGTCCTTTCGCCGTTGAGAGCCTTTTTATTCTCCAGTTTCGCGTTCCAAGTGGTATGGCATCCCAAGAAGACGTCGACGAAATCAATGCCTATTTGCAGCAACACGCCCAAAAGCAAGCCGCCAAAGGAGTGGAACAAAAGAACCTCTTTACTACGCTCCAACACGCCCTTTTCGGAGAAACGCATGCCGACTATGCCCCGCCCGTTCCTCCCTCTTCCCCTGTCGCGCCCACCATGCAATCGCCTCCAGCTCCTGCAACTATTCCTGCTGCCGCCCCAACTCCCCCTTCTGTTCCGCGCGTCGTGAGCGATCCATCGCCTAAACCATCTGCACCAAAACCCGCACCAGCTGCAATCCCAAAAACTCCTTCCCCCGCGGTAGAGGCGTCGCGCGAAATGGTCGCCACCAATCCAAAAAATATGACTACTGTTTCCATGGCATCCGAGCCAGCCGTCGTGCCAGAAAAAAAGATTAATACACGTGCTCCGCCTGCCGCACCAACTCCAATGCCCTACAAATTCAGCGAAGAAACCGATACGGCTGCGCTCAGTCCACCGCCGGCGCGCTTCAATCCCTATCCCAATCCTTATCGCAAAGCCATTCCATCTCCGGAAAAATTCTCGGACTCGACCGCGCCCCCATGGGTCATGCGCACTCTTCCTTCCGAGTCACGCGATATACGTAAAGAAGCAGACACACCCGCTCCGTCACCCACTCCATCCGAACAATCCCTTTCTTCAAGGCCACCAGTGTCCAAGAAAGAACTCAACACTCCTGCTGCCCCTACTCCAACACGTGCTCCCGAAAAAAGTCCCGCCTCGACGCGAGTGAAGATGATGGAGCTCGTCAATGAGACCAGTGGAACGGATGGAAATAACTCCCCTCATCGCATGCCATGGCACCCCGACACATCGGGAGAAGTCACGCCCAATGAACTCGTGGGATTGCAATCCACCCCTGTCGCGAAACGCCCAGCGCCCGTTACTCCTTCGCCACCGCGCGAAATGCCTGTGCGCCCTACTACTCCAATGGGGTTGAACGCGCATGAGCATGACTACTTGTTGCGCAAGGAACAGGAGTACGACTCCACCCATGCCGCTGTGCCAGCACCCATGACGACAACAGATGGAAATACGACATCAGACGAAAAAAGAGCCATATTGGGGCGATTGAAAGAGCTCATGGCCCAGCATGGCGGACAACCTCCTCAAAATTAACTTTTTCACTTTTGAAAGTAAATCATTTTTAAGGCGTTTGGGGCTATTTGAGTGCTATGAAAGCCGTTTTCTGGATCATATTCGCCATCGCAACCCTCTTCATCTTACCCGTTGCGCATGCGGCCGTGAGCTGTAATGATATCGAGCTATCTCCCAACGACGTCACATTCACCGAAGGACAAACCAATCGCGTCATCACATTTACCCTTTCAAACGACTCTACGGCCGACTTCGACATCGACGACGTCCGCGTCTCCGAAAGCGACGCACGCTTTGACGTCGAAGTCGTACGCTTCGACGATGAACTCGAAGAAGACGGGACTGCGCGCGTGCGCATCCAATACGACACCGACGACGTGCAGAACGACGTCGAAACCAGCTTCACCCTTTCCGTGCGCGGAGAATTCAGCAACGGGCATGACTGCTCATTCTCGCAGATCAATTTCTCCGTCGATGTGACGATTGAAGACGGCGAAAACGCGTGTACGCTCATCGAAGCCGAAAGCTCTGACGTCACGATCGACGAAGACGACACGCAATCCCACTTCGTCCTCATCCGCAACGACTCCGACCGCGATTTCGAAATCACCGACTTCGACGTGTTCGATGACAGCACCGCATTCAATGCCGATCTCGAAGTCGAAGTCAATGACTCGGACTTCGAAAAGATCGTCCCGCACAACTCCTCACGCAGCTACGAGTTGAGCATCCGCTCTTTCCGCGTGGATGAAGTGGAAGTCGATTCCGCATTCGTCGAGATCCAAGGACACTTCATCGGCGGAACCGGTCTGAACTCATGCGACAACACCGAAATCAGCACCGACTTCGAAGTCGAAGTCCTCGATACCGGCTCTTCCGGCCTGTGCGGGGAAATCAAGATCGCCCCCACACGTTTGCGCGTGGAAAGCCAGAACACCATCGTGCAAAACATCACCATCTCCAACACCGGCGAACAAAACTATTTCATCGACGAATTGGAAGTCCGCGACAACAACTACCAAGTCCAATTCGATGCATTGGATCTGCCCGATAAAGTGGACGTCGACGGAAGCCAAGACGTCGAGATCAGCGCCCAAGGATTCTTGTATCCCGAGAACTTCGACGCCAACGCATTCTTCTATCTCAAGGGACACTTCACCTCCGGAAGAGCCTGCTCGGTTTCGGGACTGCGCATGCCATTCACCTTCCAGGGCAGCCCAACAACCGGAGGATCGAGCGGCGGAGCGGTCGCGCCTTCGGATGCAAGCCCTGTGCTCTATGGCAACGCCCACATCCTCGAAAACAATTTGCAAATCAACCCGCGCACTGAAGGAGAGCTCGGATTTACGTTGGTGAATGAGGATGCCAGCGACACCCTTGTACGTATCACGCTCATCGCCAAGCCATCCAATGCGCGCTTCACCAATACCGTGCACTTGCTCGCAAAAGATCGCGTTGAAGTCTTCGTTCCAACCACGATCCTGCGCGGACAAAGCGACGGGATCATCGTCGTGGACAACGGATCGGACATCGTCTCCAAGCCCGTGGCACTCATCAACAGCGCGCCGGCCACGAATTCCCCGCAGTCCCTGGGATCCGGCATCGTGGGATTCGTCACGGGAAGCGGAAGCATCGCCATCGGGCTCATCGTGTTGTTGCTCGTGATCATCTATCTCGCAGTTGGGATGAACGAAGTCGAACCCAAGAAACCCGAGAACTGGCAAGCAGAAACCGTTGCCATCGTCAAGACTCTCCCATCAGAACCGGCTGAAGAACCCTGGATGCATCCCAAGAAAGAATAATTCGCGCAACGGCGAGTATCTTTCCATATACTTCTGTTTTAAATTCCGCGTCGGCGAGAGTATATCATTCAGCGGAGGAAAAGTCATATGCAAAAAGGAATCTCAAATACATGGCTTGGAATTGGCGCACTGGTCGTGCTCGTCCTCATTGTGGGAATGTATGTCGTTGGCATCACCAATGGAGAAGTCAAGCTCGACAATGACGTCAGAGCCCAATTCGCCAACATCGAAACACAATACCAGCGCCGCTTCGATCTCATCCCTAATCTCGTGAATACCGTGCAAGGCGTCGCAGGATTTGAACAAGAGACATTGACGGAGCTCACACGCCTCCGCTCCCAGTGGCAAACCGCTCCAACATCGGATGCAAAAGTCCAAGCGGCCAATCAGCTTGAATCTACAATCTCCAAGCTCTTGCTCATCACCGAAAACTACCCCCAACTGCAAGCCACGCAATCATTCCAGGATTTGATGGTGCAACTCGAAGGGACGGAAAATCGCATCAGCGTCGAGCGCACGCGCTATAACGACAAGGCGCGCGAATACAATACCTACATCAAAGTATTCCCTAACTCCATCTTTTTGGGAGGAAAGACCGAGAAGCCTTACTTCCAAGCCGCTGCGGGGGCGGAAAACCCTCCCGTCGTACCGACTGACTTCACCCCATAACTGAGGATTGCGCGTGCTCGCCCACAAAATCCTCATTTTCTTTTTTTTCTTCTTACTCGTGAGCGGGGCTCATGCGCAAGCTGTTCCTGCTGCGCCGAATGGATACATCCTCGATAATGCGCAAATTTTAGGACAGGAAACGCTCGCGCTCAACCAGCAATTGAGTGAATTAGAAAAAGAAACAGGCGTCGAAATAGCCATTCTCACCGTCCCCAGCCTCGAAGGGGGCGAAATCAATGAGTTCACGCAGCGCGTATTCGATGCATGGAAGCCCGGCAACGCAGAAAGCGACAATGGACTGCTCATCGTCATCGCCCTCCAAGACCGCAAATGGCGCATCCAGACGGGATATGGATTGGAAGGAACGATTCCCGATGCGATCGCCGGAAGGATCGGCCGCGAAGTGTTAGTCCCTCACTTTCGCGCGGGCGATTATGCCACCGGCATACGCGAAACCGTGGACGAACTCGAAAAATACATCCGACAAGACAGCGCAACCATTGAAAAGTACGCCAACTCCACGGAAGACTATGATATTTTCGGCAGCAAGAGCGAGCTATTCGGAATAGGCATATTGGGGATGGCTCCTATTGTGGCGGTGCTATTCCTGCTGGTCATCCTCAAGACCATCTACGCGGTCGCACGCAAGAAAATGAAAATCCCCCACGCCGTGATGCAGACGATCTCCCTAGGGATGATGGGGTTATGGGTCGTGCTATTTGGGGGATTTTTCACCATGTTCCTGATAGGGTCATTCTATGGGCTCACGCTGGCCGCGCTGATGTATGCGGCATTGCTCCTATTCGTGCCCTTCCCCTTCATCATCGACTCCACCCGCAGCGGATTCGGAGGCTTCTATGGAGGAATGGGCGGATTTGGGCGCGGAGGAGGCAGCAGCGGAGGATTTGGAGGCGGATTCGGGGGAGGGATGAGTGGCGGCGGGGGCGCAGGAGGGGGGTGGTAACCCCATACCTACTTTCCGAGCAACCCTAAGCGTTGATTTATAAGGCTTTTTCTGGGGTTTTTGGATATTGAGTGCGGTACACTGCCTCTGTTTGAAAAAATGGAGGGAAATGCCCCAAAAGCTAGTTTTTGGGCATTTTCTGGCATTAACCGCATGAGCCACCCAGAGTGAAACCATGACCCGAAGACACGCTCCACGCAGAGGAAGTATTTCCCACCGCCCACGCGTCCGCGCACGCCGCGAGACCCCTAGCTTCAGTTCCTTTCCCCAAGTCAAAGGACCTGCAAAGCCATTGAACTTTTTCGGATACAAAGTGGCCATGGTCCACCTCGTCGCAAAGTCCATGCACGAAAAAGGAAGAATGCAAAAACTCGAAATGCAAATTCCCACTACGGTCATCGAATGCCCGCCCATGCACGTGTATGGAGTCCGCGCCTACGCAAAAGACCCCTACGGCTTGCACGCCATGGGAGAAGTCACCATCGACAAGCTCGATAAGCACGCATTGGAACGCAACCAGAACTTCAAGAAAAAATCCGATCACAAAAAGAATACCAAGAACACACGCACTGTTTCTACCCCCACCACGCTGGAAGACTTCGTGACGAAGAAAGCCGAATTGCATTCTATCCGCTTGCTCGTGCACACGCAGCCCGAGAAAACCAACTTCGGAAAAAAGAAAGCCGAAATGACCGAATTGGCATTGAGCGGAACGCTCGATGAACAATTGAATTACGCCAAAGAGAAATTCGGCAAGATGATCACGATCCACGACGTCTTCAAAGACGGCTCATTGATCGACGTCAAAGGCGTCACACGCGGATTCGGATTCGGCGGAGTCGTCGCACGCGCCGGAGTCAAGACATTCCGCCCCAAGGCGAAGTACATCCGCACGGTCGGATCCATCTCGCCCTTGCGACCCGGAACGGTCCAGTTCACCGTCGCACGACCCGGACAACTCGGATACCATAATCGTACCGAATTCAACAAGAAAATCCTCAAAGTATTGAACGCACAAGACGCCGCAAAGATCAATCCCAAGTCCGGATTCGAACACTATGGAGTCGTGCAGAACGATTACATCCTCGTCGCAGGAAGCGTCCCCGGTCCCATCAAACGCTTGATCGGATTACGCGAACCCGTGCGCGCAGAGGAATCGGGCCACTACAAGATCGGCCCCGTCACATACGTATCCACTACCGGAGGTGCATTGTAATGGTGCACGTCTTCTCAGCCCAAGGACAAAAAGTCAAAGACATGGCATTGCCATCCGTCTTCCAAACGCCCTATCACCCCGCCCTCATCAAGCGCGCCGTGTTGGCCGTGCAATCCACTCGCTTGCAGCCCCACGGAAAGAAACCCGGATCCGGAAGAAACAACACCGCTGAATATGTCGGCGTACGCGGAAAGCCCACGATGTACCGCACCATCAACGTCGGCCATGCACGCCTTCCCCGCATGCGCAATCGCCGCGGCGTCCTGCAAGGAAAAGTCGCCTCCGTGCCACAAGCAGTGGGAGGACCATCCGCTCACCCTTCACGCGTCGAAAAGAAACTCGTGGAGAACATCAATGTCAAAGAACGCAAGCTCGCCATCGCCTCCGCGATCGCCGCATCCGTCGACGCCAAAATCGTCAAGGCACGCGGACACCACTTCGATGCCGCTCATTTCCCATTGGTCGTGGACTCCTCATTCGAAAAAATCGCAAAGACCAAGGACGTCATGAAAGCATTCGAGTCATTGAAAGTATCCGCCGACGCCGAACACGCCAAAGAACGCAAGCGTATCCGCGCAGGAAAGCACAAGAACCGCGGCAATCCGTACAAGCAGAAGAAGTCGTTGTTGATCGTCACGAATCACGCCTCTCCCATCATGAAAGCCGCGCGCAATATCCCCGGAATCGACGTCATTCCCGTGCAGCGCTTGAATGCCGAACACCTCGCGCCCGGAACGCACGCCGGACGCCTCACCATCTGGACCGAAGAAGCCATCAAGGTCCTCGCCACGCGAGGTGAGCAATAATGCCTGAAAACAAAGTCGCCTCTGCGATGGAAATGAAAATGGAAGAAAAGGCCAAAGCCAAGGCCGAAGAAAAGAAAGTCGACGCTCCTGCAAAGAAAGAAGAGAAGAAAGAAGCCAAGGGCTTCGCCATGGAATTGGAAGACTTCGGTTACATCAAGTTCCCCTTGATGACGGAAAAAGCCATCAACCTCATCGAAAAAGAAAACAAACTCTCTTTCATCGCCACTCCTCAAGCCACGAAGACCGACATCAAGAAATTGATCGAAAAGGTCTACAAGGTCAAAGTCTCCAGCGTGAATGTCTTGAACGACATGAAAGGGAGAAAGAAAGTAACCGTCAAGCTCGACAAGAAATACAAAGCCGAAGAACTCGCGGCCAAACTCGGAGTGATCTAATATGGGTAAGCGACTCATGATTCAACGCCGCGGAAAAGGCGGCACTCCATGGACCGCATCATTCCACGGAAAGGCGGATGTCGCCTACATGGAATACTCCGCTACTCAGAGAGACGGCCTCATGACCGGACAGGTCTTGGAACTCGTCGACGATCCCACCAAGACCAGCGTCTTGGCCGAAATCGTGCTGGACAACAATTATCACATCTTCAACGTCGCCGCCGAAGGACTTTCGGTGGGACAGCGCATCGAAATAGGCAAACAAGCCGCGCTACAAATTGGCAACATCATGCCCGTGAAAGACATTCCCGAAGGAGCGCCCATCTTCAACGTCGAAATCCAGCCCGGTGACGGCGGAAAGCTCGTCCGCAGCTCCGGCGGATACGCTCTCGTGATGAGCAAGGAAGCCAAGCGCGTGCTCATCAAACTCCCCTCCACGAAAATGATTTCCGTCCATCCCGATTCACGCGCCACCATCGGGAACGTCTCCTGCGGCACACGCGTGGACAAGCCCATGATGAAAGCAGGGAACCGCTCCCACGAAAGAAGCGCAAAGAAGAAGCTCTACCCCATTGTCCGCGGTGTAGCCATGAACCCGAACTCCCACCCATTTGGTGGATCGCAGCACCACCCCGGAAAGTCAAAGTCGACCGCCAGAAGCGCACCTGCCGGAAGAAAGGTCGGAGCCATTGCATCCAAGCGCACAGGAAGAAAGAAGAAGAACTAAAGGTGAAAAACGATGGCCAAAGACTTCACATTCCGAGGAAAAACGTTGCCCGAACTGCAACAAATGCCCCTGCAAGACTTTGCAAAACTCTGCAAAGCCCGCATTCGCCGCAGCCTCGAGCGATCCGCTGTCAACGAGGACTTCAAGAAGTTCCACGCGCGCGTGCAGAAGGGACACGAACTCCTCAAGGCAGGAAAATTGCCCGTCAACAAGCCCATCAAGACCACATTGCGCGAATTCCCCATCCTTCCACAGATGGTCGGACTCAAGATCGCCGTGCACAAAGGGAACGCATTCGAATCGTTCGATGTCCAGCCCGAAATGCTCGGACACCGCGTGGGCGAATACATCTTGACACGCAAAACAGTGAAACACGGAAAAGCCGGAATCGGAGCCTCGAAGAGCTCCACGGCCATCACGGCCCGCTGATAGGATGCTGATGTTATGAGCAAAACCACATTCAACTACCAAGGCACGTACGACGACACCCGCATGGCCCGCGCCATCACCACGAACAGACCTGCGAGCGTGAAGTACAGCCTGGAAATCGCACGCTGCATCAAGGGAAAGACCATCCAAGACGCGCAGACTTTCCTGCAGAACATCGTGGAAGAGAAAGCCTTCCTCCCATTGCGCACCTATCACAAGAAAATCCCCCACCGCAAGGGAGCTAGCGTCTTCGGAACGAAATCGGGAAGATATCCTTGGAAGACATGCGAAGCATGGCAAGCGTTGTTGAACTCGGTGAAAGCCAATGCGGACGTCAAAGGATTGGACACGAAAAAATTGCGCGTCGTCCACGCCAATGCCACGCACGGATTCTCACGCATCCGCTATCAGAACCAAGGAAGAATTTCCAACAAAGCCAAGAAGAGCAAATCCGCTCACTTGGAAGTCATTGTGCGCGAGGTGAAGGCATGATTGAGAAAGGATTTACCAAGCAGGCTGTCAACAAAGTCCGCCTTTACCAGTACATGAAGAAAGAACTGGACCGCGCCGGATTCACGGAATTGGACATCGTCAAGACGCCTTTGGTCACGCGCATCGTCATCCACGTCTCCAAGCCCGGCTTGGCCATCGGAAAGGGCGGACAGAACATCCGCACGCTCACGGAAACGATCAACCGCGAATACGGGATCGAAAATCCCCAGATCGAAATCAAAGAAATCACTACCCCAGAATTGGACTCCAAATCCGTCATCGACCGCATGAAATCCGCCATCGAACGAGGATTCGCATGGAGAAGCGTCGCATTCAAGACACTTGAAGACGTCTACCGCGCCGGCGCACAAGGAGTCGAAATCATCCTCTCCGGAAAGCTCGCAGGAAAAGGCGGAAGAAAGAAACAAGTCCGCTTCTCGAAGGGATACATGAAGAAAGTGGGAGACCAGACCAAGTTGGTCGATCAAGCCAAAGTCACCTCCTACCCCAAAGTCGGAGCCATCGGCCTCACGGTGCGCATCATCCGCCCCGGCGTTTTCTTCCCCGACAAGATGAACGTCAAAGAATACATCGCCAAGAAGAAAGCGCGCGACGCAGGCGTCGTCGAAGCGCAGCCCGTTGCGACCGAAACGAAAGAACCGGAGGCAGCCGCATGAATAAGAAATTGAACGACATGCGCCAGATGTCCGTGACGGAAATGAACGTCAAAATGGCCCAGCTCAAGAACGACTTGGCCAAAGAGCAGTCCGTCAAAGCAACCAACACGCGACCAGAGAACCCAGGAAAAGCGCGTCTGTTGCGTAGACAGATCGCGCGCATTCTGACGTTCAAGCGCCAGAAAGAAACGAAAGGAGAGGTGAGCCCTTAACCATGGAAAGTATGTGCAATATCTGCGGATTGCCCAAGAACATTTGTGTTTGCGGACAAATCGCCAAAGAGAGCCAAAAGATCATCGTGACAATGGAAAAACGCCGATTCAACAAGTATCTCACGATCGTGTCGGGATTGGATCCCACCATCGTCAAGGATATCGCGAAGACGTTGAAAAACAAACTCGCGTGCGGCGGAACCATCAATGGCGATCGCATCGAATTGCAAGGAAACCACAAGAAAGAGGTTAAGGAAATACTCGTCAAAGAAGGATTCAAGGAGAACAGCATCCATGATTAAAACAGCCACATATTCCATTTCCGGCAAAGTCTTGCCCTTCCACGAAATGATCGGACTCAACGTCCGCGTTTCCGGTTCGAAGGATACGCAGAAGCAAGCCATGCAGGGAAAGATCGTGGATGAGACGCAACGCACATTCGTCATCGAAACGCCAAACGGAATGGAAAAGACCATCCCGAAGAACGAGAGCACATTCACATTCGACTTGACACAGGGAGAAGCCATCGAAGTGGAAGGGAAAGACATCCTTTACACGCCCGTTGAGCGACTCAAAGCAAAGTGGGGGAACTAAATATGCCAAAAGGAAAAACAACCACGACAAAAGAACACCCAAGCGAATTCCCCGTACGCGGAAATGAATTCGTCGGAAAGGTCGTTTCGGCCAAGGCACCCAAAACAATTACCGTCGAACGCGAAATCACCGTGTACGTCCCCAAATTCGAACGCTACAAGAAGATCCGCTCCAAAGTGCACGCGCACAATCCCGATTACATGCACGCCAAGGAAGGCGACATCGTGCGCATCGGAGAGACCAGAAAGATCTCCAAGACCAAGGCGTTCATCGTCACCGAGATCGTCGGCCATTCCAAGATCGAAGCCAAACGCGAAGAGATGAAAGAAGGCATGCGCGTGAAAGCCCATAAGGCAGAAGCAAAAGCAGAGGAGGAAGCGCAATGAAATCCATCTCCGCTAACGTCACCAAGGGATTGACCAAGAAATCGCGCTGCGTCTGCGCAGACAACTCCGGAGCAAAAGAAGTCGAAATCATCTCCGTATTCCGACACACCTCCCGAAAGAGAATGCAGCCCCGCGCAGGGATCGCGGACATGGTCAACGTCGTCGTCAAGACCGGAAAACCCGAAATCAGAAAGAAAGTCGAACGCGCCGTCATCGTCCGCGTCCGAAAAGAATTCAAGCGACCCGATGGAACGCGCATCAAATTCGAAGACAACGCCGTCGTGTTAGTGGATGAAAAGGGATTGCCCAAAGCATCCGAAGTCAAAGGAATCATCGCCAAAGAAGTCGGAGAACGCTTCCCCAAAATCGCGGGAATAGCACCCGGACTGGTGTAACGAGCGAGCACTGATGTGATATGACCCAAACCAAGAACCCCGGAACCCAACGCTTGCGCGTCTATGAAGCCGATCAGCAGGCACGCTACTCCATGATGAGCGCCCACCTCTCCAAAGAATTGCGCACCGCCCACAAGACACGCAACCTCGCCGTGCGCGTCGGAGACACCGTCAAAGTGATGCGCGGAGACTGGAAAGGAAAGAGCGGGGAAGTCACCCAAGTCAACTACGTCCGCAACCGCATCTTCGTCAAAGGAATCACACACAAACGCGCCACGGGAAAAGAAGCCTTCATCGGATTCCGCCCCAGCAACGTCATGATTACTGCGCTCGAAGGAAAAGAGAAGCGCCGCACCGTCAAAGGAAAAGCCGCAACAAAGAAAGCAACCACTAAGACCGCTGCTCCCGCAAAAGCGGCAGGGAAAAAGGAGTAATCGCCATGGCAAAGAAAGGACACAACTACAAGCAGAAGCGCCTCTCCGTCTCTCCCGTCAGACACCTCGCCCGAAAGGAAAACACCTGGACCATCAAGCAGTACCCCGGAGCCCACACCGGAGAAAGCAGCGTCCCCATCGCTTTCGTCTTGAGAGAAATGTTGCACCTCGCTGCGACGATGAAAGAAGCCAAGCACATCCTGGACAAAGGACAAGTCCAAGTCGATGGCGTCGTCGTCAAAGAAGCCAAGCACGCCGTGGGATTGTTCGATTCCATCTCCATTCCCGAAATGAAGAAGCACTACATCCTCGCCTACGACATGAAAGGAAGACTCGTCGTCAAAGAAGCCGACGCCAAAGCCATCACTCAAAAGATCGGCCGCGTGGTGCGCAAGAACATTGTGACCGGAAACAAATTCCAGGTCCAGACGCACGACGGATACACCTACAAGAGCGCCGACGCCAAGATCCGCGTAGGGGACTCAGTCATCGTCAATACGCAAGACGGAAAGATCGTGCAGCACCTGCCCATGAACAAAGGCAATAGCGTCTACATCATCGGCGGAACCCATGTCGGAGAAGTCGCCAAAGTCGAAGGCATCGTCGAAGGGACCATGAAGCGCGACAAATTAGTGGATTTGAGCGAAGGAAAAGAACGCTTCCAAACCACTGCACAGAACGTCATGGTCATCAACGACCAGATGCTCGGCTGGATGAAGCAAGTCTTGCACGTCAACGGGGGGAACAACTAATGAATCAAAACGCCGAAAGCCCCATGAAGCATATCCGCATCGAGAAAGTGACCGTCAATATGGGCGTCGGAAAGACGGGCGAAGAGCACAAGCGCGCCATGGAGATCATGCAGAAGATCACCGGCACAAAACCCGTGCAGACCATGTGTAAGGTCAAGATTCCCGCATGGGGAATCCGCGAAGGGCTCGCCATCGGATGCAAAGTCACTTTGCGAAAGACCAAGGCCGAAGCATTCCTCAAGAACGCCTTGCAGGCAAAAGAAAAGACATTGAACAAGAAAAGCTTCGACAAGAGCGGAAACGTCGGATTCGGGATCAAGGAATACATCGACTTGCCCGGCTCGAAGTACGATCCCAAGCTCGGAATCCGCGGATTCGACGTCCTAGTGACGCTCGAACGACCAGGGTATCGCATCAAGAAGCGACGCACCAATCCTTCCCCCGTCGGGAAAGCACACCAAATCACCCAAGATGAGGCCGTGCAGTTCATGCAGGAAAAATTTGGAGTGAAAGTGATCTAACATGATAAACCCCCTCAAAGCAAAAATGAAAGCCGAGCAGAAGAAGCGCGACTTGGCTCCGACGCAGCAGTACTGCAAGAACTGCGGCAACAACAAGGGAATGATCCATCGCTACAACATCAACCTGTGCAGACGATGCTTCAAGGAATTCGCAGAAATGATGGGGTTCAAGAAGTACAGCTAAGGAGGTGTAACAAACTATGACTCAAACCGATCCAATCGCAGATGCACTCGTGCACATCAAAAACAGTCAGACCGCGTCAAAGACCAGCATCACGCTCCGTCCTGGAAGCAAGCTACTCGGACAGATCCTCCGCGTCATGAAGGAAAAAGGATACATCGCCAAGTTCACCGAAAAGAACGACATGCGCGGCGCATTCTATGAAGTGGAACTGAACGGAAAGATCAACCAAGTGGCAGCCATCAAACCCCGTTACGCCGTCGGAAAGAACGAATTCGAAAAATTCGAAAAACGCTTCTTGCCCGCACGCGATATCGGAATGATGATCGTCTCCACCTCCCAAGGCGTCATGACCCACCAAGAAAGCAAAGAGAAATCAATCGGAGGACGCTTGTTGGCGTACATCTACTAATAAACGATTGCAAGGAATGAATCTCTATGGCAGCCAAAAAACCCGAAAAGAAACACATCGTGGCCATTCCGGCCGGCGTCAACGTGACTTACCAGCACGGCACCATGACTGCCACCAAGGGAAACAAGACATCCCACAAGCACCTGGCAACGCCCGAAGTGCACATCAAGATCGAAGGCAGCGAAGTCCACTTCGCCCCCATCAACACGAAAAGAAAGACCATCGCCATCCTGAACGCACTCATGGCCCACACGCAGAACCTCATCACCGGAGCCGAAAAGGGATACTTCTACAAGTTGACCGTCGTCCACTCCCACTTCCCCATGAATATCGCCAAGAAAGAAAACCGCGTGGAAATCTCCAATTTCTTGGGAGAAAAAGCCCCACGCATCGCCATGATCCTCGGAAAGGACACGCAAGTGGAAATCAAAGGAAAAGAAATCACCGTTAAAGGATTTAACAAAGAAGACGTCGCACAGACCGCAGGGAACATGGAAATCGTCACCCGCGAAAAGAAGAAAGACCAACGCGTCTTCCAAGATGGCATCTACATCGTCGAGCACGGGGTGAACGCATGAATAACGAAGTAAAAGCCGCAACCGAAAAGAAGAACACCTCGGACGAGAACTCCACCATCATGCGACCCGTCAGTAAGCAGCACACGCAAGCCGTCGACGCCAAGCACGTCGAGAAAGTCGTCGAAAAGGCCATGGTCGAAACCGCCAAAGAAATGAATAGCGGAAAAGAAGCCAAGCCCGTCGCAAAAGCGAAAAAAGAAGACAAGAAAACAGAAACGATCGCAACCAAACCCGTCAAGAAAAAAGGAAAGAAAGCCGTGTGGGTCAAGAAGAACAAAGTCAAGAAAGACGCCAAAGTCAAAGAAGCCCAAGGCGATGTCACCGGAAAATGGAAACCCGTCTTCTGGGGACGCTTCGGAAAGAAGAACCTACGCACGCAGCGCGACCCCAAGTACGCCAAATGGAGAAAACCACGCGGAATCGATATCCTGCGCGAACGCAACGACGGCGAATTGCCGAACTCGGGATTCCAGACCCCCAAGGCATTCCGCTTCGTCCATCCCTCGGGATACCGCGAAGTACTGGTGCAATCCAAGAGCGACTTGGACAAGATCAAGCCCATGCACGCCGCACGATTCTCCCGCACCATGGGAAGAAAGAAGCGCATCGAATTGATCCAGTACGCGAATTCCAAAAACATCCCCATCCTGAACTGAGGCAACGAACATGAATCAACACAAATTCAAACGAATGGCAGCTGACATCTTCGGTGTAGGAGAATCCAAGATCTGGATCGATCCCGCACAACTCGCCAAAGTCAAGGAAGCAATGACCCGCGATGATATCCGCAAACTCATCGCCGAACGCGTCATCCGCAAGCGCAAAGACCACGGTCACTCCCGCGGAAGCGCACGCATCCTGCAGGCGAAGAAAGCACTGGGAAGACGCAAAGGACCCGGAAAGCGAACAGGGACCCAAAAGGCACGCATGAAACCCAAGCAACAATGGATCTCCCGCGTCCGCGCATTGCGCAAGGCCTTGAAGACCATGAAGTCCGAAGGGAAAGTCACGGACAACTACGGAACATTGTACAAGCAAGTCAAAGGAAATCTTTTCCGCGGAAAGAAACACCTCGAGACAGTAATCGGTGGAGGAAAGTAATATGAGTAAGACATCGACATTCACGACCAAATTCCGCCGCCGCCAGGAAGGAAAGACCAATTACGTCAAGCGCGCCGCCCAACTCAAGAGCGGAAAGATCCGCGCCATCGTGCGAAAGTCAACCAACCATATGCGCGTGCAGTTCGTCGAACACCGTGCAGGAATGGACTACGTCCTCGCCGAAGGGAGCAGCATCGAACTCAAGAAATACAAGTACACCGGCCACACGGGAAATCTCCCCGCAGCGTATCTCGCAGGATACCTCGCCGGAAAGCGCTTGCACGCATTGGGTAAGAACGACGTCATCGCCGACATCGGAGTACAGAAACCCCCACTGCAGACGCGCGTCTTCGCCGCCATCAAAGGGATCCAGGACGCCGGCATCCAAATCGCAGCCGACGCCGAAGCATTCCCCAAAGAGGAAAGACTGCACGGTAAGCACATCGAAGCCAATCCCAACAAGAAAGATGGCGCAGCATTTACCAAGATGGTCGCAGATACCAAACAGCACATCAACGCCGGGGTGAACAAATAATGGCAATTGGATTTTCACGCGATAAAGCACCAACCGGAAGACCCGGTGGCGGAAGACCCGGCGGACGCATGGGCGGGGGAAGACCCGGAAAGAAACCCAACAGCGGACGCGGAAGCGGAAGACCCGGAAGACAGGCCCGCGGAGCCGGTGCACGCAATGCACGCAGAGAATTGCCTCGCAAGGAATTGATGACCGAAGAGCAACTCAAGGACTTGGCCGCTCAAGCATCCGGAGTCGGAGAGAAAGTCACACGCGAATCATCGCAGCTCGAAGCCTGGACTCCACGTACTACTGCAGGAAAACTCGTCAAAGCCGGCGAGATCACCAAGATGGAAGACGTGTGGGGAAGACACCTGCCCGTGCTGGAACCCGAGATCATCGACACCCTCGTGCCTAATCTCGACGAGAAAGTCATCGACACACGCAAGACAACGTACGTCCGCGCATCCGGAAGACGATTCAATTACTCCGCATTCGTGTTGGTGGGAGACCGCCAGAACTACATCGGATTCGGAATGGGATCCGACAAGGAAAGATATCCCGCCATCCGCAAAGCCGTGCGCAACGCCAAGTTGCATCTGATTCCTGTCCGCTCCGGCGCAGGAAGCTGGCAAGACTTCTCCGATACCACGCGCAGCGTCCCGTTCAAAGTGACGGGAAAATCCTCCTCCGTGCGCGTGACATTGCACCCCGCGCCAAAAGGAACGGGACTCGTGGTGGGAAAGCACATCGTGGATGTATTCCAGTTCGCCGGCATCACCGACGTCTGGGCCCAGACACGCGGTTCATCCGACACCAAACTCAACTTCGTGCGCGCCGCATACAACGCACTCGAAGAATTGAACAAAGTCAAGATGTCCCCCGACATGGAACGCAAGTTCTCGCGCAAAGCGACCGGGAGCGTGAACTAAGATGTTAGCCATTGTACGCATTCGCGGATTGAAACACATCCGACACGACGTCAAACACACCTTCATGGACTTCCGCCTCGACCGGAAGAACCACTGCGTCTTGGTGAAAGAAAGCCCCGAAACGACCGGGATGCTCAACAAGATCAAGGACTATGTCGCCTACGGCCCCGTCAAAGCCGAAACCGTCGCCAAACTCATCGAAAAGCGCGGACGCATGGAAGGAGACAAGAAAGTCAGCGCCGACGCATTGAAGGCGCACAAACTCGCCTCCTTCACGGACTTGGGAAAGCACATCGTGGAAGGGAAGATGACCCTCGAAAAAGCAGGCATCAAACCCGTCTTCCGACTCAACTCCCCAAAGAAAGGATTCGCACGCGTCGGGATCAAAAAACCCGTCTCCATGAAGGGAGACTTAGGATTCCACAAAGACGGCGTGGACGAGCTCATCGGAAGGATGATGTAATCGCATACCGCGAAAAGGAAGGGATGGAACATGGTCGTACGAAAACGAGGAATGCGAAAGAAACAGCGCGGTGAACGCACACACGGACACGGAGACACCAAGAACTGGAGAGGATCCGGAAACCGCGGTGGAGTCGGAAAAGCCGGTTCGCACAAGCACAAATTCTCCAAATACTATCCCACCTTCGGAGTCAAAGTGCGCTTGAATCCCAAAGCAAAAGGAAAAGCGCTCAACCTCGAACAAATCATGCAAGAATTGCCCAAGTGGAAGGCCCAAGGCAAAGTCGTCCAAGAAGAAGGACAATGGGTCATCGATGGCACGCGTTTAAAAATCGCAAAAGTCTTGGGTTCGGGTAGCATTGCCTCGAATCTCCTGTTCAAGAACATTGCCGTAACAGAAAAAGCACGCGAAAAGATCGAAGCCGCCGATGGCGAAGTCGAAAGCGAATTCGAGCGCGTGACGGGTGAGGAAGGGAATGCAGAACCACAGGCGGAATAAGCATGAGTGAATTCCTCGCGCGTCTCGATCCCATCCTCAAACTATTACCCGAAGTCAAGAAACCAGAAGTAACGCCTCCGCTGATGCAGAAGCTCATGTATAGTGCACTTGCACTCGTGCTCTTTTTCGTCATGGGACAGGTCCAACTCATCGGACTGACGGGACAATCCACTCAACAAGTGGACGCATTACAAACCATCCTCGCGTCGGATATCGGATCCCTCATCACGGTCGGAATCGGGCCCATCGTACTCGCATCCATCGTGCTGCAATTGCTCGTGGGAGGCGGACTGTTCAAGCTCGATCTCTCCATCCCCGAAAACAAGACACGTTTCACCAGCTTGCAGAAATTACTCGCGATCATCCTCTCATTCTTCGAAGGCGCTGCATTCCTCGGATTCGGAATCGACGGCGTGGGATTCCTGCACGCGGCACCGGGAATGTTCTTCTTCGTCATGCTCCAGATCGCCATCGGATCCATCATCCTGCTCTACTTGGACGAACTCGTCTCGAAGTGGGGAATCGGAAGCGGAATCGGGCTCTTCATCGCCGGCGGAGTCGCACAAGGATTCTTTTGGCAAGTCTTCAGACCCCAAGACCAATTCGGAAGCGCAGGAAGAATCTTCCAGATCGCACAAGCATTGCTGGAAGGAAACGCCTACCAGGCATTCGTGGGCTTTGTGCCAATTCTTTTCGTCATCCTGATCTTCTTGGTCGTGGTGTTCGCGGAAGGAATGCATGTCAATATCCCCATCGCCATGGGACAAACCGGAGCGGGAGCTCGTTTTCCGGTGAAATTGCTGTATGTGAGCAACATGCCCGTCATTCTCGCGGCAGCGCTCTTCGCTAACATCCAATTATGGGCATCCATCACGAGCAAGATCCCCTACGTTGGAGCAGCGGTCGGCGGACTCGCATGGGCTACGAGCTCCCCACGCTCCGGTGGAGGGCTCTCGCTCATCGAAGGACTGTTGACGCTCGGAATCACTTCCACGACCGCCAATGAAATCATCCAGGCCGTGGTCTACTTGGTCGTGCTCATCGTCGCGTGTATCATCTTCGGACGCTTCTGGATCGAACTCGGAGGACAAGGCAGCAAGGCCGTATCCGAACAGCTCGACAACAGCGGCATGAGCATCCCCGGTTTTAGAAGGGACCCGCGCATCATGCAAAAAGTGTTGGATCGTTACATTCCAACGGTCACGATCATGGGAAGCGTATTCGTGGGATTGCTCGCAGGGCTATCCGACATCACCACCGCAAGCCTCGTATCCGGAACAGGGGTATTGCTGACCGTGGGAATCGTCTATCGCCTATACGAAGAACTCGCAAAAGCCCAGCTCATGGACCTCCATCCCGCGCTCAAGACCTTTTTCGGGGAAAAATAAGGAGGCCAATTCCTGGAATGAAAAGGGTAAACCACACCGCTTAGGGAAAATGCCCACGAGCGGTAGAGTGCCTTTTAAAACATTCCCCCAGGGTTTTAGCGTATAAACGGCCCATTTTGGGACGCTAAAAAGGAGTTTTGGACCGATTCGTATGTTCGTGAATCCCGCCATTGATTTGGCATTGATCGCCGCCGGCTTCGTCGCGGTATCACAAGCCATCCAAGTGCTGGTCATGAACCGCAAGCAATTGCGCGCGCATCAGAAAAAATCCAAAGCTTTGATGAAAGAGCAACAGGAGTTGATGAAAAAAGGAAAAGATGCACCGGCCAACGAATTGGAACGACTGCAACGCGAACAAATGGAATTGATGCAAGGACAATTCAAACAAATGCCAAAAATGATGTTGGCGAGTCTGATCGTCTTTCTTCCGTTGTTCACACTCGTTCAACACGAATTCGCTGGACAAAACATCCCGGTATTCTTTCCATTCAGTCTGATCTGGCAACAACTGGATTGGTACTGGTATTACGTGTTGTGCAGCCTGATCGTCTCCGTGGTCGTCGGGCAAGTGCTCAACGCCTACGATAACCATCACGAGAACAAACAGGCCAAACACACCGCAACAGCAACCCATCAACAACCCGAAACCGCAACAAAATGAAGTGAAAAACACATGCCTACAAAATCCGATCGACGCAAGCACCGAGTATACCGCAAGTCCGCGAAAGAAACACGATTAGTCGTGAAGAGCGGAAAAGCAACCACCATGGAATGCGCACTGTGCAAGGACATGTTGCACGGCGTCCCACACGGAAAAAAGACGAACGCGTTGAAGAAATTGTCCAAGACCCAGCGCCGACCCAGCGTCCCATTCGCAGGCATCTTGTGCGGCAACTGCAGAGAAATGGTCGCCATCGAAACCATCAAAGTGGTCACCAACCAGAAGAAGATGCCCCAAGTGGAATTGCGCATCCAACCTTACGTCAAACAACTCCAAGCGAGCGTGAACTAAATGGCCGCGTTTGAAACAGGAAGCATCTGCTTTCGCACCAAAGGAAAGAACGCCGGAGAAAAAGTCGTCGTCATCGAAGCCGCCAAGAAAGGAATGGTCGTCGTCGAAGGCGTGCGCAGCAAGAAAGGAAAAGCCAACATCATGCACTTATGGCCTACTGGAAAGAAAGTCCAGTTGGGAAATGCATTCACGAAGAAAGAACTGAAAGCCGCATTTGAACAGGCAGGTGTATAAGCATGGCCGAAACACGATACATTGTACGTATTGCCAACAAAGACTTGAACGGAAGCGTTCCCATTTACCGCGCCCTCACCGGAATCAAAGGCATCGGAATCCGCATGTCCCGAATGATCGCCGCACAATTCCAGAAAGAGCACCACGTCCCCCAAACCACGCAATTGGGACAACTCCCCGAGAACATGGACGCCAAACTCGAAGACATCGTCTTGCACCCCTTGCAGCACGGCTTGCCCGCATGGAGCATGAACCGCCAGAAATATGCCGACGGAAAAGACACTCACCTCGTGATGAACGACCTCGACTTCGCGTTGCGCAATGATCTGCAGACCATGCGTAAGCTCAAGTCCTACAAGGGCGTACGCCACTCGCTCGGCTTGACCGTTCGCGGACAATCCACGCGCACGAGCGGAAGAAAGCGCGGCTCCTCGGTTGGAGTCACGGCCAAAGTCGAAACGCCCGCAGCCAAACCAGCTGCCAAGGCACCGGCCGCGGAGAAAAAGAAATAAGGTGATGCATTATGGGCGATCCAAAGCACTTGAAGAAAAGATACGGCACCCCCAAGAAACCATGGGACGGAAAACTCCTCGAGACCGAGCGAAAGCTATTGGACAATTATGGCTTGAAGAACAAACGCGAAGTCCGCCGTATGGACGCATTGCTGCGTAAGAAAAGACGCATGGCCAAGCACGTCCTCGCACTGCCATTGGAAAAGCGCGCCGCATCCGAGAAAGAACTCATCGACAGTTTGGTCAACTTGGGAATCATGCGCGGAAACCCGCACCTGAACGATGTCCTGTCACTGAACATCGAAGCGTTCCTCGAACGAAGATTGGAAACCATCGTGTGGAGAAAGCATCTCGCAAATACCATCAAGCAAGCCCGCCAATTCATCACCCACGGACACATCGGGATCAACGGAAAGAAAGTGACCGTTCCCTCTTACCTCGTCAGCAAGGCCGACGAGAAGAGCATCGCATACTATGGAGCGCCCATGGTCTTGCAATCCCCCGAAATGAAGAAACGCGATAACGCCGAAGTCGAAAAGCAAATGGCCGAAATGCGCGGCGAACCCGAAGGACACGATTCCGTCCAGAAGGGAGAAGAAAATGAACCTGCCGTGAGCCCCGACGCCCCCGCAGCAATGGAAGGGAAGTGATCCGGTATGGCCCGCGAAGATAAGATTGGAATCGTGCACATTTTTGCCACGCAGAATAACACCATCATGCTCCTCACCGACATGACGGGAAGCGAGACCCTCGCCAAATGCTCCGGCGGAGTCGTCATCAAGACCCAGCACAAAGAAGGCAGCCCCTATGCGGCAATGAAGATCGCCGAAACCATCGCCCAAAAAGCACGCGAAAAAGGAATCGACCAAGTCCACGTCCGCGTCCGCGCAAAAGGGGGGATTCGTCCTCGCAATCCCGGGCAAGGAGCCGAAGCATCCATTCGCTCCCTCACGCGCAATGGGATCCGCATCCTTTCCATCGAAAACGTTACGCCCATCCCCCACGACGGAACGCGCAAGAAAAAGAAACACCGCAGCAAGAAACCCTAAGGAGTGAAACGATGGCCAAAAACATGGTAAAAGCGCTCAACGAAAAAGGGAATAACTCCCAGATCCTCATCAAAGGAACCAGCGTCGCCATGATCAACGCCCTGCGCCGCACCGTCATGAGCGAAGTCCCCACGCTCGCCATCGAAGAACTCACCATCTACGAGAACAACGGCGTGCTCTTCGACGAGTTCCTGGGACAGCGCTTGGGATTAGTCCCATTGTCCATGGACCCCAAAGCCTACAAGCTCGGCGACAAAGTCAAGGTCATGCTCGAAGTATCGGGCCCCGCAACCGTCTACAGCAAAGACCTCGTCATCGGCGACCCCGCCATCGAAGTGGTCAACAAGAACATCCCACTGGCCAAACTCAAAGCCAACCAACGCATTCGCATCGAAGCCGAAGCCGTTGCGGGAATGGGAAAGGACCACGTCAAGTTCCAGCCCGCCATCATGGGCTATCGCATGATGCCTATTTTCACCATCAATGAAGACATCCCTGCCGAAATGGCCAAGAAGATCGTGGAATCCTGCCCGGTCAACATCATCGAACTCAAAGGAAAGAAACTCAACATCACCGAACCCTCTGACTGCACCCTCTGCGGAATGTGCGAAGAAGTCGGCGGAAGCAAGAACTTCCAAGTCGACCCCGACGAGACGGGATTCGTCATCAACATGGAAAGCATGGGCGGCATGAGCAATTCCCAGATCATCGAACAGGCATTCGTGGTATTGGAAGGCAAAGCCAAAGCATTCCAGAAACAAATCGAGGAGGCATTGTAAAAGCGAAGAAAGGAAAACGCATGCTTCTTAATCGCATCGACTCCCTGTACTAGTGCAGGGATTCCCGAGCGGTCAAAGGGGCAGGACTTAAGCAATCCTTTCCACACGCGAAAACGGTTGAAGCAATCCTGTGGTTTAGTACCTTCGAGGGTTCGAATCCCTCTCCCTGCATGGCCGGTTTCGCCCGGCCACGACGAGGAAGGGTACTGCTGCGCAGCACCCGACAACCGCAATGACCCACAAAAAATTGGTGAAACAATATGGTAAAACGAACCGGCCCCACATCCAAGATCACAAAAACACTCGCCATCGACTTAGGCAAGCACGGCAGACAGACGAAAGCGGCCGTGTACGATGTGTTAGCCGAAGCATTGCTCTCATCCACGCGCACACGCGCCGAAATCAACCTGCACCGCTTGGAGCAGCTCGCCGCCTTGCACAAGGGAAAGATCCTCGTCGTGCCCGGAAAAATCCTCGCGACCGGAGAGATCAACTCCCCCGTTGAAGTGGCCGCATTCCGCTTCTCCGCATCCGCAAAAGCAAAGATCGTCGCCGCAAAAGGAAAGATGCACTCCTTGCAGCAAATAATCGAACAAAAGATTCCCGCAAACAAATTGGTGCTGGTGAAATAATCATGGCCGAAACGACAACGAAGACCAAAACAAAAAGCACGGAAGCAAAAGCACCCGTCAAGGCAAAGACCCACTACATCGACGCCACCCACCTAGTCGTGGGACGCATGGCCTCGCTCGTCGCCGAAAAATTGCTCAAAGGCGAATCCGTCATCATCGCCAACTGCGAAAAAGCGATTTTCACCGGAAACCCCATCCGCTTGCGCGAACTCTGGCAGACGCGCCTGGATTTGCGCCCTAAGGGAAACCCCGAAACAGGCCCACGCTTCCACCGCATGCCCGACCGCATCGTGAGAGAGATCATCGAGGGAATGGTCCCCTTCCGCCGCGAACGCGGAGTCCAAGCTATGCGACGCTTACGCGTGTTCATCGGCGTCCCCGCCACGCACAAGGCTAACAAATGGGAAACGCTCAAAGAAGCCGAAACCCCACGCACCAAAGGCTATATTTCCGTCCAGGAACTCGCCGAAGCATTGGGTTATAATGGATTGCGCAACTGAGGTTTTGAAATATGGCACGAAAGAAACACCAAGCAGTATTGAAGGCCAAGAAGAAAGAAGCCACTGCCAAGGCCACCATCCGCAAAGGAAAAGGAATAGTGCGCATCAACCACTTGAACCTCAACATCTACGGACCCCACTACGTCCGCGAGATGATCCGCGAACCCCTCGCATTGGCCGGGGATGCCGCTAACGACGTCGACATCGACGTCGAAGTCCAGGGTGAAGGATTCATGGGACAGGCCATCGCCATCCGCGGATCCATCGCAAAAGCACTCGTCGATTTTACCGGCAATGAAAAGCTCAAGAAGAGCATGATCGCGTACGACCGCTTACTGTTGGTCGACGACCCACGCCGTGTGGAACCCAAGAAACCTCTTGGACCCAAAGCCAGAAAGAAGAAACAGCACTCAAAGCGATAACCCAATGGAGATGTGAAAACCATGATAATCCCCGTCCGATGCTTTTCCTGCGGAAAACCCGTAGCCGAATACTACGATGCATTCCAGGCCAAGCTCAAGAAGGGCGAGAAAATGGAAGACATCTTCAAGGAAATGGGAATCACACGCTACTGCTGCAAGCGCATGCTCTCGGCGCACGTGGAATCCATCGACGAGATCATGAAGTATAACGCCTAAAGTGATGTGAAATGACGACTGAAACCAAAGACGAAATCCAAACCAACACCATCAACCCCGCCATCGAGAAATACCTCAAGACGGGTTCCCACATCGGAACACGCTTCAAGTCCGGGGACATGGCGCGCTACATCTACAAGCAGCGCAGGGATGGATTGAAGGTATTGGACGTCCAGGTCATCGACGAACGCGTCAAAGTCATCGGAAAATTCCTTTCACAATTCCCCGCCGACAAGATCGTCGTCGTTTCACGCCGCATCTATGGAAAGACCCCCGCGGAAGAATTCGCTTCCTCGATCGGCGCACGCGCATTGACCGGACGCTTTGTTCCTGGAACGTTCACCAATCCCGAAGGAAAAGAATTCATCCAACCCGAAGTGGTTATTGTTACCGAACCCGAGTCGGACTTGCAAGCCATCAAAGAAGCGACCATCGCCAAAGCCGTCGTCGTCGCGCTCGCTTCAACGAACAACGTCTTGCAATTCGTCGACATGATTATCCCCATCAACAACAAGGGAAGAAAATCGCTTGCGCTCATCTATTGGTTGCTCGCCAAAGAAGTCTTGCGCGGACGCAATGAATTGCCCTCCGACGAGAACTTCGGAAAGACCGTCGAACAATTCGAATACCCCCTCAAAGAAGGCGAAGAAGAAGAGGGAAGCGACCGCAAGCGCCGCATGAACCGCGGAAGACGCGGACCCTATGTTTCCCGCTATGAGGCCGCAGCTGGAATCGGCCCCACCCAATAGCTAGTCCATTTCTAATTAATTTTTTTCTATTTACGGATAGAATACTTTTCCATAGATGTCAATAATTGGAATGGGATCTTTTCCTCTTCGCTTTAACATCGCTCGCGTGGCTTGAAGTAATACTTTTGGATCGGATTGCATGATTTGCAATCCCAAAATTGGATTCTTTCCTGTATTGCGTACATATCCCCACTTGTACCAGAGGTGCCCGCCATATGCGTTGCGGGGATCGAATGCTTTTTCATCGAAATAAACCACGCAATTGTATTTGGCTTCTCCACCATATTGTGTAATCTGATTGGCGATGGTGTGAAAAAAATGCCATTGCACATCTTCAGGCGACTCATTGCGTGAATCCACAAACCATTTTACTTTTCTTTCGATTTTTTTCCCTGACATATCTTTTTCTTCATCACATGCAGCTTCCTGGTCTGCAAATGCATCTGTTTTTCCGATTTCCGTGAGCGCTCGCGCGAGACTGTCCGTACGCAATGGGAGTTTTTTTGCTTCGAGCAAGAGCTTCAACTTTTCTTTCGCGGATGCACGTTGGGCGGGAGTGGATTGAATCAATTTTTTCATCCTATGTGCTTCATTCGCATATGCGACTGCACGAAAACTCCTCTTAGCCCTACGCGAAACAAGGTGCAATTTTGCATGTTGAAGATCCTTCCAAGCCGTCAGTCGATCAAATCGCTTTCGCCATAACTGGTCTGGTTCACCTGTCTCTCCCAATCCTGGGCGACTGTGAATAGAAATAACGCGATTGACTTCTGCTCGAGTCACTCTTGGTCGACGTGGCTTATTCCCCTGCATGCACTCAACACCATTTGCCCATATTTAATGCCTGGAGCTTATGGCATCCTTTTATTCATTTGAGGGTGCAAAGCTCTTGTGCCTACTGAAAAACTGAACGAGAACTGCGGCATTTGCGCCGTCTATCTCAAGAAGCCGCTAACGCAATATCCCCCGGGCGGGGTCATCTATTTCTTGCACCAGATGATGTTGCAACTCCAGCATCGCGGACAATTATCCGCAGGATTCACGACCTATGATCCCCAGCGCAATGAACTGCTGAAAACCCACAAGGGAAACGGGTTAGTGAATGAAGTATTCGGCAGCAACGATGCAACGTTTGCGCAGAAACTCCTGGACGAATTCGGAGGCATCGCGGGAATCGGTCACACGCGCTACGCCACTGCGGGCACTACCGGCTGCGACGAAGCACAGCCATTCGAAAGGATGCACAATCGCACGTGGAAATGGTTCTCCATGGCATTCAACGGCAACATCGCCAACGCCCAAGCCATGCAGGAAGAACTCAAGCAGAACCACTATTTCTTGAAAACTACCTCCGACACCGAAGTCCTGATGCACAAGATCGCGCAAGGATTGGGGCCTGATTTCCCGCTTCCATTGCAGTCGGCATTCGAACACATGCAAAAGGACTTGGACGGGAGCTACAACATCGTATTCCTCAACGCGCAAGGCGAACTCGTGATCGCACGCGATCCCATGGGATTCAAACCCTTGTGCTACGCCAACACCCCTGATTTCTTCCTCGCCGCCAGCGAGAACGTCGCATTATTCCCATTCGTGCGCGAGGGAATCCAATATGTGCAGCCCGGAGAGATGATCGTCGTGCACGCGGACGGGACAATCGAGAAAAATCGTTTTGCGCCCGCACAGGAAAAGAGCGCCCACTGCATGTTCGAATGGGTGTACTTCGCCTCTCCCGGAAGCAATCTCGAAGGAAAAAATGTCTACGAAACACGCTGGCGCTTGGGAGAAGAACTGGCGCGCGTGGAAAACCTGCCCGTGAATGGGATGGAATACGTCGTCGTGTGCGTTCCCGAAACCAGCAAGCCGGCCGCGGATGGATATGCCTATGCACTAGGGCTGCCGTCCAAAGAAGGACTGCTGCGCAACCGCTATGTCGGACGGACATTCATCCAAGCCGGTGCATGGGGAGACCGCGTGCATGAAAAATTCTCGATCAACCGTTCGGCCATGGAAGGCAAGAAAGTCATCCTCGTAGAAGACAGCGTGGTGCGCGGCAACACCATGAAAGAACTCGTCAAACGTATCCGCGAAGAAGGGGGCGCACGCGAAGTGCACGCGCGCATCTCGTGCCCGCCCATCCTCAATCCCTGTTTCTATGGCATCGATATGAGTACGTTTTCCGAGCTCATCGCGGCCAAGCACTTCATATCCGATCCTTCCTTGCCCCACCGCGAAATGAGCGGGGGAGAGATTGCCCAGATCAAGCGCGAATTGGGAGTGGATTCGCTCATCTATTCCAACTGGGACGGACTCCTGCGTGCGCTCAAAATCGAGCAGAATAAGCTATGCATGGCCTGTTTAAACGGCGAATATGGCACCAAACAGGGCCAAATTCTGGCCCTGGAAGCATGGAAAAAGCACCTCTCCGCAAGGACCGATGGGCAAACCCCCTCTTACTCTCCGCCCTCCCCCGCCAACGCCCTTAAATAGGCAAATTTCTACTTTTGGAGCGTCTATGATCCTCCTCGATTTGGCTGAAAACATCCATATCGCCATCTCCATCTTCCTATTCATCTGGCTCTACAACTGGGCCAAGGGAAGCGTGGGAAGCGCCAAACTGGCACTATTTTTGGCGGTAGTCATCATGTTCTTGACATTCTACTCCTACCCCGAACTCGTCTGGGCGCTCGTCGCATTATGGGCATTCACCACCTTCGGAAAAGACCTCCTCTCCAAAGTAGGGGTGTTCGAGAAATGAAACGATTGCATGAGAAGGAGTGACGCGCATGGACTCATTCACCTACCTCATCGCCATCTTCGTCATGGCGTTCTCGTTCCAATTGAATATGCTCTGGATCTCCATCGCCGTCCTCATCTTCTTGCTCATCAGCCTGCGCTCCATCTCGGGGATATTGCTCACGCTCGTCACGGGAGCGGTATTCTTCGTGATGGGCAATTCCTTGCGCGATGACATCCTCTACATCGCAGTAGGATTAGTGGCATTCGCCTACTTCATCGGCGTCAAGCCCGCCGAAGAACAAGCCGGAGGGATGAGCCCCGAAATGCTCGCCGCACTCGGAGGAATGGGTGGCGGAGGCGAAATGGGCGGGATGGAAGGCATGGGAGGATTTGGCGGATTCGGAGGGGGAGGACATTGAATGCGCGCACCTTTCTCATTCTTGTGGGAATTGTATTCATCGGATTAGTGACTAAAAACATCTTCTGGGCCATCGTCGCAGGACTCGTATTCTTTTTCTATGCCGTTTCGCTCGGCGGAAAAGCCGTGCGACATGGAGTGGCACGCACGCGGACGCGCATCAAAACCAAGATCAACAGCGATCTCGCGGAAATGGAAAAGATAACCGGAAAATACCCCGCAGGATTCTTCGACCAAGCAGGCAAAGCCATCACCGAAAAAATGGGAGAAAGCATGGCGCCGCCCGGAGCCAAATCCTACAAGGACGCGAACCACAACTACCGCTGGGCCATCCGCGATCCACTCGGAAAAGCAGGCGATGCGGCCAAGAAATTCTTGGACGGATTAGGGAAATTATTCGGGAAATAAGTTTATCGCTTCTTCAATTCAAAGACCAATTGCTGATTCGTCTCCAAGATCTTCTGCATCAAATTCTGCAACGCCGACGCGAGCGCGCGCAATTCCTGCGTGTCTTTGGAGACGTTCTCCATGCGGGCCTGGATCGTATTCACTTTCGTCACCAATGCTTGCATGTTCGCTGCATCGAACTTGTCGTGCAACTCCATCACGGACTGATGCGTGTCCATGAGCTGTTGCCCGTGTTGTTCCAATGCCAAGTGCGTGATGTTGTCCTTCAACGCATTCTCATCCATGCGCTGTGCCTGGTTCTGCATCAGGCCCATTTGGATCTTCTCATTCGTCAACGACGCGATTGCCTCATGATCGGCGGGATCGAGCGCGGGAGTGGAAGGAGCAGCATTATTCGCCGAAAAAGAACGCGGGGGAGCCGATGGAGGCGGAGTAGTAGGTGCGCTCGTTCCTCCAACGAGGTAAGCCTGCACCTGCTGCGGGGTCAACCCCAGATCCGCGAGCGTGGATTGGATGATTCCCTCGCTCAAACCCGCGTCACGCATTTTCTGGATGGTGTTGCGCACCAATTCTTCATTGACCATGTAACGACCGCTTTCCACGCCGCACACTGCAAGGCGCGATTTAAATAGGAAAAACCCCTGCTATAAAAATCCGCGTTTTGGATTCCAGGAATACGCATGCCACTATTCAAGATTGCACAAGGCCCATGGAACCTGCTCATGCAGGGGAGTATCCAGAATCACTTGCTCGAAGTGTATGTGAACCCCAAGAAATGGGTCTATGTCCAGATCCTCCAAAGCGAAGAAGGAAAATTCCGCAATGTCGTGTGCGAATTCTACAAACCATTTTATGCCATGGGAGAAACAACCGGGTTCGTGCAGACGCTGCCGCGAGAAATGCTGGTGTTGAGCAAGCACACCAAAGACGACACGCAAAATTATCTCATCCTCGGCTCGGGAGCCGTTTCAGTCCCCTATGAGGAGGAGTTGGTATTGGAACAGACCGATATCCTATTCAAACAGCTCGAAGTCAGCACCTCGCTCATGCGCGAGGTGGGAAAAGCCTATGATGTGCAGCTCAAGGATCTCACCGAATGCAATGAAACGATCGCCAATGGATTCTTCTCCATCCCGCTACTCATCCCCGCGCTCGCCACCAATGCGCATTTCACCACTGCAGGAGAAATCACGCGCCACAATGCGACGCCGGGAATGATGAACCCTGCCGCGCTCGCAGGAGAGATGGTGCTCGGAAACTTGCCCAATGGGATCCAAGCCAAAGAACCCATCTCGTTCTTCAAAAAAACGCTCATCGTCAATGGAAGGATGGAACACCGCTTGCGCATGGCCCAGCTCATCATCGAAGGCGTGCTGTTGGCGGACATCCCTGTCGTCGTGCTGGATTGGAACGACCTGTTTGGCGTGATGCGCAACGCCAATCCCACCAACGAAGCCCTGCACAAGCAAAAAGTAGAACTCGACACGATGGGATTCCCGCTCAAAGAATTCTCTATCCCCGAAAACGTCAAAGTGGATTTCCGTTATGCGGCACCCGAAGCCATGGCCGAAGTGCTGGGGATCCAGAACCATGAGCTGGGGCACGCGCTCATCGCATTCTTCAAAGACAACGCCATCGCATCCATCGAGGATGCCCAGCGCGTGCTCAAGCAACTGACGCCGAATGAAAGCATGAGCGCATTCCAGATCGCCTCGCTCGCTCGTCTGCTGCGCCTGATCGAGAGCATGGCTCCTCATTTCTGGGACGGAAACAATCCCATCGAAGAGATCTCCAAAAACTGGTTCCACAGCATCGGAAGGCTCGGGATCATCAAACTCCGCGGCGCCAGCGCGCCTTTCTCTCCCTTGTTGGTGCAGTCGCTCCTCAAGAACATCTTCGAGTACTATCGCCAAAAAGGAACATCCGGAAAGATGGCCTCCCTCATCGTGTTGCCAGAAGCCCAAGGCCTTTTCGCATCCGACAAAAAACAACTCATCGCCTTCATCGCGCAAACCCTGCAGGAAAGCGCTTCGCTGGATGTGGGGTTCCTCGTCACCGCACCGCATGACATCGACGTGCCCGCCTCTCTGGGAAACGCATGCGAAGCCAAAGTGAGCATGATCAACGGATCCGAAGCCGCCGTGGACCTGGAAGGGAGGAAGAGCTATCGTTTGGCGATAAGGGATACGGTGTCCCAGCAAGTGACCAAGTACTGATCGCGAAAAATCATTTCTTCATCTGTTCTTGGATCAGCTGCTTGACTTGATCGAGCGTGACGAACTTCATGGGGTTGAGGTTGTCGATGATGTATTTCATCTCCTTCAACTCCTCCTGTTTCGCGCTCAGCTGTTGGACCTCTTCCAATTTCGTCTGCGTCTCCAGCAGGGAAGAATTGAGCGCCGTCACTTGCTTCGTCAGCTCTTGGATCAATTGCATGGTCTCCTGCGAAACCCCTTGCGACTGAGCCGATGCCACTTGCGTCTGCATGTCACGCAGGCGTTTGTTCAAGACAATGAGATTCCTTCCCAAAATCTTTTCGTTCCGCACCAAATACTTGATCTTTTGCGTGATCACGAGCAATGACGCATTCAGCGCGCGCACATCCCTCGAAAGCGATCCCGCATCTGTCCCTATGCCGGCGCGCGCCTGTTGGGGCGTTTGGGGCATGGCGGATTGAGGTGGTGGATTGGGCATGCATTAAAAGAAATGTCGGGGCTTAAAAAATACAAATGGCAAGCAAAACCCACACGCGCATCGAAGGGATGCTATTGGATGTCCAGATGCACGAGCACGAGGGCACGAGCATCGTCGACGTATTCCTACGGACTGAAACGGGGATCGAGCGCTTCCATGATATCCAATTCCCCCCTTATTTCTACATAACATTAGTTCCGAATGCGCGAACAGGAGAAATAGTAAAACAGTTGCAGCAAGAAACCTTTCCCGGAGGGATTTCGCTCGTCGATGCGTCGATTGTGAAGCGCGAGGGCGTGGAGTTCATCAAAATGGAATTCAAGCGCATACCCGATCTGCTAGCGGTGCGCGAACGCATCAAGTCCTATCCCTTCGTGCAGGAGCTGTATGAGTACAACATCCCCTACACCAAGCGTTACCTCATCGACAAACGGCTTACGCCCTATGAACCTACGCTCATCGAAATCAATCCTGCGCGCGAAATCGTTTCCATTTCCACCAAAGAAAAGGAACTCGCCCCGCCAAAACTACGCATGGGTGCATTCGATCTCGAGGCGTATGCTCCGAAAAAACTACCCATTCCAGAGAAAAATCCCGTGATCAGCATTTCTATCGCTTCCCCATCAGGCAACAAAGTATTCCTTCCGCTCGCGTTCACGCATGCGGATGCCATGCCCGGGAAAAGCGAAGTGGAGATGTTCCAGCACTTCTCTGATTTCTGCAAACTCGCGGACTTGGATGTGCTTTTCACCTACAACGGAGACAGGTTCGATTTCCCCTACTTGCATGCCCGTGCAAAAGCGATCAATGCGCCGCTCGATTTCGGTAATGGAAATGTCCAGATCATCGGGAAAGGAAACGAATCCAATGCGCGCTTGCATGGAATTCAGCACGTGGACGTGTATCAGCTCATGCGCCTGCTCTCGCGTTTCGCCGTCTTCCGCAGTCCCAAGATGGACTTGGGAAGCGTGATGCAGGCCGTATTCGGAGAAGGGGAAAAGATCATCTCCTACAAGAAGATAAACGAGATATGGGAGACGAAAAAGGACTTGCATCTCCTGGTGGAATACAACCTCAATGATTCTCTTTTCACGCTGCGCCTCGGAAAGGAATTCCTGCCCCTGCTGATGGAACTCTCCAAGCTCGTGCAGCAACCGCTCTACGACGTCAACCGTGCGACTTCATCGCAACTCGTCGAGACCATGTTGATCCACGAGTCCTTTGTGCAGCAGCGGATAATCCCCAATCCCCCCACGGATGAGCAAGTGATGCACCGCACGCAGAACCCCATCGAAGGGGGTTTCGTAAAAGAGCCGGTCGCGGGACTGCGCGAAGACATCGCCGTTCTGGATTTCCGCTCGATGTATCCGAGCATCATGATTTCCCACAATATCTCTCCCGACACCCTCGATTGCGAACACGAGGCCTGTAAGAAAGGAAAGAATGTCGCTCCGACCGGGCACTGGTTCTGCACCAAGCGCAAGGGGCTCTTCACCACGGTACTCGAACGCATATTGGATGCGCGCATCGCGGTCCAAAGCGAAATGGACTCTCTTCCGAAGAAAGATCCTAAACTGATTGTGTTGAAGGCCCGCAAGCAAGCGCTCAAGATCATCCTCAATTCATTCTTCGGAACGCTTGCCTATCCGCGCTTCCGATGGTATACCCGCGAGAGCGCGCGTGCCATCACTGCGTTCGCGCGCCATTACATCCGCGAGACGCTCGATACGGCGGAAAAAGCAGGATTCGAACCCATCTATGGAGACACGGACTCCGCATTCGTCCATGTGTCCAAAGGGCGCACTGAAAAGGACGTCATCGCGTTCGTGGAAAAAGTCAACAAATCCCTTCCGGGAAGGATGGAAGTGGAGTTCGAGGGATTCTATGTGCGCGGGATCTTCGTGACCAAGAAAGACAAGAAAGAGATTCACGCCGCGAAGAAACGCTACGCGCTCGCGGACAAGAATGGGGAGCTGACGATCGTGGGTTTCGAGTTTGTGCGCAGGGACTGGAGCCAAGTCGCGCGCCAAACACAAAAGAAAGTGCTCGAAGAGGTATTGGCAAAAGGCAATCCCGCGGGCGCGCTCAAAGTGGTCCAAGAGACCATCAAGAAACTGCGCGAGGGGAAAATTCCCAAGAAAGAACTCGTTGTGCTGACGCAACTCCAACGTCGCCCCGAAAAGTATGCCGCGATAGGTCCCCACGTCGCAGCCGCGATGAAAGCGCAGAAGCGCGGGAAAGAAATCGAGGTCGGTCAGCTGATGGGCTTCATCATCACGCAAAAAGGGAAGAGCATATCCGATAAGGCTGAATTGGAGGAGTTTGTGGAGGAAGGGGATTATGATGCGGAATACTATATCCACCACCAATTGATTCCTGCCGTGATTACGATCCTATCCGAGCTGGGTTATACGGAAGACGATCTTAAGCAAGGCGGGAAACAGACGGGGCTAGGGGCATTTGGGTGACTTTATATTTGAGCAAATTGACTGGTGGTTGTGCCTACGAAAGCGTTGCCGAAAGGACTGGTCAAACGATTAAAACATGCATCTCCGAAATTGGATTCTTTACTACGTCGAATGCCAAACAAAGATCATCGCACTCCAAATAATGATTATTGGATGCCCTTTACCACTACTGCATGGGGATATCGCGTGCGAGGGATGAATATTTCGCGCAATTATCCAGGGACTAAACTCATTCTGAAACGATCGCAAATCTTGGATGCAAAAAAAGAAATTAAGCTTGTGCGTAGAGCCGTAAAAAAATTCAATGCCCTTCCATCCGTATCGAGACCCCATTGCGTGTTGTTGCCTCCTATTGCGTATTCGGTGGGCAAGGGACTGATTGCCATGCGTGAAGTGAAATATCCCGCGGTGGATGAACTCATTGATTTTAGGACATCGGAATATGGGACACTCACCCCACGCGGCGCACAATGGGTTAAGCGATTGCAACGCAAAGGAATGGATATGGAAACATTTCGAGACATCGTGGATGAGGTCAGCCGCATCACAGATATCGCGCCTCGGAATATCATGGTGCTTGGGGTGCAAAAGGGGAAACTTATCCTGATGCCATTCGTCGATAGTTACTGACGAATACTAGAGGCTTATAATCCTTATTTTGGAGTATTAGCCTATGAAAGATAGTGTTTTCGAATCCTATCAGACCGCGGCCAAAGTCCATGCCTTGTGCCGGGCTCGCGCACGCGAGTTCATCCAACCCGGCATGAAGCTCGTGGACATTGCAGAGGAAATTGAAGCGCTCACAAAAAAACACGGATGCGGGATCGCATTTCCATTGAACCTTTCCCTGAACCACATCGCCGCGCACTACACCCCTTCCGCGGACGATGAAACGGTCGTGGAAAAAGGAGATGTGTTGAAAGTGGATATTGGCGTGCACAAGAATGGCTACATCGTCGATGCCGCCATCACATTGGATTTCGCCCAAACACCCGAAACAAAAAATCTGATCTCTACTACGCAACGCGCGCTCGATGAGGCATTTGCATTAGTGCAAGTGGGGACAGAAGTGGGAGAGATTGGCGCCAAAGTGGAACAGGTCATGCGCGAAAACGATGTGCTGCCCATCAATAATCTCTCCGGGCACGGCGTGGACCAATACGTGGCGCACTGCGATCCTACGATTCCCAACATCGGGAATGGAGACCCTTCCGAGTTCGAGGATGGATGCGCGTATGCCATTGAACCATTTGGCGTCATCAACGGAAACGGCGCAATAACCGACGATGCGCGCGTGGAAATATTCGAGGTCAATGAAAAAGTATCGGTGCGCAATGCGAACGCGCGCAAGCTTATGGATTTCTGCATAGAGACCTATGAAGGACTGCCCTTTGCCGAGCGCTGGCTCGAACGCGACCTGCAGATGTCCGCATTCCAGCGCAAGATCGCGCTACGCGAATTATTGCAAGTGGGCGCGCTGATGGATCACGCCGTACTGAAGGAAAAGAAAGGCTCCACGGTCGCGCAATTCGAGACCACCCTGGTCATTAATAAAGGTAAAGTGGTTCGCTTAGTCTGATATGGCATTGGACATTGCGGTTTCGCGCAAGGCATTGGTCGTCGGCATTCTGATATTCGTTTTCACCCTCGCATGGGGATTCTTTTTCTCCACGCTGGAATTGACGCCGGATGCATTGCTCTCGACCACGGGAAGTCTTGGGTCCCTTGCAAAGGTCCTCACGCTCAACTTCCTCGCATTCGCCATTTTCTTTTCACTGGCCATTGCGACGATCATGGTGTATGCGAATAAGGACATGAAACGAACTGCGATCCTCATCTCGGTCGTCCCGACGCTGGTGGCATTCCTCTTGTTAGGGCTCATCTTCCCCGCATTCGCATCCTGGTTCATCTTAGGAATATTCTATGTGGCGTGCATCCCCCTGATGGTGATTACGTCCCACGTCAAGCAGCAGGAAATGAAGATCCTTCCCGTGCTGCGCGCAAACTTTTCCGTTTCCCATCGCTTCATGCAAATATTGGGGCTCGGCGTGATCGTGGCGCTCGCATTCAGCGCATTCCCGCAGAGCACCAAGCTGTATGTGGGCTTCGAGCAGAGCCTCTTTTCCGGGGACATCATCAAGTCCTTGGACGTCGAATCGGCATCCGCGGATTTCCTCATCAAATCACAAAAAGAAACGCTCACCTTGCTTACGCAGTCCCCCGAGTATGTGGCGGTCGCGGCCGCTTCGGATCCGGAGGACGTGCAATTCACCTCGCTGATGCAGGCATCCATCCAAAAAGTCGACTCGCCGGCGTATCGCGCGCAAGTAGAAGATGAGGTGCGGAATCAGAAGAAATCCTTGCGCACCGATGATGTCATCGCGCAGCTCAAAACAAAGCTGCCCCAATTCCAGTTGCTGCAGCAATACTACTGGTTGGTCGCGTCATTCTTGGGAGCGATCATCTTCTTCGTCGCAGCTACCTTCGTTATTCAACCCTTGACGGCAGTGCTGGGAGTGGGAATGGACCGCTTCATTCCGGGAGAGGCTGAACCCCTCATCGTGGAAGAACCCGTTGCGCAACCACCCACGCAAGCGGTGGAGCAACCTTTTCCCGCAGCGCCTCTTTCGCCCGATGCACCATTGGTTTCGGATTCGACGCCGATGAGTCCTTCATCTGATGATTCCGCCAACCTCTCCAATCCCCCATCCAATGGGCAGATGTGAATAAATAAGCCGAAATCTTCTTTGTTGGCGTGCCTCACTCTCATAAAGATACGCTAGCGCCTTCCCGTCGCCTACGGAAGCGCTTTCCCTCGCGTGACGAGCAGCATGTTTTCTTGCTCCAGCGCATGCTGAATTCGCTCGTGCATATGTAATGGCCCTCTCAATGGAGACTTTTTTCTTCTCGGCGCAAAACGAGTTCCTCTGCGGGAGTGTCCAAGCACAGATTCTGCACGATCTTTTCTGCCACCAGTTGGGGGTCCAGGAATGATTCGTACTCCACGGGTTTTTCCACAAAGATATCCGTGCGCATCCCCCCGGGATAAACTCCTATGACTCGTATATTTTTTTCCCGCATCTCCTCGCGCAATGCAAGGGTGAAACCGCGTGCGCCGAACTTGTCCGCTCCATATGCTGCGGATTTATTCTTTCCATCGAGGGCAGTGGTCGAAAGGACATTGATGATGGTCCCTTCTCCGCGTGGAAGCATGTGCGCCGTAGCGGCTTTTGCCCCAAAAACGGTCCCGAAGAGATTCGTCTCGATCAATTCTTTTGCGCGATCGGTATCGAAGGCATAAATAGAGGTCAACGGCGACCAGGCGCCTGCATTGTTGATCCATATATCTAGTTTCCCGAACTTTTGAATAGCCACATCCGCCAATGCACGCATGTCTTTTTCGCTCGCGACATTGCCAACAAAATATGCCGCATCCAATTCTTTCGCGAGCGGTTGCAATAGCGTTCCCGAGCGAGCGCTCAAAACGAGTAGTGCTTTCTCTTTGGCCAGGCGCTGGGCCAAAGCCTTTCCGAGCCCCTTGCTGGCTCCCGTGATGACGATGACTTTGCCCTCAAGTTGCATGAAAGAGCTGCTGCCTTGGGATAATAAAAAGTAAAGCGCCCCCGCAGGGATCCGGAACAGCCGCTTCCGATCGGCTGTACCGGTATCGAGGTGTTGCGTGCAACACCTCTCATTTTCTCTTTTTGACTGGGCGCCGTACCCAACTTTAGATAAAGTTGGGTCAAAGGAGTGATTGCAACAGCAATCACTCGTTCTCTTTTGATGAACCTTTTGTAAAAGGTTCCTGCGACGCCTACTTTTTCTCTTCATAAGAGAAAAAGGAGTGCAGACAACGCCCCCGCAGGGATTTGAACCCTGATTACAAGCTCCGCAAGCTCGCGTACTATCCAGGTTATACTACGGAGGCAGTACGTACTTCCAATGTGATACGAGTCATTTTTATTGGGTGCTGCGCGCAGTACCCATCCCCGCATCCAACAGCCGAAACTGTTGATGCCCACGCCGGGAATCGAACCCGGTCCAAAAGCTCCACAGGCTTCTATGCGACCATCACACCGCGCGGGCCATTACCTGCATTCCTGCGGGTTCTGACTGCTAAAAAGAGGGTTTGGGAGTGCTTTTAAAGGATCGTGGGAATCGCCTGCTGCGGTGCCATCCCACCCCTCGTTTAAAACTGTTCGGTGCCCATTCCTGATTACTATTCTGAGGTGAAACCATGGATTCAACGCAACTGAACCAGTCGTCCGTACTGCAGCGGAGAGAATCCTGGCTTCATCGACCCTGATGCCGTTTTGGTCAAAATCGACTCCAAGGGACGCATCGTCTTACCTTCTTCTATCCGTAAGAGTTTGGGATTGGAAAGCGGCGAGCAGATCCTATTGCAATACGACATCCAAAACGCCAATTTCCTCCGCCTCATCCGCGGAAAGGGAGGGGATTGAGGATGGATTTAATAGCTGAATTTGGCTCAAAGAACCCTAGTGAGCCCCCTATGAGCACGATCTCCACGCAACCCGTCAAAGGCATGCGCGACATCCTAGGGAACCAAGCCCGTGTCAAGCGCAAGATCGAGCGCATCATCCAAGAGACCGCACTACGCTATGGATTCGAACCCATGCAAGTCCCCGTGCTCGAGAACCTCGACGTGTTGTTGGTGAAGGGTGGGGGAGGAGAAGAGGCGCAGAAAGAACTCTACACCCTCGAAGACCAGAGCGGAAGAAAATTGGGGATGCGATTCGAGTTCACGACTTCATTAGCGCGCGTGCTCGCGGGAAACCCTGACTTGCCCAAGCCATTCAAGTCCTTGAACATGGGGACCGTTTACCGATATGACAATCCCCAGGCGCTGCGCTACCGCGAATTCACCCAAGCCGATGTGGATATTGTTGGAAGCACGTCTGCCTTAGCGGATGCCGAATGCATTTCTCTGGCCATTGACGTAACGCAAGAATTGGGATTTGAAGAATGCTATATCCGCATTTCGGATCGTAGACTTACCAATGCGCTCATTGCCTTGTGCGATGTCCCCGAAGAGCAAGCCAAAGAATGCATGCGTTCCCTGGATAAGCTGGACAAAATCGGACTGGATGGCGTAAAGAAAGAACTCCAAAGCAAAAAGATCTCTACTGAAATCCTCTCTTATCTCAAATCCGATCTCAGGCAGATCCGCAAAGAATTGGAAAAAGCAAAACGCTCACTCGAAGGCGTTGAAAGCCTCGAAAAAGTGATGAATTATTTGGAAGCCCAGAAGAAACTCAAATACGTGAAGTTCGATCCATCCCTTGTGCGGGGATTGGACTACTACACGGGCACGGTGATGGAAATATTTGGGGGCGCAGCCGTTTCCATTGGAGGGGGTGGGCGCTATGACAACCTCATCCGTTCCCTCGGCGGGCCCCAGCTCCCAGCGGTGGGGATTTCCTTTGGAGTGGATCGTCTCACCGACCTGCTGGCCGACAAGCAAACGGAAGTCCCTGTGGAAGTGTTTGTGATTCCCATCGGAAAAGTCGAAGCCGAGGCCTTTTCCCTCGTGGGGAAGCTCCGCGAGGCCGGGTTCGCTGCGGAGATGGACTTGATGAAACGCAATCTCTCCAAGAACTTGGCCTCGGTAAACACGCGCAACATCCCTCTCGTGCTCTTTTTGGGAGAAGATGAGTTAGCGCAAAACCAAGTCAAAGTCCGCGATATGGCTTCAGGGGAAGAGAAGCTGGTGGAGCTTTCCCCATTCGGAAAGCTCAAAGAATACCTTTCCACGCGGCTCGGGAAAAAATGACAAGAACTAATGGCCGCGCCGGCGTTTCTTGTTCCCAGAAAACTTGGCAATCGTGCGTCTGGCTAGTGTTTGTCCTTTCTTGACAAACTTTTCAGGAAATCGCTCATTGACGATTCTCGTAATCATTTCATCACTCAGGGGCTTCTGACTATTTTTTTTAATCCGACGAATGGCTTCCGTCAAGACCACGCGATTGAAATTAAATCCCGGGACCAGGTGGATCGCTTTGATGCGACGCTTGCCGAGATAGAGCGTGACTCCACTCAGGATGCGACTTATCGAACTGACATGCAAACCGACTTGCGCGGATAGTTCGCGCTGGAGAATGGGCTTGATATCCACTACATTGCCCGTGCGAAGGAAAACCTCTTGATGTGCGAGCGCAGCATCGAGCACGCGCTGTTTTATTTCAATGCCCTTGCGGATGTGGTTGGCCAAGGGCTCCACCTTTCTGCGTTGCGTGGGATCAGTGATCCGTTCCAGTGTCGTATCCACTACACGATTGGCACGCTCCAGGTAATCCGTGGTCCACCTGCCCTCGTGTCGGATAATCTTCACGGGATCCGCTCGAGGGGCAAGAGTGACTTGATGGACTTGGCTATCGTGCATGGGGTCATAGGGTTTTGATTTCTTTTCCATGACGATCTTATACCGGGCAAAAAGCAACGCAGCCCATGTCTTCTGTCCCTTGGGATGGGGTTTGACTACATATTTGGCATAATCTTCCAGGAACCGAAGCATTTCCGCCTGAGAAAGAAATAGTACAGGAGAGACACTCGGAGAGGAGAGTGACACCTGCTGACGAATCGACAAGCCTACTTTTGTCATTCACCTTACCTCACAAACCACCATTAAAAGCATTTCCAGGCCAGTTTGGGGAAAGAAAAAGAGTACTAGCGTTTTCTCTTCTTCGCCAATCGCCTGCGCCACACGCTCATCATGCGCTGGGCGCCAATTTTCGAGTTGGGCTTGCGGCGCGTATGCATCCATGGAGCGCTGATTTCCTTGGGCAATGGAATAAATTGCATGCGTGCCTTTCTTCGGTTGGCTTTGTTGGTAAAGAATGCGTGGACTTGGTGAAAATAGGGGTTTTCGCGATAAATGAGCGGGATGGCTTTCGCCAGCCCTTCGATTAGTGTCTTGGATAAGAAAATGGGCGGCTGCTCGTCTTGGCTGAACGCCAATCCTTGCTGGTTGTTGGGGAGTTGCACGGGAAGAATGGTCCCGTGACTGTTCATGTCCATCTGGTGGGGCTGCACTCCCTTCTGTTGCATGACTGCATCGATTTTGGTTTGGATGGATGATTTAAGTGCGCTATTTTCCCTTTCTCCTTTCAGGGGAAAGCCTGGAATCCGTTGCTTAGTGGCAGCCAGGAAGCGGAGGATTTGGATGTACAACTCATACCCTGCCTGGTCATTCCCATACCGGATGCGTCGTTTTTCTCCCGTGGGGAGACGCTGTTCCACTACCATTCCGTGCGAATTGCTATCCCAAACATAGGTGCGCGTGCCATTGGGCTCAAAAATAATATAAGTTCCAGGAAAAACAGGATGACGAAAGAGGGCGGGCATGCCAATCTACGTATCCCCGAAAGCCACCATTAAAAGCGTTTCTGGCCAGTTTCGGCTGGCCACTACGAGAATGGGTATTGCCTTCAGCAATACCCCTTAAACCTTTCTTTATGGTTTTTTGGTATGGTCTACTGAGGCATTGCAGATGCCTCCCATGTAGTCCCTCGTGGCATCGGGGCGAAACCCGATTGCCTCTGTAGCTCAGTGGTTAGAGCGCCACATTGGTAATGTGGAGGTCGCGAGTTCAACTCTCGCCAGAGGCTAAACCGTTTCGGCGGTTTGGAGCGAGAATGGGTATCGCTGCGCGACACTCAATGAATGCAATGGATGCCTCTCACTCCTGATTGGTTGGACCGCAATCCAGACCCCATTTACGAATGGAACCTGTCCACTAAGTGCGGCTTTTCGTAAGCCATTATTTCTTCCTCTTTTTCTTTGCTCGTTCCACGAAGACACGGATGGCGAGGTAGGACCAGGGTCCTGCAAGTGAGATCAGTTGGCCCGTCAAGCCGATTGAAAACAACCCCGTGCGGTGCGCGGCCAACCCATAGGCCATGAGCGCGGATGCCACCACTCCCAACAGCCATCCTCCAACCAAGATAGCTGCTACCTCGCGCGGGGAGAGGCCGTGCTTTTCCATCTCGCGGATGGTGTGGTTCATCCCCGGAATGGGATTCAGGCTGAAGCTGAGACTCTTTGGAGAAGATTTTTTTCGTTGCATTCTCGGAGAAACAACTCACGGCACTTAAATCTCTTCTTTATCCCGTTCATTCTTGGACAACTTTTTTTTTCAAAAAATTTTGAGAAATTTTTTAGAAAAATATTTTTAGGCTCACGCTTAAATACTTCAATCATTACATTACAATCGATTTTTTCACAATGAAAAAATCACGCTTGAAAACGTTGGATGCTCGCTTCGGGTTTTTTGGGAATGCAATTCCCAGGGGCCGTGAAGGGGTTTCAACGCTTCTTACACTCACAAAAAAGGAGGAAAAAAACCATGGCCGCATCATCTCGCAGCTCTTCCAGAAGCTCGTCTTCCAGAAGCTCCGCTCGTAGAAAAGCCCCTTCCCGCCGCTAATCGCGCTGGATGAGGACTAATTCCTCTCAATTGCGTTTCCAATCCACTTTCCATGGGGTGGATTGGAATTTTCTATTCTTTTTTCTCCTTCCCTTCCTTCATTCCCATCGATTTGCTTAAAATCCCCCAAAGGCTTCTCTTTCGTATGCTTTCCGAGGACTATGTGGATGGGTTCATCGCCAAATACATCAAACCCAATCAGGTCGTGGCCATCGGAACCAATGCGCTTGGGGAAATCTTCCTCAAGAAATTAGGGCTGTTGAATGAGCGCAATCGCATGCAGCTCCAAATCATCCCCACTTCCACTTCGCAGATCCCATTATGCCAGCAATTCCATCTCCCGATAGCCAATCTCAACGAACAGGAAGTGGATATCGCCATTGAGTTCGTGGATGAAGGGGATGAGGACTTCAACTTCCTCAAGCGCGTGACCACTTCCCTTGTGAGGGATAAGATGATCGCCCAGTCCGCGGGAGAAGTCATCGCCATCCTGCCCGAAGCCGGGTGGAAGGCCAAGCTTTCGGGGAAATGCGTGTTCGAGATTTCTTCATTTGGATGGAAGCGCACGCTCTTGCAATTGGAGCGCGTGGGAAAAGTGGACTATTCGCTCTATCCCTCCGAATCCGCGCTCCAAAAGACCGAGAGCGGGCATTATTTGGTGGAGTTGGAGCTGGACGATGGGCTGATGCTCGAGGAATTGGACACGCTCGCGCGGAGCATTCCAGGGGTATTGGAAACGGGCATCTTTTTGGGGATGGCGGACCGTCTCTTCATCGTGGGAGAGGAAAAGATCCAAGTGAAGAGTCGCATGGACTACGATAAGTAGTTGAGGGGAATGATGATGGAACTTTCTCCCAAATGGATCTTTTTCGGCCTCATCGCGGTGGCGGTGGCATTCGAGATTGTCGCGGACGTTTTATTCCGGAAATGGGCCAGCGAAAACAAAATAGTATTGCTTGCCGGGGGGTTGCTGCTTTATTTCATCGGCACCCTCTTCTGGGCGTTCTCGCTGAAGCACGAGACGCTGAGCAAGTCCATTGTCGTATTTACGCTGCTCAATCTCATTGCGGGCGTGGCGATTGGATTGGTTTATTTCAAAGACGAATTAACACTATTGCAAAAAATAGGAATCGGATTGGGATTTCTGAGCGTGGCGCTCATCGAGCTGGAAGGGTGAACGGGTTGTGCCTCTCTACGGAAAAGGAAAATTGCATGCATGGCGTTATTCTCGCAAACGTGGACTAGGAAATATCATCGAGCGCGATGAACAAAAACGCGTGCGCTTGCGACAAGAAACAGCGCGATGGACACAATTTAAATCCCCTCTCGGAAGGGTCTCGACCAATATTGGGATAGACATCCCCGCATGGATTCAACGTCGCCACGCCCAAAAAAGAAAACCCCTGACCGTATTGGATTGGGGGTGCGGAGATGGGACGACCATCGAACAACTCGCCAAACGCTACCCTGAAGAAGTGCACGCATACGGGTATGATCATCAATCGCGTCGAACATGGATTACAAGCACACGCGTCAAATACATCCACAACGACGCCACCAGCATGCTGCGCTACATCAAAAAAGGCAGCATGGACTTGATTTACTCCCACTATGGCCTGACCCACTTGCTCTATGGACAATCCCTGCCCGAGCGTATCCGTTATACGCAACGCCTGGCCGAACGACTCAAACCTGGAGGACTATTTTCGATGAACTTCGATTCAAAACACGAAATGCACATCCGCCCTGTGGCAGAGGCACTCCAGCGACTGCTTGGAAAAGAATATGATGTAAAACTCATCATCAATCCCCAATGGCCACCCAAACGATTTCTCCACGTCCAACGCCTCGAATAACTCATTTAAAAGCCTTCAGAAGCCGTTTTTCCTTAGTGGCCTACTGAACCATTGCCAAATGGTTCCCAAGTAGTCCTTCGCAGTGGTCAGCCGAAACTGGCCTGTCTCAGTAGCTCAGCCTGGCTAGAGCGCCGGATTCATAACCCGGAGGTCGGGAGTTCAAATCTCCCCTGAGACAACCTATTTCGACAGGTTGGACCGAGCTCCAGGTATCGTTGTGAACGATACCTGTCATTTCGCGCACCTTTCTCAAAGGCGCGTTCCCAAATCTCCCCTGAGACAACCTATTTCGACAGGTTGGACCGAGCTCCAGGTATCGTTGTGAACGATACCTGTCATTTCGCGCACTAATCTCTGCCCTCAATCGATAATCATTCTATTTTTTTCTCCGATTATTTGCGCATTAACATTCGTTATTCTTCCTGGCGCGAATGCAAAGGAATAAATGCCGTTAACTCTTCTCCCTCATGATGGGGTGAAAACGCATGAAACTGGCATTCGAACAAAAGATGATGGGACTGACGAGAATCTCTCTTGGATTTATTTTCTTCTGGGCATTCATCGACAAATTATGGGGGTTGGGTTTCGCTACGACTCCCGCAAAATCATGGTTAGCGGGCGCATCCCCCACCATGGGATTCCTCTCCCACGCTTCAGGGCCATTCGCGGAAATTTTTCATGCGCTTGCAGGATTATGGTGGGTGGATGGATTGTTCATGCTGGGGCTGCTGGGAATTGGTGCAGCATTGATTTTGGGAATTGGCGTTCGCATCGCAGGATATGCAGGAGCGCTGCTGGTGCTCATGATGTGGTCCGCGGTGTTGCCACCGGCCAACAATCCCATCCTGGACGACCATATCGTGTATTTCTTCATTCTCCTCGCATTCACCCATATGAAAGTAGGCAGATGGTGGGGCTTTGGAGAGAAGTGGAGTAAGAGTGACCTCGTAAAGGCAAATCCCATCTTGGAGTGAAGGGAATCCATTTCCCTTCATTTTTTTCTTTTCTTTTTTTTTAAAAATTGCACGAGCTTCTGCAGTATGATTATTGCACGCCCGTGGAGAATGCATGCTCCACGCCGATGAAGGGGAGTTCTTCCACCGGGATGAAATCCAACCGCTTCAATTCTTCCAGCAAGGATTGAAACTTCTGCTGCGCGGCTTCTTTTCCGATGAAGCGCTGCAGACACACTTCCTCTTTTTCCTCGGACAAATCATCCGCGACCTGGAAGGCCAACCCATAGGTTTTGGCGAACGCCACGGCAGAAGCGTGCGCCATCCCACTGGACTCCAATGGAATACGCGCGCATAACCCGAATAATTCCGCAGTCTTCCCTTGCGCATACTTCCAATAGGCCTCCTCGCGGTCCACTTTTCCTTGGGTCTCCATGAGCTGGGCGTGCGTCATCTCTTTTACTACGCGCACGGCCATTTGCGCAAAAGAAGGAGGGTATTTTTTCTGCGAAAACAGTTCCAGCGCGGCCAAAAAAAGATAATCCCCATACAAGACGCTCTGTTCCACTCCTACGCGCGCCGGGAGATTGGGGTTCCCCCTCCGCGTGAGGTCGTGGTCCACAATGTCATCATGCACCAAGGAGGCGGCATGCAGCAATTCGATTCCGGTGATGGCATCCCATAGGGGTTGAGGATCTATTTCCAATTCCTCACACATGCGCTGCGCCAGCCATGGACGCACGTGCTTGCCTCCCCCGAGGGCGAGCGAAAGCAATGCGTGGTGTTCCCCAGGAATGACGCGCGCGGCGATGTCCTGCAAAAAGGAAAAGCGATCGCTCATAGCCACGTTCCTGCCAGGAAGGCCAGTGTGAGCAGCGCTCCAAAGACGAAATTGAGCGTGATCATGGAGGCATTCGCCGGGATGAGTTCGAGGATCGTATCATAATTTTCTTGCGTGTGCGTGATGGTCTTCCACGCCAAAGGGATTGCCAGGAATACTCCTGCCGTCCAAATGGGGATCACCCTCGCGAGGATGAGTCCTGCTATGATGGCAAACGCGAGGATAATCCCTCCTGCCAGCACGTGCACGCTGGATTTCTTTCCGATGGAATTCACGATATTGCGTTTTCCCACCTTTATATCGGCTTCCGCGTCCGGGAACTCATTCAAGAACAACACTCCCGCGATGAGCAGGCCGATGGGAATCGATACCAGTAAAGGAATCCAACTAAACATGCCCGTTTGCACGATGTAGCTTCCCACCACAATGAGGGGGCCGAATCCCACCCCCACGAATAATTCCCCAAACCGCCGATAGCTGGCCGCGAAAGGAGGAGCGGAATAGAAGAAGCCAATTCCCATGCCCAACAATCCGATGAAGAGGATCTTATTTCCCGGGATGAGGGAATTGATATACAATCCGATCAATGCGCCTAATGCTAAAAAAGAAAAAGAAACCCATTTGATGGTATCGGCGGAAAAGATTCCGTCCTGGATGACGCGGCTTCCACCGCTGAAGGGAGTGGGATGCTGATTGAGCGCGTCATTGCCGGAGCGGTGATCATAATAGTCATTGGCCATATTCACTCCCGCGTGGATGCACAACATCCCCAGAACGGTCCAAAAGAAAGGCCAAAAGGAAAAGAGGCCCGTGGCGTGGAAAGCGATCGCCGTCCCCAAAAATACCGGAATCAGCGTCGCGGAAAAAAAAGGAGCGCGCAGGGCCTGAATCCATTTGGATATCGTCGAGGATACGGGCAGCGCGCGCACTTCTTCCGTTACGCCTATCAATCCCACGACTTGGTTTTGCGTGTCCTTTACTTGGGTGACGATAATGTGACCCGGAAATTCCTTTCCATTTTTCCGGATGAGCGGGATGACGGCGTCATACTTTCCTTTCTGCAGCGCCGTGCGGAATAATTCTGGGAGGATGCGCGCATAGTTTTGCTTGGGGTGGAAAAGACGCACATGCATGCCGATGGCTTCCTTCGCGGTGTATCCGAAGATGTCTTGGGCTCCAGGATTAAACCCAACGACATTCCCATCCATATCTGCTACGATAACGGATTTGGACTGTTCATTCTCCAATTGTCCTTTCTGTTCAGCGGAAAGGAACGGCAAGGGGTTGGTTTTCATATACACCGAATACGCCGCGCCCCGCATATAATTATTCCTCCAGCATCTCATTTTGCCACGTCCCCACTGCGGTTGGTTCTCCTGCATGGGATTCTTCACGCTGGTTAACCCTATGCTTATATACCAAAACCCGGTTGCTAGTGCATGGGAATCAAGCGCGGCAAGTCCGTTTCACCATCTCGTTCTTCTGTTGGCTTGTGGTTCAAGCTCATCATCGTGTTCACGCTGATCGCGATCGGCGCGGATGCCATGCTCACCTACAATAAGCTCACCGACTCTGCCGTAGGATGTCCTGCCGGCGGGGGATGCGACATCGTGAAGGGAAGTATCTACTCCGAGTTCTTCGGGATTCCCGTCTCATTATTCGGGATGGGGGCGTTCATCGCATTCCTGGTGTTGGTATTCCTTGCTTGGCATCGTGACATTTCAAACGTACTCGCATTCGATTGGATCCTGATTTTGAGCGGGATCGGTTTGCTCGTGGCAATCTACTTCGTGTATATCATGCTCTTCGTGCTCGAAGCCATCTGCAATTGGTGCTTCCTCTCGCATTTCATGCTGTTGTTCGTGTTCATTTCCGCCTACCAAGGACGGAAGGAATCGCACAGGTAATATCATACGGGTCATATATGGAGGAACCGGAATGCAAACCAAACTATTCATGCTCATGGGAATCGGACTCATCGTCTTGCTCGCGGGATGCACGCAGAGCAATGTGCCTCCCGGAAAATACACGGCGTTCGCGCAATGCCTGACGGATGAGGGAGCTGTCATGTATGGGGCATTCTGGTGCCAGCACTGCGCGAAAGTAAAAGCCTCATTCGGGGATGCCTTTTCTAAAGTCAATTACGTCGAATGCGATCCCAAGGGAGAGAATGCCAATCCCGCATTGTGCATCGAGAAGAATATCGAAGCCTATGCCACATTCATCTTCGCCGATGGCACGCGCTTAGTGGGAGAGCCTTCGCTGCAGGAACTGTCTGCCAAGACGGGCTGCACCTTGCCGGAGGCGTAACGCATGGTCGGAATCGAATCCCTGACGTTACCGATTGTCCTCGGGGCCGCTATCGTGGACTCGATCAATCCCTGCGCGATCGGCGTGCTATTGCTATTAGTCGCTTCCCTTACGCAATTCGTGCACGACAAGAAGCGCATGCTCCAGATCGGAATCATCTATGTGACGGTCGTATTCATCACTTACCTCCTCGCCGGATTGGGATTGGTTTGGTTCCAGTCGTATCTGATTACGTTGGGGGTTTCATTGTACGTGGGAGTATTCATCGGACTCATCTCCATCTTCTTCGGATTCGTAGAGATCAAGGACTTCTTCTGGTACGGAAAAGGATTCTCGCTGCAGATCCCTCCCAAGTATGCCGAGGAAATCAAACAAAAAGTGAAGAAAGTCTCGGTGCCCGGGGCGATTTTCCTGGGGGCGCTCGTGGCGGTTGTCGAGTTGCCGTGCACAGGAGGGCCTTACCTCGCCATCACTGCACTGCTCGCGCAGCGATTTGATATTACTGCGATGATTTATTTGGCCGTGTACAATTTCATCTTCGTGTTGCCCCTGCTCATCATCTTGGCGCTGTCGTATTTTGGCATTTCCACGAAACGCATGAAAGCATGGAAGCAATCCAAGCGCAAGTGGATGCGATTGGCATTAGGAATATTGCTCGTCGTATTGGGCCTATTCATCATCGGATTCTACATGCGCTGGTTCTAGCGACTGGTGCGTGTATGATTTATTTTAATTTTTTTATTATAGAGAAAGGCAAACCCCATGATCCGTAATCGCTCCACTCCTGAAAAGAAAAAAGGCGTTGGACCGCCTGTGCGACAAAACCAGAAAACGGTTTCGGGATGGGATATCCCCAAGCTGATTGCGAGCATAGGTGTTTCTCTCGCCGCAGGATTTATCGGATCCTTTTTCACTATCGAAAGCATCGCGACGTGGTATCTCACTCTCAAAAAGCCATTTTTCAATCCCCCGAATTGGGTATTCGGACCGGTGTGGACGATTCTTTACATCCTCATGGGATGGGCGCTCTATTGCGTATGGACGCATCCCGTTTCGAGCACGCGTGCAGGTAAAACTGCTCATGCGTCGGCGTATTACTGGTTCGCCATCCAACTTGTCCTGAATGCCCTATGGTCTATTCTCTTTTTCGGCTGGAAAAATCCCTTGCTGGGATTGGCGACCATTTTGTTGTTGTGGTTTTCGATCGGCATGACCGTTAGCGCATTCTTCCGAGTAAAGAAAACAGCCGCATTCCTTTTGCTTCCCTATTGGGCATGGGTGAGCTTCGCAACGTTGTTGAATTTGAGTATTGTGCTGTTGAATTGAATGAGCGGCGAGTGCCTCCATTCATTTGCACGGTCCCCAGCGGTGCAGATCATGCGTTTCTGTTTTGCAGTTCGAATGGCTTCTCCAAAAAGAAGGACAGCCTGCGCGAGGCGCTTTCGCTTCTCCCAGAAATTCTGGTTCTGGAGGCAAACGGAAATCAGCGGGAATCTTTTCCGGGAGCAACGCATACAACGTACGATCATCCTCATGCGTGCGCGGGCGCGAACCAATCACGGAATGGGCTTGAATGCCTTGCTGAATGGCATGCAGCACATCAACTAACTCCCCATGATGCATGCGGGTTAGGTCGACATCCCATTGATGGGGATCGGAAACGGCGTCGCCCGGCAGCGGATCCGGCACATCCATGCGGCGGTGCGCATAGAATTCTTTGCACAAACGCATCCCTTCTTCAAAAGAAGGAATCTTTCCTTGATGTGCGGGAGTAGAGTCCAAGAATTCCCATAATCCCAAATCATCGATCCAACACCGATCGTCCAATTTCTGGTCGCGGTGCCAGCGGAGGTAATCGCGGCGTTCCTTGATGGCATACAGGAGCGCGCTATTTCCTAAGGATGCTAATTCCTCTCGTTTGACCCCCAAGCGCATGCTAACCAGAGTCGTCGTGGGAGATATTTATTTGTTTAGTGGAAATGACAAAAATAGTCATTTTACCTTCTGCATTTATATGCAAAAAATCATTTTTTCAGGAATGCACCGCCATGATTTGGCTCATTTTGTAGTAGTCACTGCACTCCTATTCATTTTTGCCATTTCAGCGCATGCCACGACGTATGACTTGAACACCTACACAGGCTATGACCTCAACATCATCGGCGGCGCGGCAAACGACAACATCGGAAATGGCGGCATCACCACGGCCGACCTCGACGATGACGGGAATCTCGACCTGATCATCAACTCCTACCAAGTGGACTTCAATGGCAACTCCGATGTGGGAGCGGTATACATCATCTTTAACATCCGTTCGCGCATCGGGGGAACGATCGACCTGAATGCGAGTAAGTCCCCGCTGGACTTCAACATCGGCATATTCGGTTCGACCGGCAGCGACGACCTTGGTTTCAACGGGATTGGGATCGGCGACATCGATCGCGATGGAAAGAGAAACGATATCGCGGCTGGCGCGGCGTTTGCCGATCCGGCATCTCGTAACGCGGCAGGAGTCATCTATGTGTTCCGTGATATCAACTCCGAATCCGGAATCATCAACCTCGCAATTCCCTCTGGGCGCGCGAAGGTGGATCTGAATATCATTGGCGCGACTGCCGGCGACAACATCGGGTGGGCCCAGACGTCATTCGGGGATTCGAATTCCGACGGGTATATGGATGACCTCGTCATCGGTGGGCAGGGCGTCACCCATAACGCCCAATCCGGGGCGGGGTGCGTTTATCTGATCAATGGCGTGGGATCGAAGTTGGGTGCGACCATCGATTTGGGCTCTACCAGCATGGTGAACCTCAAGACATGCGGGGATGGCGCGAATGACGCCATCGGATATACGGGCAACTTCCTCGCGGACTATGATCTGGACGGCAATGCCGATGATTGGGTATTCGGTTCCTGGCAGGGATCATCGGTCTCGAGCGAGTCGCTCATGGTCATCAAGAACGCGGGATCCGAAAGCGGAACGCTATTGGACACGAATGCCATCATCGACCTGAACATTTTCGGCACAAGCATACGACAATCATTCTGTATCCGCAGCTGCGCATTCGCGGACGCCGACAACGACGGCAACAACGATGACTTTTTCCTCACGGCCGGGGCCGCCGATCCATCAAGCCGAAGCGATGCGGGGCAGTTGTATATATTCAATGATATCCGCAACGATGGATCGGTCATCAATATCGGGAACAATACGGGGCGAAGCAAGATCGACACCAACATCTTGGGATCGGTCGCCAACGATAACTTGGGGTGGGGAGGGGTTGCCCTTGGGGACTTGGACGCCGACGGGGATAAGGAATCCCTCGTCATCAGCGCCTATGGCGCCGATCCCCTCAGCCGTTCGGCCGCGGGAACGGTTTATGTGATAACGAATATCGCGAGCAAGACGGGTATCATCGACCTCAATACCAATTCGAGCGCCGTCGACCACAACATCATCGGGCTAGCAGGAGACAACCTCGGTTTGGGGCTATCCCAATTCGCGGATGTAGATGAAGACGGAGCCGTCGACGACATCTTCATCGCTGGCACCTCCGCCGATCCGGCCGGAAGGAATGGGGCAGGGGCCATTTGGTTGTTCGACCTGGGAGGGAGCCTGTATAACGTCAACACTTCGCCTACCGTCAACCTCACGCACATGGATGGGCATACCGACATTTCCACGCGCCTCAATCCATTCGGATACGTGCGCGACGGGAATCTTACGCTGGATTTCAATGTGACGGACGACGATAGCCACCTCATCATCGACGTCAACTATGCCGACAGTTCCCTCAGCGAGGGAACAGGAACCCCTATTGTGGACGACTTAAATCTCTCCACGCTTGGAACAACTGGCCCCCTTCAATGCGATGACACGGACTTCAGCAATCCCACCACCTGCTCGATCGATTGGAATATTTTCGGGTTGAGTAACTTGACCCTTACCTATATTCTTGTTAAGGTAACAGACGGCAACACAACTGCCTTCGACACCTCCGACTTCTCGCTAGGAATCGACAACAACGCCCCTACCACCACGTGGGATGGAAATAACATCACATGGCAGAACACCGATGCCAACGCAGGATTGACGTGCAGCGACAACTACGACTGCAATATTACTCGTTACCGCGTGGACAGCGATGCATCCTCTAGCGTTTCCTATGGTGCCTGGACGACATATACAGGCGCAGGGATTAGTTTCACGAGCAATGGAAATTATGCGCTGGACTTCAATAGCATGGATACCGTCACCAACATCGAAACCACGAACACGAAATACGTCTACATCGACAAGAACGCCCCATCCGTGTCCATTTCCTCCCCCGATGCGAATGAGGCCATCAACGCCAGCAGCGTCACGGTCGAATACACGGGAAGCGATACCCTATCGGGCATTGCCTCCTATTCCGTTTCCAGCAATGGGACCGACTATACGAGCAATGGGACTGCTACCTCCTATACGTTCAGCGGTCTCAGCGACGGAAACTATACCTTCTACATCCGCGCCACCGATGCCGCCGGGAACACGGCGACGAGCAGTGTGAGTGTAGCCGTGGATGCACCAGCCGCCAGCAGTTCCGCGGCCACGGAAGAGCAAAGCACGGGGTCTTACACCAGCCAATCCATCATCGCATCGCTTCCTCCACCCGTTGCGACCTCGGAGCGGACGTCGTTCTTCGTTCCCGTTCCGGCGAACCAACCCTTTACGGTGTTCTTCGCCAAGAACTATGTGCATCCCGTGGCTTCTATCACGCTCACTTCCACCGGAGAATTGACCCAGAACAGCCTGCTCATCACCACGCATGATAGCTATCCTCCACTGGATGACGCCGAGGCATGCGATTATTTTGGAATTACCACTGGTAAAAAGATCCCCGATCCCTTCCAAGCCGTCATCCGTTTCCGTGTGAGCGATGACTGCCTGGAAAATGGGGATGCCAAACCGGGGCAGGTGCGACTATTCCATTACACCACCCAATGGGAATCGCTCCAAACAGTGTTGGATCTCGAAACGGAGGACGAGTATTTCTTTACTGCTATCACCACTGGCTTCTCTCCCTTTGCGATCGCGCTATTGCCGGCGGAAAACACCCCTGCTTTGCCCGAAGCGACACATATCCCAACTGCGAATCCCCCCATGGATGAAGCATCCGTCCGAGTCGAACCGATGGATGCATCCCCTTCAACGCCCGCGCATGATTCAAATCCCGCGGGGTGGATCGTCATCGGGGTGATTGTCGTGGTCGCGCTCCATTATGCGCACTACCATCATCGTCGCAAGAAGCGCGGGCATAAGCCGTTGGACGTATTCTGAGTAACATCATTTCTTGGCAAAGCTGCCCGCTACGAGTAAAGGGAATAGGATCGTCGTGTCTCCCACGACTTTCACCGTATTGGCGTCCGCGGCAATCTTTCCCCACGACTTGGCTTCTTCGGGTTCTGCTCCGGAGTCGCTGCCGTCGTATTCGGAGGAGGTATTCATGTACACGGCATACTTCGCGCCCTCGCGGTACATGTTGGCGTTGCACAGCGTATGTTTGACTAATCCTGAACCCAAGATGAGGATGCCAGTTTCTTTCGCGTCTAACGTCATCTCGATCAAGCGGTGGTGGTCCATGATCTGGTCCAACACGAGCTTATGTCCGGGCTTGCGGTTGTAATTGAAGAAGTAACAGTTGTCGCCGATGGCCCCATCCATGAACGCGGGACAGAAAACGGGGACCTGGTTCTTGTGGGCCCAATAAAGAATACTTTCTTCGTTGTCCAATTGCTTTCCCATGCGATCGATGACCTCGGAAGGGGAGAAATAATGATGCGTCTTCAATTGGTGTTCGACCAATTCCTTCAATAGGGGTTGGAAGAATTCCTCAAACCAAATATAACGCTCATTCGGCGCGAGCAAGTTTCCGATGCGATTGATTCCTTTCTTGCGCAACTGTGCACCATCCAAGCGGAAGTCCGCCACCATGAAAGGGGCATGGGTCTTGATGCAATCCTCTTCGATCCCGCCTGCAGTCGTAACTAAACAGTCCACCATCTTGTGCTGGACCAAGTAGCGGATGATCTCTCGGTTTCCGCTCGAGACCTGATTGGAGGTGAATCCCAAAAAAATAGTGACCTTGTCCTGGCGCATCTTCTTCACGAGCTCGATGGCTTTTCCCAAATGCGTGGCTTGGAAGCCGCTGGTGGAGTAGGTTGAGATGAGCGTCTGCAAATCTACTTTTTGATTGAAATCCAATCCCTTTACGGCAGGGCCTTTGGCTTCTGCGCTTTTCTTGAAGATGCTCTTGTAGGCGTCCTTGACGGTCTTTTTGGGCATACAATTCCAAAGCAGCAGGGAATGGAATAAAAGGGCTTGCCTAGCGAAATAGGGTATATTGGCTATTATTTGCGGTTTCGTCCGGTGAGAGCGGCGGCCTACTGAACCATTGCAAAATGGTTCCAATGTAGTCCCTCGTTGCTGCCGGAAGAAAACGGCGGCCCCGTTCACGGGGCATTTCGATAAACCCTTTTCTAAAGGGTTTTGCCCCGATCGTCTAGCCCGGTCAAGGATGCCACCCTCTCACGGTGGAAACACGGGTTCAAATCCCGTTCGGGGCAAGTAATGCGGCGTGAAGGTGCCCTCGGTCCTTATAAAAAAGGAAAAGAGAGGGAAACGCATGGCCGCAGAGACGACTTTTCACAACTACGAAAGACAATATGAGCTACTTCTAAATCGAATTTACCCAGAAAAATATCCTTGCAAAACAATTTCTAACAAAGGATTCGGCCACACTTCTTACAACTTAAGTTTGCCAAACAAAAAGATTATTGACAAATATCGAATGTTTTTAGAAAATCAGGGAGGGAAATCAATTGCGCGAAGAAAGAGAATTTTGCACATTATCGCAGATTTAGGAAATATGCTGAAAAAAGATTTTGAAAGTGCTAAAAAAGAAGATATCGAAGAACTAGTTTCCAAAATAATGAATTTCTCGACTTGGAATGAAACAACAAAGTCAATGTATAAACAAAATTTGAAAACTTTCTATAAGTGGCTAAAAGGTGAAAGTGAGTTCTTTCCGCCAGAAGTTAGCTGGATCAAAATAACCAAAGTCCAAGAATATCAGAAATTGCCCGAAGACATGCTGACAGAAGAAGAAATAAAGAAAATCTTTGAAGCAGCTGGCATCCCTTGTCGAGGGACTCGTGACATTAGTATCCGGAAACGAGATATCTATGAGCATGAAAGAGAAAATACAAAGCATTGGAGGGGTCATTGACGTGGAGGGCAGGAATTGCCTTCCTCCAATGTTGCTCACGTTCTAAGACGAGTGGCGTCGGTTCTTTCCCGTGTTCAATGACCTAATGGGGGGTCAAACCCTCACTCCACACTTACTCTTTATCTGAAGTCTTCCATAGTAAGTCAAAATATTTCCGATATGCGTCAGCGATGTCTTGATTAACCATCATGAAACAAAGGGGATAGTTTTCTTTCCATAATACATTGACGACTCTGTTTCCATATACATTGATGACTGCGGGATTGGAAATATGCTGAGGTAGGTAGCGATATTCCGCAAGTTTTTGTTTGCCCAAGAGAGGTTTTCCTCTTGCATCTGACTTGTAAAGTGTTCGAAGAAGGATTTTCTTCTCCTGCCTCTCTTTGTCCCATTTTTCGAAAAACAATGGCATTACTTCGTTCTCTCGTGCGATTGCCCCAATGAGTAACAGATCCTTTTTGGCATACTTCAACGAGTCGCGGCGCATCGCTTTGAACCCTTCTACTCCTTGTAAAATATACGCTTCAGCAGTGGGCTTACTTTCTCTAAACTGATTTAATTGCGGGATGAATGCTTTTGCTTTCTGAATCTTCTCATCGATCCGCTGTTTATCTTCTTCTAATACATCCACGATCTTTTCTGAGGATGTTGCTTCAAAATAAGTAATTGTTCCTTTTTTCACAAAGCTGATGAGGCCTTTTTCAGCCAGTCGATTTAGTCCCTCATACACTCGTGAGCGGTGTAATCCAGTTTCATACGTAATTCTCCCGGAGGGAGCCGAACCTAGTTTTAGCACCGCTCCGTAAATGGTAACTTCATTCTGGGTCAAACCGATTTCTTGTAAAAAACTGAAGTCCATACATCGATTTGTCTCGAGAATCCTATAAATCTATCCTTTTGTCCTCCTTTACCAGGAAGACACGACTATTTGAGCAGCTTGCGCTCCAATGAGTATGAGGGGTTGGAATGAAGCTTGTTTTCTTAACTTTACTAATGGTCAGTTTAGTAATATCTGGGTGTGTTGTTTCTCAGAATTCAACTGTTGTGCGCATCGGTTTCCAAAACACTCCAGCTTCTGCCCTTGTTCAAATAGCGGATGAAAAAGGCTTGTTTGAAAAAAATGGAGTCCACGTAAAGCTCGAAGAGTTTACGGCTGGAAAATTTGCTTTGCAAGCTATGCTCGCAGGGAGCGTAGAAATGAGCACTCCCGCGGAAATACCTGTCATGCTGGCTAAGATGCAAGGAAATGAGCTGTATGTGCTAAGCGAAATTGGAGAAAATCAAAATGAAGCTCCAATGATTGTTCGTGCGGATGGAAATCCTACCATTCAAGATTTTTTCTCCCAAAAAAGAAAGCTTTCAACTTCGTTGGGAGGGACTCCTGAGTATGCTACCTATCAATATCTGAAACACTTCAATATTTCAAGAGAAAATGTGGAAATTATTGCTCAAAAACCTGAAGAAATGGTGGGGGCCCTTTCTTCATCTTCAGTCGATGCCATTGTTATTTTTGAGCCATATCCCAGTTTAGCCGAGCAAACGTTGACCGGAACAACCCGATACGAACTTCCGCCAGGAGTGTATACCACTGCCTATTTACTGGCTGCTAACAAAACATGGGTTGACCAAAATCCTGAGCAAGCCAAAAGCATTTTGAAAGCGTTGAAGGAAGCCGAGGATTTTGCTCGAGAGAATCCCGTTGTGGCTAAGGAAATTGTCGCACGAAGAACAAAGTTCTCCCCTGAATTAATCAATAAAATTTGGAGCGACTTTGACTTGCGCGCTCGTATCTCCGACCAGCTCATCCAAACATGGAACGAGGAAGCACGATGGGCGATTGACACCAATAAGGTTACCTCAACTGTCATACCTAATTTCACTACTCTGCTTCGTCCAGATCTTCAACAGGTGTAAGTGATGAAACTAAACTGGAAAGCAGTAGGATTTCTTGGGATAATCCTATTACTCTGGTATGCTATCGTCTCCTTGCAAATCGTTAGCCCGGCTTTGTTCCCGGGCCCCATTGCAGTGGTGATTGCGGGAATAAGTTGGTTCAATTCGGGGGTGTTAGTCCAAGATGTTTTCATTAGCACGTGGCGGTTAGTGGCGGGACTTATGATTGGCGCATCATTGGGTATTTTTCTTGGGTTGGCAATGGGTCGAATTCTCTTCTTGGAGGAAACGGCAGCGCCTTTTCTCCACATTTTACGTGCCTTTCCCCCCGTTGCGATTATTCCGCTCATTATTGTATGGTTAGGTATTGGAGATGTGGCAAAGATTTTCTCCATTGCTTTTGCAGTATTCTTTCCTCTTTGGATTAGCACTCTGATTGGAGTAAAATCAATTCCAAAAGAATACCTGCGAGTTTCCACACTTTTTTCCAAACGCCCATTGAAGACTATGACCAAAGTCATTATTCCCGCATCCATGCCTTTCTTGGTCAATGGAATGCGAATAGCAATTGCAATGGGCTTCATCATGATTTTTGTGAGTGAATTAGCTGGAGCCTCGAGTGGCTTGGGATACTTCATCGCGGCGGCTCAAATCGTTTACCGCGTCGACCAAATGGTGGCCGGGCTTATTGTTTTGGGATTGTTATCTTTCCTCACAGACTACGTATTTGTCTATTTTTCTCGAAAAGCCTTTCCGTGGGTGACTACACAATGAGTCATACGTTGGTATCTGTGAAAGGAATGAACGTCCATTTCGACAAACCTGTTTTGAAAGACATTTTTCTAACCGTAAAAAAGGGTGAATTCGTTTCCATTGTAGGCAAAAGCGGGGTGGGTAAGTCAACCCTCCTTCACGTGTTGGCTGGAATTCACAAGGGAGATGGTAGCCTCCGCACCCCTTCTAAGGTTGGCTTTGCATTTCAGAATCATTCGTTGTTTCCCTGGATGACAGTGAACGAAAATCTCTCATTTGGTTTAGACGAATATCAAGACAATGAGGTTCAGGAATGGGTCAAGCTGCTTGAGCTGGAAGGCAAGGAAAACCACTATCCGATGCAACTATCTGGGGGGCAACAACAGCGAGTTGCGTTAGGACGCGCCCTGGCAACTAATCCAGCCCTCCTGCTTCTGGACGAGCCGTTTTCGAGTCTCGATACTCATACTCGACAGCGTATGCAAGAGTGGATGATGGACTTTATCCAAAAGATAGACACCACAACGGTTTTGGTAACCCATGATGTTGAAGAGGCCATTTTGTTAAGCGACCGCGTCTTGGTCATGAAGGATGGAACACTCGAAAAGGAGTTTGTTGTGCCGTTTGCACGGCCCCGGAATGCAGACATCCGTTATTCCGAACCTTTCCAGAAACTCAAGAAAGAGATTTTTGCCTCCTATTGAAGAAAACCTTATTTACCAGCATACCTTAGTATCCTTGTAAGGATACGAATCCGCATTTTTACGCTAAATCTCTTGCTCGTTCGGGGCACTTTCATTTTTTCCTCACGGGTCAGGGTTTATTAATTCGGATTTTTTCGGTGGAGTATGCTGTTCATCACGCAACATATCAAACGACTAGGAACGCTTTCCGTGCTGGAGTGGTCCATGCTCAAGACCGCGCTCATCATTTTTGGGATTGGCCTCGCCAAATGGTTCCCTCCCTTACTGCAAGTCGATTGGGCGATTCTGATTGGGCTGTTGATCGTGCTTTATGCGATTCCCCTCCGGAAAATTTTCTCCGAAAAAGGGAATGCGAAACGCGCGAAAGCATGACCCCTCCCACGCGCTTATATTCTTCCGGGGCAGCGTAATGGAACAGGATTCCCACAGGTTTTTGGGAATGAAAAGGAAAAGAGGGGCGTGAGCGGTCATGAATGGAAATGGAAGCGAGAACGCGTGCTCCATCGTAGCCAATCCCCAAGGGGGAAGCTGGAAGTTCGCCGAGAATGTCTATTCGATCCTGCGCGAGCGTTCTCCACGGTACGAGCTGAATGAGATCAACCTCAAGCAATTCCGCGACGGCGAGCTGAAGGTGAAGATCCACGAGAATGTGCGACGAAAAAATTGCTTCTTCATCCATGATTCCTTGCTCTCCCCGGCGGATTGGTTCCTGCAACTCGCATTCGTGAACGAGGCACTCAAGAATTCTTCCGCGAACGAGGTCGTGGATGTGTTGCCCTACATGAAATTTTCTCGGCAAGACCGCAAAGACGAATCGCGCGTCGCCGTGAATGCGCGCGTGCTATCGGATATGCTTTCCCTCTACGCGAATCGCGTCATCACCATCGACACCCACTCGGCGCAATTGCCTTCATTCTATCGCATTCCCTTCGATAATCTCTATTCCTCGCGCCTGCTGCATGAGTATCTGTCCAAAAACCACCCGCAATTGCTGGAAAACACCGTGGTGATGTCCCCCGATGCCGGTGGCACGTCGCGCGCCAAGGGATTCGCCTCCAAGCTAGGGATCGAAGACATCGTGATCGGCTACAAGTACCGTAAGCACGAAGGAGAAATCCACGAATTCAAAGTAGTGGGAGAAGTCGCGGGACAGAATGTGCTCATCATCGATGATATGGTCGATAGTGGCGGAACCCTGATCGAAGCCGCGAAAAGCGTGCGCGCTGCAGGGGCGAAAAACGTCTATGCGTATTGCACGCACGGACTATTCAGCAAGGGAAGAGAGGAAATAGGGAAACACATCGACCGATTTTTCGTCACGAACTCCATCCCTCAACCGGCGCACGAGAAGATCGAGGCGATTCCGCTCGAAGAACTATTCGCGGAAGCCATCTATCGCAATAACGAAGGAATGAGCTTGAGTAAGTTGTTCGAATGAACGATCGTCATCCTCGTGCCATCTATCCATCTGACCCGTTGCATGACCTTTTTCTCTTTCATGCGACTCGTTGTTTCCCGAGGGATTTCCTATTCGTGTTCCTGGTGGGTATGCGCCGCTTTTTCCTTTTCTTTGCAATGCTGGCAAATCGTTGGACCAAATTGAATAGGCGATACCGATCCATGTACCTCTTGGCACGCTCCCATTTTTCTGGAGGGGTTAACTTGATGGGTGCATTGATTGCATCAATCCAGCGATGTTCATTCGACTTATTCGCGTCAATCGCTCTATTCCTTGCTTCAGATGATAATTTGCTCCAGCGGAGTGCCTCGGCCACTGGGATGTGGAGACTCCAAATAGGGTTCATAAAATATTGCGGGTCGGTCTCACCGACAAATTTTCCATGGTATGCTTGCAGCATATCCAAAAAATGAGTCTGCCCTTCATACTCCTTGGACGGTCTTCCCACTTTGAGGGGGGCACGTTCATACAGTTGCCTGACTAGCGTGGGATTACGTGTATATCCTCCCATTTCCGAGATGCCACGCTCGCGGTAAATGGAGAGCATGCGTGGGGATAGAGTGGCCTTGATGGCCTGTATGACTTGGCGTGGTTCTTGCGTCCGAAATCGGACAATCGCACGACGTCGTCCGAATTTTTCCCATTTCTTCTCTTCATCAAATTCGATCGTCGCCAATAAGATGGGGTTCTCTATTGGAGCCGGTTGGTAGAAGATCCCTGCCTTCCCATTCGGAAAATCGAGTTTTCCTTCAGCAAAAAGGATGGCCTTATTTCTTTCTCCCAATAATGCTGAGATGCGGCGAGACGGAATCGGATTCGTCATATGCAGCTGTCGAAGGCCGAATATTAAATCATTTCCTTTATCGATTTCGTCACTTGTTCGACCGAGGGGATGCGCCACTTCATCTTTGCCTGCTCATGGATCAAATCAAATGCATGATGGTGTGCCTTTGGGAACCGGGATGGGGCCTCCTCCATAAATCGTGTCACTTGTTCCTTGCTATCAAAATGCAAAAAAGTGACATAATCCCATTGTCCTCCGTCCAAGCGTGTGCACCCATTCCCATTATCCATCCGCCGGATCTGTTCGCCGAGGTGGTGTGAATCAGTCTGATTTCTAGCTTTTGTCCACCACGCCACGAGTCGGATCCCTTGAAGACGATTCGGGTTCACGTTAGCCGAAAACTTGATGATCGTGCTCGTTTGAATCAATTGTTGCACGCGCTTGCGCACCACACTGCGTGACACTCCGATTTGTTGGGCCAGTTGCGTCAGTGAGATCCTGGCTTGGGTCGCCAGGCCATTCAATACGGAAATGTCGTCGTGATTCAGCTTGATGGGCGGCTTCTTCTTTCCCGCGAATGCATGTAGGAAAGAAGTGTCTTTGTGCGTGAATAACCTGGCAGCCTGTTCGAATTGTTTGGAATAGTCGACGGTCATGAAATCAAAATCTTTGATTACTGCAATGGTTTTGGCACTGGTTCCGTTCGAGCAGATTTCCTTATAGAATCTTTTCCACTCGCTCTCATCCGCATGTGCGCATGCGATGAGGCTGTTTTCACTCCCCCAAATCGACATGGCTGCAACCACATCCTGTCGCAGGCGTAATTTTTCGAGCAAATCAATCGCACGTGACTGGTCGAATTGTTGTAACTTGATTATACGATAAACAAAGAATTCACTGAATAGGCGTAAATGGGCCTGGTAACCCGTTATGATTCCCATTTCCTCCATGCGCCGGATGCGATAACTGACATCTGATTTCGAGTGATGAGTCAGATGTGCGATAGCATTCAGACTGATACGGCAATTCTGTTGGAGGATTGAGAGGATTCGCCCATCGAAACTCTCGAGAGACGTTTCGCTCCTGCTTGGCATACGCCAATGTAATCGTGCGGATTCAACCTGGATCGGGTCATGTGCAGAAGCAGTCATCACAATCACCCTTTCAATCGATCCGCCGATCGCGCCAGCATGAGGTGTCCTGCCACTTTCTTGAAATCCTCTTCCATCGTCGTCTTGAGGGACTGGTTGTAGATCATGGCAGCGGGGTGGTAGAGCAGCACGTAGGTGTGCCCATACTGCGTAATCATTTTTCCATGGTCTTTCGAGAGATTAAACACGAAATCGTTGCCCAATACCCATTTGACTGCGGTGTTTCCCATCAATCCGATGAGCTGGGGATTCAACAATTGGATTTGGGGATTCAACCAGGAGTGCGTGCACTCTTCGCCTTCTTCTTTCGTCGGAACACGATTCTCGGGCGGGCGGCACTTCAACACGGACGTGATGAAAATCTCTTCGCGCTTGAGTCCCGCGCTCTCTAGCATGGCGGAAAGCTTCTTCCCTGCCGCGCCCACGAATGGTCTTCCTTCCAAATCCTCATTCTTTCCCGGGGCTTCGCCGATGAGCATCAATGCCGGATTTTCCGGACCCTCTCCTGGCACGGCGTGGGTGCGCGTCTTGTAGAGGGGGCACTGGGTGCAGGACTTAATGCCTTCCTCCACGATCTCAAGGGAGGTATCGACGTGTTTCACGGGACCCATGTTCATTTTCACGAGCAATTAGAGCTTTAAATGCCAAATGCCTAGTAAAGGGATTCAGGGGGAAATCGCATATGCCAAGCATGGATTCGATGATTTATACGGGAAAGAGCGTGGAAAAGAACCTCACGCTCGTATTTGATGCCGGGGACGATGTGCTAGCGGGGTTGAAACAAGCCATCAAGCAACATAACATCCGAGAGTGCACCGCAGTAGAAGCGGATGGGCTATTGGAAGAAGCGGTCATCCAATACTTCGTGCACAATCGTTTTACCTCTACCGAGCTGAAGAATGGGCGTATTGTTTCGTGCTCGGGGAGATTCATGAACCTGCAGGATGGGATTTATGGAGACCTCCACGTGGGATTCATGCTCGGCATGCAGATGTGGGATGGTACTTTAGTCAAAGCCAAGGCCACGCAGGGATTCTCGCTCACGCTCAAATTTGCACAACCCGTGGGAGCATCCACTCCAACAACGGGAATGGGAAGCGTTCAGAATTAGAACGCTTTCATCTCTTCTTTTTTTTATCATTTTAATTTGTTTCTTTTTCGCGGGCGAGCTGTAGTAATTCCAGCAACTCTGAACGCGTAATGGGAGAAATGGATTTTCCTTGATAGATGATAATCCCTTCTTGCGGCAACGCGCTCCACACGTTTTCCATTCCCTTTTTTGCAACAGAATCAAAGTAGCGCGCCATCTTCACTTTCTGCAGATCCGCTTGCGCATGCGTGTAGCGCGTGGGAGATGCGATGCTGGCGAGCTCGCAGAAATCATAGGCCTTCGCAAAATCCACGTTCTTCTCGCCGGCCATGAAAGGGAAAATGGAGCACTGTGCGGGTTTCACGGTATGCATAGTGCAGAGATAAAGTTTTGGATCAAAGAAAACACAGAATTCTTTTTTCTTGAAACCCAGCATGGGAAGGAGCATCACATAGTTGGAACTAATCCCATTCTTCTGCAACACACTCCAAATCTTTTTTGGGATTGCCGAGGAATGGATGGCTAAGGGATGGTCTCCCTGCTGCAATGGCATTACTTGCAAAAAAAGCTGGCAATAGATTTGGATGAACTTCTCTTGGGAGAGCTTGAAGAACTTCGCCTCACGCTCGAGCTCGTCGGGGAGCACAGAAATATAGTATTTTCTGCAGCACTCTCCGCACTTCTGGCACGCCGTGGCTTTCTCTTGGAGGAGCATGGGTAATGGCGAGGACATACCCTCAAATCGGGCAAAAAGCCATTAAAAGCCCCTTTCTTCTCCTCCGAGAAAACGGGATTTATATGCGTTTTGAAGCCATCATTTGAAACAAGGCACCACCTGGCGGAGTTGACAGGTATCACGCATGATACCTGGATTTCGGACCCGCCCTACGAAATGGGCGCCCTCGTAGCTCAGCGGCAGAGCACCAGTTTTGTAAACTGGGGGTCGTGGGTTCAATCCCCACCGAGGGCTTTTCCATCAATTATCCGGAATTTGGGGTTCGACCAATTTCTTCAACTTCTCCAGCGATTCCTGCCATCCCAAATAACACATTTCAACGGGGATCTGCGATGGAATCCCTTCTTGGGTGATTTTGAGTTCAGTGCCAACGGAAACGCGCTTGAGCCAAATCGATGTGATCATTTCCCCGGGGAGATTTGGATTATCAAATTTATCAGTCATCTTCAAGAATTCATTCGCCTTTATCTCCAAGTATTTTCCGCCGAAAGAATGCCCGTTGCCCGTGGAGAAATTGATGAAGGACATCTTGTATTCTCCTCCCGCGCGCGCTTCCATCTTGTGGACGACGCACAGGAAACCATATGGAGGAATCCAAGACGCATAGGCATGCGTATCGGTAAAAGCCCTAAATACTTTTTCGGGAGATGCTTTGAGGACGCGGTGGAGCGTTACGGTGTTGGTCGTCATTCCACTATTGCCGGAAAGCCGATATTTAAGTTTTCCTTATTGTGGGGACTATGCATCTAGGATTAAGTGGTAATTTGGATACTGGTCGCCTTTTCAATATTTTTGACCCAGTGTTAGGAAGCGGATTCAGCGATTGGATCTTCGCACGAATGTGAACGAATGCGTTATATCTCTCCCTTGTCACTCGGACTCTTCTTTGCACTGCTCTTGCTCAGCGGCTGCACCTACACGCTTGATCCCCAAGCCCTACAACCCTCTATTCCATCGCCCAACGATGATGGAAATCAATCGCCTGCTTACATCGCTCCGCCCGATGTCAACACGCCTGCCGACATCAACGTGCTTCCGCCCACTCCGGATGCTAATACGATCATGCTTCCAATTCCTCCTTCTCCGGCTCCAACCATCGTCCTTTCCTTGGCCGAAGTGAAGAAGCATAATTCCCAGCGCAATTGCTGGATGGTGGTGCACGGGAACGTGTATAATCTCAGTTCATTCACCAACCATCCTGGCGGAAGAGACTATATCCCGTTTTGCGGGAAAGACGGCACCCACGCATTCGAGGCACAAGGCCACTCGGCGACGGCCGACCGGTTGCTCGCCACGTTCTATCTGGGACAACTGGATGCGGTAGTGCCGCAATCCAGCGTGGGAGGTTAATCCATGCAAAAGACCAGCATGCTATTTTGGATTTTAGGTATTGCGCTCACGCTGCTCGGCGTGTACGAGTCGTTCTTCCCTTCTACGCCTGCACTGCTTTTCATCCGCTTGTTCGGACTGGCAGCGCTCCTCTTCACGTGCGTTTCGTTGATGATCGGCCCGCTCACGGTATTATTTCCCAATCGCTTCGCCGCGCTCATCGAACCACGCCGTGCCGTTGGGCTGTCGGCTTTCGTCTTCATGCTGGCGCACTTCGCCCTCGTGCTTGTGCATGTGTATGTCTATGCCATCGAGCTTGCATTCGCATCGCTCGATACCACTTTGGGCACAATCGGGTTTGTCGTGTTTGCGCTCGTCGCATTCGTCTCCTCCGACTACGCCGTCAAGAAGCTCGGTAGTAGTTGGTGGAAGCGCATTCAGCAGTTGACCTATGTGGCGTTCGTCATCATTGTGGGGCATTTTTTCCTCAGCCAAAAGGGGCCATTCATCCCATTGGGCAATGGGCAGACATTCATCCATTTAGCCGAGCTCTTCCTCTGGGTACTCGTGCTCGCGACGATCCTTCTGCAAGTCCTTGGCTTCCTCGCCAAGCGCAAGCGGATGCAACCACCCCCAGCGCATTTGCCTCCTCAATAATGGGGTTGCCTACACACCCTTTTAGTTCCCGGAGGGTTGGGTTTAGGATATGCCTCGTCGCAGTGGACTGACCATTACTCCTGCCGATGTTGCGCGCATCCGCTTCATCCGACGGCTTCCATTTCAATCACTCAAAACAAGCGAATTCCACTATGGGAAAATGTACGTGCGCACGAACGCCTTCCTGCCCTTTCCAGGAATTCACTCCGCTCAACGCGTATTCCTGAAGCGCGTGGGAAGGCCACCGCTTGACGACCGCGCCAGCAAGCGCGATCGCGCTTTCAATATGCAGGATGCACGAAAGGAAGTGCAGCTGCGCGATACCCTCCGCGAGGCCGGGCTGCCCGTGCCACGCACTGGCGTATTCGAAGTCAAGAGCGGAAAGAATGCCGGCGTATACCTCGTCATGTCCCCCTTCCTGCGCAAAGGAGGAAAAGAGAGCAAACTGCGCCCCATCAACCCTCCTGGGCCGCTGCCGGGAAGGCCTTATTTCTTACGTGGGCTGACACTTGAAAAGGACCGCGTACTTATCCGAACGCTCGCCCGCGAAACAGCTGTCATGTACAATCACGGGATCGGCTCCCCATGGTTCGACCACTATGGATTCTACAAACGCAAAGATGGGAGCTGGGGACACGTCGTGATGGATACGGGCGAGCTTCACCATGTGAGTCCAAAAAGCGCCCGCCAAAGCGCTGAGAATATGCTGGATATCATCCGACAAGCATTCGGCGGGGGAGAGGACCGTATTTATTCCAGTGTTGCCGGACTATACAATCCCGTCTACAAATTATTCGCGGAAACATTCTGGAAACACGCCGATCGGGCGTGGGCAACTAAGAAGGCTGATTCATAGTATTTCCCAAGCGCTGCACGAACAACGAGCGCGGAAAGATCAGAATGCCTGCTTTTTTGGCGCGCGGCGATCGCGGCGTATTCATTCCGCTCTTTTCTTTTGCGCTTTTGATTTTGACAGCACAGCTAAATACCTCTAATGCCTCATTCTAACGGTGATCCCATGAAGGTTGGTATTCTCGGAAGCGGAGACGTCGGAAAAGCGCTCGCGCGCGGTTTTGTGAAGCACGGACATGAAGTCTGCATCGGATCGCGCGATCCGACAAAATTAAGTCTATTCGTGAAAGAAGTGGGATCGCACGCCTGCACGGGCACGTTCGCCGAAGCGGCCAAATTTGGAGAAATCGTGGTGCTGGCTACTTTAGGTACGGCGACAGAATCTGTTATCGCGCTTGCGGGAAAAGAAAACTTCACGGGAAAAATCGTTATCGATACGACTAATCCATTGGATTTCTCCAAGGGGATGCCTCCTTCTCTCTTCGTGGGATTCAATGACTCATTAGGGGAACGCATCCAGAAGTGGTTGCCTCACGCGCATGTGGTCAAGGCATTCAATACGGTGGGGAATGCCCACATGGTCAATCCCGTTTTCCCGAACGGGCCACCCACGATGTTCATGTGCGGAAATGATGCGAATGCCAAGAAACGAGTAGGGGAAATCGTGCAGCAATTCGGATTCGACCTGGCCGATATCGGCGGGATCCAAGGCGCACGCGTGCTCGAACCCATGTGCATCGGATGGGTGCTCTATGGGGCGGCGAACAATACGTGGAATCATGCATTCAAATTGCTCAAGAAATGAGTGAACGGATGCGGAGCCTGCATTTGGAAGCACGCCTTGCACGGATTTAAATCCGCCTCGCACGTGGGATGGTCATGCATCCTATCGAAAAAGAGCTGCGGAAATATGCGACGCCGCAACGCGCAGCCGTGAATGCGCGTTTCTTCAAGAGCGGAAAAGGAGAATATGGGGAAGGCGATCAATTTTTGGGCGTGACTGTGCCTGACTCAAGAATTGTGGCACGCAAATTCTTGGACACTTCTTTCCCGCAGCTCGAAAGCGCATTAGAAAATAAATGGCATGAGGTGCGGCTTACCGCGCTGCTCATCCTCGTGGAACGCTACAAATCAAAGAAAGCGAGCACGGAAGAAAGACAAGCGATCGTGGACTTCTATCTCAATCACTTGCACGCGGTCAACAACTGGGATCTCGTCGATTTGAGTGCGGACAAGATACTCGGGGAATATCTCCTTGCGCATCCTCAACAAAAAAAGAAACTCCACGCGCTCGCACGCTCTCCCAAGCTCTGGGAGAAACGCGTGGGGATCATCTCCACTTTTGCGTTCATCCGCAACCATCAATTCGATGACACCAAAGCGATCGCGCTCACGCTCATGCATGATGAGCACGACCTCATGCATAAGGCGGTTGGCTGGATGCTCCGCGAAATGGGAAAACGCAATGAAAAAGAACTCGTGGATTTCTTGAAAACCCATTACACGAAAATGCCCCGCACCATGCTGCGATACGCAATCGAAAAATTTCCCGAAGGTATCCGCAAGAAATACCTTGCAGGCGAAATCTAGATGTGATTGCGCATGCGCGTGTGGGATGTGGATCCGAAAATTTTGTGCCGGAAGCACCTGCTTGGGGAGCATCGCGAATTGCATGGCCTCTACAATATCCTCGCGCACGACAAGAAAGGGTATCGCAATCATCCCGAAACCAAAAGATGGGAAGGAAAGCTGGCCGCACTCTATGCGAGACATGAAAGGCTCGTGAAAGAGATGGAACGTAGAGGATATGTGCACGCTTCTCCATTGGATAAAAAATTCGCAAAGGGCAAAAAGCTCCAGGATGCATTCGTTCATACGCCCGCGGAACAACTCAAACTGCTCAAGGAAAAGCCGTGTGATTGTCCATTGGACTAGCGCGCGTGTTCACTTCCTATTCAGACATGGCTCTCTTTCATCGTAATGTATGCGATCGGAACCAATCCCAAAAATGCACCGAAGAAAACAGCGAGCACTCCTCCGAGGATCACGAGCATGATCAGGCTGAAGTTCTGGTACACTCCCTTGTAGCGCAAAATGAGCCCGCCGATACCGAGGCACATCAGGATGCTCAGCACCCACCCGGCTTGGATCATGATCCCGAGCACGCCATTGGAGAGCCAGGAACCAAAATCATAAAATGCATTGGGGGTAATTGCTCCGGATGCCACTCCGACAATCGCTCCCACGATCAATGAGAGTTCCAGGATCAGCATCAAGTAGGCCAAATAGAAACCAAACGCCTGTGCGGGCGTACGGCTATATGCCAGCGCGCCTAATGCGACGAAGAAACCCTTGGCGTTGACCACATTATCATTCATCGCAACCACGAGTAACCTTTGGGGATTTTTAATGGTTTTGCATACGCATAGCGTATGGAGCCCCTCGCCGCGACGCAGAAACGCCTCATATTGGTCTGCTGCAACCAGAAGAATCCAGACGATTCCACGCTCTGCGGCAACGTGGGTGCAATCGATATCTGGGCCGAACTCAAATCCTATACGAAAGAAAAGGGGCTCCAGCAAGAAATCCGCGTGGTGAAAAGCGGTTGCCTGGACTATTGCGGGAAGGGCCCCATCGTTTGCATTCAACCCGAGCAGCAATGGTATCAAGGCATCAAGAAAGAAGACATTGAAAAGATCAAACGAGAATGGATCGATAGATGATTATTTCCTGTTACGGGATAATGTTGACTTCAACCACCGCTTCACGCGCAATATCCTCCCGCGCATGGAATGGGCTTCCTTGTTTTTTTGTTTCCGGTAGTTCGCGATCGCTTTTGCCCGCGTTAGTGCGATGGCCTGCTCCAATGGCATCGGTTCACCGGGAACCCTTCCCCTTTTCACGATTTGATGATGTCTCTCTGCCAGACTTTTCGTTCCCGAGACAATCGAATAACCCGGGAAGCGCTTCAGCATGAGCTTTTCGATTTGCAATTCCGCGAGGGTAGCGACTCCTTTGCGGAAGAACAAGTGTCCCACCCCATATTGGAGTGGATAATACTCATGCGTATGGATGGATTTGTGAGCGGTATTCACTTGCAGGTCGATGTATCCGAGCTGTGCATGTGTTAGCTGGTATGTCTCGATGACCTTTCGTATGGCGGGGGTGGAGACGAACATCTTTCCTTTCTCGCGCGGTCCCACCATCAAAAGGAATCCATTCTCATGCGTTTCGACGATTTGGATTCCCATGAGTGGTTGCTTGGCCGGATGGGTGGGCATCAGTTATGGGTGCACTTTGACGATTATAAACCGGTTTTCGGCGCTCCCCTGCAAGAAAACCCTTTTAATGACTCTTTGCCAGTATGCATTTATGGAAACAGGAATCCAATTCAGCGCCGACTTTCCCAACTGGAAAAACGCCAAACATCTTTCCATCAGCGGAAACGAAGACCCTGCGCAGGTAATCCAATTACTGCAGACCGCTACCGAAAAATTGGACGAGATGATCGAATTCTACCTCAAAAAAATGGGCAGCCTACAAGCCATCGATTCCCTTATCTCCGAAGCCATTGCAAGCTATAAGAAAGGCGATATGAAGTCGGCCGTGGCCGTGCTCAAAGGAACGGGCGCCATGGGCAAGGCCATCAAACCCATCGCCGAAAGCAATCCCAAGTGGCAAGCCAAAGAACAGAAAGAAATGACACAATTCCTCAAAGCCTATGCCACACACAAATTCATGCAGGGAATAGGGTTGCCGCTCACTTACGGGGCACTCAAGTGAGGTGGAATGGATGACATTGACTCCCGCAAAAATCCAATTCATCGCCAACTATCCCGCGTGGCAGTGCATCAAGAAATTCGCCGTCACCGAGCAGACCGATCCTAAAACGGTGGGGGAGTTCTTCGTCTCCTACAGCATCAGCATCGAAAACCGCCTGGAGAAATACCTCTCCCAGAGCGTGGACATGCAGAAGGTCAAAGAGCTCATCGCCGCCGCTCCCACCGGCAAAACCGCGGGAGACATCCCTTCTTTCTTGCAGTATGTGAGTTCTTCTACTCTCGAACAGAGAGCACACACTATCGGAAAAAACCCCCACATGGGGAAGATTGTGCACGCCTACATCGTTCGCACGCTCTTCAAGCAAAATGGCCTCATGGGCGATTACTCCGGCGTCGAGATTCCCGGGCTCAAGCGCCTCATGAAAAAGAAGAAAGGCATTTGATTTTTCACTACTTTTGGGTTTTGGTATACTTGGCTCGTTTAGCCGAATAATTCAACAAGTAATCCATTACCGCTTTGGCTGCTTTTTTCGCCGCAGGAGTGCTTTGTTTGCGTGCATCCAAGAGCGTCCGGATATCCTCTCGCAGGGGGGGTGCGCGCACCAACTGGCGGATAGCCGCCATGACTTTTCGCGGGGAACCTAAACGCTGCACCAGCAACCCCGGGAATGAATTCATAAAATAATGGATGGAATGATCTATCGCCGGTGGATAAGCTGGTGGATGGTGTGTGAGCATTGCTGGATTAAACCCCCCAAATTTCAACTCGCGTAAAAGCAATTCCTCAAAATGACGGTCATGGGACTCGCTGTTCGTTTGTGTTATTCCCCACCGATGGCGGATGGCATCAATCAGCAGGTGGCCTGCCTCGTGGCGCTCTTCGATTTCTTCTCTATGCTGTTGGTGAAAGAAGCCCACGTACTTTTTTCCATTCCGGAATAATGCGGCAGACTCTAGATCAGTGGGTACACGCATGAACTTCGCGCTCCTACTCATCTTCCTTACCGCACTTTCCACTTTAGTTTTGGGTCCTCGGAATAGGGAAATGGCGTTTCTCTTCTTCTTGGCGGGAAAATCATATCGCTTCAATGGCATGCACTGAATGATTGTTTAGCGTATAAAAGCAGCAATGGTTTAAGTAATCCAATTTTTTCCTTTCTCGTATGAACCCGCAATCACTCGCATTGCAGCCCGGAGAACAAGTAGTTGGGGAGATTCCCACTTCTCCCAAGACCGTGCTCTATTACTCCTTACGCGCTGCCCCGCTTTTTGGTTTCTGGTATGTGGGATTGCTGGCGTTCCTCATCTACTCCTTCAAACTCGAACAGGGTTCTCCTATCATTTTCTTGGCGGTTGCGCTAGGCCTTTCAGGGGCCGTCTACCTCATCGGGACCATTCTCCAATGGATGTGGCGCGTCGACATCTCGCAGCGCGACGCATGGCTCTCCACGCACGGCATTTGGGTGGACACCCCGGACATGAAAGGAAAATTCTTCCCCTTCTCCGCTTTCATCTCCATCCGCGAAAAAAAGGATTGGATGGGGAAATGGTTGCACGTCGAAGGAATCGAAATCCTCTATCGCGAGGGAACACAGCAAAAAAAATTATTCCTTGCGGGAGTGGAAGAAGGAGAGAAGTGGGTGAACGCATTGAACACGCGCATGCACGAAGCGGCGCAGAACGTAACGGCTCATGCTTAACTAAAAAATAATATTGGGTGTCGCGAAGCGATACCCATTCTCGATGCGGCCTGCCGAAACAGGCCATGAGGTCGCTCGGATTTGAACCGAGGTCGATAACTCCCAAAGCTATCATCCTAACCAGGCTAGACGACGACCCCTCTAGGGAAAGGTTCTGGAATGCAATTCTTAAACCATACTTCGAAAGGCCAGTAGACGAATGGATAGCGGCGGGTTTTTGAACCGCAAAACGCTCTTGGAGACCATTATGGCCCTCAAACGCGAACTCGGATTCCTCGAACTCACGCTCGCGGGAATCGGAATCATCCTAGGGGCTGGAATCTATGCCCTCGTGGGAAAGGCCGCTGCCGTAGCCGGAGAAGGCGTATGGGTCAGCTTTGCCATTTCAGGGGTCATCGCCCTATTTACTGCTCTATCCTATGCCGAGCTATCCGCGCGCTTCCCCAAGGCGGGAGCCGAATACGTGTATGTGACCCACTCCCTTGGGGATCGCTGGGCCTTCATGATGGGCCTCGCGCTCATCGTGGTAGGAGTGGCATCGGCCGCGACGGTCGCATTGGGATTCGGAGGCTACTTCTTCCGCATATTCGGGATTGACTCCCTGCTCGCTGCCATCGGCATCATGCTCGTGTGTGCTGGCATCTGCTGGGGCGGCGCGAAGAAGACTGCACAAATCGCTGGAGCCATTTCGCTCTTTGAGATCCTCGGGCTGATTGTCATCATCGCGATCGGTCTCCCATTCCTCGGAAAAGGATTTGCCATTCCATCCATCGATTTGCTCCCGGGCATATTCTCGGGAGTCGCGCTCGTGTTCTTCGCCTATCTGGGATTTGAAGAGCTTGTGCGCATGGCCGAAGAAACGAAGAATCCCAAAGAGATGATGCCACGCGCATTATTGCTTGCCATTGGGATCTCATCCGTCCTCTATGTGTTGGTGGCCGCGAGCGCCCTGGGTATTTTGGGTGCTGATACGCTCGGCCAAAGCGCTTCCCCCATCGCCGATGTCGCACGCAGCCAATTCGGGGATTTGGGTTTTCTTCTCCTAGGAGGAATCGCACTGCTCTCCACGGGCAACACTGTGCTGTTCATCCTCCTTGCGACCTCACGCCTCGTCTATGGAATGGCCCGCGCGGGATCGCTGCCGAAATGGTTCGCCCACACGGAATCCAATCAACCCCGTCACGCGCTCATCGCGAGCGTCATCGTGAGCACGCTCTTGCTGTTGCCGCGCGACATCACCTTTGTGGCCCACATGACGGATGGATTGCTATTCGCGGTGTTCGCCGTCATCAACCTCTCTCTTCTCCTCATCCGCCTGCGCGAGAAGAAACCATTCACGGGATTCCGTTCCCCCATCAACATCGGGAAGTGGCCGCTATTGGCGGTGCTAGGCGCTATTACGAGCGCGGCCATGCTCTTGTTCGTGGAAGTAGTTCCGCTCCTGCTAGGGGTTGTAGGAGTGGTCGTCGCCGCATTCGTATGGACCCGCCCCAAACAGGCCCGTGTAGCCTACAAATAAAAACCACTCCGGGATGCATGGTGCATGCTGCCTCCTTTCCCCTTCGAAATCGCATTCTCGCACATGCTCCAATCACTTGTGGAACCATTTACGACAACCGTAATGATTGCCTTCACCTGGCTGGGTTCTCCCACGATATGGATCGGACTAGGATTGGGGCTGCACTGGTTGCATCACAAGAAATTGGCCGTGCGCATCTTGATGATATCCATCATTACCGCTTTCGTCGTGGAAGGAGTCAAGACATTCTTTGCGCGCCCGCGTCCCGGAACGGAGTTCCTGCGCCTTTACACGGATGGGATTACCGAAAAGAGTTTCCCTTCCGGGCACGCCACACTCGTCAGTGCGCAGACCATGCACTTGCTCCGCTATGAGCATGCGCCCGCGTACCTTGCCGTCTTGGCGGCCGTGCTCGTTTTAGGTGTCGCAATTTCCCGGGTGTACTTGGGGTTGCACTACCTTGGAGATGTCATTGCTGGAATCGCTATCGGAAGCCTGCTCGGATGGGCATTCTGGAAACTCCACCAGCTTCCACGCATCCAGGAATGGAAAGCGGAATTGCGTCCTTACAAGTATGAGCTCCTCATCGCCATCGTCGCCATCATCAGCCTTGCATTGATGCTGTTGCAGAAAGAAATAGGTTCGATCGCCGCCACGCTTGGTTTCTTGGTGGGATTTTACCTCTTCGATGAGGAAGACCCACGGCAACAACCCCTTGCATTTGAGGGATTGGCCATGGTGAAAGTGGTATTGGGTTTCTTCTCCACCTCGCTATTCGTGCTCCTCAACTGGCAACTCGTTGGGAGCATCCAAGGATTTGGAATCCTATCCTTCGTGGTGTATTTCTTCGCCGGCATCTATGCAGCGGTCATATTCCCCGGACTCTGGGCGCGATGGATTCATTCAATCCAAAAAAAACCCAGGCGCAAGAAGCGATGAGATTATTTTTTTGACACCACTTTCACTTTGAACTGGAAAGGGATTTGGCTTCCGATGTAGTCCGTGGCATTGAAGTAAAACCCATACTGCGAACGGAAAACCGACTCCGCCTGGTTGGAAGGAGGCTGTGTCGCAAATGAAATGGTAATGGTCCCCGGCGCCGAAGTAGGAGAAACGCTCACCACCACATCAACGGGTCGCGCCCACGTGGGTGAGAACTTGGGAAAACTGGGGCCGAGCGTAAAACCCTCACGCACATCCTGTGACAGCTCCACTTGCACGCGCTCCGCGTCTAACGGATGACCATAACGGGGTTGGATGGACATCCCCTGGGTCGTGCGAATGCCATACCCTGCATGCAAGAACACACGCACACGCTGGGATTCGCCCGGTGCGAGAATGAGCAACCTCTCCTGGGGGAATGCCCCGAATCCGACAGCGCCATAATGGTAAGGAACGGGCGCGGTCCAGTACTTGATGCCTTCCTCCTCGAAATTACCATAAAATTCGGGCTGCAAATAGTCGCTAGGAGAAAAAAAGAACGCATCCGTGAACGCTCCATCACGGAAAGCCTTTGCGGTCGAGCGCGCGCACTTAGTGGGAGAAGGCAACTCTCCAAAGACGGCGGGAGAAATCCCATAGGCATTGCGGTCGATCGACATGCAATCCGAAAGGGTCGGCGCCACTAGCGGGGGCCGCATGAATAGCATGAATCCCCCCACCAGGAGAAGAAGCACGGCGCCGATCCCGAGAAAAATCCACTCCCGCGCTAAGGGCCTGCCGGCAAGCAGTGGGGATTTGTTCTTTTTATCGAAGTGCGGACGCATAACCTACACCGGGTCCACGGCATTGCTATCGACATTGCGATCCACGCGCGTATTCAATGACTGGCCGATGAAGTCGCCCCAGAAATACAGGTTGAGATCCTGGGCGCCAGCGGTATAATGGGCCCTCCCCACCGAAACGCTAGTCGTCGAAACCGACAGGCAGTGGTTGCGCGTGTCTTGCAGGCAGGTCGGGCGCCAGTTATCGGAGTACTGCGACGTCTTCAGGCGCAACGTCGAAGGAAGCGCTACGTTGAGGTCGAGGTAGATGTTGATGTCCGACTGCGTGGTGCTCTGATTGTCATACACGAAGAATGGGATGGTGGTCGACTGCCCATCCGGCGCGACGGCATTCTGGTCGGCCACCCCTGAGGTGTCCGTCGACTCGATCCAGGCGCGTGTGCAAGGGCCATCAGCTCCATCTCCATTCCCCAAATCGGCCGAGCATGACAGGCTCGGAAGGCTCAGCGTGAACGTTAGGTTGGGCGTGAAATTGTCCGTGAGCAGGTTGCGCTTGAAGTAGATGATCCCATTGTTGGCGAACCCATTGAGGTCTCCTTGTGGGGCGATGATCATGAGGTCGTTGGCATACTCGTCGCCGTCCATATTCACCACATTCACGCCTATTCCGCTATGATTCGTGTCCCCGATGCGATCGTTGCTCGTCGCGCCGATGAAGCGGTAAGTATACGTCGTCGAAGTGTCCAAATCGAGAGCCCCGATGGTGTTCTCGATGTTCGTGATGACGTAGACGATCCCATTATCGGTAAGGCCATTCGCATCCCCGAGGGGGACGGTGAGTATCAGATCATTGGCATAGGAATTGTTGTCCAGGCTCACGAGTTGCACGCCCAACTGGTTCTGCGTGGTGCTGCCGACTTCATCGTTGTTGCTGCCGCCGTAGTATGCGAACGAATAAGTCGTCGGATCAAGTAAATCCAATTGTCCGCTTTTGGTTTCGATGTCTTTGATGAAAACGATTCCTCCATTATTGACGCGGACGACATCCGCAAAGGAGACGGCCATCACCAAATCATTGGCCCACCCGTTGTTGTCCAGGTCCACCACTTGAATGGGGTTGCCGCTATTGTTGTTGTCCCCCAACAAATCAAACGTGCCAATGCCACTCCAGCTCACATCATAATTATTCGGATCCACGATGCCGAATTCGCCCTTGCGGCGCTGGACGTCCTTGATTAAGTAGATGGATCCATTGATGGTGCGACCAAACGTGCTGGCGGCCGGGGAGACGATCAACAGGTCGTTGGCGTACTGGTTGTTATCCACATTCACGATACGTATCCCGGTGTTGGCATTATTGCTCATCCCGATGAGTTGTCCATTGTCCCCGTTCAGGCGCATGTTGAAACTGGTCGGGTTGGCGAGCGAATAATAGCCCGAGGCCACGTTGATGTCCAGCACCGTGTAGATGGAACCCGTATTCGTGAAACCATTCGCATCCGCCAGTCCGGCTTGGATGACCATATCGTTCGCGCTGTAATTGCCGTCCAGATTCGTCACCAGCACCAATGGTTGCATGCCCGGAGTGTTGTTGAAACTATGCAGGAAATGGAAGTTCACCCCAAGATTATCGCTCGCGCTCCCTCCCATCCACATGGCGCTGAAATTGGATGCCATTCCGTTATTCAGATCGAACGCCCCATTGCGGTTCACGGCGTCCTTGATGAGCACGATGTTCCCATTATCGGTAAAGCCATTGACGTCTGCGCTCCCACTGATGATCAAGAGGTCGTTCGCCACTTCGTTCCCGTCCACATTCACCAATTGCACGCCCAATCCGGCATAGGAGAGATACCATCCCTCTCCTCCGTTGTAGGAAGAATAATAACTGCTGGCGCTCGATAGGTTCTGCGAACCGCTGAACACATTGATGTCGCGGATGAGATACGTGACCCCCGCATCCGCCTTCCCATTGATGTCCGCACCGAAACCGGAGAGGATCATGTCGTTATTGTAGCCGTTCCCGTCGATATCCACCAATTGCACGCTATAAACCCCTTGCGAGTTCGTGTGGCCGATCAAGTCACTGTTGCTCCCGCCATACCAGTCCGCGCTGCGCACGCTCGAAATGGTGTTCCTTCCCGTGAGGGTGTTGAAGTCCTTGATGAGATAGACCCCGCCATTATCCGTGAGACCGCTGCAATCGCAAGTAGGCGCGGCGACGACCAGGTCATTCGTCCCTCCGCTCCCGTCCACATCCACGACTTGCATTCCGATCGCGCTATTGGCCGTATATGTCAGCGCATCCCCATCGGAAACGCCCACGAGACTCATGGTGGAGTGATTGGCATGATTGAGGTCTGTATCCCCTGTGGCGGTGTCGACGTTCTTGATGTAATAGATGACCCCGCGCCCGTTCCCATTCGTATAACTGCCGGGCGCAGCAATGAGCAGGTCGTTGGCATACGTGTTGGCGTCCGAGTCGATCACGAGCACCCCGGGGCCTCCTGAGAGTCCCGTGGCGGGGTTGAAGGTAGAGCCCAGGCGTTCTCCCGCGGTAGCACCGCTCCACATGGCGGTGTAATCGTTGATGTATCCCAGCCAGTGGGGTCCCTCCGTATAGCTGCCCACATTTCGGACGAGATAAACCGCTCCCGCATCCGTCTTCCCATTGACATCCGCGAGGGAATCGACGATGATCAGGTCATTATCCGTCGTGCCATCATCCACGTTCGTCATGAAGGTGGAAGGGAAATTATTCGTACTCGTGCCGCCAATCTCGTCGTAGTTCTGATCCCCATCCCACAACCAATTGTAATCGGCCGCATTCAGAGTGGGGGGTTTAACGGCGGTGTAGGGATTGCTGATGGCAATATCCTTGATGAGATAGACTCCGCCATTATTTGTGAGCGAATTCAAATCCGCAAACGGAACGGAAAAGATAATGTCATTCGTGTACCCATTCCCATCCACATCGCCAAGGACAAATGCCTTACCCGAACCACGATTATTGTCTCCCAACGTATCGTTTGCAGCCCCCCCATTCCATAACGAAACATAATTCGTTCCCTGATTGAAATCATAATTCCCGTTAGGGATGGAATCGATATTCTGGAGGAGAATCGCATTTCCTGCGCGGACGACCGCATTGGATGCGAATCCGCTGAACAAGATCAAGTCATTGGCATACGCATTATTATCCACATTCACGAGCTGCATCCCGGCCGCCGAAAGATTGGTGTCACCCAACTTGCTTAGGGGGATGCCTCCATACCACTTGATGTTATACCGATTCGTGTCCGTGGTATTCAAATCCGTCCGGCCGGGTTTGAGATGAACATCTCGGATGTAATAGACGGCGCCATTATCCCTCTTGTTGTTGAGGTCCGCATTCGGAGAAGCGATCAGCAGGTCATTGGCCCACCCATTGTTATCCGTGTCCGCGAGAATGACTCCTGGAGTGCCATTCGTATCGGACAAGAATTCATTGGCACCCCCATTATAGCGCGAAAAATAATGTCTATCGTGGCCCAAATAATAATCGCCATTCGGGATCGTATTGATATCCAAGATGATGTAAACCGCGCCGGAATTAGTCTTCCCATTGATATCCGCATTGCTCGTGGAAATGATGAGGTCGTTGGCCGATGCGTTATTGTCCAGGTTCGCCAAAATCATGGAGTCTCCCAAATGATTACGCGCGAGCGGCAGAGCATCAAGGGTCGCACCACCGCGCCAAATCACGCTATAGCTCGCGGGAATATTCAAGTCATTGACCCCGCTGAACGTATTGATGTCGCGGATGAGATAGACAGCTCCTGAACCGTTCTTGCCATTATAATCCGCATTCGGCACGCCCAAAAGCAAGTCATTCGGTCCTGCATTCCCGTCCAAATTGGCAATCTTAAAATATCCATTGCGTAAGCCTCCAACAGTATTGGCAGCAATTCCTTGCCCGAGCAAATCACTTGCATACGCCCCATTCCAACATGCATTGAACCGTTGTCCCGCCGCAAACGTATTGGAATCATAGGCGCCGCTGCGGCTGTTGATGTCCGTGAGTAAACAAATCACTCCATTATTGGTCTTGGGATTATTGATGTCCGCGTTGCTCCCGACGAAAAGCAAGTCATTCGTGACCCCATCCCCATTCATGTCGAACAACAAGTGCCCGGGGCCGGACCCATTCGTGAATCCGATTTGCCAGGTGCTGGCTCCCATGGCTACCATATCGTACGTAGTAGTAACATTGAAGCGGAACGTGCCGATCTTGGTGTGGATGTCCTTGATCAAGTAGATGGCACCACCGTCCGTTCCCCCATTTTTCGCGGTATTGGTGTTGCTGCTCCCGATGAGGATATCATTGGCCCACGCATTCCCGTCGGTATTAACGACTTCAATAGCTTGCTGGTTTGCGTTATAGGATCCCAAATTATCATTGGAGGCCACTCCATTCCCATCGAAGCGAACCGCATAATTCGACGCGCTGGCTAAATCGAGTTGTCCGACTTTGGTGTGGATGTCCTTGATCAGGTACACGCACCCATTATCCGTTCCCCCACTATTGCAGATCGAGCTGGCGACAATCATGTCATTGGCCTGGGCATTATTATCGATATTCACTACGAAAATTCCTTGGCTTGAAAACGTGTGGCCCAATGCATCGCCTGCAGACCCTCCGTCCCATCCCGCGCTGAAGTCGGTGGTCTTGTTGAGGTTGAAGTCCCCGATTTTCTTATCGATATCCTTGACCAACCATACCGCTCCCGTTGCCGACGCTCCAGCCACGTCAGCGTTACTTGCGGTGATGAGCATATCATTCACGTACCCATTCCCGTCCAAATCGAAGAACTGCACTCCCTTGCCACTTCCAGAGGCTCCTGTCCCTGTGCGCCCAATCGCATCCGCGAGAATCCCTGCATACCAGCGCGCGCTATAGGTGTTGGGATTCAACCCATTAGTTCCGGAAAAGGTATTCACGTCCTTGATGAGGTAAATCCCGCCAACATCCGCTCTACCATTGATGTCCGCGGCAGGCGCGACGATGATGAGATCATTCGCATACCCATTATTGTCGCTGTCGATGAGGTAAATTCCTTCATTCGAGTCATTCGTCTGACCAATCGCATCATTGGAAGCGCTGCCTGTCCATGCTACGGAATACGAAGTCGCAGTGGCCAAGTCATAGGTGGGGTCAATAATCCTTGTCTCGAAGGGCTGCAAATCCACTGTGATCAGCGTGTCGATGATCGTGTCCCCGCTATTGCGATGGACCAACGTCGTGGGAGCGACTCCCGCATCGACGAAATCGCTCCAATTGTAAACCCCCATGCGCTCTCCCGACTGATCCAAGAAATCGATCTGCTCATTCACGCGCACGGATTGCTCGGCATCCAGCACGGCGCCGCTCTCGTCGAGCGTGATACGTACCGGTTCCACGCGCGTGTGGCTGTCGATGTGCGCATACAATGGAGTCGTGGCCACGACCCCCTCGTCTGTCCTGATTCCCTGATCGCGTGCGCGCAAGCGAATGGCCACGATGCGTCGCTGCGGGGAATCCGTTTCGTTGGTCAGCACCATCGTCTGCTTCGCCTTGCCGATCGACCCGCCGAGGAAGAATTCATCCGCCGTATTGGGGGGAGTCGTCAGATCATCGAAGTGATTCTGCAGCTGCACGCCGTCGCACTGGATGAGGTTCTCATTCTGCTCGAATGCGTCTTGGGAAGGCAATCGTTTCTCCCATGCGCTGTCGATGGCATCCAGCGGGATCGATTCTTCCTCTATGGGAGCCTGGAAATCGGGATTTTCCGGGCGAGAGGGCAATTCCTCTGCGGGCGGGGATGCGACAATCGGGTCTACTGTCGTGGTAATTTCCTCCGCGGGAGAGGATTCATCGCTTTCGATGGGAATCAGTTCCCCTGCCTCGTCGGCTTGGAATGATAGTTGTTCCGCATTGGTGTCCTGTTCCCCTGCAGGGACGACCGTTTCAGCCGGTATTGTCTCAGAGGCGGTGCCAGGATCGCCGACGACATCATTATCCGCCGCCGCGCCCGGATCCGTATCCGCTGGAGCGGGGATGCTGTCGACCGGCTTGACGGGAGTGATCGGTTTCACGACGATATCGCTCGCAGCGATGGGATTGGCGCACTCCATCGAGATTTCGATTCCGCCGAACAGCTCATCCAACACTGGGAATTGTTCGCGCGCGAAGTCGGCTTCGAAGTAGCGGCGATTGCCATACAATTGCTTGAGCAATGAAATGCTCCGCAACAGCTTTTGGGCCTTCGACTTTTCCATCCGGATGGTTTCGCCCGTGTTTGGAGGGAAAAAGCGATACACCTGCGTGCCTTTCGCCAGCGTCGTCTCTTGCGTCGGAATCCATTCGCCCAGGCACCAGTTCAACAACCCATTCCATTGACGGCAAACCTGTGTGCGCTGGGAGTTGTAATCCGGGCTGATGGAGAAGAACCCCTTCTCGAAAGCGAAGCCGGACTCCAGCTGCACGACGATGCCTTCTTCCGCTCTCCCGCCGGGGAAGGAAGTGAATGCGATGAATGTCCCATTCCCATCCACGCGCACGCCCTCTGCGCTAACGAATTGGATGGGAAAGTCGGGAATCTTGATGCGCACATCATAGCGCCCGCGCCCCAATTGCACGGCTGCGCCATCGGACTGGCGATCGGAAAGCGTGTCTTGCAGGGAAATCCATTCCGCGCGATGCTCGCGATTGGTCGCAAGGACTTGGAAACCTTCCGGCTGCGCCCCCGTGTCGGTGGGAATACGCCTGGCGCGCACGATGGTTGCATCCGCGGCATCAACGCGCACAGGACGGTCATCGCTCACTCCCCCGATGCGTTCCAGGCGCGTGCAACGACCGGTGTTGGGTTCAACCCCTAAGCACCAGAACTGCGATAGGTCGGAGTCGGGTCGGAGCGTAATCTCCGCTGAAGAAGGGAAACCGAATCGGATTTCGACGCTCGCTACTGGTAGCCATTTCTCTCCATCGAACTCGAAGGGCTCGCGGATAGTCTCTTCTTCGAGCGAAATGGCGACGCCGTCGTTCTCCACGCGCATCTTTTGGATCTCGATGGATGCGATGAAGGAGCTGAAGAAAGAAGCGTGGAGCGCATAGGTTCCAGGCTCGACCTTCCAGGATTCCCCATCGGACTTGTCTACATCCTCCCCCGTCACGGGATCACGCAAATAGAAAGCACCGGCACGATCGGAAGGAAAGAGTTCGACCGCGCGCGGAGCGGGAATAGTTGACGCGGGTTTTGTCTGGGGATCGGGATTCACCGGATCCGTGCTGCCATTTCCATTTCCCCCACTGGTCGGAGGGACTTCAACGGGCTTTTCTTCTTTGTTCTCGATCACCACATCCACTTTCTGATCCACGCATGCGGATGGATTGCAGAGTTCCACTTTCAACTCGTACTTACCATTGCTCGCGGCAGTAGTATCCCATACTGCCGTCCATGTGTCGGTAGGGAAACTTTCCTTGAAGCCTAACTCCTCTGATAGGATTGTCGCACTCGTAATGGTCTTTGGTTCCATGGGTTGGACGATGGCAATCAATTCCCCCGATATCGTATCCCCATTCAAGGGAGAGATGATCACGAATTCGGGAGAAGAAACAACTCGGTCCTGGTCCAAAATTTCTTGCGCGATACCGCTCCATGCGAAGAAAAAGAGTATGGCCAGTAACCACACAATAACCAAGTGAGGGTTCTTTCCCATTGCCGAGCGCATGGGTTCCAAAAGGGAATTTACATTTAAAATAGCCACGAAAATATGAGCGAAAAAAAGATCAAAAGGGGCTATTTAGCCCCCAAAAATCATTTGGACCGGAGAGAAAAGGTTGGCGACCACGACCAGGTTGCCCGTAAAGACCAGGATTCCCATCAGCACCAAAACCACTCCAAAGATGAGATTGAGCGTTTTCAGGTGGGGTGCCAAATAATTGATCACGCCCTGCGCCTGGGAGATGAATATTCCCACCAACAAGAAGGGAATACCCAACCCCAACGCATATGCCAGCATCAATGGAAAGGCCGTAGTAGGATTCGTTACCGCCAATGTCAATACGGCCCCCAACACGGCTCCCACGCAAGGAGTCCATCCTACTGCAAAAGCGGCTCCAAATAGAAATGCCGTCAAAAAAGAATAACGCGTCTCTTTGACGCGCAACTTATGTTCTTGCTCAAGAAAGGGAATCTTGACGATGCCCAACATGACGAGTCCGAAGAAAATAATGACGATTCCGCCAACATATCCTAAGTAATTACGGACATCATAGGCATATGCTTCCAGCACGCTCTGCAAAAGGACTCCTAAGACCGCAAAAACGGTGGAAAACCCCAAGACAAAAAAGAATGAAGCGATAATGATCTTCATTCGCTCATCCTGCGTGATGGCTTTCCCCTGCTGCAACGTCGTGCCTGCAATAAATGTCAGAAAAGCCGGGATGAGCGGAAGCACGCATGGAGACAAAAAAGAAACGAGCCCTGCAACGAATGCGAGGGGTAATGTGATATCAGCCATACGTGTTCCACCTTCTCCGTGTTATTAAATCAAACGCTTATTGGAGCGCCTATGCGAACGCCCCAACTTTATTAATTACATCCTGCTTGCTCCAACTTTCTTGGGAGCGCAATAACACATCCTCTTGTGCGTTTGCCACAATGTGGGTGTGTTGATAGGTAATATTGTACTTACGCGCCAACTCGGTCTCATCTGCGTCCGTGTCAGGATCCTTGTAATTCACGCGGAATGCGACAAGCTTGTCCGAGCTGATTGACTCAAGTCCTTCTTTCAAAGCGGGCGCTTGTGCCTGACAAGTAGGGCACCAAGTGGCATAGAATTCAAGGAAAACTGTCTTCCCTTCGGCAAGAGCCTGATCGTATGCGGCTTTGGTGAAAGGGACGTATTCCAAATTACCTTTTCCTTCCATGACATGGTCATCAATCATCGCGCCATCGGGTCCAATCATGGTTCCGTCGGGTTTGATCATTGTGCCATCGGGTTTGATCATTGTTCCGTCTGGCTTAATCATAGTTCCATCGGGCTTTGTCATCGTTCCGTCGGGCGCAGTCATTGTGCCGTCAGGTCCTACCATTGTTCCGTCTGGTTTGACCATTGTTCCGTCGGGTTTGATCATTGTTCCGTCTGGCTTAATCATCGTGCCATCCGGCTGAGTAATGGTTCCGTCATTGTTCGTGCTTGTCGATTGGCCACCAATGCATCAGGCCATCACGAGTACGAGCAATAATCCTCCAATCACAATCAATTGCTTCATATCTGATCACTCCATTTAACTAATCAAAAGAGGTTAATTTCGGCGATTTAAATGGATTCTCCCAATTCCTATTCTTTCCAAGCCGAATAGGCCAGTGCAATAAGCGCAATGCCTTCAATCAGCTTGAGTGCGAATACCTGCGTCGCCACCATGGTGGTATAGACTTCTCCCGAGGTGAAGTGGAGCAGGATGCCCCCTGCGTTCTGCAGGAACAACACAAACGAAAAAATCATCAATCCCATTCCAACGCTGCTCTTGAGGGCGCGGTAGTTCTGGGCATAGATGTAGAGCAGCGCCACGCTGAGCAGGGCATTGAAGCCCTCGACGTAGATGGTGTACATCATGAATTCGTCCATATTACTCATCTCCCTTGCCCATTGATTTTAAGGATTGTCCCATTTCGCCCGCGAGCGCATGGAATGCGGCACGTTGCTCGGGGGTAAAAGTGGTCTTGTAGGTGACGCCATACCCCGTTCCATCGCGTAATATCCACCCCTCCTTCTGCATGCGCTCGATGTGATAGAGCGCGGTCTTGTAGTCGATCTGCAAGGCATTGGCGATGGCTTGGACGTGCATCGGGGTCTCAAGGAGTAAGAAGACGATCCGCGCACGCATCGCCCCGCCACGGCTCGCGAGGAATGTGAGGCGTAACGCGCGCAGGAAGCGGCGATCGAATCCGGGGGATGCGGGATGCATATAGGTTTTGTTTTAGCATCATTTAAAATGCTGAGGCGGAACAGATAGCTCTGGAGAGGTGTGTGTTATGAAAATGGCGCATGAGTTCCTGGATTTTTTGAAGAAATACCAAGTCATCGGCCTCGCGGTCGCATTCATCATCGGGGCAGCGTCCACGAAACTGGTTACGGCGCTGGTCAATGACGTAGTGATGCCCATCGTCGCCGTATTGGTCCCCGGAGGGGAATGGCGCACATCCGTGTTGCAAGTGGGGCCGGTCAAGTTCCTGATCGGAGACTTCGTCGGAGCGCTAATCGATTTCATCATCATCGCCTTAGTGGTTTTCCTCATCGTCAAATTCATGATGAAAGAAGACGCCACGCAGAAAAGATAATCGACTCCATTTCATTCCGGAATCGAATCGATTATTTTTTGTTGGACTTTGGATAATGGGAGTTGTTTCATCATCGCGCGCGAGTGGAACTTCAACCCATCATTCGCGGCGTCTTTTGCCACTTCGCGAGGTTTCGCCTCAAAGACATGCACGATTTGCGCGAAGTGCGAGTACTGGTGCTTCACTTGGCATAGTTCTTTGCCTAATCGCAGAGAAAGCATTCCTCCTTGGAATTTGGACTCGATGGCTTCCTTGGAATCGCTTAATGGAGAAAACACCTGCATGGGGATCTCCCACATCCCCTGCAATAACTTTTCATTCCGCCGGCGCAACAACCACTTCCCGTCGAGACGGACCAATGCTCCCGCGAAGTGCCTGGTGGGGGCTCGGGATTTCTTCGTCTTCTTCGGGAGCTCATCTTCTCTTCCGCTCCTGAAGGCGATGCATCCTTTCTGCAATGGGCATTTTTCGCATGAAGGATTTTCTGGGACGCAAACCAATGCGCCCAATTCCATCAATCCCTGGTTGAATTCGCGCGCTTTCCCTTTCGGGAGGATTTTCTCGAGCATTTCCTCGAATTTTTTCCTGGTTTGCGGGAGCGCAATATCGTCTTCCAACCCCCAAAATCGTGCCGTGACGCGTAACACGTTTCCATCCACGAGCGGAACGTCCTCATTGAATGCGATGCTTGCGACTGCGGCAGAGATGTATGGGCCGAACCCCCTCAACTCTTGCAATTCCGCCTTGGTGCGGGGTAATTCCCCATTGAATGCTTCGACGATTTTCATCGCGGCCTCGTGGAGGTTTTTTGCGCGGGAATAGTATCCTAATCCCTCCCAATACTTCAATACCTCCTGATAGTCCGCACGCGCAAGCGATTGTGGATCGGGAAAGCGCTGCATGAATTTGGTGTAATAGGGGAGCATCTGCTCGATGCGCGTCTGTTGTGCCATGATTTCGGAGATCCATACGTCATAGGGTTTGTAGGATCCCCTCCAAGGGAGTGGGCGTTGGTTCTCTTCAAACCATTCGACTAATCTTTCTGCAGGGAAATTATTTTCGGCAGTCATCGGGCTCACGTTCAGTCCAACTCCAATGCACGCGTGGGTTTCATGACCAACTTGGGGTCTTTTTTCCAGTCGTCGTTCACATCGACGTACAACTCAATCTCATTCCCGTCCGGGTCCTTGATGTACATGGAGTGCGTCACATGATGGTCTCCAAAACCCACGATTTCGATTTTGTTCTTTTTCATTTCCGCGATGGCGGCTTTCAATTCCTTATCAGTGGTGCCTATTTTCAGCCCTATATGGTAAAACCCTGGGCCTGTTTTTGGGAGAGGTTTTCCACCCACTTCAATCAAGAGCAGCTCGTGGTGGGTCCTTCCCGCTCCAAAAGCGGCCATTCCTGGTTGCTTTCCAATGAGGGGAAAACCGAGTATTTTCTCGTAAAAATGGACGCTTTTCTCTAAATCGGAGACAAAAAAGACGATATGGCCTAACTCATGGATGCGCATACCCAGTATACACCCGCCCTCTATTAGAGACTATTTTGCCCCTGTACTGGGTGCATTAAAAAGCCTTTTTAGAGCCATTTTTCTTAGTAAGGAATCCCGCCTTAGCATAGTAGCTAATGCGCCTGGCTGTAGTTGAGCCTTTTCTTTTTCTTTGCGGAAAAAGAAAAGCCTCGGGAAAAGAAAAAGACGCGAAGGGTCAAACCCTTCAGTCGAAATTCATTCCCGGGAATACCCATTCGCGAGAGTGGGCGATTCTGTGAAAGCAGAAACTAGGAGATCCCCGGTGCAACTCCGGGAGGCGGGACTCTATTTCTTTCCTTGCATGAAGGCCCGCTGGACGGACGAATCGCTTGCCGACTTCTGGAAAATGGTTTTGATGAAGTCCCTTGAAGCATTGATTGTTTTTTCGATTTCAACTTCGGGTTTCATGTACCCCCATTTTGCTTCATGCTCAATCGCCCATAAACATTGATTTGCATGGATAGCATCTGCTTCACCATGAATATCGGTATATTGAAAATTTGTTGAATCACATTTCTTGGCTAATTCTGCAAGATATGGAACAAACTCTTTTGAGAAATACTCTAAACATGCGCTAACGGTTATACTCTTCAACCCCGAGCCCTCGGCAATGATTTTGCGCATCTTTGAGACGTGAGGGAGTACTGCTTGATAATGCTCATGAGTAGGCTCCGCTTTTGCTCCAATAGCAAATGCTCGTAGCATCCCTTGGTGATCGTCACGAATTTCAACATCCAAATTTTCCATCGCGGCATATTTAGCTTGGGGAGAACGAGCGTAGATGGTTACTGCGCAGAACCATGGAACAAAATTTCCTTCAATAGCGGCTACGTAACGCTGAATCAGTGTTTGAGCCTGTTCTTTGGATAGTGTAGTTAGTGCAGGCAATGAAGACTGAATCTCTTTTGCGTTATTTTCGAATAACGTTAGGAGTTCAGGAGTTGCCCCCTCATCGGTTATGTTAAACATAACAATATAGTGTGATTTTCGGATTTAACGGAATTTCCTCCCTTTTGGGAGGAGAAGCGAAGGGTTAAATGCCTTTGATTACTGTTGTAAATATGGATATGGGAATTTTGGGAGATATTGGTCTATCTAAAGCTGAAATTAATGTCTATGTTTCCCTGCTGGAATTAGGGGCCTCGACATCCGGGCCCATAATTGCGCGAACAGGAATGCAAAACTCAGTGGTTCATCGTGCATTGAAACGTTTGATTGACAGAGGACTTGTTGCCTATGTAAAGAGGGGAAAGGATAGGCACTATCAAGCCGGAGACCCTGCAAACTTAGTTAATTATCTGGAAGGAAAAAAGAAACGCTTGGAGGACATTCTGCCAGAGCTAAAACAAAAACAATCACATGCGAAAGAAAAGAATGAAACAGAAATGTTCCTCGGCAAGCGCGCCATATTTTCCTTGCTTAACAACCTTATCAAAGACGCTCGAACGGGGGAAGACTATTTGAGCTTCTCCCTGATCGAACCCCACAATGATGAAGAAGTCATTCGCTTCTATAACCAGCACAATTTACGCCGGAGAGAACGAAAATTAGCAGTGAAGGTATTAGTAAATGAAAAAGTTCGTTCTATTTTCGAATCCCATTATTCCCGAGACTTATTGAAGAGGGCAAACGTTCGTTACACCAGCTTTAGCTTTCCACAAGGAATCGTGATGTTCCGTGACAATGTAATCTTTCTTAATTGGCAAGACGACCCATTTGCCGTGAAAATAACGAATGCGCTAATGGCAAAGCAGTTCAAGCACTTTTTTTTGGATTTTTATGCCAATGAGAAAGACGCCTATTGATAAGTATGAGGATATGATAAGATGCGTTCAGCGAATAGCACAAACTACACTAATTTAACTAAAAGTAGCGAACCCGCAGGTGAGCCTACTACTAAGAATGGTGTGATGACGGGAAGCGCGACTCTCACTTTTTTTCATTGACTCAAGCTTCGCCTTCATATTGCCGGAAGACTTGTTAAATAGTCTAGGATCTTAGAAAGCCATATGGATTGGAAAGAGGATCAGCAGTGGCTTGACATGGTGGAAAAAAACCTCTATCCACCTAAACAATTCGTTTTTGAAAAGGAAATTGAGAAATTGTTGAAAGAATATGATTTTGGTAACAAGAGAGTTCTTGATTATGGCTGCGGGGCTGGAAAGGTGGGTCTCCTAGCGAAAAAAGCTGGCGCCAACGTGATTGGAGTCGATGTTTCGGAAATACTGTTATCTGTTGCTAAAGAAAGAATTGCTGTTGAACGACTTTCAACTCAGAAGACGGGTTTTGATGACGATTACTTTGATTTTATTTTTTGCTTTATGGTTTTGCACGTTGTCCCGGACCCTGTTCTAGTCATTCAAGAGCTGAGTCGTGTTCTGAAGCCATCTGGAAAACTACTTTTTGCCATTGTGCATCCCTTTTCTGTATCCTGGGATGAAAATGAAACGTATTCGTTTGATCAATCACAATATTTCTATAAACAAAAACGGAAATGGACTTTTCATTTAAAAAATAATAAAAGTTTTCAGGCCGACTATTTTCATCGACCGCTTTCTTTTTACTATTCTGCCTTCTCTTCATACTTTGTAATAAATCGGATTGACGAACCCACTCTCCCGACTCGATTTTTTCATTCAAAAAAATATGCTCCAATCGAATATCTTTTTGGGACCGCGAGTAAGGTTGTTTGCGGCGATAACTCTTGAGAATTGGGTCCTCTGGCGAGCCCGTGAGGGGGGATCTAACAGAAACAGAAATTTCGATTGTGCATGTATTGTATTTCGGCGCTTTCCCTTCGATAGGGTTAAATATTCCTTTACTTATTCTACTTATATAAGGTGATTTAATGCCGAATATGACGCTGAGTGTGCCTGATGAAATGCATGAGCAGATGCGCAAGCATTCGGATGTGAAATGGACGGCGGTCGCGCGGAAAGCGTTTGAGAGTAAACTGGCGAAACTGGAGAAGAGCGAACAGAAGTCCAATGACGCGGTTCGTGCATATGCGTTAAAGCACGCACTAGATGACTGGGATGATGCCGATGAGCTCCTCAAACATTAAACCTGGACAAATCGTGGTCGCGGACGTAGGCTACTCTGACCAAGAAAGGAGCAAACGACGCTTGGGGCTCGTGGTTAGTTCCGCAAAATATAATGCAAAGTCCCCTGACATTGTCATTCTGAAGGTAACCTCCAAGCCCCGAAAGAATGATTTTGATTGCACTCTGACCAATGCCAGCACAGAGAAAAAAATGCTGGCAAAAGAAAGCTTTATCCGGGCGGATTTTCCGGTAGTATTGGTGAAAGATAAGATTCTACGCCAGGTCGATGAGGTTCATACCACCAAACTGGATGAAGTTAGATCCAAAATTAAGGAATTGTATGAACTGCCTTGATAACGCAACTCCGGGAGGCGGGACTCTATTTCTTGTAATGCAATAGTACGACGCCTTGCGGAAAATATTTTGTTTTAACTAATTCCAATGTAGTGCGTTTTACCGTATCTTTGAACAAGGGTTTTCCTTTTCCAAGGAGGACGGGATTCACGCTCAAATAATATTCATCAATCAAATTTTCTTCCATTGCCGTCTGAACAACGCTATTCGCCCTTTCTTACTATAAAAGAACGCTAATGGCTCAAGAGGCTTGTTTTTATTCTCGGATTGGATTCGCTTTTCTATGATGAGATTCCTGTTGTTGAGTTTAGCTATCGTATCCCTATTCGCGTTCGTTGCCGCTGAACCCATTGACTGGAAGACGGCGGACTGCCATGCGATTGCGTTACAACAAAAGACCTTTGACTTGGTCCAATTGGTCAACAACAAGCACTCCTTTGCGTTTGCCGATGGCGAAATCGTCAATCTCACCGTTTTCCGCGAAGGCGCTCCATTCCAGATGGCGGGGAAAATAAGCAGTGGAGTTGTATCCGAATTCCAATGCGGTCCGCGCGATGACGCGACGATGGTGATAACAATTCCCCAGCAGGCCATCGAACAGATTTACGCTTCCGATGACCAGATCAAGACCTTTGCTGCGCTTCGAACGCAAGGATCCATCAGAATAGAGCCCATTTCCGTCTCGGCCATGATTAGGGTGGCAGTGGTAGATTTTGGCATTAGGCTCTACCAATTGCTCGGAATCAAACTCTTTTTTGGATGAACAAACCATTTGCTGTTGTGAAAGGGATATCGTAACGACTCTTTTCGTGGAATCTTTAGACTTTCAATAATCCACGAAATCCTCTCGCCGCATAGTAGGAATCCGCGCCATTGTGGTAGAGGAAAACATGGTTGTAGCGGCGATCCATGAAGATTGCGCCCCCGAGTTTTCGAATCGCAGCAGGGGTTTCGATCCAGCTCGAGGTCTTCGTATCGAATTCTCCTAGCTGTTGCAGCTCGCGATATTGTTCTTCGTTCAGCAACGCAATTCCCGTCGCCGCCGCCATATCGATCGCACTGTTTTTGGGTTTGTTTTCTTTCCGCGCGTCCAATGCAGCACGGTCGTAACAAAGGCTTCTTCTTCCGGCGGGGCTTTCGGCCGAACAATCCATGAAAATGAGCGTATTCGTTTTTTTGTCATGGCCCACGACATCGGGTTCTCCGCCCGTGCGTTCCATTTCGTTGAGCGACCACGCCTTTTCCGGGTGCGCAAGAAGTTTCGCTTCTACTTTCGCCCATTCAATCCCCTTGTGGCGATGAGGATGTTTTCCGAAACGGGCTTTCAACACGCTCAGCAATTCCTTACTCTGTTCGGTGGATAATTTTCTTTTTGACACGGAAGTTGATGAGTGGGGCATAGAATCTTGTTTTTTTCTAAGTTTATAAAATCAGATATTGGCGAAATATTCCAAGCGATATGGCAATACCGAAAGACTATTGGAGAAAGAATACTTCCATGACGGAAAGAACGTAATCGCCCGACTGGTCTTTGCAGTTAATGGGTATTTTCCCCTAAATCTTTCATTTTTCTACTCAAAAAGCAAAGCCATATTAGTCCGGAGAGAAGAATAGGATTATTCCTGACGAATCAAAGAACCCCTACACCGAAGCCCTCTCCCAATACGTGGGCACAAACCCCGTTATCGCCTCCAAAAAAGGCATCAAAAAACTTGTCGCCATCACGGCGGAACGCATCTACTTCATCCATAAGCGCATGGGGCTCGGTTTTTTGGGGATGGACGTGGGGTCCTATTCGCTCATGCGTATCTCTTCCATCGAAATCCAGCCAGGGGTGCTTTCGAGCACATTGGAAATCAAATTCGACCAAGCAGGAAATGGATTCTCTGAGTTAGTGCGTTTTCCCGCTGGACAATTCCAGGAATGGAATGCCTTCGCGAACCAGATTCGCGGGAAAATGTTCGCGTTGCGGAATCCCTCTCCCACCGGGAACTCGACGCCCTCAGCCCGTCTGCCGGTGGAAATACTCCAGGAACGATTCGCGCGCGGAGAAATCGCCGAAGAGGAATATCACCGGCGCATGCGCGTGTTGCGCGAATGACTGTTTTTCTTGAGGTGCTCTTCCGGGCCGCGCTGGACGCCCTCATCTTGGGGGTGTGCTGGCCTCTTGGGCGAAAAAACTTAGTCGGCTTTTTTCTTCGTCTCTTGGGGGTGGGTGGAATGCCCGGCAATCTCGTGCAAGATTGCCCGGTTAATCCGATTTCGAATCGAAAGGAAATCCTCCGCATCCTTGACTGCGATGGGAATCGAAATGGAGTATCCGTCTTTTGCTATCTTTTCGACGAGGCTTGGGCTCGCACGCGTTGAGCTCATCTTGGTCGATTCATTCTTGAAGAATTGCGAAAGAATTTCATCAATTTTCCCTGGAGGGATTTTTGCGGGGATATCCGCCTGTATATTCGTATGGAATCCCGTTCGGAGATTTGATAGATTTGTCAATCGTTGCTTGGCCAGCTCGCTGTTGGACATGACTACGAGATTCCCATCCAGATCATGGAACTTTGCCGAACGCGAACCGATTTTCTGGAGGCGTAGGATATCTCCATTGAGGGTGCGCACGTAATCTCCATACGACGCCGGGCGATCCAGTTGCAGTACGAGTCCTGCAAAAATATTCGCGAGCGACTCTTGGGAGGCAAGTCCGAGGATGAGCACTCCCACCGATGTAATGGCCAATAACCCCGATACGTCCACGCCGATCAACGAGAGTGCGATGATCCCGCCGACAGTGATGAAGACGATCCGCGTTACCTTTCGAATGAACGGAAGCAATGTCAGGTCGAGGAATTGGGTCTGGCGGGTCTTGGATATCTCATAGTACCACCGCAATATCGCCCCGACCGATTCGGACAAGGTGTATGCGATGAGGATGACAAGAATCGCCACGCCGTATGTCATCATGGCCGACTGAACCACTAGGAGGTTGGGCACCAATCCCGACATCAAGAGGATAGATAGCACGGTGATGCTCAAACGGAGGGGATTTTCGATATACTGTAAGAGGATATCGTCGAGCGTCACCGTGGTGCGTTTAGAAAGAAACTTCATTCCTTTCACGATAAACGCATGGATGATTTTTCCGAGAATGCTGCCAAGGTATCCGATGGCAATAACTTCCAATAGGACTAGAATCCATTCGAGGGGCGACATATCTTCACCCCCCACGAAAACGCTTAAAATAAAATAGTCCGACTGCTCGCTCTCGCGAGCGGTCTTTCGCTACTTCTCCACAATGGTTTGGAATCCACCATACGCGAAGCGCTTCATGTCCATGATGGCGCCCATCTTTTCCTTATCCTTTGAAGTCATACGCTTCATCATCTCGTGCATCACGGCCTTGTTGACCTCATCCCGATGCTTGCGGGACTTGAAAACGATGAAAGAAAAGATGGCCGTCTCTCCGCGTTTGAGTTTGGCTAATTTTCCAAATCCTCGACCCATTCCTTTCTTCACTTTCAGATCCTCGCCCACGCACTCATAGTAGTCCAACGCCCCGTGCTTCAACCAGTACTTTTTTCCCTGGATGGCCATCTTCTTATACGCTGAAATATTCTCTTTCTTCATCGGAATGACGTATCCGTCGACATAGCTCATAGTTTTTCCTCCACGATGGTATCGTCTGCATGTCGGACTATTTATTTTTAGCCTGCCAAACGATCGAAAGAGAAAGGATTGCACACGAATGCGATTGACGCTAGCGGCCGAGATTGAACCGCGAGAGATTCCTGGAGGACCGAAAGCGAACTGGGAAGTGCCGTGACTCCGATGACTAGTTTCCCGTGAACAAAGGAAGCAGGCCTATGCGCTCATCTTCTTGAACAAGCGCGCAGCCACTGCGATCATGAGCCCATTGAAGATCAGCAACGCGCCCAGCGCGATGAATGGAGAGATGAAGCTGGTGCCGAGCAGGGCGTAGCGCAGCCCCTCGATCCCATACATCAGCGGATCGATGTATGCCAATACCTGCAAGAAATCGGGCAAGTTCGCGATAGGGAAGAAAACCCCCGAGAGCAAGAATACGGGCATTACCAAGAAACCCATCACGAATTGGAATCCTTCCATGGAGTTCATCTTTGCCGCGAGCGCAAGCCCTAATGCCACGAAAGAAGAGGCGATGAGCAGCATGAATACGAGCGCGATCAGGATCGAAACGGGATTGAGCTGCGCAGCGGGGATGATCCCGAAAACGATCCCGATGAGCAAGAGCACGACCCCATTGAGCATGGCCGTGGTCGCGCTGCCCAAAACCTTTCCGATCACGATGCTCGTGCGCGAAATGGGCGCCACTAGCATCTCTTTCAGAAAACCGAACTGGCGTTCGAATATGACGCTGATGGCGGAAAAGATACTCGTGAAGAGCAAGGCCATTCCGATGATTCCGGGCAAGATGAACTGCATGTAATTGCCGCCCTCCACCACATCGCTGAATGCGCCGCCGAGGCCAAACCCCATGATGACGAAATATCCAATGGGATTGATGAGTCCACCGAGGTAGCGAGTCTTGTCTTTCATGAAGCGCTTGATTTCACGCAACCAGATGGTGTAAATGCTCGAGAATTCCATGTTTTCACTCCCTCAGCGGCGCCCCATCATGCGCGCCATATTGCGCATGCGTCCTTTCTCGTCGCCTTCTTCCTCGCGCAGGCTTTTGCCGGTGAAATGGATGAACACATCCTCGAGCGTGGGCTCTTTCACCGAGACCGAGTCGACGTGCCATTTGTTCTTTTGGGCCAGTTCCATTATTTTGGGAATCGCATAGGCTCCGTTTTCCACCACGACGTTGAGATGGTGATCGAATGGCTTGACTTCGCGCACGAACTTTTCCTCGCTCAATGCAGCCGTCGCGGGAGCGTGGAAGGAAGGATTGATGGCTAATGAGATGATGTCCCCTCCCAATTTGGCCTTCAGCTTCTGAGGCGAATCCAGTGCGATGATTTCCCCTTTGTCCATGATCCCAATCCGGCTGCACAGCGCGTCGGCTTCGTCCATGTAGTGGGTGGTGAGGATAATGGTAATGCCTTGGGACTTGTTGATCTGCGCGATGTAGTCCCATAGCTTCCTGCGTGTCTGCGGGTCCAATCCGATTGTGGGTTCGTCGAGGAAAAGGACTTTGGGGACATGCAATAGCGCACGTGCGATCTCCAGGCGTCGCTTCATCCCGCCGGAGTAGGTCTTGACTTGGTTGTTGGCCTTTTCGCCCAAATCGACCAAATTCAACAATTCATGGATGCGCTTCCCACGTTCCTCTGCAGTCATCCCGAAAAGGCGTCCATGGAAATCCATGTTTTCAAAGCCCGTGAGTTCGTCATCCAAACTATAGTCCTGGAAGACCATTCCGATGTTCTTGCGGACCTCATCTTTTTGAGTGGTCGTATCGAAACCCCATACTTCTGCATTGCCGTGTGTGGGATTGGAAAGCGTGGCGAGCATGGAGAGCGTCGTCGACTTTCCGGCGCCATTGGGGCCTAGCAACCCGAATATCTCCCCTTGGGGAATGGTGAGAGAAACATGATTTACTGCCGTGAAGGCGCCAAATTTCTTCGTGACACCAGCGAGTACGATTGCAGCCTGCATATGATCACGTGCCATCAGGATGAGCTGGAGGAAAAAGGATTTAATGCTGTTGATTGGTCCATCGCGGTCCAGTCGGATGGGCGTCCCGACATGCCTGCAGCTCCTCCACCCGGGATGGATGGGCCATCGCTCGGCCGTCTCCGACGTGCAGGGCTAGGGATATTTGGGGATGGAGGGATTTGTAGAGTGTTATTCCCGTACATACGCTGCCACCATCGCCTTCATCTTAGTCCTTTCCGCGTCGCTGGGTTTCTGGATCGGGGTGTCGAGCTTCCAGTACTTTCCAGCGTGGAATGCCAGCGGTTCTTTCGCACCGACTCGCACATCGACGGCTTCGCCCACAAAAAGGGTGTGCGATCCTAATTTGACCTCATGCACGAGCTTGCACTCCACATTTAGAGATGCGTTCTCCAGCATGGGGCTGGCGATCTTTTTCCCTGCATAGAATGCAAATCCCAGCTCTTTGAGCACGGCGATCTTGTCAATGTTCTTGCCGCTGCTCTTACCGCTGATGCTGCTGGCGACATCCTGGTCGGTCGCCGCCAGATTCACGCCGAACTCTTTTGTTGCCCGGATATTTTCGGCGGTAGCGTCATTGTGATTCGAAATCGCCACTGCAATGAGGCCAGGCGAATAGGAAATCTGGTGCGTCCATTCCGCCGCCATGGCGTTCGCTCCGATAGGCCCATTCGAGGTGATGATTCCTACGTTGGTGATAAATGCATGGGCTGCAGGAGAGCCCCAATCGATATTCATGATGTTCAACTCCGGATTGGATATTTTTGGTCTAATTCATAATCGTAAAAAAAAGTAAATGTGGAAGGCGCGATTACGCGGCCTTCTCTAATTCCTTGATCTTTTCGGAAACGCCTTGGGATTCTTTGTCCAAGGCCTCTTTGTATTCCTTCAGCATCTCGACCTTCTCTTGGCGTGTCAAGAAGCTGCGGTTGGGGGTGTAATTACATTCGCAATTCATGGGATTGCCTCCTATCCATCTATCGGATATACGATATATAGTTTCCTACACCTATTTAAACAAATCGGGTGTCCGATAGGTATATGCCTGCGGCGAAGAGCAAGAAATCCCATTCCGTCTCGGAAGAAGAGATGTGCGCGCGCGACGCGCGGAATTGCTGCGACATGCGAGGATTCCTTTCGTTTCTCATTCTTTTCCTCATCTCCAAGAAACCCATGCACGGGCAGGAGATCGCGGATGAATTAGAGAAACGCAAAGGCGAACGGCCATCTCCCGGGACCATCTATCCCGCGCTCAAGCTCCTCAAAGAAAATGGATGGATCGAGGAAAAGAAGACGGGAAAGACCATCGTGTATGCGCTCACCGAAGAAGGGAAGAAATCCTTCAAAGTAGCCAAAATAAAATTCGCACGCGCATTCATGGGATTGTTCGAATAGCGCGAATGGCTTTACTCTTTCTTGCGTTCTTGGATGTTGCGCACCACCTGGGCGGAAAGGCTTCCCGGCGCCAAGCGAGCGGCGATCGTCCCCAGCTGATTGCGCAATCCGGGGATAACGACGGATTTTCCCGCCTTCGCGCCGCGCCAACCCTCTTCCGCTACCACGCGTGCGGGCATGAGCCTTCCCTCGCGCGCGATCCTAGAATCAAGCATCTTAGCGCGTGACTGGAAATTGCTCTCCGTGGGACCGGGGCATAAGCACGTCACGCTCACTCCCGTGCCTTGCGTCTCGTTTGCGATGGCTTCCGAGAAGGAAAGCACATAGGCCTTGCTGGCATAGTACGTCGCCATCAAGGGGCCGGGTTGGAAAGCGGCCGTCGAGGCGACATTCACGACAATCCCTCGCTTGCGCGCGATCATCGCGGGAAGGAATGCTTTCGTTAATCGCGTGAGCGCGATGATGTTCAACTCCAGCATGCGGGTTTCCTGTTCCGAGTCCGTTTCCCAGAATCTCCCATACAAGGCATAGCCCGCATTGTTGATGAGCGTGTGCACGTGCGATTTCTGGGAGCGAACTGCATCGATTACCTTCTGCACTCCTTTCGCATCGGAAAGATCCGCCGCGAGATGAGTGATGCGGGCACTTGGGAATGCATGCTGCAACTCTTTTGCCGCGTGACGCAGCTTAGTCTCATCCTGCGAAACCAGCAGGAGATCATTTCCTTCTCCCGCGAGCACGCGCGCAAATTCCAATCCGATCCCTGAACTGGCTCCGGTGATAAGGGCAAGGGATTGCGGGATAGTCGATCTTGTTTTCGTAGGCATGCATTCACTTCCATGGGTTTTTTGTTATGCAGCGGGACAATCCCATAACATCCAATCACAGTCCTTTTCGGCTAGGAACTCCAGCATCTCTTCATTCTTAATCTTGGCCGAGTCCTTGGCTTCCATTCTCTTCCCATTCACGCTGAGCGAACCGCTGATGACAAAGACGTAGAGCTTGCGGTCCGTTTGCGTCGCATACGAAAGTGCTTTTCCATTTTCCAAGAAAGAAACGCGGAAAGAAGCATCTTGGCCGATGCGCAGCCCGCGCTTTTGAGGGGCTTGAGCGACCACGCACAATAACCTGTTCATGCGCTCCTTCTTCGTGAACGATTGCTGTTCCCAGCTGGGTTCGATATCCTTCTTCTGGGGCAGCACCCACATCTGCACCAATTCGCATGGGGTGGTCTTGGAGTGATTGTATTCCGAGTGCACCACTCCCTTTCCCGCGCTCATGCGCTGCACTTCGCCGGGGCCGATCTTTCCCTTGTTGCCGAGCGAATCCTCATGCGTGAGTTCGCCCGAAATGACATACGTGACTATTTCCATATTCGCGTGGGGGTGGAAAGGGAAACCCGAAGCAGGGGCGATGGTGTCATTATTGAAGACGCGAAGCGCTCCCCAGTGCATGTTTTTTTCATCATAATAATGGTCAAACGAAAAATGCCAATAGGCAGAGAGCCAGCCGGCGTCGGCATGGTAGTGCTGCTTGGAGGGGATGGCTTCAATGCTCATGCGATACACCAACAACCAACAAAAAGGGCTTAAATGCGTCGTCCTTTTTTCATGGGATGAGCCGCGATAAGAAACTATTCGAACTGCTGAAGAAACTCGCGGTGCAGAGCGGAAAGCTCGCATTGCCCCATTATGGGAAGATCGCTTCACAGGTCAAGCTGGTGCCCCTGCACGCGCATGTGCGCGAAACCCCCGTGACCGCGTTGGATCATGGCATCCAAGAGTTGGTGTTGGCTTCTTTGCTCCAAAACGGGTATGAGGATTATGCATTCAATGGGGAAGAAGATACGCACCTCAAGTTCTTTTTCCCGAAGGAACTCGATAAAGGGACTTGCATCCACTGCGATCCCATCGATGGGACACGGGCATTCGTTGAGGGAAAGCTTCCCTTCTGCGTCGGATTCGGGCTCTCGCGCGTGAAAAAGCAAAAGCATGACTTTTTTGCGAGCGTCGTATACAATCCTGTATCCAAACAACTCTATTGGGCCTACGAAGACCGATCCAGCCCGCAGCTACCGCTCGAGAACCCCCCAAAGGTGGCTTACTTCAAGCGACGCCTGAACGATGCGGGGATCAAGCGCGTGGAATCGCTAGGGTACACATGGGGCATCGGCGCGAGCGCGCACTTGGGAGTGGTGGAAACGTCACTCGGAATGAGGTCGGTTTGCGCGCTCAAGAATATCCCCGTCCACGATGCGTTGATCCCATATGCATTCGCGCGCGCTAAAGGCGTGATTCCCGTCGATGTCGACGGGAAAAAACTCACCCATGGACTCGCGCTCCCGCTCCATGGAAATAAATTCGACTCCATCCCCTCCATCAACTATTTCGCTAACAAGGAGGCGCAGGAAGAGCTATTGCCCATCCTGCAGAATCCCAATTACCTGCACCAATGAACTCATTGCCGGAATTCATTTCTCCAGCATCGCTTTCAAGGGATTCCAATAGTATTGCTTCCATCCCTGCGCGATTTCTTTCGCAGCAAACGCCGGCACTTTCTAGTGGACGAACTCCAACTTGGTCTCTTTTCCGTTCTTCATGGGGAAAAAATGGAAATGCACCACCGATGCGTGATGATTGGGCCAGTCGGCGCATACCCAGGTCTGGACGATATCCTTGTTCTTCAACAAGCGCACATTCACCCCGTGCACCCAGCCATCCATGATGGCATACATCCCGCCCTTGCGCGTCGAAATGGAGGCCCTTCCTCCCGTGAGCGCGCCATGTCTGGCGGAACTCATGAGGATGGAATAGATTTCCTTCGGCGCGGCCTTGAATGAAACGGTCTGATGGATCGTCTTGACCTTCATCTCTTTTGCGGGTTTCATTTTTTCTTTTTGTCTTGCCATAGTCCGATCACATTCCCTTCCGAGTCTTTCACGTAGGCATACCATCCCATTCCCATGATCTCGGTCTTGGGCATTACTAACTTCCCTTTGTGGGCCAATACTTTATTGATCGATCCCGTAACGGATTTCACGTTCATCGCGATCACAGGACCCTTGATCCCTTTGCCGCGCTTCATCAGGCCGCCATTGATAGCGCCCTTCTCGACGGGTTTGCCTTTTTTGTCTGCCTTCACGCTGCGCAATCCCACGTAATCCATGTGCGGGATCTTCTCGGTCTGCCACCCGAAGACGTTCTCATAGAAACGACGCGCACGATTCATGTTTGCGGCAGGAATTTCGAAATGTACGACTTTGTCCATATACCGACCACCTTTAGGCCTTTAGTCCGATGAGACTTATTATAGGTTTTGGGGACGCGAATCAGGTAATTGCTTCAATTGGGTCCATTTGCAATCCACGCAATTGGTCTCATTGCATGTCTCGGGGACCAATTTCCACTTCATCTCAAACAATTTGATTGCTGCTACTACTTCGCATGCGTCCATGCCTTTAGGGGTCAACACATATTTTTCATCGGCATCTTTTTGCGCCAAACCGCTCTCTTCCATCTCTTTCAGGCGCTCCGAAACGGTCTTTGGGATGAGTTCGAGGCGTCGAGACAGTTGATTGAAGCCGATGGGTTGATGGTGCTTCAATTCCTCCAAGAACAAGATCGTGCTCTTCTTCCCCAGGAAGTGCGCGAACTCATGGACGACACAACGGTCGATTGCCGGCAGCATATCCATCATTTCCCTGCGTAGCATTATATGCATAGATGATTTTCGTGGAATTTCGCGCTTTGACTGATATCAAAACCGATACCATTGCTATTAAATCGATAAAAGCCGAGGTAAAGTCCGAGAGCCACGTAGGTGATACCATGCACACACCCCCATCCCAGCATGCCAAATGGATCGCACTACTCGCACTCGCGGGAGCGCTATTTGCCGGTTACTTGAGCTTCAGCAAAATCGTACTCCAACAGTGCGCGCTCAATGAGGGGTGCAATTACATCTTTGGCATTCCCACATGCGTCATCGGATTCATCATCTTCATCGCCATTCTCATCCTAGCGGTATTGCGTCTTTCGGCTGCGCAAGCAATGGATTTCAATCGCTACTCGACGTATCTCCAGTGGGTCGCAGGATTCGGGGTCATCTTTTCGGGCTATTATGCCATCAAAGATGTCTTCTTCCCCGTCATCCCCGGCCTCAGCTATGGCTTGATACTCCCGAGCTGCGTGTATGGGTCCTTCATGCTCCTCATCATCTTCGCGCTCAACTGGGCGTATTACAAAAATAGGAAAGGCTAGACGGCGCCCGTCCAAGAAATGACGCGCACGGGATATATTCGTGCGATGCCGGCGCATCAGCCAAAGGTAAACGTATACAACTGAAATCCTTTCCCGCTCACGAGGATTTCGATGAGGTGCGGATCGTAATTAGGGGAGGCAACCAAATTGTAGAGCTTCTCCTCTTCCACGCTGACCGTTCCTTTCCCATTCAAGATGGAAACATCCTCTCCGCGATTTTCAGGGGTTAATGGATTCTCATCCAGGCGCACCGATAATTCAGCGGGATTGCCCGCGACGATGTTGAGGGCTTTTGCTTTGTAGAGCAGGACTACCTTTCCGGTCTCGGATACCAATTCCACGCTATCGCTATTGTTCTTCCACTCCCCCTCGAGGTAAACCGCGTTGGGTTGGATTTCATTATTGGGAGGAATGGAATATGTCACGATCTGATTGGGCTGAAATCCCTGGGGGCTTCCCAATTGTGCGCGTGCAAAATCATAGCCCAAATAGATTTCAGGCGTTCCGATTTGGGAGAAATCCTGGCCGGTTTGAGAGGGAATATTTTCGGCGACGATTTCGGACTCCAACCCGATCTTCTCATCGCGCTCGCGCAAGAGCTGTTGGATCATCGCTTCGGTTTCCTCATACGCCCCTTCTCCAATGTGATCGTAGCGGATGAACCCATCGGCGTCGATCAGATACTTGCGCGGCCAGTAGCGGTTCTTGTATGCGGTCCACGTGGAAAAGTCATTGTCTAATACCACGGGATACTTGATGTTCTCTTTCACGACGGCTTCCTGGACGTTCGCTAATTCCTTCTCGAAATCGAACTCGGGTGTGTGGACGCCTACGATGACCAATCCCTTATCGGCATACTTTTCGTGCCACGCATTGAGGTATGGTTGCGTGCGGATGCAGTTGATGCACGAGTATGTCCAAAAATCAACCAGGATGACTTTCCCCGCCACATCCGAGAGCTTGAATCCTTGCGGGGCATTGATGTAGCCTGCGATTCCGCTCAACTCCGCGGCCTGCGGATACTTCCCTTGCTTCTCGGGGATGGACAACTTGTTGATGGGTACAACGGGCGTCTGGGTCGCATTGGTGGGAGAGGCCTTTCCTCCTTGGAAGAAGAAAATCAATCCCACAATGACGATCAGGGCAATAATGATTGTTTTGGGGTCGTTGGCTTTGAATTCGAGGTGCTTCATAGCCCAACTTCCGCTCGAGCTGTTATAAGCATTTTCCCAAAACCCTGAGAGCGATTAGCCCTTGCCGTCGTGCTTGCGCAAGCCCGCTTCCCAAATGGGTTTTTGGCAGACGAAGAGGATGATCGCCCATACTCCGAGTACGCCCAGCGCAAAAACAAATTCTTGAAAACCGGCTCGTCCGAGTAGCAATTCGGATGGAGTGTACAGCCCATACTCAAACGGCAACCAAGCCGAAAACAAGCGCAGCGATTCGGGGAAAAAAGTCACGGGAACGATCGCTCCACCAAATAACCATCCCAGGTTTCCGATGAGATTGCGCAGCCCCCATGATTCGCCAATCCAAAAAGAAGCGATGCTCATGATGAAAGTCAATTCGTAGAAGACGACTCCCCCTACTACGACCAGGATAGCCGCAAGGATCGAGTTCTCGAGCGTCGGCAGCTTTCCGAGCAGCGCGATGTGCAACAACAATAGCGCGGGGACTCCGACGGCTGCCTTCAGTACGATCCTGGCCAATGCCTCTGCCATCTGATGGAAGAAAAAAGAAATGGGGCGAGTCAAATACACCAGTAAGGAACCATGCTGGATGTGCTCTTCCACTTTTTCCCCTTGGCCCGTGGTGAATGTCAAGTTGCGCAGCACCACGCTCGTCATCAACCCCGTGATGAATATGGGGAAGGCATATCCTTGGATTTCTCCGCGCGCAGCGAAACCCGGGGACCAGATCGTCCAATAGATGAACAACAACAATGGCACATGCAAGAACGAAAGCAGGAACGAAAGGCGGAATGCCGTTCCTTCCAGCAAGGTCAAGCGGAAGGCCTGGAGGTATTTGGCGAGGCTAGCCGAATGCTTCATACTTCTTCACCCCGCGCTTCCATATCTGATTGGCGATCCAGGCGTCGACGATCAATACCAACACCCCTGCGCCCAGCCATTGCACCCCGACGATTTCGGGCGCGCGACCGATGAGCAGGATGGCGGGGAGCGTTTCCAATAGCATGAAGGGGATTGTGAAGGCCAGGATGAGTTGGATGGCCCCGGGAAAAATAGTCGTGGGATACTGATCGAACTCATAAATCCCCCAAAAGATATCATCGAAGAGATCATTCTTCCCCAACCAAAAAGAAAGCGATGCGACGATGAGCGCGAAACAGAATGCGATGCCCATGCCGACGATGATGAGCAAGAGAATCGTGAGCGCGATGAACGGATTGATCTGCAATCCAAAACTCGACCATGCTAACACCAATAACGCCAGGCCGAGCAATACACCCGAGAAAGCGAAGTATCCATTTTGCACCACTACCGGAACCCATGGCACCACCGGACGCGCGAGATAGTTATCAAGTTCCCCGCTCGTGATCATGTGGCGTATCTTCGTGACCCCATAGATGAAAATCAGCATCATGCTCATGGTGATGTTCTGGAATCCCGCGAGCACCAATAGCCCCGGCAAATCCCATCCCGGGATGTCGGTATTCCCTAAGATGGACTGCCACATGAACCAGAAAACCAAGAAACCGATCACGCGCGAGCTCACGTCGAAGACGAAGTTCTCCTTGTACTCTGCAATCTGAAGCCACTGGATGCGGAACGACTGCGCGATGACTCGCCATTGCTTAAGCAGGTTGATGGGCATAAATCTCTCGGATGACTTCCTCTAGCGTCGGCGCGAAGACCTCGAATCCCTCCAAGTCGCACAAATCAAACAGCTCATCCAGCACGCGCTTGGGTTTTATTGTTTTGGAATTGAACACGAGGGTGTAGAATCGCCCACTCTGTTCCGCGTCGTATTTCTCGATGAACTGGGCGAATTTCTTTTCGTCTTTCACGCGGTTGGGCTCGAATACGATCTTGTGCTCTTGCGCAAACTCATTCTTCATCTTGTCGAGGTCTCCCTCATAGATGATTTTTCCCTTGTCGAGGATCATGATGCGCGAAGCCAACTCCTCGATGTCATTCATGTCGTGCGTGGTGAGGATGATGGTGGTCTTCTCCTTGCGATTCACTTCCCGGATGGCCTCACGCATCTTCTGCTTGGCGATGGCGTCCAACCCGATCGTGGGCTCGTCCAAGAACAGCACGCGTGGCTTGTGGAGCAGCGCCGCAACGAGTTCGCAACGCATACGCTGGCCCAACGAAAGCTTGCGCGTCGGAGTATGCATGAACTGCTCGATCGTGAACAGTTTGGCGAGATAATGGATGCGCGCGGCATACGTCGCCTCGTCCATCTCATAGATTTCCTTATACAACCGGAAGGATTCCACGGGCGCGACATCCCAATTCAACAAGCTCTTCTGCCCGAACACCACTCCGATGTGTCGCGTGTACTCGCTGCGCTCTTTCCAGGGAGTAAAGCCGATCACCGTCGCTTCTCCTTGCGTGGGAGTGAGGATGCCCGTGAGCAATTTGATGGTCGTGGATTTGCCTCCGCCGTTGGGGCCGATATACCCTAGGATCTCCCCCTCCTGGATGGCGAGCGAAACACGATCGATCGCGCGGATTTTCTTGTTCTTGCGCAAGAGCGTCGCGACCACGCCGGTCTTTCCCTCGGCAGGGACTTCGAATTCCTTCGTGAGATTCTTGACGACAATGGCAGCGGGCATGGGAATCGCAAGAAACTGCATGTTGATTCGTATAAAGGAATCGGTCCGGCGCTAATACAAAAACGTATCCACTTCGCTGCGGATGGACATCTCTCCCGCAATAGGGGTGAGCATCCGCGTGCGCACTTCATCGAGCTTCTGCGTGTGCGCGAGGACCCAGCCCAATTTCACATACGCCACTTCGGAAGACATGTCTCCGAGTCCCACGACCCCGGCTTCGGTGAGCATCCTGCCGGTGGAATACACGCTCATGTTCACGCGCCCATACTGGGGCTGGGTGGCCATGAAGATGGGAATCCCTTTCGCGGTGATGGCGCGCACGCCTTCGACCCACGACTCGGGAACATGGCCTAAGCCCGTGCCTTCGATGATGAATCCCTTGCACCCGTGCTTGGCGTACTCCTCCAATACTTTCGTCGTCATGCCGGGCGCATACTTGATGAGGGCGATATTCTCCTCGAATGCCGCGTCCACTTCCACTTTGCCCAATTCATGGCGTGGATGGTAGGGGGAAAGGGTTTCGATCTTTCCGCTTGGAAAAACCTTTGCCAAGGGCTTGGCGTTGATGGGACGGAACGCATCCCTGCGCGAGGTGTGCATCTTCTTCACGCGCGTGCCTTTGTTGAACAGGCAGTATTCATCGGAGGGGCTCCCATGCATGCAGATGCCCACTTCCGCGATATCCGATAACGCCAAGCGCGCCGCACAAATCAGGTTGAAGTTCGCATCGCTGCTGCCGCGATCCGAAGAACGCTGCGCTCCCACGAGGATGAGGGGCTTGCTGATGTTCTTGAGGAAAAAAGAAAGCGCCGCAGCCGTATACGCCAGCGTGTCCGTGCCATGCGTCAACAGCACTCCGCGGATCTCTTTCTTGTTGAGTTCTTGCGCACAGACATGCGCCAGGCGGATCCAATCATTCGGGATCATGTTCTCGGAAAGCTTGGTGAAGGGAGACTGGATGCTCGTGATGTGCGCGAATTCACCCAATTCCGGTACTAGCTGCAACAACTCCGCAGGGGTCATGAGCGCGGTCACGCCGGCATTGGTGTAATCGATCTTGCTCCCGATTGTTCCGCCGGATGCGACCAACGAAATCGGGGGCTTGTTCGTGGTGGGTGGAATAGGAGTTGCTGCTGCAGGAGGCGCTGCCGCCTGCTCGCGGGGAACCTTTTGGATCGAGGTGATTTGGTTGAGCGCGAGCCCGGTGTTATATCCCATCGACAGCTTGACATCCAAGAAATCCGTCCGCTGCAGGGTCTGGGGAAGGATGAGTGCCTTGAGGTGGTTGCCCTTCCATTCGATGGCGACCGTATCTCCCACCTGCACATTTTTCTGGGCCAGGAATTCCTTCAGCGTAAGGGAAGATGCCATATGGAAATCCACTCGCGAGGCCTTAAAAAAGCCGAGCTGGCGGCGGCATGTTTATTCGCTTTGAGTGGGACTTAATAACGCACTCCCACTCCATCATTCATGGATCAGCGCAAAGGCTCATTGCTGCAGAATAGGCACCGCGACACGTTCTTCTTCCATCGCGTCATCCGCATGGGCAAGAACAGGAAACCATTCGTCGTGACGAAGTTCCGGACCATGAAACGGAATGCCATTCAAAACGAAAAAGAAGTCTATGCACAAGGGGCCGCGATCGATCGCCCCTCAACCGCTGAAAAAGACCCGCGCGTCACGTGGTTCGGTCGGTTGCTACGCAAAACGCATCTCGACGAACTCCCGCAACTAATCGCGCTTGTCACCGGAAAACTGAACCTCGTCGGGATCCGTCCGCTCCAAATAAGAGAATATCAAGCGCTCCCCAACAATATCAAACGCATTTACCGCAAGATGGGGCCGGGCCTTGCGGCTATCGCTTATGCGTGCCAGCCCTTTCCGCCTACAACAAATCAATTGCATGCGGAATATCTGAGATTCTATAAGCTGTGGAAGCGTAATCGCACGAAGGCCTACACGGTCTACGCCTGGAAGATTTTTTGGAATAAAATCAGAGGAAAAGCCGCTGCGCGATAAATCCAAACATAACTCTTTTACCTCCGCCACGGGCATTTTCCCTCTAAGAAATGGCATTTCTCGAGCGAAAACGGGGAGAACCTTTTAAACATCTCTTGGGTTGCTTCCAAGAACAGTGCGTCATTGGACGCAGGAGTTTGAGATTATGGCAGCAAAGAAACCAGCTTTTGGCGGATACTCAATCAGTTTTGCCGGACAAACCGACAGCTTAGAAAAAGTCTTCGGAAAAAGCCCCATCGCCCCCTCGGAAATGACCAAGAAATTGTGGGCCCACGTCAAGTCCAAAAACTTGTCCAACAAGAAATAGATATCATTCTTTTTGAATGGATTCCGGAAGCGATTCCGGAAATCCGCTCTTTTTCTCTTTCATTCTTTTTGTGTTTTCCGTTTTCCGTCTGATGCGTTGGATTATCCCATGGAATCGCCTTCCTATCTCCAAAGCGTTAAATAGCATGCCCGGTCCACTGGGTGTATCATTACCTTGGAGGGTGCATCATGCGCATACAAACCATACTCATTATCGGTCTCATATTATTATTCGGTGGGCTGGCGATTGCACAGTCCAATACCGCCACGAGTGTGGCGGTGCCTACTGCCGTTACTACGACGAGCGCCAGCACCACAACCGCAGTCGTTGCGGACGCGGACTACTGTCACGCCGTGGATGTGCTCGAAGAGAAAGCCACTGCTTGCCGAGCCGCAGGGAAATCATATTTTTTCAAGACGACTAGCTCGAATGGCGTGCGATGCAGAGACATCGAGTGTTACGATCCGGCCAGCTGCCCCGACGATGCCGAATACACGCGTGCGATCGATCGCTGCGTGAATGTCGAGAAAGTCTCGTACACGAAATACCAGGACGATCAAGGCTGCACGCAGATCAAGTGCGTCGCAGCGCAAATCCCACCCACGCAGCGCCCGGATGTCACGCCGGACGCCGCGACGTATTGCAAAAAATTGGTCAATGAAAAAGGGTGCGTAGAGATTTACTGCAATGACGGCTATCGCTACAACTCATGCGAAGACACCGCGGCGTGCTCCGCTCCTCCGTCGCAAGGAGTTTCCTGCAAAGCCTATACGGACTCGGATGGCTGCTACGTGCAGAGCTGCTCCAACGGGAAGACCGATCGTTCTTGTCCCGATCGACAATCGGTAAAATGCGAGGTCGAGAAGTTGGATGACGGATGCTACATCAAGAAATGCAGCGACGGCACCAAATCCACTTCGTGTCCGCAACAGGCCGTGACGTGCTCGACGGAACGCGATAGCGATGGATGCGTCATCACGAAGTGCGACAACGGCAAGTACTCCAAAGAATGTCCGGTCGCGGACCCCGTGAAAGAAGTCAAATGCGAGGTCTTCGAACGCAGCGATGGACACAAGATCAAGGAATGCGACAATGGATTCCGCGTCGACTATACGGATCTCAAAGCATACTGCGCCAAGACGGGCGTGAACTATGAGAATACCGACACTGCGGCTGCCACTAAGTGCGTGTATGGAGACAATGGCGAGTATATCGCGCGCGTCTCTGAAGACGGCACGCGCACGGAGTGCGTCATCAACTTCGAGGCCAAAACCCGATATTGTACGGATGGGACAGTGGTCAAGGACGGCCGCAATCTTACGGACCCTGCGGCGAACGCTTCCGGTGACATTACGACAACTATGGAAACCACCCTCGGCAATACCGGCGTGACCACGACAACGGCAACTGACGCCCAAGGCAATAGCAGCCCACTCGATGGCCTCGCACGCTTCTTTGCGTCCATCTTTGGGGGTAAATAAGGAAGGGAAACCCCTTCCTTTTCCTTTTTTTTAGGTCCATTTTATAAGATTGAATCCACCAAACATCGTCATTAGCCCCTTTTAGTCCTTGGAGGAAAAACTATGACCGCTGATGCCTGCCACACCGATGCCGCTACGGCCCGCGTTCTCGCAGGAGAACGGAAAGAAGGCGCAGCCCTGGTCGACCTCACCCCTAAGGCCGCCGAAAAGCTCAAAGAATTCATGAAGATGGAAAAGAAAGAAGGCTACGGGTTGCGCATCGCCGTCATGCCCGGCGGCTGCTCGGGTTATCAGACGACGCTTACATTCGAACAAAACCCCCTTTCCTCGGATATCCAATTGGAAATGCACGGCGTCAAAGTCTTTGTGGACAAGATGTCCGAACAATTTGTGGGTGGAAGCACCATCGACTATGTGGAAGGCCTTCACGGCAGCGGATTCTCTATCCAGAACCCCAACGTCAAAAGCGGATGCGGGTGCGGTAGCAGCCAGAGCTACTGACGTTTTCTAATTCCGCCATCCAATCCCCCTTCTTTAAATATGCGGGCAATTTACTCTTGTCATGCAATCACTAACTCCTCCCGTGGCACGTCATGCGTTGGCTGCGGGCGTCGTCGTGACGGTGATAGGGGCCCTATTGGCCGTTTTTCTGATTCAAGGGTATGCGCCCGCACCGCTTGCTATCGGTACGAGCATCAATTCGGCCCCGGGAGGTGTAACCCTTCCAGGATTTGGAGTGGGGTCTTTCAGCTCCTGCATCGACACCGATAATGGAAACGACCCTTCCGATCCAGGCGCCACGATTGTCGTCATCTCGGGCGCTCCAACTGTCAATGGGAGTGCACGACCGATACTGGATGCGATTTCCTCTGCCACTCCCAATTATTCACTGGGACAGAATGGCGGGAACGGCTACGATATCACCTACACCAATAATGGCCGCCAAGAGAAAGCAATCCTACTAATCAATCGCGATCGCGGGAGCAGCGCGACCACCTATTCCAACGATCAACCGGTCACGAGCGAACCCGGGGCCGGGACGCCAAACGATCAGGCTACTTCGCAGGCCGTACTCGCCGAGCATTATTGTTATTGCGTTTCTTCCACGTCGACTCCGCCCTATCAATACTGCAGCGACAATTCCAGCTTGTATATCGGAACGCTGCTCGATTCCGATTTTATCGATTACCCCCGCGCATTTGAGCGATTCATGCAGGGGATTGGTTTTTATTTTCCAACGGACGCCGACTACCTCATCCGTTAATCTCCAGGATTGCCGCCTCTAATTCTTCCATCGTGTGCATGGCGGGCAAGCAGGCTCCTCCAATGCACGTGTACATCACTGGGACGTGTTGCGTCGCATATCCTTTCGCTGTGATGTGTGCCTTATCCCGTTGCGTATCCCAAAACATCACGCTCTTGAGGGGGTGGAATCGTTTCAGCAGCGCGTGATGTGTTGCCAAGGATTTTTCTTCGGGAAAGGTCCCGATGAGATTGATCTCAATTGGATGCAGGTACTGCTCGACAGCCAATCCCATCCATCCGTTCCCCAATTGGTGCGGCACGAAATTCCGCAAGAGGTGGCGCAACCCCTTCTCTCCTTGCAAGCGATGGATTTCTTTTCCGGTGAAGAAAGCTAAACGATGTTGCACGATGCACAGCAGCGCATTCTCCTGCAAGGGCTTATCATGCTTCTTGAGCAACCCCACATCATGCGGGCTTTCCGCTTTGTCCCAAAACAACCCATCCACTACATCTCCTAAACGCGAGCGGCATTCTTCCATGAGTGCTTCTGCTCGCTCCAAATATTTGCGGTCCTGCAAGAGCTCGAACGCTTGCACGAGCGCGTGTAACAGCCAGACATAATCCCCTAACCCTGCGGGGATTTGCCCTTCGTGCGGTGTATGGAGCAGCCCTTTCGTCGGGTGCGTGCACTGTCGCAGCACTTCATCGAGTGCCCGCAATCCCATGCGGATCCATTGCTTTTCATCCAAGTAGACGCCCCCTTCCAAGAACGCGTGGATCATCTGTGCATTCAGATTACAGAATAGGCGCTGGTCGATGAAGGGAGGGGAAAGATTCCTCCTCTCCTCGAGGAAATGCCCATAATAGTGCTCATCCGCATCCTGGGAGGCGAAGAAGAACCCCTCATTGGAAGTCAAGTGCGTCGCCACATACCCAATCGCCTCCTGCGCGACGCGTTTGTATTCCTCATGGTGCAGCACCCCAAATGCATGCACGTAATTGCGGATAATCCCGGCGTTCGTCTCCAGCATCTTCTCATAATGCGGCTGCGTCCAATCGGCTTGGACGGCGTAGCGGAAAAATCCCTTCTCTTCTTCATCCTGCAGCCGCTCCATTCCGTGCAAGGTCTGTTCCACCATCATGCGGAAATGGCCTTCTTTGGACTGCATGAAATGCAATAGCAAGAAATCAACCACGTCCGGCAATGGAAATTTGGGTTGCAAACCGAAACCACCGTTATCCGCATCAAAATTGTGACCGATTTCCTCTGCAATCGTCGCGCTGAGCAATGACGTGAGCTGGGGGAGTTCTTTGGATACGTTGGCGGATTTTTCCATCAATGGAAGCTCATCCGCATTCGTGTTAGGGAGTTCCTTGCTGATGTGTGCGTACATCTGCTTTACTTGCTCGAGCGTGGAATCGAATTGCCCGGGAGGGATGTACGTGCCCCCCATCATGGTGTTGCCAAATGCATCTAAGAACGCAGTGGTGGGAAAACCGCCCATGTGATAGCGATTAGCAATTTCGGGAAAAGCATCAATGTCCACGCGCAAAGGAATGAAATGCTCATTGATGGTCTTGATGATGCTTTCGCGCGCGTAATTATCCTCATCCATGCGATGGCACCAGTGACACCATACGGCGGTGAGATCCAATAAGATGGGTTTGTGCTCTTTCTTCGCCTGCTCAAACGCCTCTTTCGACCAATCTCTCCATGCGATCGCTAGGCTCCCGTTCATAGGCACAATACTATGCCATGAGCATTTTAAGGACTTGGATGACATAGGTGAGTGGTGATCGCATGGCATTGCTTGCAGTCGGAACAAAAGCGCCCGATTTTACGATGAGAGATACGACCGGGAAAGAAATCAAACTTTCTGCGTTGAAAGGAAATAAAGTCGTCCTGTACTTCTACCCCAAAGACGACACCCCTGGCTGTACGGTCGAAGCCTGCGAGTTTAGGGACTACAACAAGGACATTGTCAAGAAAGGGGCATTGGTTTTTGGCGTTTCAGCGGACGACGAAAAATCGCATCAAAAATTCACTGAAAAATACAAGCTCAATTTTCCCTTGCTGGTGGACGAAGGAACAAAGGTCTCTCAGAAATATGGCACGTGGGGAGAAAAGTCCATGTATGGGCGCAAGTACATGGGGATGCTCCGCACCACTTATATTGTTGATGAGCAAGGCAAAATCGCCCACGTATTCGAGAAAGTCAAGCCCTTGGGGCATGCCAAGGAAGTCCTTGCGGCCTTGGAGCAATAGAGCCCAAAAGGCAGCCTTTAAATGCCTTTTTCAGGCATTTTTGATACGACACACTGCCCGTGTAGTCCAGCGGTTAGGATGCGACCCTGTCACGGTTGCGACCCGGGTTCGATTCCCGGCGCGGGCGTAATTCAGTTATTCTCGGCCAAGCCCGATTTCCATTCTTCTGAAAGCGTGAGCTTGTTGGCTTTTCCGTGGCTTGAGATATGGATGATTTTCCGGTCCAATAATTTGGTCACAATGCGATGGGCTTTCAGGCGCGTCATGCCGGGAAGCTTTGCTAAATCAGACTGATAGCTTTCATTGCCATTTTTGGCCAAGAACAATACACACTCCTTCTCCTGGGGTGTCAAGAAGGAAAGCAACAACTGGGATTGGCTTTTTACTGTTTGGCTTTTTTCCTTGATTTCTTGCGACAGCAAGTAGAAGCTCAGCCCTCCAATTCCCACCCCTAACAATCCGATTAGCACCATGGCTTCGAAGTGGAAATGGACAAACAATGCAATCAATCCATCATGCGAGGGCGTGAAGAAGGAAATGGTCGTGAGCGTGAGCACGCCCAAGAATAAAATAACTGAAAATAACCAAATTATCAGTTTCTGGTGAAAGGATAAGCTGGAAAGATGGAATTGTTTCATGATAATGAAACATTGTTTCGTCCGTTTATATATATTGTTTCAGCCCAAGTCATGTGTGGTGATCCCATGAATCGACTCGCAATCGCAGGTATTATCGCCATCATCGCCATATTAGGGGTGTTGATGCTGATGGGCGTAACTGCCACTCCAACCGGCAAAGCATCTGCCATCCTGGGACGTCCCAGCACCATCAGTTTGCCTCCAATCGTAAATGGAGCGCAAGAAATCGCATTGAAAGCCACGCGCTATGGTACCTATCAACCTAATTATCTCTTCGTGAAAAAGGGCATCCCCGTGCGGATCCGTTATTCTGCCGATGCCGAAGCCGGGTGCGGGAGAGAAGTTATCTTTCCCGAATTCCGCGTGCGCAAGTATGCCCCGACGAATGGAGATGCTTTGATTGAATTCACTCCCACGCGTGCGGGCAGATTCCCTTTCCACTGTTCGATGCAGATGTTCCGTGGGACAATTGAGGTGGTCGAATGAAGCAGACCATCAAAATCAAGGGCATGCACTGCGCCAGCTGTGAGATTCTCCTCAAAGAGGCTATTGAAGAGCAGGGCGTACACGTCCTGCAAGCCGATTATCGGAAAGGAGAAATTGCTGTCGAAATGAAAGACGGAAAACAACGCGAAGCCGTCGAACAAGTGATTGTCAAAGAAGGATACACGATTGCCTGAACTCCGGAGGAAAATATGACCACGACTATCCAACTTCCTATCCGCAATGTCTCATGCGACGCATGCGAAAAGGTCATCGGTAGGCTACTTCGACGATTCGACCAGGCCAAAATCGAATCCATCTCCAAGGATGCCACAACGCTCACGCTCACATGCGAAGAAAAAGAACTCCCGGGAATCAAAGCCAAATTATCCGAATACAATTACTTGAATGAAACGACTCCGCGCGCGCACCCATCCTTTGTACTACATCGGATTGTGCAAGGCCACGCAGCCTATCGCCGCGAACATGAGTTGCTGACGCAGACGCTCTTACTATTTGCGACTCTATTCATCGGAATGGGTTTCGCGTTTTTGCTCTGGGGGCAAAGCGAACGATTCACTATTCTCTTCCCGATTCTTGCGCTGCTGCCAATGGGTATTGCCGTGAACGCCGGCGCGCTCCAACATGTGCGCCAGCTTGTTCATCATCTCAACTGTGCCAATGGCATGATGGCTGGGATGATCATCGGGATGATCGCAGGATTCATGAGCGGGGCTGTCATCGGGGCCACCAATGGCATGTTCATGGGATCCATCGTGGGAATGGGCATCGGAATGGGCGCGAGCGCGTATGCGGTGCGAAAGGTAGGCATCATGGGCATCCTTGAAGGGCTTATGGCCGGCCTCATGGCGGGCACGATGGGGGCCATGCTTTCAGTGATGATGCTCACAGACCACTTGATCGTGTTCTTGTACATTCTCTTTGCCGTTTGCATATTCATCCTCCTAGGGATGAGCTATTTCATGCTCAAGGAAGTGGGGCCCATTCAGGATGAAGGGAAGGAAACTCCGCTACTCCCACTAGCAACCCTTGGACTGCTCGTGTTGCTGGGATTTATGCTCTTGGCGCTGTTCGGCCCCCAATCACTCATCGCATTCGGGGTGGTCGCATGAAAAAGATAGAACTTGCCATCGATGGCATGCACTGCGCCAGTTGCGCCACGCTCATCACACGCTCCTTGGAAAAGGTCCCCGGAGTGAAACTCGCCAACGTTAATTATGGCACACAAAAAGCACGCGTGGAATTCGACGAAAAGGCCGCCAATGAAAGCCAACTCATTCAGGCGGTAGAGAAGAGGGGATACCGCGCGAGTCTGGATTCCTCTCCCGAGCGCGAAACCCAAATACGCACGCATGAAATCGCCCAGCTCCAACGCGAACTCCTCATCGGTGCCCTGCTCAGCGTTCCGGCGTTGATCGTGGGGATGTTCCTCATGGAATTGTCCTATCGCGAGTGGATCCTATTCGCACTCGCCACGCCCGTGCAATTCTATGTGGGGAGACACTTCTACTTGGGGGCATGGACTGCCCTCCAGAACAGGACTGCATCCATGGATACGCTCATCGCACTCGGCACGAGCGCGGCCTATTTCTACAGCGTCGCTTCGCTCTTCGGGTTGGTGCAAGAACAATATTTCGAAGTCGGTGCCATACTCATCACGCTCGTGGTGTTGGGGAAATATCTTGAAGCTGTCGCCAAGCGCAAGACCAGCGAGGCCATTCGCAAGCTCATGGACCTATCCCCTAAGACTGCGCGCGTCATGCGGGGGAAAGAAGAGATAGAGATTCCACTTTCCGAAGTCCAGCTGAATGACCTCATCGTCGTCCGTCCTGGGGAACGCATTCCAGTGGATGGAGTGATTGTCAGCGGCCAAACCAGTATCGATGAAAGCATGATCACGGGGGAAAGCATCCCTGTGGAGAAAAAGAAAGGCAGCGGTGTGATTGGGGGGACGATCAACCTGGCGGGAAACATCACTTTCAAGGCCACGGGAATCGGAAAGAACACCGTACTCGCGCGCATCGTCCAACTCGTCGAGGAGGCGCAAGGCGGGAAAGCCGATATCCAGCGTTTTGCCGATCAAGTATCGGCTGTATTCGTGCCTGTCGTCATCGCTATCGCAATCATCACCTTCATCGGATGGATTGCTCTCGGTCAAGCCTCTTTCTCGTTCGCGCTCATCACGAGCGTATCCGTTCTCGTCATCGCGTGCCCTTGCGCGCTTGGGCTAGCGACTCCGACTGCTATCATGGTTGGAACAGGACTCGGAGCCGAGAATGGGATTCTCATCAAAGGGGCAGAAGTGCTGGAAACCATGCATCGCATCGACACGCTGGTGTTCGACAAGACGGGTACGATCACGCAAGGAAAACCTATCGTCACTGACTTCCAAGCCATTGGAAAAACTAACTCTAAAGAAATCCTTTCCATCATCGCGGGACTGGAAGAAAAATCAGAACACCCCCTCGCACGCGCAGTGGTGGAATATGCCAAGAGTGAGGAGGTCGCTGCAGCACCCATTAAGGATTTTATCGCCGTATTCGGGAAAGGCGTGATGGGCGTCTATCGCACGCACTCCTATGTGCTCGGAAACCCTCGCTTTCTCGCGGAGAAAGGGGTTGCTCTCAAAGAAGCCGAATCGCAAATGACGCAATGGGAGCACGATGGCAAAACGGTCATCGGACTCGGCAGCGGCAAACGGGTTTTAGGCATCATTGGCATCGCTGATACTATCAAGCCCACGGCCGCGCAAGCCATTGCTGAACTCAAGCGTCAACACAAGGAAGTGTGGCTCATTACCGGAGACAACGAACGCACGGCAAAGGCCATTGCAGCGCAGGTGGGAATCAGCAATGTATTCGCGCATGTCCTGCCAGAACAAAAAGCAGAATACGTCAAGAGGCTCCAGCATGATAGAAAGAAGGTCGCATTTGTGGGGGATGGAATTAATGACGCCCCTGCACTCGCGCAAGCGGATTTGGGGATTGCCATGGGAAGCGGAACCGATATCGCCATCGAAGCCGGAGATGTCGTGTTGATGCGCAGCGACCCGTATGATGTGATTTTGGCTTTGAAGCTCGGAAAAGCGACCATGGACAAGATCAAACATGGCATGTTCTGGGCGCTCATTTACAACATTATTGGGATCCCCATTGCGGCCGGTTTGCTCTATCCTTTCACGGGGTGGTTGCTCTCCCCCATGATCGCGGGCGGGGCTATGGCACTCAGCAGCGTTTCGGTAGTCGGAAACGCATTACTATTGCGCCGCATGCGCTTGCGTAACAAAAAGGAGGAAAAAATATGAAGAATGAATCCTATATGAAACTCAACATCAAAGCATTTGCTTTCGCCAGTGCCGCTATCGGTTTTTTGGCAAGCATTTTCATGGGTGGAGCCATGCGCGCTTATGCCTTGAATGGAATGGGCTGGATGCTGAATGGCGGAATCCAAACCGGGGGAATCTTCAACGTTTTTATGGGGGTTTGGATGGTCGTAATCCTGGGGATTATCGGCGGGGCATTTGCATGGGTGTATAATTGGCTCTGTGAGAATTAAGCAATAAAACAGAAAACGTTTCACGGTGCGTAAAAATAGAAAGTGGATCGGCTTTGGCCGATCAGAATAATTTCTTTTTCTTCTTTCCCTTCAATACGTGATGCGCCGCAACGGCTCCAATCGCCGCGCCGATGGCGCCCGCAATCAAGACGGCTTGCTCGGGGTTGCTTTTGATCATCCTATGCGCATCTTTTTCCAAGAGCTGGAATTACGTCTTGGTGGATGCGAGCGCTTTCTCTACATGCTTGCGTGCCACTTCGACTTGACGCTTATCGATTTTTGGTTTCATGAAAAGTCTCCAGCTCTTTTTGCGTAACATTATGGGGTTTGTTTCTTAATAATGCAATTGTCAGTTTTCATGCAACAAGCTGTACTTTGTGTAAGATTTACAAGAAGGGCAACTGGCGTACTACAGTTTCTTCAAGTCCACTAAGCGCTTGTTCTCCACTTTCACCATACGCGTAGAAACTTTTTGGATGAAATAGCGGTCGTGCGAAATCGCGAGGATCGTCCCATCATAATGCATGAACGCATTTTCGATGATCTCGCGTGCGTCGATATCCAAGTGGTTTGTGGGTTCGTCCAACAGCAAGAAATTAGGTCGCTTGAGCAATACCTTCAACAGATTCAAACGGGATTTCTCTCCCATCGAGAGCGAGGAAATCTTCTTCTCCACTTCATCGGTCTCCGAGAAGCCGATCATGCCCAAATTCATGCGCGCGATCCCTTTGTCCTTGACCATTTCGTAGATCTCCTCGTACATCGTGTTCTCGTGATTGAGCCCTTTCAGGTCCTGGTCGGCGTAACCCAAAATGACTTGGCCCGCAAAATCGATTTCTCCCTCGAGTGGGGGCATCTTTCCGGCGATGGTCTTGAGCAGGGTCGTCTTCCCGCAACCATTCTCTCCGATAATCACGAAGCGCTGGCCCGTGCCGATGGTGAGATTTACCTTGCGGATCAATGGATTTTCAGCCGAGTATCCTACTGCCAGCTCTTTGCATTCCATCACATACGGAGCGAGCACTTCCTTGCACTCGAAGCGCATGTCAAAGTCGCTCTTGTCCATGCGCGGGGCTTCCACTTCCTCGCGCTCATCCAACATTTTCCTGCGGTAATGGCTTTGCTTGGCATTTTTTGGGGCGGTGCCGATCTTGTTAATCTTGTCGATTTGGACCTTGCGATAGGCTTGTTCATTCTCATAGGCCTTGGCCTGTGCATATAGTCTTTCCAAGCGTGCGCGGATGTAGGTGTCATAGTTCCCATTGTATTTGATGATGTGCCCATACTCGATTTTGAGGATCGTATCCGCCACGCGGTTCAAGAGATAACGGTCGTGCGTGACGATCAAGACGATTCCTTTGAAGGACTTGATGAAATCCTCCAACATGTTCAAGCGGTTGAAGTCCAAGTGGTTCGTGGGTTCGTCCAACAACAATACATCGCAGTTGGCGCAGAAAATCTTCGCTAGAGAGAGGATGGCCTTCTGTCCCGTGCTGAGATCCGCCACACGCTTATTGAATATTTCAGGAGACACCTGCAGGCGCTGCAGGACATCCTTCACGTTGGTGGCATTTGCGGATTGGGATTCTTGCGCGGCCTTGGCCTGGAGCTCGCCATACTCTTCGGTGAGTTGGGTGAGTTTTTTGGTGTCATTATACACCGCAGGATCGCCCATCATGGCCTCGATTTCGGCGATGCGCTTGGCGTACTGCGACTCGTTCAGGCCTTTCTCCAATTCCTCCAAGAACGTGCGATTGCCATCCACGTCGATGTGCTGGGCGAAATAACCAATACGGGCATTGCACGTTATTTCGCCCGTGTAATCGACTTTTCCCAAGATGGCCTTGAGCAGGGTCGATTTCCCGACGCCATTGCGCCCGATGATGCCCACTTTGGCCCCATTCGAGACGCCGAAGCTCTCATTGTGGAAAAGGTCTTGTTTTCCGATGCTGATGGAGAGGTCCTTGACAATAATGTCCATATCCAAAAAAGGCAAAGGAGGGGCTATAAAGAAATGGGGTTTTCTTCCATGATTTTTCACCCTCACTTATTAATCCGCTTCTATTGCTTATGTGCATGAGTTGGCTCCTATTGGCATTTATTGGTACCGTCTGCATGGCAGTGGCTAATATCATTGATAAGTTTCTCCTGGAAAAACGAATCAAGAACCCTCATGTCCCTGTCATTATGGATGGGTTTCTTGCCCTTATTTTTTCCGCGGGAATCGCATTATTCTATCCTATTTCTAGTATATCCCTTTTTGATCTTGCATTATGCGTCGTTAGCGGTGCACTCTTTACGTTTGTTTTGATATTCTATTTCAAGGCGGTCCAGGCGGATGATGTTTCACGTATTATTCCACTATTCAATCTGCTCCCGCTCGTGGTCTTATTATTATCCATTTTTGTGGTGGGGCACGTGTTCAGCTTCAACCAGTATGCAGGTATTCTCTTACTTCTCATTGGTGCATTCGTGATTTCCATTGAGGATATACGCACTCCGCGCATGAGTCCGGGAATTATTTTTGCACTTGTTGTTGTTTTGGTTGGTGGATTCAACACGCTCTTGATTGAGCGTTTGCTTGTCACCATTGATTTTGTTACCGTATATTTCTATGGACGCATTGGCGGTTTCTTGGCAGCAGCCCTGTTGTTTTTGGCACATCGTAAGGACTTTATGCATGCGATTGTTCATCCTAAAAAATCGGGCTTGAATTTTATCATTATTAGTGAGGCCTTTGCGCTATTTGGGTTATTGGTCTATACGCAAGCCTACTCGGTCGAAAAAGCAGCATTAGTGAGCGCCATCAGTTATGCGCAACCCGTTATCGTATTCCTTTTGGTCATCTTCTTGAGCCTTTATTTTCCAACGACTATTCGAGAAAAAATAACGCATTCAAACTTAATCCAAAAAATAATGGCAATTGCGCTCGTTACGCTTGGCGCAATATTGCTTGGATACTAATCGTTTTTGTCCAATAATTCACAACAAAAACATTCCCTTATCATACACCAATTCTTCTGCGATCCAGATGCGCTTGACGTCGGGGTAGATGTCGATGTGATAGCGCTGCTGGATTTCCTTGTTCTTGTTGAACTTCTTCTGATAGACGCCGTGCTTCATCCCCAGGGAGAGATGCAGCCCATTCACGCGCTCCCAAGCCGTCGCTTCCGTCAATGGGTGTTGCTTCGAAAGGGCGCGGTTCAATCCCATTCCGAACTCGCGGATGGGGATCTTTCCATCCTTGTTCTCTGATTCCATCATGCGGATCAATGGGAGGAAGTCCTTCGGGAAGGAACACTTCTCCACTTCTACATGCCCTTCTTTGAGGTGGATGATGAATGGTTTGGGGGTGAAAACCATCTTGTGGTCCTCCCCCGGATAAGCGAATACCTCGACTGCGCCGCTCCACTTCGTGATATCCTTGGGCTCGGAAAAGATCTCTCCAATGGGAAACCCTCCGCCCCAATTCTCTCCTTCTTCGTAAACGCCCGTATTGGTGATGGGCTCTTCCATCTCGGAATGGATCTCCAAAATGCTCCCCTGCATGCACTCCACCTTGATGTGCTTGCTCTTGCGCAGGAGATTGGCGATCTTTTCCGTCGCCTTCACATAGTAAGGCGAATCGTTCTTGAGCGAGTGGATGTACGTGGGAAACTCGCTTTCTTTCATGTAAGACAAACGCATGTGTTCGATTACCTTCAGCTTGCGCGCAAACAATTCCAAGCGCCAGCGATAGACCGAAACACGGAAAGAAGAGCTCTGCACCAAAACGACCAAGTCGCCTTCCTTCAATGCATTGATCTTTTCGATGAGCTGTTCGGAAGTGAATGCATCGAAGTCCCAAAAATGAGTCAGCGTCGATCCATGCTCCTTGAGTGCATCGCGATAACCTTGTGTCACGATCTTGGACAAAGGCGATTGCTGGTCGTGGATAATGACTACGTTCTGCTTCGATTTCACCTTGAAGAGCGAGAAGACCATTTCATGCAAATGCGACTGGAGCTCTTTCTTGAGGCTCGGGGGAAGGGGCATATTATCCTCTTCTATCTCGAAAAGCAGTTAAATCACGAGGGCCGCGGACGGTGAAAACGATAGGCATCCTCCAATTCTGCTCGGTGCTGGGCCTTCGAGAGCGCCTTGCGTCCAGACTTCAGGAGCTCAACGCGCATCGCAAATAGACGCGCCAACTTGCGCTGCCACGCATGCTCGTGCTGCTTTCTGATCATCGCTTGCCCGCGCAGCTTGAAACTCCATAATGGTTCATTGGGTTGGGGTTGGAGAAGATTGTTCGTACGCAATTGTTGGTAGGCCCAATGCTCCCGTGCGATGAGGATTATCCATTCCTTCCGCAAAGTGGATGCTTTTTCATTCCATCTCTTTTGTTGACGTAGCGTAGCGGCCATTCGCCGGCGCCACAACCAACTGCCGCCGCGATGTTTTTGTCCCATTTCGGAAATAGCATTGGAGAGTAGATAAATTTAGCGCACGTTTTGAGACATTGCGCTAGTGCACTACGGCGCTGCCCCGCTGGTGACGACGGGCGTCTTCTGCGCCAGCTTCTGGGATTGACGGAACATGGGCTTTACCACGGTGATGAGTAAAAGCGCCGCAATGATGAGCACGAGAATCGTATAGAGGGAATTGAACTCCCCCTGAGCGCGCTCCTCGCGCCAAATGGAACGCGCGGGAATCGTGTGAGTGGAATCGGATACCATAGGGGGAAAGCAGAATTGGAAAATAAAAGGAGCGAGGGTGCCAGGCACCCTGCAAAAATGAGTGGATTTAGGCAATACGCAACGCAATCAAGCAAGCCGTTTGCTGACTCCCTGCGATGTTGCCGCAGTCATCGTCCCAACTCTGATCTAAACCATTATCTCCTAGGTCCGTGTCGAGTTGATCCCCGGCATCACAAATAACGGACATCTTCACCTGCAAGGAAGAACCGTTGTAGGAAAGAATGCGGTTGTTGGCGCTGCTGTCGTTCAGCTGAAAACCCTCCGTCTCGGAATGCTCTCCCTTGGAAAGGCAAATCTGTCCCGGCGTCAGCACTCCGGATGCCGCTGCGATGGCCTTGGCATTCAGGCTGTCCCCGTTCTGGAATGAAACCTTCAAGCTGGTGCGCACCTCCCCTGGACGAGAAACTTGGGATTTGATGAGATTCTCGGCTTCCGTGGAGGGCTTCTGCGTATTCAAGAAGGGCAATTGGCCCAAAATGGTCAACAACAACCCCAGGATCGCAAGCGCGATCACGGCAGAAATCAATAACTGAAATGTAGAGAACGCTTGTCCTCGCTGGTCTCGGATGAATTTCACATGCATCACCTATGCTGGGAAGAACCCATCGGCAGTATAAAAACATGGAAGGCAAACCCTCCCAAAAAGCCCCCCTCATGGGGTCGGGATGGGTTTCCCGAAGGAAAGCAAGCAATACGCATTGCAGTTGCTCCCAGGCGCACCCACGATGTTTTCCGTGGAACACTGCAGGTAAATGGCCCCAATCGTGGAATTGGTCACTACCACCGCGTCCTGATCGAAACTATACCCCAACGTCGTGTCCGCATCAAAGGCAATACAATCCTTATCCAAACTCACCTGGCGCGCGAACTGCGTGCGCGAGAAACGCGTGTCCTTGGAGAAGAATAGTCCCGGGACACGGATCACTTTCCCATTCGGAGAATCATAGGCCGACTTCCAAGAAGAATTGAGCGTGTCATAAGAGACGTTCTGCCGGAGCGTGTCGAAGTAATTGATCACTCCCAATATGATCACTAAAATCCCCAGCGCAATCACCATCGCAATCAGCACGCGGAATGCCTCGAAGGACTGGCCGCGCACGCCCATGGAAGTGGATTTCTTCTGCATGCCATCAGGCCCCGAAGCTCGTGCTCACCAGCGAATTCGAAACGATAACCGTAACGACGAAAATGATGATCGCGATCGGCAATGACTTTCCAGCATTCATGCGCGCTTGCAATGTATTGTTTTCCTCGATCATGGTGATGAAGTAATTCATGATCAGCACGAGCTCGATCACATACACTGCCACGATGAGGATGAATTCTCCCGGCGTAGCCAGAGTGGAAATGATCTCGGGCTTGATGAAAGAAGACACATCCGTCGAAGCGAAAGAAGCCCCTGCCCCCGCGACATTGCTCCCCAAATTCGTGGGCGTGGGACTATCCGCCGCCGACGCGCTAATGCCCGTTAGCGTCACGATGACCACGCGCTGCAAACTCGTGGTAATCCCTAGCACGATGGGCGCGATGTAGATCGACACCGTCTTCATCGTCCCCGTAATGTCCTTGATGAGCGTCGTCAGCATCTTGCTCACGCGCTCCGAATTGGAAAGCTGGCGCGAAAGTGAAATGAGCGTTCTCGCCGCAACGCCTACTCCGAGTTTCACCGAGTCGATGGCGATCTTCATGCTGGACGCGATCACCCTGCTCGGATTGTAGCGTAAACTCCCATACGCGGGATCGAATACCGCCGCCTCGAGGGGCATTCCCAACACATGGATGTTATCCACCGTCTTCCCGAATACTTCTTGCGCCACCGTGCTGTTGGGCAAGAATGTCTGCGTGTGCTTGAGCGCATCCTCGATGGGTTTGTTCTCTCCCAAGCGTGAGGCCATCACATACAGCGAATCCTTGAATTCGGACTCCATCTGCATGAACTTCTCCTGCATCTTCTTCTTCTCCTGCGACGTCAGCTGCACGAAGGACCCGATGGCAATCCCTAGTGTGATCAGCAGGCCAAAGATCGCGTTGTAAGGAGTGACATCATTCTTTGCCTGGGCCAAAAAGCCCGCTTTCTCGTTCCTCAAACGCACCTCGATCTCCTCGGGATCGAAACCCAAACGCTGCAGCTCGCTCTCGCGCGCACCACCGGGTTCGAAATAATTCTCTTGCTTGGCATCCTCCGCCAGCACCGATGCCAACGTGTTATCGGGCTTCAGCAAATAGAACGAATCCGAACTCTTGGGGTCTCCGACTCCAACGCCGAAAAGATGCACATAGCCGGAAATCATTCCCCCGACGAGAATGATGCCCAATACTACGACCCACACGCTCATGTAGTTCTTGCCCACGCGCACCATATTCTTTGGAGGGACTCCCGGAAAGCCATCGGGAATTTCAGGAGGCGTGTACGTGGGAGGGCGCGTCTCCAATAGCGCATTGGCGAATACGATCACCATGACGGGCAGCGCGATATCATAAATCAAGAACAACACCCAGCTCTGCGCGAGAGGAGAACCCGAAAAAGCGCTTCCGACGGGCAAAATGATAATCAGGATCAGCGGCAGCAACACCCCCACGTAGAACAATAAGGTGGAAGGCTGCGAGAGATCGCGGGCAAACTGTTCCATCTTGCCTTGTACGCTCTCCAACACATCATCCATCGTCTTGTCGAGCAACTGATAGCGTTTTGATTCCGTGTTCTCCAACACGGACGCGCGCACATTCATGAGCGCTTGCTTGAATTCCGAGGAATATTTTCCCCACGTGTACGCGAGCTCGTCCAAGCCCTCGGCGATCGTGTTGTACATCCCCAGCTGCGTATTCCAGATGACGCGCTTGAACTCTTGCGCGATCCTTCCCGAGCTATGATCGGCCGCGAACGCAACCGCCTTCTCGAGGTTAGGGACCAATTTCATGCTCATGATGAGATAGCCCACGATCTCCGGCACATACGTCAGCGCACGCAACTGTTCTCTTCGTGTCTCGGCAAGCGGATAGCCTTGCACGAAGTTGGCCGCGAAGACCGCGATGAGGATGACGGGGATCAGCAAGTACACGATGGAAATCAACCCGCTCACGCCGAGGATATTCCCCAGCGCCTCGCCGAAGACCAATCCGATCCCAATGGAGAGGATCGCTCCCACGATGATGATGGAGAGCATCGTCCCCTTCACCGCTGCAGCGAACTCCTCCGGGCGCAGCTTCCATCCCAAGAATGCGATGGACTCGCGGTACTGGTCATTGTAGGTAGCTCCTTTCCCCAATCCCGGAAAGCGACGGAACATATCCTTGCAGTAGCGCACGAAAGGATGTTCATGCTGCGTGGCCAGGTCTTCTTTGGCAAAGATCGCATCCGGCGTCACCTGGATATCCCGATAGAGACGACCGATGGAAGGCTGCACGGGAGCGGGGCGATTCAGATTGGTAGGCCGACTCCCAGCTGGATTGCGCGGAGGCATGTGGAGAAAAAGGGTTTTGGCTTTTTAAGGGCAAAAGAAACAGCCCTTTACTCGAGTTCCCTGAACTGATCCCGGCGCAGCTTAGCCAACTGCTCGGCGCGCCGCAGCAAATCTGCGCGATAGCGCATGAGTTCTTCGTCCTTTAAGGGGCGGGAGTGGAGCGCATCTAATAGCCTCTGGTATGCGGCATTGCTCTGGAATAGCGCGCGGACCGCCTCGGCCGTAGCGGCCTCCCTCAATTCTTTAACGATTCGCTCGGCCTGCATCATGGCGCGAAACCGCTTATCAGGAGTCTCCTTGCGTGGAGGGACTACTTTCCGAGTCCTCTGCGTTCGAGGTTTACTTTTAGGCGGTTTTCGGCGTTCGGGCATGCGTCTTTCCCCTATTCCTCTTTCTTGGCGTTGGCCAACTCTTTCTCGCGATCTTCTTTCTTGCGCAGTGCGCTCTGCAGCGTGTTCTTCTTGACCCAGTCCTGCCATTCCTGCATGATTTCGGGATAATTCGGCGAGCCATTCGTAGAAATGGAAATGTCCTTCAACAGCGCCAGCTTCGCACGCGCGGTCGCAGTGTATTCCGCTTCCAATAATTCAGGGATCTTATATTGGTTCTTCAAGTCCACCATGAATTGTTTGGCGTTCGCTAGCATGCGGATATCATCCCAAATCTGGTTCAGCGTCAAACCCGAGAGACGGCGGATGCGCTCGAACAGCTCGGAGTCCTTCAGATTATCCTCCATCAATTCCAACTCATCCTTGCGCGCGTCGTAGAGCATCAAGTCCAGGAGGCCGCCTTCCCTTTCGGGGTCCTTGGTCCAGTGCTTCTTGATCTCCGTGATCTGCGTCATGCGGCGTGTCGACTTCAAGCTCCCCGAAAAGCGGATCGGGCGCGCCACTACGACTAAGTCGGTCGCCTTGAACGAAGTAGTAGGCACTTTCAAGTCATTCACGACGCGATCCCACACACTATATGCGGAGTCCGCGTGGATCGTTCCTAAAACCGTATTCCCTGCCGCTCCCACGCGCATGGCTTCGTACAACACACGCGCTTCTTCCGAGCGCACTTCTCCTAAAACCAACGCCGAATCGCCCAAGCGCAGTGCGGTGCGCAATGCCTCTTCGGGAGCCACTTCCGTGTCGTTCTTGGAGACACCGATGGGCGAACGCGTCTTCAAGCGCTGCACATTGAAGCCTATTTCTTTCATGTAGGGCGCGGGCAATTCCAGCGTGTCTTCTTGGATGATGATGCGTGAATTCTGCAGGATCTCCAGCATCAACGCCGACAACAACGACGTCTTTCCCGAACCACGCGAACCCGTCACGAGAATCGTCGCCTTTGCATCGATGAAGAATGAGAGTATTCCCGCCGCGAGCGGGGTCAAGAACTTATTGTCCACGAACTGCTCCAGCGTCCAAGGGGTCGTCTTATGCAAGCGGAAGGCGAACGCCAATCCATCCGTCGCAAGCGGTTTCCCGATCGCCGCCACACGCGTCTCTTGCCCCGGCAGATCGAAATCCAACACGGGATGCGCCTCATCGAACGGCCTTCCCGAAAGCGAGCGTAGCTTGGAAACGAATGCCTCGGCTTCATTCTCGGTGTAAAGGATGTTCGTGCTGCACACGCCATAATCCGCGTGCTGCAAATAGATCGGCTTGCTTCCGATGGGGGAATCGAGAAAAATATCCGTTATTTTTCTATCTGCTAACAGCAGTTCCAGAATCCCATATCCGATCGTGTAACGCGAAACCACTTCCGCGAGCTCTTCCACTTCCTCCACTTCGAGCGCAATGGAATACTGTCTTGCGAGGTCGCGAATCGTCGCCTGATACACGCGATTGAAATAGGAACGCGTGGACTGCGCGTCCGAAAGGCTGCTTCTGCCGGGATTGTAGGAGGAAACCACTTCCTTGGTCTTCGACAACAAAAAATACTTCTGCGGAGAAAGCGAATACTCGGGGGATTGATGAAATACATCTTTGCGACTTTATTGGGGTGATTGAATATCTGCACGCTCGAGTTCTCGGCGACCGTGTACTCGTCCACTAACTCAAAATTCTCTACCTCTCCCTCGAACATCAGACGCGAACCGATGAAGGAGGGCTTGACTTCGGCTTCGAAGAAATACTTGTACAATTCATTGCTCTCCGGGATCGTGTCGAGCTTCAGCAAGTACTCTTTCGCCTTCTGGATCAACTGCGTCTGCTCATAGGACGTGCGGATCTCCTGCAGCGTCTGCAAGTACACGCGCGAAACGGGTTGGCCGGCCTTGCTCTTTTGGGCTTCGCGCTTCAACGCCGAAAGCAATTTCAAATAGGCCTTGATGGGATCGTAGGCGAGCAGCTCATACGTGATCTGCATCACTTCATCGTGGCGCGGGCCGAACTCCGATTCACTTTCTTCTTTGGCATCGCCGAGCTTGGAATAGCTCCAAGGAGCAGTGGATTTGAAACGCTCGATCAAGTCGGCGATCTCTTTGAGTTCCTTGGTCTGCTGTTCATTGTAGACGCGCTCATACACATCCGCGAGCACGATCAAGTCCGCGTCCGTCTTTTGCAAAATAGAAATGATGTGGAAGCGACAATGCGGATCGTCCGCGAGCGAGGCGCCATACACACAATCTTTACACGCAAAGATGAGGTGCTTCTTTCCGCCTTCCTCTTTCAGCGCGTAAGGGCCAACCTCAAAACCGCCGATCTTCAAAGCCGGTCACCTCCGAGCCGTTTTCGTCCGGCTACGCCGAGAACGAGGAACTGCCATTGCAGTTCCTCCTTTGGTGAATCTTTCTCAAAGGTTCCGCGGAAGTCAGGGTCATTGCTCGTGCAATAACCCATACCGTTTTTCGAATCCATTCCCATTTCGAACACCAAGTGTTAATTAGGCAAACAATTGCCTTGTTTATAATGCTAAAGGGAAATCCATCAACCAGGGAGGCTGCACCGCATACTTCTGTTCTCGCTCCGCACCGCCGAAACGGTGCAATGCCAAAGGGAAATGCCGAAACAAACAGGCCAATTCGAGAAGGAGTGCGCTTCATTCTGACGATTGTCCTTGTCGCGGGAATTTTGTTCGTATTGCTTCAACCATTTGAACTCCATCTCCAAACGCTTGAATCAGAACTGGTGCAATCGGGGTTGCGCGTTGTGGGAACAGAAACACGCGCAACAGCAAACCCAATTCAATTTTTTGCAGGAGAAAAGTTAATCGAAATCTCTGCGCTGTGTTCGGGTCTCATGGAAATAATTTTACTGGTCGCTGCGATAACCGCCACACGTGATGCGAGTGTGCGCAAGAAAGTGATTGGAATAGTCGTGGGCGTGGGGATATTGTTCGCATGGAATCTCGTGCGCATGCTCATCAGCATCCAACAATTGCTGCATACTTCATTGGAGTTCGCCGAGTTCACGCATGGGGTGCTTTTTCGCGTAATGTTGGTAGTGGGATTTGCACTCATTTATGTCGCGTGGCTCCGCTCCGGCGAATTTTTGGAAACAGGCAAGAAAAAGCAGTGGTGGTAGGAAAGAAACCGCAGAAAAGTCTTTTTCCCCTCCACGGATTGCTTTTTGCCCCGATCGAGAAATGGGCTTTATATATTCAGGATTAGTCGTTTGGTGGATTGGGTATGGGAATTAGTGAGCTTTTCTCCAACGCATACGCGAAAGTCGAAGATGCCTATTATGGCGTTTTGGACTTCTTCGAGGAAAAAGGCATCGGCTTGCCATGGAGCTACAACGATTTCCTCGAAAACAAAGGCATTCCCGCCTTACCCTTCACGCTCGCGCTCATCTTCCTCCTCTTCGCGGGAGCAGGGATCGTCTGGGCGGGCGCACAACCCATCGACAAAGACCTCACATTCAATCTCAAAGACGCCAAAGGCAACCCATTGCAGGATGTCACCGTCAAGATCTATGACGGCGAAGGGAACCTGCTGCGCGAAGCCACCGTGAACGATGGCGAAACCCTCACGCTGCGCGGACTAAAACCCAACACCCAACTCGAAATCCAAGCCAGCAAGGATGGATATGGCTCGCGCGAAATCAGTTTGAATGAAAACGAAAATGACATCGCACTCGAACTCGAAGGCGAAAACGACGCCATCAGCGGAAGAATCAAACTCGTCGATCGCGAAAGCCAAACCACCATCACCGATGCCGTGCTCACCATCGAATGGGCAGGGAATGCCAACTCTCTAGTTGTTTCTCCTGGCGCGGATGGCATTGCTATTTTCTCCGATTTGCCCAAGGACCAAGAACTCTTCCTGACGGTGCGCGCCGACGACTATGAAGACCTCACGGAAGCCATTACCTTCTCCAACGAAGACGTCAAGATCAAGGAGCTCGTCCCCAAAGCATCCGCTTCATCAGGCACCAGCATCCTGCTCGTGAAAGCCATCGATGCGCAAAGCAAAAATGTGTTACAAACTGTCCACATCAAAATAGAAAACGCACGCACGGGAGACATCATATCGGACTTGGACGATGCAGACGGACTGCACTCGGAGACGCTCAGCAAAGGAATGGTCGTGCGCGTGACCATCACTAAAGACGGCTACCTCACTTACTCCAGCAACACCGCATTCCCCGACGGGAAAACGCTGCGCAAGGAAGAAGAAAATATCATCGCCGAAATGGATTTCGGGGGCACCAGCCTATTCGTGATCGCCCAAGGCGGGGCAGGGGGGCAAGCGCTCGATAATGTTTCACTCACGCTCCTGGACGAACAGAACCAAAAAATCCAATCGCTCACGAGCAACTTCTCCGGAGAGACAGAGTTTCCGGGATTGAATGAAACACAAAACTACTCACTCCTTGCATTCCATCCTAATTATTTCCCCTCACGCCAGCGCGTCGACTGGACAGCGCTTCCCGCATCGGAGAAAGGCAAGACACTCCTGTTCGCACTAACTCCTATCACCAGCGGCCAATCCGGCGTGCTCACCGCATTCGTCATCGAGGCCAATGGGAAAGCCGGCGTGGGCGCTACTGTCTCCATCACCGAACTCACCGATGGAATCGAAGGCGACCTTCCGCTCGTTGCGCCCCAGAGCACGGATATCGCCGGAAGCTTTTCCGTGAAGCTCCCCGTGGGCATGCGCATCCGCGTGGCGGCGGATAAGGGAGACTTGCACGCCGAACAAGAAATCACGATCGCCGCAGGACTCAATCGCGTCAATCTCAACCTCGACGGAAAAGAGCTCCCGCTCCAACTCACGCTCAAATACCGCAGCGGGGAACCGTTCATCGGGGCAGTCGTCATCGAGAGCACGTCCGGGACACAACTCTATAGCGATACCGTCGTGGACGGGATCGTGAATGTGGACCCGCTCACCAACAACACGCTCAATCTCACCGCTACTCCTACTGGCGGAACCCCTATCCAGAAGACGATCAACGTCGAAGGAAGGGATGCGATCGAAATCATCCTCGACGAAACCACTTCGGCTTCCGCGGACGCACCCCAAATCCGCTTCTTGGGATTGGTGGATCCCCAAGGGAATTTCGTCCCCGGCATCACGCCCGACTCCGAGTCATTCGCGCGATTTGAAGTCAAGTGGCCTGCCTCCAACGCAACAACCACACGCAAAGGAGTTGTGCACGTCCGCGTGGGAAGCGATTCCGTTTTGAGCAGCGACTCGCAATTCATCGGGATCTATGGCGTCAATGCCCCTAATGTCACCGCTACCTATGGAAAGAGTTGGACTCCAACCCCTGCGCCCGGAAACGAATACAAGGACCGCGCCACCAAGGGCAAAGCAGGAAGCTACAACAAATGGGTCGAACTCCAAGTCGACAATCCCACAGGCACGCAAATCGTCGATGTACGCTTGAAAGCACGTGTGGGAACCCCGCTCGGAACGCAGGAATTGCACTACCGCGCCGAATTGCAACGCAGCGGAAGCGTGTCGCGCAACCCCGGGGATGCGGTCTTGGGAAGCAGTCCCTACACCAAAGAAAAGTCCGCACTCTATGCGCAAACGCTCGATGTGACTTTCCCCGTGTATGCATCCATCCCCATCTGTAAAGGAAGCATCTGCGCACGCGTCTCATTCATCGACGACGCGGCGAGAGAATATCCCATCGGCAACTTCACCGCCATGCGATCTTCTCCCTACGCGCTGCAAGTGGAATTGCTCCCTGCCGCGCGCAAGGATCCCACTACGAGCACGGCAGTGGGAGTCGTACAGGAAAGCAACCCCAATCTCGTTCCCCTTTCTTCCGTCACGTCGAGCAATCCCAACATTCCCACGCTGCCGACCGGAACCACATCCACTCCCACCGTTAACACGGCCGCGCTTGCGCAATTGCGCGCCACGACCGCGGCATCGAATCCCGCTCTCGTGTTCACCAAAGGAGAACTCAACACCTTCGGCCCGCTCGCAAAGGACGGACAACAAGAGACGACGCTCTCCATCCCGCTGACCGGATTCGGAGGAGCGCAAACCCTCAAAGCACGCGTGCACTTCGTTCCTCAACGCAATGGAGAAGGAAGCATCCTCCTGCAAGTCACGGCCGGCAGCGAAGTATGGAGCGAGGAAATACCCATTTCCATCGTGGACCCCAAGCCCTTGAACGTGGATTATTCCCACAATGTCAACCCTGGCGAAAGCATCACATTCACCATCACCGACGAAGCCGGCAATAGTCCTGTCGTGAACGCACTCATCGCACTCACGGATGCCCAAAACAAAACCATCGCCAGCGTGCAAGGCAACAACCTCACCACTACCGGAGCCAATGGAAAATACACCCTTTCCAAGGCCATTGCCCCGGGCCTGTACGCGGTAAAAGTAACCGCGCCGGGATTCACCCCCTATGAAGACACCATCGCGATCGGAATCAAAGGCGCCATCGAACTCGATGAAACCACTTCCATCAACATCCCCGCAGGACAAAAGACCGCCACGCAAACGCTGACGGTGAAGAACAACTCCGCATTCCCGCTCTCCAATGTCACCACCGAACTCGAGGCAATCGGGAAATTTCCCTCCACGCTGAAGGTAGAAGCCAAGACCATCGAAGTGATACCCCCGCGCGGAAACGGCACGCTCACGCTCATCGCAACGTACACGGGCGACGTCGCGGATACCACTCCTGTCAGCGGGAGCATGCAATTGAAACTCCGCGCAGAAGCCAATGCGCAATTCCCCATTTATGCATCGTCGCAACTGAATGTCAGCTACAACCGCCAGCTCGATTCCTCTTGCCTCCAATTCAACAAGCAAAAGCTCTCCGTGCTGCTATCGGACGAGGAACAACCTTACCCCGCGAACAACTACTACACCAGCCTCCAAGGGAGCGCGGGAAACGATTACGATTACTACGGCAACCGCTACGCCACCCAGACGCCCCAATACGGAGCGAGCGGATACAACCAGTACGGCTACGACGCCAGCGGGCTCTACAACAATCCCACGCAAAAACGCGTCAACGTCAGCGTGAAGAACAACTGCGGAACGGATCTGGACCTCATCACCAGCATCAACCCCTCCAATGGAACCCAGGAAGTCGATGGACTGCGCGTGGCAGCAGTGGACTCCACGCTCAAGCTCCAGAACGGACAAGAAAAACAAGTCGACTTCTCGGTGCAGAACCAGTTGTTCCGTGCCGGAAGCGCAGGATTCTTCCAGCCCGGCGTGCCCATCGCATATGGAATCCAGTTCCGCGCGCCCCAAGTCGCTGCCGTGCTCCCGCTTGAAATCAACTTCTGGAGCCGCGCCACTGCACTCAACACGCCGCAAGCCATCACATTGAACCTCGTCAAGAGCGGAAACCAAAAGGCCGTGGACCGCGTGCCTGTCGCGATAACGAATGCCAGCCCTGGGCCCATTTTCGGCATCAGCGCCCAAATCTCCGACGGCTACGACGCATCTTCACTCTACCAAGGCGGAAGCGAAGGGTTGCTTCCGCTGGCGGGATACAACCAAAACTTCCGCGGACAAACGCAACCCCCCCTGCAAGGGGTCACGCTGCGCGTAGAGAATGTGGCGGGCAACGCCGCCCTGGGACCGGGACAGAGCCTATTGCCTCCCATCGCGGTCGTGGGAGAAAGCACATCCGATAAGGTCCAGAGCGGACTCAAGACACTCACCATCTCCGGAATCGTGGATGGAAGAAGGAGCATCCTGCGACAGATTCCCATTTACATCCAAGTCGGAACCAGTTCCTGCTTGAAGATTACTGCGACAAATACCCCCGTCTCGTTCGTTTCAACGGAAACAACCGGAACACAATCCCAGCGCGTGCTCATCCGCAATGAGTGCCTAGAACCCGTGCGCATCGGGCAGATCTCCCCATCGACAGCGGGAAGCAACACCCTTGCGCTGGTAGCCATCGATGGAGACAACTCGCTGGAGAAAGACCAAGAAAAAGGATTCCAACTCCTCCTCACCAAAACGACCCCCTACAAAGGGAATTTTTCCATCGAGGTACAAGGATTGCTTGTACTATCCCAAAAGATCGTCAAGACCGAACCACTCCCCGTCGAGGTCCGATTAGGAGCGAACGAATTGAGTTCCGCCAACGTCTCCGGACTGGCCCAAGTCCCCGTGTGCGAGAACCCCAATGAAAAGATCGGCGTACGGTTCCCCATCCTCGCGACACGCGACGAATGCGCACAAGCCTACTGCGATGCCGAGCAGCTCGCCAACATGCTCTCGCGCGTCATCGAACAGCAAATCAGCAAGGCCGTCCAACTCATGCAGAGCAAAAAGAATGACGCCGCCCAAATCCCCGGATGCGATCTCACGAAACGCTATTGCAGTTTTGCCCAGATGGGAATCCAAGGAAGCGCGTTCGAAGCCTACCTGCAGAACGACGCGCTCTCCCCGCAGATGATGCAGTATGTCATGCGCGGAGAAAAGTATCCACGATTGCAAGGCATGCAAGCGGAATTGGTCCCCACGCTTTCGGGAGAGAATGCCGACGCCTCGTTCGAGTCCAAGCTCGGAGCCGGATTCGGAAACAAAGTATTCATGCCCGAAATCCAAGGGTGTGGAGCGTATCAATTCGCCATCGTCGGCGGAGTCGAAATGGCCGGAGCCCAATTGCAGCCCGATCAGATTAACGTCGGAATCAAGCTCATTTCTCCTCCCCGCGAGACGGCGGAATGCCAGTACAAGATCCAGAACGTAGCCAACTTCCTCCCCAAAGACCGCTCACTCACCAATGCCAACAATTCCCAACAAACACTCTTCGGAAACGTCGAATCAACCCCTGATCTGCGAGCATCCGCCGAAACGCTCGCCGAGACCGTATTCGGAAGCAAGAACCGCGTCTCCACGAACAGCGGAGGAAGCCGACTTGAATTGCGCGTAGGGAACCAAGCCGAAAGCATCGTCGAACTCACACTGGATCCCGCCACGCAAGGAGAAGGAAGCAAGCACGTGATCGGACTCGTCAAGCGAACCCAAGGAACGGTCCAAAAAGAAGCCGTCGTGGAAGTGGGAAGAATCATCACACAGCTAGGGAAAGGCGTCAACGGATGCATCACCCGCGACGAACGCACATGGAAGATATTCTCCGCCCCCAATGTGGGAACATTCCAATTCGCCGGATGCATGCTCAACGGCACCAAAGAAGGGGGACTGGCCGTGCGCGGGACACAAGCATGCTGCGTACTGAATACCAAGTCCGAGATCCAGAGTAACGTCACTTATTCCCTCAACCCCAGCGGAACCAATCCCATCCCTGGACTCAGGGAACTCAACCTCTACGAGGTCGCCACTCCCAATGCCGATCCGAAGAATCCCATCCCCGGGAATGCCATCGTCAATGGAGCAGAATACCCGCTCGCCTTCAATTCCCAGACTAATGGATACCAGCAATCCATTCTCCTATGCGGCACATCCGAGACCCAAACCCAAGCGCAAGCCCAAAACGCACTCGTCCAAGCAACTGCGACGCGCGTGAATGACAGCAAGGTCGCCGGGCCGCTCCAACTCCAAGTCAAGGTCTGTACACAAACTCCTGCCGATGCGCTCGCGGGAGCCGTAAAGAAAGGCAATGGAACCTGGTACGCCGCACTCGATTGGGATAGCCCCGAAACAACGCAAACGCTCCGCCAGGCCGTCACCGAAATAGACACCCAGCAGAAACTCGGGCCCAGCTTCTTCAGCTACCAAGGAGAAGGGATCTTCGCCAACGACAATCCCGTCTACCGCGACCAATTCGCCACCAAGCAAAGCAAAGCACTCGTCCAATTCGGCGCAGCCTGCTTGGCCACATGCGGCGCATGCCAAGTCGGACTCAAATTCGTCCCCATCCTCGGCCAAGTCACATGGAAGGGGTTGGCCCTCGACTGTATCGTGGGATGCGGAATCGGAACCGGGCTCGGGGCCTATGAAGTATACAAGGACAAGGCCGACGACACCTTCCTCCAAGGCCCAAAAGAACTCGTAGAAAAATCCTACGGAAAATATATCCGCGACCCCATCCTGGACACCTTTGACGTCAAATCCGAAGAACGCGCGGGCGCATCCGCCGCACTCCTGACCGCGGGAATAGGGGCCAAAGTCTTGGGAGCCGTCGCCGCAGGAGGAGTTGTAGCCACCGACGCGATCGGAGGGAGAGGCACCACCGAAAATGCGCTCGAGCGCGTGGGAATAGGAAATGAAACCACAACACCACCAGCAACACCCGCACAGGGCAACCTGGCCGCAAGTAATTACTCCCCTATCACGGGATTCGTTTCCCTCTCCCCCATCACGGGACTCGCAGTCTCCCCGGCAGTCGCAGCCGCAAGCTCACTCCGCTCCACGCCACAATTCTATGACTTCATCGAACTGCAGGAATTCATCGAACAAGCGCGTCGTAATGCCAACTTAGCCGCACAGGCCAACACCACTGCGCGCCAGAGCAAGCAAGTGTTCAGCGCCTACTATCCCGACGTCGAAGCCTACCGCAACATCGCCCAATCTAACCTCGACCAAGGAATCGCACGCCTCGATCAACTCACGCAACTCGCCCAAGAAAGCGGAGCAGCCCCAAGCGCACAAGCGCTGCAGGCCGAGCGCGTGCGATTGGTGAATGCCAAAGCCGCATTGGCCGATACCACGCAAGGAAACAAAATCGCGCGCAACCTCAATAGCGCCATCGCCAACCTCGAACAAGCCGGAAAAGGAATTGCTACCACGGAACGCAACCTCGTCGCGCTCACCTCGCAAGGAGGAGGGCTCAGCGAAGCGCTCCGCGTCCAAGCCTTCCGACAGACGCAAGACCAGCTCGTCAGAGAAGTCCCCCAACTCGAATCACTCGTACGCGAAGAGACCACGCTCCGACCCCAATGGAATGCGGCGCAAGAACGACTCGTCAACGCCAACCAACAACTCGCAGCCGCCCGCGCGGCCGAAACCGAAATCCGCAAGGCCAAAGAAGCCGCACGCCAATCCTATCTACGCGCTACCACGAATGAAGCAGGCGATGCGGCAGCGAAACAATTCAACGCATTGCTCGCCCAAGAGACCGAAGCCGGCGCGCGTGTGCGAGATGCCGTCGTCGCTTCCGCAAGCGCCAAGAACGAATTAGCGGCAGTCAACACTGCACTTGAATCCAATATCGGCAAACAAAAAGCCATACGCGGACGCATCGACACGCTCGTCAACCAATCCGACAACGCACTCGGAAGCGCTGCGCTCACACCCGAACAACGCGCGCTCCAACAGACCACTTCCAGCGCACGCGTCGGAGAACTCGAAGCCTCGCTCGCACGCGAACGCGCCGAAGTCGCGCGCTTGAGCGGAAATGTGGACGCGGCCAACCGCGCCCAAGCAGCCGCCGTGAATGAACTCCAACGCCGACGCGGGGATGTGGGAAGGCTCACGCGCGAGCTGCAGGCGTGTCAAGTCAATTGTGATAGTCTGCGCGCGCAACTCGAACAAGCCAATGCACGCGTCAGCGCAGGCGCTGAAGAACTCGCCCAAGTACGCGCACAAGCCGCACGCGAAGTCGAAGCGCTCGAGTCACAAGTCGCACGCGGAAGGGAGAACCTACGCGCACTCCAACAAGAAGCCGATGCCGAGTTGCTCCGACAAGGCGAAGCGCTGCAAGGAGAGATCGACCAACTCGAAGCGGCCAATCGCCGACAAGCCGCGCGCGTGCAGGATCTCACTACTCAACGCGACGCACTCGATTCACGCGTGCGCGCGCTCGATGCCGAAATCTCCACACGAGCGACCCCGGACGAAGTCGCTCGATTAACGGCGCAACGCGATGAATTCGCACGCGGAAGAGACGCACTCGCCGGAGAACTAGCGGACGCCGATTCGGAACTGAACCGACAAGGAGCGGCGCTCCAACAGGAAATCGAAGAGCTGCGCGCGGGCCGAGACGCGACAGCCGAGCGTCTGCGCACCAGCCGCGCCAACCTTTCTGCCGCACAGCGCGATCTCTCTGTTGCGAATACGGAATTGGCCGAGCACCGCGAGTTCAGAACGCAAATAGAACAATTCCGCACCGATCCCGAATTCGCACGCGCATACGATGCCATCGAACAACGCACACGCACTGCGGCTGGCGTCACTAACGCCGACGGCGTCGTCCAACGCATCAACGCAGGGACATCCGCTCCCGTGTCACGCGGCTCGAGCGTCAGCTTCCCACGCGGTGCGGCCGTTGAAATGGGGACTGGAGCATCACTCGCGCTTCCGCCCAACACCGCTGCATCATTGCCCGCAGGGTCCACTCTTACTATTCCGTCCGGAAGCGCTGTTACTATGCCAGCGGGCGGAGCAATTGGAGTCCCTGCCGGAACACGTATTACAGGCCCAACCGGTGCAACCATTCCTGTCCCCCCAGGCGGTGGAGTGGTAAACGTTCCAGCGGGGGCGCATGTTGCAACACCCACCACAGGGACACGCTTTAGCAACGTCACATTACCTAGTGGCGGTGCCGTTGGCCTACCCGCAGGCGGAACAATTGCCGCGCCACCTGGAACGCGCGTGGGACTGCCAGCGGGAGGAACAGGGACACTCACTACTGGAACAGGAACCATTCACGTACCCACTCCCACTGCAGTACCACCTGCCGGAGCTGCAACCGCATTGCCCGGCGGTGCAGGGACGACTGGCGGCGCAGCTGGAGGAGCAACCGGCGCTACAGGTGCAGGTGCAACAACGGGTGCTGGAGGCACAACAGGCGGTGCAGGAGCTGGCACGACCGGCGGAGCAGGCACTGGAGGAACAGGAGCGGCTGGAGGGGCAGCGGGTGGAGCCACTACCCCTCCTGCTGGTGCAACTGGTGGAGCGGCCACCGGCGGAACAACTCCCCCTACTGGTGGAGCCGGAGCGGCAACACCTCCTGCGGGCGGAGCTGGGGCAGTTACACCCCCTGCTGGCGGAGCAGGTGCTGCCGTGCCCCCCGGAACGACTCCCCCTGGAACAACCTCCCCCACAACTACAACCACTACAACGCCTGCAGCCACTACGACTGCACCTGCGAAAACAGAGCCGGCTTTCAAGAAGACACGCGAGTTCGCGCGTGGACTGCTGTGCGATGGGCTTGGAGCTTACGCCGGGTATGTCGTCTACCAGGACGAAATCACCGATGAGCTCGAGAACAAGATCACCATCCAGGAAGGCAGCCCCAACATCACCAGTCCCGAAACAGGACTGATGACGTTCAACAAGGGGCAGATCTACAAATTCAACGTCGTCCCCGACGCACAAGCCAAAGGCGGCAAGCGCGTGACGATCGATATTGTCCCGCCCCAGGAAAAAGTTCCCATCAATGCATGGGTCGATGACTGCGGACAGAGTCCCGGCACCCTTCCTGGAGCGGCTCCCGCCGTGACGCCAGCCAACTAATTATATTCTTGGCCGCGCTACTTCACGCATGCCGCCGATGCACTCCTCAAAAGGCGTGAAAGGATTCACGCTCTTCACCGCGCTCCTCGCGTTCATGCTCATCCTCGTCGCGGGGCTGCTCATCAATACCATGGTGACAACCGAAAGGACCAGCAAGCAAGTCGTTACCGAAGTCGAAGCCCAATCGCGCATGCAAACCATCGCCGACCTCGCGCGCGCGGACGCACTGCAAGTCGTCAATTATGGAATCCGAAACGCCATCGAAGAATACACGCAAGTGCCGGACAATCCCTACCTCTATAACGCCACCGCCACTACGTGGCAAGAAGTCGTCGACGATTTCGGGAGATTCTTTTTCGAAGGCAGCAGCGGCACCAGCGGCGGAGGCAATTCCATCCTCGCGGGGAAGATCGCGACCAACCTGAAAATCATCATCGGGGGAAATCCACGACGCATCTCCGGATTCGACGTCACCATCAAGGGCGATCAAGGATCCGGATTGAGCGATGCCGTGCAACAAGTGCTCGATCGCACCGCGCAAAACAGCCAGGATTATTTGCAGTTGGTCCAGTGCTACGAGAATACTGCCCCATACGACTGCCTGGGGACATTCTACGTCAACCTCGATTTCTCGCTCCTCGATGACGACGCCTACGAGAAACTCCCATCCATCCATGTGCGCGATGTCGCGACCGGGAGAGAGATCGTGCAACCCGTCATCGCACGCAGCAAGTTCCGCATCTATGTGCCGCTGCGCGTGTTCAAGGCATTGAAGTATGCGCACACCATCGCACAAACAGGGCTGCTCACCGCATCGTTCAACCAACAACTCGCCAACGCAGGAGTGGGATTGTGCGACGTCGGGAGATGCGGTTACCGCACGCAACCATTCACGCCGGGACCCATCCAAGTCGAAGGAGCATTCAACGCCAGCAGCGCCAACACGGGAGGATATCTCTGCCCCAGCGATCAATCGGGGCTGGGTGTGTTCGAACAACTCTTCCCCAAAAATATTCCCGTCACATGCGATGCCCCCGCTGCGGCGCTCAACATCTGTCCCGTTAACCAGCCATTGGGGACATACAATCCCGCCGAAGCCGCATCGCGCGCAGCCATATTGGATTCCGTCACGCAGGGATTGATCAACAACCAAGTCGCCAACGTCAATCTCCCATATCCCAATCAGTTCGCGTTACTGAATCCCACGAACATCGCCGTCACGACCACGAAGACGAGCATCATCACCAAAGACATCATCTTCCAAGGCGTCGGAGACATTCCCGCTAGCGTGGGGCGCTGCACCAAACTGGCCGGTGCAACCACCACACTCGTTTTCGAGGACACGGACAAAAATTATTTCGTCGTGGACACGCGGCCTGCGCTCAAGTATGGCGTGCGCATCGTCAACCTCGTCAACTCCACGCTGCCGCGCGAGACATGTGTGAGTTATTGCAAGGACAATTTTGGATTCCTCGACCTCCTGTTCGGAGTCAATGTCACTCCCACCGCGTGCCCCCTCACCGCGTGCGTGCCCAGCACGATCGCAGTGCCACCATCCACTGCTACTCCCGCGCCCGCAACCCCTCCTGGAACGGGACCATGACATTCGGCCTCCAATCACGACGATATGGTGCCCCAAAGCATGGAGTAATGGCCTTTTTCCCCTCCCATTACCCAACATATAAAAAGGGGCGAAAAGTGTTTTGGTAATTGGCAGGGATCCTATGGGGTTGAAAGAATTCTATCACGCGATCGAAGACAAGTATTATGCTGGCCTCGATTGGTTGGACGCGCATGGGATTCCCGTGTACCGCGTCGTAGACGCCATCGAAGCCCAAAACATCCCCTCTTTCCCCGTGGCCATGCTCGTGTTGGTATTGCTGCTCGGAGGAATCTGGTTCGCACTCTCCGGAAACCTGGGAGCGGGCAACTCGCTCACCGTTACCGTCATCGATGGCACACAGACCCCCATCTCCGGCGCACGCGTCGAATTGAGCGGGGACAATTTCCTCGGACAATCGCTCCTCACCGATGCGCGCGGAAAAGTCACTTTTTCGGGAATACCTGCAGGAACCCTTCTCACGCTGAACGCCACCAAAGACGACTACCAATTCCGAAGCACGAGCGTAACCCTTGACGCCGGAGAGAATGTCGCACGCCTCACGGGAATCGCCACTCCCCGCAACAAATCCGTCGCGCTCCAACTCTACCAAAGCGGAACCACGCAAGCATTCTCCGATGTGGTCGAATTGCAATTCACGTGCCCTGAGGATTCCACCTTCAGCGAAACACGCGTCGTCAGCAACGGACGCATCACCCTCGAGGACGTCCCCTCCGAATGCGACACGCTCAACGTCACATCCTCCGACGTGCGCGTGCAATTGCAGAATGGCGTCATCGACACCACGGCCGCGCAACCGCTGCTCTACCTCTCGCTCGCCCAACAAGGCAATGCCGAGCTGCAAGTCACGATCGTCGGAAGCGACGCGCTCCCCATCGAAGGAATCGAAGTCGTGCTCAATAGCGCGTACGGCGATCCGCTCCAGACCAAATTCTCCGATAACGCAGGCAATGTCAAGTTCACCGGAATCGTCGCGGACACGTACACCGTATCCGCACACGATGGTGCTGGGAGATACGCCAGCAAGACATCCCCCGCAACACCCATCAGCGGAACCAACAACGCCATCTCGCTCGTGCTCGAACAAGCAGCCGTGGGAGAAGTGCGCTTGCAAGTCGTCGATGAGAGCAACCTCGCACCCATCGCAAACGCAACCGTCATCATCTCGCGCGGAACACAGACTCTTCCCGCGAAGCGCACCGACGAAACAGGGAAAGTATCCATTCCCGTCTCCAGCGGAGCCGGGCTCAGCGCGAGCATCGATCACCCCAATTACCTGATTGCCGTCGTTCCAGTGACCGTTTCGACCGCCGGATTCTCCACCATCTCGCTCACGCGCGCCACTGCCGAAAACAGCCAAGTCCTCACCGTGCAGATCAAAGACGAACTCAATAACCCCGTCGAAGGCGCGCAAGTCGCATTGAAGAAAGCCGTTACCGGTGCCAGCGTTGGAGCGACAAAAACAACCGGCGCCAGCGGAACCGTCGTATTCACTTCGCTCGAAGAAGGCGGTTACTTCGTCTCCGCCTACAAGCCCGGATTCTCCGACCAGAAACGATCCGACGTCGTCCAAGTGCGCGCGCGCACCAACGCCACGCTGGGATTGCAGCTCACGCTCGGAACGGGCACTATTGAAGTAATGGTAAACGACGACGCCGGCGCAGCCATCTCAGGGGCCACCATCCAAGTCCTCGACGCCATCACGCACAACCCCGCGGCCAATGAGGTCATCTCCGACGTCGAAGGAAAAGCATCCATCACCCTGCGCGCGGACAAGATCGTCTATTTCGTAGTGAGCGAGGGCACTTACTCCACGGTCACTACAATCCCCTACGCCGTCAAGAAGAGCGTCAGCCAGAACGTCCGCGTCGAATTACCCAAATCCGTCTCCCGCATCGAAGCCAAAATACTCCAGCTCTGGTTCAAGGGACAACCCCTCGAGAGCGAATCCGCACTCGTACCGGGACAGACCTACACCGCCGTCTTAGGACTTTACCTCCCTGATGGCGCCGAACCCACCGAAGCCGGCATCCACGTGCGCACCGGCAACTCCGATGAAGGGAAAACGAATCCCATCGAGAACGATGACTGGTACATCCGCGACGTCCGTGCGGCCAGCGCCACCATCAAGCGCGGGACCACTTACACGCCACCCCTGGGATTGGGCATCGACAACCAGAACCTCACCACGGGAAACAGCAAATGGGCCACCGTCGCCATCCAAAACCCCCATGAAGGACTCACGCTCATCGAAGTGGACCTGCAAGTCAAAGACTCCGCGATCCAAGGGGTGGACCTTCCCCTCTACTACCGCGCCTACTCCAAGAGCGGCAGCTTCACGCGCTTCCCATTGGACGCGGTATTGGGAGGAAGCGATTCCACGGGAGATAAGCAAGGGCTCTACGCCAATGCCAATCTTTCTACTTACAGCGTGGGCAACACCTCCTCTACTTGCACCAAGGACATGTGCGTCGCGCTCGTGCTGGAAGACCTCCAGACACGCCTGCAGAGCCCCGTGTTCAAGGAAGCCGAAGTCGACGTCGCCACACAACACCGCCTCGGATTCGTCTTCCGCAGTCTCTCTGACTCGGTGTTGCAAGACACCAAGATCCTCGTCAAATCCTCCACTGCGAGCGCCGACCTCAAGACCTATGAAGTCGTCAACGCCGTCGGCGTCAAGAAGACCGGCACCGCCCAAGGGAACGTCGTCGACGTCGCACTCGGAACCGTGCAGCGCGACAACGTCATCACGGGTTTCGTCAACTTCACGGCCAACAAAGAAGGCAGTTCCAATGTAACGCTTTCCATCATCTCGGGCAAGAACGAAGTGTTCAAGCGCGAGTTACGCGTGAAAGTCAATGCCGCCAGCGTCTTCGAGGTCGAAGTGTTGCCACAAGCCTTGCTCCCTCTCCTCACCAACCAGATCCTCGCCAAAGCATTCGTCCAAGCCGAAGGCGGACGCATCGGATTGGAGAACGTGAGCGTGACCATCAAGAAGAACGGCACCACCCTCACAAGCGGCTTCACCGACGGAGAAGGCATCTTCCCCTATGAGCTGAACGAACCCAACGTCGGCGACACGATCGAACTCACCCTCGAGAAAGCGGGTTATCGTCCCATCATCAAGACCATCCGCGTGGGAGACAACATCGTGCTTTTCTCTCCTAACCAAATCAACGAAAACCTCATCATCAACGGCGTTTCTCGAAAGACTAGAGAAGTGCGTTTGACAAATCTCTCCAGCATCCCGCTCAAGCTCGCCGAAGTCAAGCTCTCCGGGGGATTCGAGGAACTCATCAAATTCGAACTGCTCTCCGATACTCTCATCGGGAGCGAAATACCCGTGAATGGAGACGTCAACCTCGCATTCGCCATTTCGTTGACCGAAAAAGGGATGAAGTTGCTCAATGCGCAGACATTCAACGCCGCCATCGTCGTCACCACGGAAACCACGACGTCCGGAAAGGCATTCGTCAATGCACTCCCTGCAATCATCAAAGCCGGATTCGGAGGCGAAGTCGATGACTCCAGCTGCTTGATCGTCGAACCCCTGAAGTGGGACATCTACACCAACGCCAATGAACAGAAGCAACTCGGATTCGAGATCAAGAACAACTGCAAAGTCAAAGGCGAATCCGTGCGCCTCACGAATCTCTCTGCGAAAATCAAGCAGATTTCAGGAGACGCACTCGGGACATTCACCGCTACCGCGCTCGACGGAAAGAAAGTCGAACTCGGAGCCGGATTCCGCACCGTCTTGGAATCTCTCCCCGCCAACGGAAGCGCTACCGTCAATGTCCAATTCGCCCCCGGCAGCATCCTTTCAGGCGTTGCCACTCCCGAGCTCGCATTCCAAGCCATCAACCTCACGCAAGGCGGAAACGAAGACAGCATAGGCGACACTGTCAAGATCAACCTCGTCGTCAATGACTTGACGAAATGTCTCGAAGTCAAGACACCCCAAGCGCTCACCATCGAATCCTGCCCAATCAATCTAGGGTTTGGACAGTACGGCAATTACTTCAACCAAGGCCTCTACCAGCCCACGGGAGTCCCCTACTACAACCCCAGCTTTTCAGTGCTGAATCAGACCACCAACCCTTCGGGAACGAGCCTCTTGCCCAGCAACCAGTCCACTCCCTACAACGCGGGAAGCAGCATCTACAATCCCTACTACACGCGCAACACCCTCAATAGCGGTTACTATGGAACAACGGGCTACAATGGACTCGGACAATACAACCCCAATGGGCAGCCATTCAATCCCGCTACCGGAAATTATGCGCAGCTGAATGGATACTATGCCAACCCCCTCGTGGACAGCTATAACACCCAGCCCGGGGGCTACTCCAACTACATCTCCGGCTGCGGCTCCACCGAAGTGCGCATCGAGAACAGCTGCCAGAGCGAAGTCGATGTCCAACTCGACGCCGACCCTAACCTCCAGACATCCGCCAATACCTTCACGCTCAAACCCAATCAAACCCAGCGCGTGCGCATCGCATCGGGTGTGCGCATCGGACGCTATCCCTTCATCGTCAGCGCCAAAGCACGCGGCAGCGTGGACGCAACGACAGAAGTGGCCAATCTCGCCGTGCTCATCAAATCCCCCACGGAAGTCAATGGAGACTGTATCTCGCTGGATCGCACCAAGTACAGCTTCAACGAATTCGTCCAGACCCCGGTGAAAGGAAAGGTCTACAACAACTGCTACGATCAAGGCGTCCGCCTCGTCGAGCGCGGAGACACCGTCACGCTATCATCATTCTTCAACCCCGACGCCACGCAAGAAGTCGTATTGGATCCTCGCACCGTTCCCGGAGCCGTCCCGCGCAACAACACATTGGTCAATAGCATCCAGACGACTGGACTCTCAACGAAAAGCAATGGCGACGGCGGAACCATCCAAGTGTATGAGTTCCAGATCTTCCCCGACTTCCAGACCTACCGCCGACAGATCGCCCCCGGCCAGCAAGGCGGAATAGGCGAAAAGATCCTCGACATCAAGACATTCGCGGAAAAGAACTATTACCGCGTCGAGAGTTATGGCGTCATCTCCGTGAAGTACTTGGACGCATTCTCCGCAGCGCAACAGAAGCAATTCCCCGTCATCTTCGAGAACCTATTCAAGCTCGCATCCGCATTAGACGCCCTCATCGGGGGAGGCAGTCCTGCGATCACCAACTTCCAAGACTGCATCAACGTCAACGCACTCCAGAATAGGGCCGTCACATCCGACAACAAGGAAGTAGCCCCCCTCACGTTCGGAGACAGCGACTTCAAGCAATTCACCACGTTCACGTATCTCACCCAATTCCCCGACTCCGTCATCAAAGTCGCCGACACCCACTGCGGAGGACAAGACTACTTGAGCAAACTCTCCCCCGCCAAGCTCGAAAGCAAAGACGACTCGCGCGTCTTCGCCACATTCCAAGTCGTGGACAAGCGCGACATCCAAGTCACGATCAATCGACCACTCACGCTCGCAAAGGACGTCGTCATCGAAGGACGATTGGAAGCCGAATTGACGCGCACATTCGTGAATGCCGGAACGCAACGCGTCTCCATTCCCGTGAAAATCACCGTCCAGCGCCTCAAGAACCCGCAGAACAACAACGCCTTGCAATTGCAAGCATGCACCGCCGAAGGATACGTCAGCGGGAACAACTTTTCCACGCGCTACGGATTCGACAAGCTGAGCTGGGATTGGACATTCAACGGGAGTCCGGACTGCTCCAATACATTCTGCGATGCCACGCAATTATTCCTCTACCTCGCCAAAGACAAAGTCAAGAAATTCAACCAATTCTTGGCCAATAATCCTAATGCGTTTACCAGCAGCGAACGCACGGGAGACAAGAGCTATTCCACGCGCACCCTCATCCTTGACATCCATGAGAGCGTGCAGGACATCAAGGACATTACGACGCCCAGCTCCACCCCTAAAGCGTTCTTCATCGGGCAGAACAACAAGCTATTGCCCATTGCCCCCACTGCCTCCGCAAAACCCGTATTCCAATCCCAATTCCAGAACGTAAAAGATAGCGCTACCACGCTGTTGGCCAAAGAAAAGGGTGTGAGCGATCAACTATCATTCGTCAAGACCATGCAATCTGCCCTCAATACGCTCCAAAACCAACGCGAAGCCGACCAATGGGTCGTGGTGCTGGATGAAGAGGCACTCCGCACAAAATCCGGAGATTGCCGAACCAAAAACGATCCCAACTGCGATTCCACGCTCCAGAATGTGCTCGCCCTCCTCGGAGCCGAAGAACGCAAAGACCGGAATGGGAAGAAACACTTGTACTGGTCCTTCCGCGAATTCCAGGCGCTGCACGATCAATTAGTCCAGCGCGTCGAAGCCAACAATGGAACGAAACTCGAGCGTTTTGATGACGCAAGCGTGCTCAGCTATGTCGCCACCTAGCTGGCCCAAGAAGGATGCGCGTATGATCCTGTCAAAGAAAACTGGTATACGAACGGCAAACTGCGCTATGACGAAGACTATATTGTTCATGGCAGACTCGAAGCCCAGCTGAGTGACACGACGCAGTTACCGGTCGTAAGAATTGTCCAAGGCGATGACGGCACTCCGACAGTCACATGCGACGTGGTTACCGGAGTCATGTTCCATCCGCGCATGATCCAAGATATTATGGCCAGCATCGAAGATGTCGTGCTCGCATTCGCCGTCCCAAGCGATGGCAGGAACATCTCTACGAGCGACCGCGAATATGTACTGCAGAACGCCAAACAGGTCCCGGGATTCGTCACCTATGCTCCATTCGGGAATGGAAAAGACGCGGCTGCAGCCCAGGCGTTCAACGATCAATTCCTGAACTCGAGCATCATGCTCTTGCCTGATAGCTATACGGATGCATTCCGTTCTGCATTTGAGGGAGTGCAAGAACAGGGATACAACTACAAGACCAATATCGAGTCCGCTGCGGGAACAGGGCCTAATACATTCCAATCCATCAGAGACCTGCAATTCCTTTCGCGCGAGGGCGAAGCCATTGTGGCTAGCTATCCTAGCGGCCAGACTCCATTCACCATCTCCGCTCCCGGAAAGTACGCCATGCAACTCGACGCCTTATGGAGCGGCGGCAGCAAGAAAGCCGATTATTTGGGTGTGTTCATCGACAAGGGCAACACCTTCACTTCGCTTGAAGCCATGGATAGTCAAAACAATCCTCAAACCACCTATGCGGACAATCCCTTCATGCAGATGGCATTCGACGGACTCACGGGAGGAACGCAACGCGCCGATTTCGGAATGGGATACGCGACACTAGCCGCGTTCGACAACCGTGTTGCGTTGAAAGGAAATGTCGGATTCGCCGCAGGCGGAGCCAACCAGCCCAGCGTCACGACGTATGACGACCAACAGCCCACTGCTGCAGCCAACAAGATCGCCCAATTCACCAATAAGGCCGGACGACCCGCGTTATTCAAGCTGCAGAAGCTCGGAGACGCATGGTCATTCGATTATGCGCCTAACCGCATCGCACCCGTCAAGACCACGCTCTTCTCCACGCAAGTGCCCATCTACCAATACATCGTCGCCGATGCCGTGTTGGCCAACACCACCGGAGCGTACAACTACGACCCCGGCATCATCACGTGGGTTGATTGCTCCAGCACCAGCGTGAACTTTTTTACCGCCAACAAAGGAGCGCAAAACGCATTGATGTGCAACCCCTCGCGCGTGAACGATTTCGTATTGAATGGCACGCGCAGCGGAACCGATTACTCCTACCTAGGGGTCGCGTTGTTGCCGCCGGGAGACACGCCGTTGTACATGTACCCCATCTGCGCACGCGACAGCGCATCCATCCAGAATGCCGTGCAGAATACCCCGACACAACTCTCAGTGGACAACCCCACCCAACAGCTGAGCCAGGTCGAACTCAAAGCGACGGTCGCCGCACCCAAAGACTTGTGGGAGATGATCCAGTACATCAACAACGGAACCGCATGCGCCAGCATCGACCAAGACAAGCTCGACATCATCTGGAACCTCGGATCCACTGCAGTAGTGCCCAGCAAGCTCCTCTGCCAAGCCACGGGAGCCAACAATATCCCCATCGCTCCCCAAGCAGCCGCGACGCCATAAGTAAGCCCGTACGATTATGCTATCCATCAACCCCTTGTTCGAGTTGGCCATCGCATGGATATTGGGCGCCATCATCGGTGCGCAACTCTTCCCCGTCGAACTCCAAATCCCCACGCTGCTCGCCGTCATCGGATTCGTCTTGGCCGCGGGAATATTCTCTACTTTCTATTTCGGAAAACTCGCATGGGTATTCGTCGGGCTGCTCGCCGCGCTACAAGCGCCCTTCGTGCTCGCATCACCGCTGGCGGGATTGTTGTGGGGATTGTGCGTCATCGCGAGCGCCATGTATGGAAAGGCACTCGGGGGATTCGGACTCGAAGACATCTACCAACAAGGACAAACACGCCTGCCTTCCATGTCGCTGGCCGCACTCCTCAACGCCGCACTCATCCTCATCTTCGCCACCATCATCGCATTCGTGTGGCCGGTCTTGCCAACGCTACCGCAGCTCATCCAACTCATCCCCATCCGCGGATTCGGGGTTTAATTATTTCCAAGAAATTTTCTCTAACTCTTTAAATAGAATGGGATAGCCATCGCCGAATGCAAGGTTATCGTATTTTTAGGACCGCATCGTTCGAATTGGATTTTCAGAAAATGGATTCATTTCATCAAACCAGAGTCGAGCAATTCATGCATCAATTGAATGAATCTGCATTGGCTGTCGGGAAACCGCTTGGGTTCACTTGGTTCAGAGAAAAGAAATTCAATGGGAGTAGGATGTACTATTTGGTGTATGAAGAATGGAAAGCAGTATTGGCAGTTGGTTTTAGCGATAAGAAAGATCAACCCAAAATAATAACCGCCATCAGAATCAATCTCCATGTGTATCGGCAATACATGCATGGATTATTATTTGGCGAATGATTTTTTCTTTGGACTCCATTCTTTTACGCGCCCGTGGATCAAATCGTCCAACCCGCGCAAAATGGACATGTCCGCGTTGTTCGGGACGAAATCAGGATGAGTGGATTTGATTTCCGCTAACACTTTCTCCATGCGGGAGGATCGGTGCACGGCCAGGGCCTTTGTTTTCATAATCTACTGTTTGATGAACTGTCTTTTATGCATATGGTGAATTTTCAATCCTTTTGGGATAAACCGCTATCTGCGACTATACCTTTAAATACGCGGAATTTGATTTTCCAAGTAGGACCCGATTCAATTGTTGGGGTAAGTATCGGTATGGGCGACATCATCAAAGACACCTATTTCGCGCTGGAAGACCGCTATTACTCAGCCATGGACTGGCTCGACACCCATGGGTTGCCCGTCTACAAAGTCGTCGACCCCATCGACAAAATCATCCCCAGCTTCGCACTCTTCGGACTGCTCATCCTGCTCCTACTCTTGTTCGGAATTACCGCCATCTTCGGGGTCGGAGGGATTTTCTCCGGAGGAGACGTCCCGGTCGCATTCCAGTTGGTCAATGAAGACGGAGAAGCCATCGCCAACGTCGCCATGTCATTCACCTACGCCGGAAAAACACAACTCCTCACCAGCAATTCCCAAGGAATCATCGCATTCTCCGTTCCTGCCGGGACCAAAATCAACTACGAACTCAAAGACCCCAAATACGACGTCGTCAAGAGTTCCATCACCCCCACCGAAAAAGTATCACGCACCATCGAATTGCGTCTAGCGGGGAACGACACCAAAACCAAAACCATCAAGCTCGTCAACTCCCTCAATCAACCCATCGTCAGCGAAGCATTCCTCACATTCGCATGCGCGACCGCCTATGGGATCGCTCCGGACGCCATCAGCGGAACCGGGGGAACATTCACCGTTACCCCTAACACGGACTGCGATCCACTCATCGTTTCCGTGCAAGTCGATGGATATGAAGACGTCCAATCCTTCCGCATCGTAAGGGACGTCCAACCCATCGTCTTGCAAGAACGACAGACCGTCGATGCCGTCATCCAAGTCCTCGTGCAAGACGAACAAGGAAACGCCCTTGCAGGCATGGACGTCTCCGTGCAACGCAATGGTATTGCCGACGAACGACGCAGCGACGCCGGCGGCGGCGCACGATTCGATGTGAGTGCGGGAGAATACACCGTCAACGCATCCGATCCCAACGGCATTTACGTATTCGACTCCGACGTCGTCTCCGTCGCGAGCCAGAGCACATCCAATGTCACCCTCACCCTGCGCAAGGACGCAGCCGGAAGCATCTCCGTCAAAGTCACGGACAAAACAACCGGGAATGCACTGAAAGGAGCCATCGTCAAGCTCAAGCAAGGCAACACCATCGTCACGACGCGCACTATCCCCGATACCAGCACGGACGGAATCATCTCCATTCCCATCCCCGATCGCACGCAACAATACATCGTCTCCGCATCCAAAGACGGCTACGTCCCCAAGCAAGTCGCAGTTGCGGGAAACACTACCGCTACGACGGCACTCGCCCTCGAGAAATTCAATGGACGCAATGGCGCCAAGCTCAAAGTACTCGTGACGGACCAAGACAATGACCCGGTGCCCGATGCAACGGTCGTATTGTACGACGGCGAAACAGGATTCCTTTCCGCCTATGAGCCGCGCGTCAGCGACGTCAATGGAGTGGCTACATTCTCCAACGTCGTCAGCGGAAACTATGAAGCATTCGCCTCCAAGGCCACGCTATCCGGAAAAACGACTGCCCCCCAATTCTTCGACATCGCCGACCCCGACACGCAAACTTTGAGCATCCGCATGCAAATCCCATCCGGCGATATCCGCGTGCACGTCGTGGACAATGACGGCAGCCCCGTCAGCTTCGCACGCGTCACCGTCATCAATGCCATCACGCAAAAGAATGTCGGAGCCGAGCTCACCGACAACAACGGCACATTCGTCTTGCCCCAGAACCAACAAAAGATCAAAGCCGACAAAGACGTATACTTGCGCGTAGAGAAAACAGGATTCGCCACCCTCATCACGGCAGCAAAACCCATCATCCCCGATGGTGAACAATCGTTCGAAGTCGTGTTGCCCCCCGTAAGACCCAGCGGGAACATCGAGATCCAACTCCAAGGAATTTACCTGGGAGACAAGCTCGCATCCGGCGTGGGAAGGAACAAAGCCTACACCGCAAAATTCCGCGTCTATATCCCCGAAGAACACGATGACCTCGAAACCCTCGAAGTCCACCTGCGCACGGGAGAGAACGATATCGTGGAGAAAGACGACTGGTACATCGGAAAAGTCAACTTCCCACGCGCCCACATCGTCAAAGGAAGCGCATGGGATCCCAACAACGGACTCAACATCGACAACGAATCCATCACATTCGGCCCCGCCAAGTGGATCAACGCCGAGCTGCCCAACCCCAACCCCGGCGTATACGAAATGGAAGCCATCCTCCACGTACGCGACACCGCAACAGCCCAAGACGTGCTCAAGCTATTCTACAAAGCCCGCGGAGAAGACGGAGAAACGCTCCGCGATCCTGTCGATTCCAATCCCACGGAAGAATTGTACGCCAACACCAAACTCGAAACCGTCACCGTAGGGGCTACCACCTTATGCGATACGCAATTCTGCTTCGACGCCAGCATTTTAGACATCAAAGAGAAGCGCATCGAAGACGTCGTCGATAGTTTTGCTGCCGACGTGTTCAAGGACTACAAACTCCAATTCACCCTCCAGAACAACGGCAACGCATTCCATACGAATTCTAACCTACGCATCAAAGCCAGCAACGACGGAATCAACTTCCAGACCTACGAAATCTTTACTGCCGACAACCTCAAACTATCCGGGACAATCAACGACAACGAATTCGCCTCTCCATTGCAAGTAGGCAACTTCACTCCGGGCAAGAAAGTCGTGGGCAGCGTATTCTTCCGCACCCAGAATTCCGGGACCACTACCATCACGCTCGAACTCGTGTCCGATTTCAAATCCGTCTTCAGCAAGACGTTCACCATCGTCTCAACTGCAAGTAAGAACCTCCTCGTGGAAGTGCAACCCGAATTCTACCCCTCGCAGATCCCCATCGAGTTGCGTGTGGATGTCAAAGATGAAGCCACTGGAGAAGAAGTCAAGGATGCGATGGTAAGACTATCCACCAACACCGGAATCACGCTCGCCACCAAACTCACCGATGCCGCCGGGCACGCCGACATCACATTGCCAGGGCAATTCCCCGGAAAGAAGATCAAACTCACTGTAGAAAAGGCCGAATACAACACATTCGCCAAAGAACTCCCCATCTCCGACAAGATACTCGCCTTCAACCCCAATCCCGTGGGAATCAGCATCAACGCCAAGACCGAATCCGAGAAAACCACTACGATCGAATTCAAGAACGAAACGAACCTCCCCATCATCCTCCAAAACCTCGAGATCCAGGGGAATTTACTGGGATTATTGGACCGCTCCAAAATCAACTCCAGCCTCCAAGCCTATGTCGGAAGGACCATCCCCGCCAACTCCACGCTCGCCGTGCAGCTGCGCTCTCCCTTGACGCAAGAAGGCATCGCCATCACCGAGCACCACGACATCGAAGCCACGCTCGCCGTAACGGCCGAGAATTATGGATGGCCATGGGTATTCGAATTGCCATTGCGCTATTCTCTCGGCATCTCATCTGAAGTCGACGACCCCACGTGCTTCAAAACCGTCCCCAATTCCTGGAAGAGCAGCACGGACGGAACGACCATCTCCTATGAGTTCCAGATCCAGAACAACTGCTCCATCAAGAGCAACCCTACTGCGCTCCAGAACCTCGAGGCCAAGGCCAACTGGAATGGAAATGAACTCGGAGAAACCCTCCTCACCGTGTTCCGCAACGACAAACCCAATGCCATCGGCGCAGCCAAAGTACGCGGAGGATACTTCAGCAAATTCCTCCCCGCTATCGCGGCCCAAGATACTTTGACCGCACGCCTCGACTTCACTCCTTACGGCGGAGTCAAGGGCATCGGAAAAGTCGACTTCATCATCCAAGCCACGAATCCCTTGGAAGGAAAGCCACAACTCGTCAATTCCACCATCATGAGCGAACTCACCGTCAGCAACCTCGCGGAATGCATCATCTTCGACAAAGAACTGCTCGACTTGACGCCCGAAAAAGAAGACAAATTCGTCATTACCACAAAAGCATGCGGAAACCCCGTCGAATTTACGTTGGACTCGGACCTCGAACTATCCTCGGAGACATTCACGCTGCAAGGAGACGACAAGAAAGAGATCGTCGTGCGTGCCACTAACCTCGACTTGGGACAATACCCCATCACCATCAAAACGGAAGGAAACCAAGAGAAACTCAAATCGCAGCAGAAAATACTCAAAGCACGCATCCGCGATCCCGCCGCATGCTTGCAGCTCAGCCGTTATGAGTTCGACGTCTATGATGACCAAGACGACCCCTTCGACGGACTCGACACCGCTCGCCTCGAGAACCTCTGCGTCCAGCAGATCGTACCCGTCAAGGTCGTCGTACCCAAAAGCTTCTGGGACTCGCTGAAGACCGGATTGCTCATAGGAGGCGCATCCGCACTCATCACCGCGCTCAGCGATGACGGCGAGGAAGAGGGAACCACTACCAGTACGTCCACTTCTTCCACCACGGTCAATAATACAAATCTGCCCCCCGCGGGAAGCACGCCGCCTGCTGCAGCTCCTCCTAGCCCACCTGCGGATGGCGAAGGCCCGCCCGGGTCGCGCAGCATCATCGGCGCACCCGCTCCATCCGCTCCCATCAGCGGACTCGTCACACTCTTGCAAGTCCAGGCCCAAAACAATCAAACACCCGAGCAGCGCACGCAGCAGCTGGAAGAAGAGAACGCACGCTTGCGCAATCAAGCCCAACAACGAACAGCCGGAGGCGGAGCGCTTGGAGGAATTGGAGGGTTATTCGGAGGCATCAGCAACCTCGTATCCCTCGGAACAGGAAACCCCCTCATCTCATTCGGCGTAGGAACCGCAGTCGGGACGCTTGCGAGTTGGTTGCTCTCCGAGGATAAGGAATTCGAAGCCACCGTCAAAGGAAAAGACGTCACCATCGAACGCATCTTCGTGACCCCCGTGCTCGCCGATCCGCTCGCCAGCATCGAAGACAATGACATCGAAGTCAAGCAATCCGGAGCAGCGCTCGTCCCCAAGATCCCACTCGCAAAGCCCGTGGTCAGCGGCAAAGTCGAAGCCACTAATCTCACCTTCACCAACAAATCCGGGTTCGTGGATGATACCATCTACCGCAACCTCGTCATCGAAGGAAAACGCTACGAATACAAGCAAAACGAAAAATACGACGACAAGATTCCCTCTCCCAGTAAGCTCAAGACCGAGAAGATCGAAGACGTCCGCGTGAAATTCCACCTCGAATTCAACTCCATCGCCCCCGATGACCAACGCAACATCGTGCAGCCCCCCGTCGCACTATCCTGCGATACCTTCTCCGAGAAGACCGGAAAGACCGGATTCGGTGCTGCCCCCAAGATCGCATTCAACTGGGACTTCACCCGCATCCCCGAGAACGCATGTGACGTCGGCCGCGTCGATACGCAAGGAAATGCAGCCCACATCTATTGCGATGCCACGCAATTCTCCATCGAAGTCATCAAGAAAGTCCAGCTCTTGAGACAATTCATCGAAGCCAACGCCCCATTCATGTGCCCCATCCAGGACGCATTGACAGGCTACAAGACACAACCCATTGTCGCGGCCGACATCGGAATCTCATCCATCGGAATCGACCGCATCAATAACACTGATGTCAACGTGCAAGTGGGAATCGAGAACAAGACACCCGTGCAGAACAACTCCCAGCTCAGCATCACGTACCAACTCATCGGAACACCAGGAACGGGAACCACGCAACAGCGCAGCGTGCTCGTACCCGTGGGCGGAAGCAAGATCAGCGTGGGATTCGTCCTCAGCAACCTCGCGGCAGGAAACTATACCATCACCGCCGACTTAGTCCCCCAGACCTGTACGAATTGCTCCAACTCCGCACCCGCGTCTGACACCATCACCACGCAATTCTCCATCGGCACCGGAAGCAATGGACTCGTGGCATGCGAACCATACACTACGACGCGCCTGCAAGAATACATCCAAGCCGCAGGCGGAAGCGGAACAGGAACAGGCACCGGCGGAGGAAATGGAAACCCCATCGTCTACCCCGCAGGACTCGACAAAGACAGCGTCCTCGCACTCGTCAACTTCAAAGCCCACCTCATGCCCGACCGCTTCAGCAATGACTTCTACGCCGACTTCGATCGCTACGCCAAGAAGGTCAGCTTCTTCGATGCCCCTACATACTACCTCAACGACTCTGACGGGTTGCACCGCTACTTCACCGATAGAGAAAGATGGGTCATCAACCGCGAAGGCATCCCAGTAGATGCGTTGGGATACAAGGTCCCATCCCCAGGAATATACCAAGTCACCATCGACATCAACTTCGATGAACCCGAAATGCGCTTCTTCAAGAACGGTTCCCCGAGCGGATACATCAAGATATTCTTGGAGAAATCCTCCAGCATCGACGACCAGGAAAGCCCCTTCTACTCCTTGCCATTCGACGGACTCGTAGGAACGGATGACGGACAGGGACGCGTAGGATACGGAGTCAATTACTCCGGAGAAGTCGTCAACATCACCTCAACAGCCGGCAACCAAGTCTCCACCATCGACATCACGGGATCCACCCCCGTCTCATCGCTCGCCACCACGAAGACCGACTCGTTCAAGACCCTCAACAGCACCGAACGCGGAAACCTGCTCTCGCTGACCAAGAATGGAACTAGCGACTTCGCGTTGAAATGGTCTCCCAGCTACGCCACACCCATACTCATGAACATCTCCACGCAGAACATCAAGAGCAACGTCTATGGATACTACAGCGTGGGCGTGAACAACGACACCTCACAATCCTACATCGGAGCGCAAGGCAATCCATGGTATGGAGTAGGAGCCAGCTGCAGAGACTTCGAAGACAACGCCGTCTTAGACGCATTCGACCGACGCTATGACACATCCGCCATCAACGCCGACTGCGGACTCGTCGGACCGCAGAAGAACATCGCATACGGATTCGAATGGTGCAATGACACCAGCAACATCCACAAAGGAACGGTCACGCTCAAGAGTATCTTCTACACCCCCCAAGGCAGCGCATCCAGCATCGCAGCGGTTGCCGCGAACGACAGCATCAGCGTCGTCGGAGAGGGCAGCGGAGGGAGCACGCTCCCATTGAACGGAAGCAACGTGCTATCCAACAATTCTCCCGGCAACGACCTGAAGAGCCTGGAAGAAATCCTCCAGATGGTCACCGCGCAAGAAGTATGCGTGCGCAACTCCGGAAGCAAGACCGAATTCTTCTGGAACCCCAAGGAAGTATTCAACGCCATCGTCGCACAAGAAAAAGCAGCCGAAGCCGCGTGCATCAAAGGATAGCCATTCCAGTCGTTCGCTGGAACAACCCCCATCCCGGCGTGCAATAGCAGCCAATCCTTCCTTTTACTGCCCATTTCACGCCAAACGACTCTACCTTTATATAGCAAAATCGGGTTTTTTCTGCAACTGGGGAAATAAAACATGGCTGAAAATGGGATCTGGGCACGCATGGAGGACGGATGGTATTCCCTCCTCGATAAGATCGATCCTGTATTGCCTGTCTATCGCGTCATCGACCCCATCGACGAAAAAGTACCCAGCCTCGCCGTCGTACTCGGAATCGTCGCACTCATCCTCGCGCTCATCCTCATCCCCCCACTCCTCGGAGGAGGGAACGCCAACGCCGTCGTCACACTCCGCAATGAACGCAGCGAAGCCGTGCAGAACGTCGATGTGCTCGTCACCTACAACGACTACTCCGAAACGCTTACCACCAACTCACTCGGAAATATCGTCGTCAAAAATATTCCCATCGGAACCGAAGTCACATTCCAAGCGGACTACCCGGGATATGAACCCCTCACCATCACGCGCACCATCTCCGAAAGCAACCCCAAGTTCTCGCTCGCATTCACTCCACTCGCTGCAGCCGCGCGCGGTGTCACTATTCAATTCACCGACATCACCGGATTAAGCCTCTCCGGAAAAACACTCAATGTCGCACTGTCATGCACCAACTCCAGCGTCAAACCTACTCCGGCTAATGCCATCGTCAGCAATGGCGTACTCACTGTCACGCCGCCCAAAGACTGCGGAACCCTCATCGCCAGCGTTAATGGAAATGGATTCGTGCGACAGGACAGTATTTTGCTCAGCGGAAATACTCCTGTCGTGCAACTCCAAAGCATCGAATTGCCCAAAGGAAGAGTACGCGTGCGCGTGCAAGATGCGCAAGGGAATTTCTTGGAGAACATGCGCGTCGAACTCATCGCCACTTCTACCAGCAGCAACGAAGCCACGCTCTTCACCAACACCCTCGGAACGGCCAACTTCAATGACGTCGCCATTGGAGGGTATTACGCCAGCGTCGCAGACCCCAACGGAGACTATGCCACCAAGACCAGCGACACCATCGAAGTCCTCGAAGGCGTGACACAAGAAATCAACGTCGAAATGAGCAAGAGCATCAAAGGCACCATTACCGTCCAAGTCAAGAAGAAAGGCGCCTCCACGAACATCGCCAACGCCCTCGTCAAACTCATCCGCAAGAGCGACAACAAACTCATCGCCACCCAACAAACCAACGCCAGCGGAAATACTGTCTCATTCGCCGTCGAAGAGAGCGGCCCCTACGTCATCACGGCCGAACAAGACAATTACCTCAGCAACTCCATCGAAAGCGGAACCATCAATGGAGACAAGAGCATCATCCTCGAACTCGAAGCGCTCACCCCCCAAAATTCCGGAATCGTCCGCATCCGCGTGAAAGACGAAGAAGGATTGCCCGTGGACAACGCCCAAGTCGTACTGTACGAGTCCGGCAGCGGATTCATCGCACTCCAATACTCCCCCAAAGTCACCGACGTCAATGGGTTGGCCAAATTCTCCGGAGTCAAAGCCGGAAACTACTTCGCGCGCGTGTTCAAATACCCCGCAGGACCTAGCGACTCGCCTTCTTTCGCAACACAACTCGCCATCCCCACTGAGCAAGACGTCACGCTCCAGATCGGCGTAGCAACGGTACAAGTCAAAGTCAAAGACCCCCAAGGCGGCGCTATCCCATTCGCCAACGTCGAATTCCTGACCGATGGAACGGACGAATGCCTCCCGGGAAAGTGCCAATTATCCGCTGACGCCCAAGGAATCGCCAGCAAAGCATTCAAGGCCGACCGCAAGATATTCGTGCGCGTTACGGCAACCGGTTACTCCGCCAGCACCAGCCTGGCATACCAACTATTCCCCGGCGCCACGCAAACCATCAACATCAAGCTCGAAAATACCATTACGGGAAATACCCCCATCATCGACCTGGTCCAAGTCCAAGAAACACCCTCCGGAGCCATCGCGACCGAAATGAAAGCCGGACGCGTGTATCGACTCCTATTCCGCCTCAAAGTCCCCTCATCCTTAGTGGGAGAAGAAGGCGGCGTCCACGTGCGCGTGGGAGACGAAGCCCTCCTCGAGAACGACGTCATGCGCATCGTCTCCATCAACGCACCCCAAACCCAAATCGTCAAAGGAACCAGCTACACCCCGCCTAATGGAACGACTACCGATGAGCCCAACATCACATTCTCCGACGCCAAATGGGCAACGCTCAACTGGAACGACTTGCCCGCAGGAACATACGAAGTCGGCGTCAACGTGCGCGTCGAAGAAACAACTCCCCTGCTCGAAAGCCTGCCCATCTACTACCGTGCGTGGGTCGTCAAGAACAATGGAGACTGGATCCGCGCCCCCCAAGACGCCGTCCTGGGAATCGCCGAACAGACCGGGCAACGCGGAAGCCTCTACGCCGAAACCTACAGCAAGATATTCCACCAGGGCGAGAGCATCGCATGCGAAGGAGACTTCTGCTTCACGGGAGAGCAACTCTTCAACGCCACCGACTCCCTCTATGTGCAAGGGCCTCCCTTCGCATTCGCCGTCAACAAGAACTATCGCTACGAGTTTGTGCTCACTTCCAATACGAGTTCCATCTACTCCAACACCAAGCTGCGCATGTTCGTATCTAATGGAGGAAGCCAGCCAACCGAAGAACTCACCATCACCGGCTACGCCATTACAACGCCCAATGGACAACTGCTCAGCGCACAAAACCTCTCCACGAATGACATCCCAGGGGGAGAAGGGCAAGGTCTAGCAACAGGCGAACTACGCCAATACCAAACCATCTCAGGAAACGTCCAATTCCTCGCCGAACAGACAGGAAATACGCGCGTCGTGCTCCAGCTCATCAACGAGGGACAGATCGTCTTCACCAAAGAAATCCAGATGGCCATCGATAGCAGCGACACCCTCTCTATCGACGTCGACCCCGCCACCGCAGGAGCGTTCCTCCCCACCACGTTTACCGTTCACGTGACCGACAGCCAAGGATTCGACATCCAAGACGCGCTCGTCACGCTGAGAAGAATCTCCCCCAACAACCAGAACAACCTCATCCAAAGCCTCTACACCGACATCCAGGGAAAAGTCACCATGATCGGACCCCCTTCCCTGCCGCGTACGCGCTTCGAATTCGACGCCGCCAAGGCAGGATATTCCTCCAACCCCGTCACGGTAACCGTTGACGAAAACATCGTCGCATTCGAACCACAGACGCTCAACTTCAACTTACCCGCCACGCCTAACGCCAGCGCATTCGCTCCATTACGCATCATCAACAAGACCCAAACGCCACTCGTCCTCCAAAACGCCCAAATATCCGGAGAGTTCCAAGGATTCCTAGCCAATGGAGAGATGCAGAACTACGTCAACCAATACGAAGGACAATTCTCCCTCGCCGCGCTCGAGAACAAGAGCATCCAAGTCAAGGCCGCCACCTCATCAACGGTCAACCCCATCAACAACGAAAGCCTCAACGGATTCCTCGTCCTCACATTCTCCACGCAAGGGACGCAACAGCTATGGGTCCAACGCATTCCTTTACGGGTTAACCTCGAACTCGTCGGAAGCTGCGACGGTCCCGCCATTGAACTGAGCGGCGCCCCCACCAGCGGAGAAATCCAAACCACTTCATTCGACAACAAATCCCAAATCCAATTCCAAGTATCCAATGTCTGTGAAAAGGATGGCGTTTCCACGGTCATGCGCAACCTCAAATCCAGAATAACCTGGAAAAGCAACCCCATCGGAAACGTCGAACTCGCCCTGAGCGACCTCGAAGGCGGACAGCAAGCCGTCGAAGTCCTGCGCAGCGGAGCCTACGTCCCATTCTTCGACAGCTTCAAGACCGCGGAAACCACTCCTTATGCAGGCATACTCACCTTCACCCCCTTCCCCGGAAACATCGGAAAAGATGCCGAGTTCACCATCGATGTCGCAGGGGAACTCGCCGGACAAGGCGGAACCAAAACGCTCTCCAAGTCATTCAACGTCAAGATCAAAGTAACCAACTTGGAAACATGCCTCGTGTTGAATCCCGAACCCGAAGAAGGCGTCGTCATGAAATCAAACGAAGACGAAGTCGAATTCGAAGTCGACTCCACCAAATGCGGAAATGTCCCCCTCGACATCGCATTCTGTCAAGGCGCGAACAACGTCAACTGTAGCGGAGGCAGCCCCGAAGGAAGGTTACAACTCTCGCGCTACACCATCTCCGACCTCACCGCCGAAAAGAAAACCGTCACCATCCAACGAACCGGAAGCACCCTCCCGGGAACGTATGACGTAACGGTCCATGCACGCGTCCCCGGAACCCAATACCGCCAAATCGCATCCCTCGTCACTCGCATCGAAAGCGACTCCTCCTATGCATTCGACCTCGACAAGAGCCAGTTCATCCTCTACCAGCAGAGCGCCATCGACTCCGCAACCGTTACGAATCGCTTACTCCAAGAAGTCGTCCAAGTGACCGCGAGCGCATGCGATTGGGAAGAAGCCGCCAAGCGCTCTCCCCCTTATCTGCTCGCCGCCGGAGTCGGAGTAGGCGTCGGATTCGGAGTGTCCATCTTCGCATCCGCTAGCGTGCTCGCCTCCACCGGATTCGGATTAGCCGCAGCCGTCATCGTCATCGCCATCGCCAGCCTGCTCAGCGACCCCTGCGACGAAAAGCTGACACACCCCCTGAATGACTACATCATCAACCTCACGGGAGGAGACATCGGAGACATGCACATTGCGGAAGACGCCCAAGACATCGTGTTGGACCAATTCCTCACGCAACACATTGCAGCGCGCTGGAACACCAAAGTGTCCAACGTCTTCAAGAAAGGCAGCGCCACCTACCAGACCGTGGGAATGGAACTCGAGAACCTGAGCGGATTCACAGACCCTAATCCATTATTCGGCGTTGCAACCCTACGCGCACGCGAACACATCCAAGGGGACATCTCACATTCGGGAGATGCGGCCGTGGAATGCGATAACTCCAGCTTCGGGCCCTACCAAATAGGCCCCAGCTCCAGCCAAGGAAGCTGCTCCCCCGCCAGCGACGACACCATCCTCGAAGAAAAGTTCCACATCAAGATCCGCACCCAAGACATCAACCAAACCCTCCCCGAGCTCGAATTCGACTCCGTCGCATGCGTGAGCGGCAATGAACTCGGATCATCCGGCAACGGCGCACTCCCCAAAGTCGCATTCAACTGGAGATGGGACGACACGCAAGGGATCCCCATCAACGCATGCGACGCACTCAATGGAAACGCCATCTACTGCGACGCCACGCAATTCAACATCACCATGATGAAGCGACTCCACGCCCTCGACGAATTCCTGGCCGCCAATGGATACAACTTCACGTGCCCCACCAATCCCATCGCCCAACAACAACAAGCCAGCTTCCCATCCGCCAATACCGTCCCGATCGGATATATCGGAATCAACCGCGTGGGGTATAGCTTCACCAATCCCACAACGCTCCAAGTCAGCGTCGACGTCAACAATCTCACCACCGCCGCGCAAGACGTCTCATTCACCGCTACGATCGGGACGAGCGCCACCAGCAACGCCCCAACCATTCCTAATCCTTGCAGCACGAGCCAGAACATCGCCGCCAATGGATCCGCCCACCTCCAATGCACCATCTCCGGACTCGGCATCAGCGACGCCTATTACGTCGAATACGCCATCGCATCCACCACTACCACGAACGTCGCATTCGGACAGCCCATCATCCAAATCTCCACGCAAAGCGTCCAGCAGCAAGCCAATGGCACGTGCGAAGACCTGCCCAAATCCACCGTCAACGTGGGCGGCGCCCCCATCATCAACCGCTGGATCGACCCCACCGACCCGCTGTTCGGGAGCTATGTGAATGACAACTCCATCGTCTGGACTAACGCCGTGCCCAACGTCCAAGCGCTCAATACTCTCCTCCACTACGACGCCTACCTCATCCGCGACGGATTCAGCACCGACTTCGAAAATGACTTCAAGGAATTCTACACCAACAACTCATTCGCCGACGCCCCGACGTGGTTCAAGTCCAACACTCCTACGATCGGGACACTCAACAAATACTACTCCAGCAACGACGACCTCTACTTCACCAACAAATACTTCGATTCCCCCACCTTACCATCGGCCGGAAAATACCACATCGACTTGGACGTGTTGTTCAATGGAACGGATTGGCGCTTCTTCAACGCACAAGGCGAACCCACCGCCAAGATCCGCGCGGTATTCTACCACCTGAACAACCCCTCGCCCAACTCCCCATTCTACCGCACCCCATTCGATGGACTCGTGGGAGTGAATGGGACGCAATACGAACGCGTGGGATACGGGCTCGAATACATCAATGAAGACGGCCCCCTCAAAGTCAACGACTCCACCGTGTTGACCTACCCCGGAGGAAACAGCTCCGCACTCGCCAACCTCGAAGTGCGCGTCGCCGATGACATCCGCCGACTCAATAGCTTGCCATCCTCCCGCGGAACACTCCTCGAGTTGACGGCTGCCAGCGGAAGCGGAACCCAGGAAATGATCTTCTCCCCTCGCTCGCAACCCCTGTCATCTTCCAAGTCACCAAGCAGATTTCCCCCAATCCATTCAGCGCATTCTACCAGATCGCACAAAATGCAGCACCCGTGCAATCCGGAAATACGCTCACATTCTGGGAAGGCGCAGGAAACTGTTACGACTTTTCGGGTTTGCCCGTGTACGAGAAATTCAACTACTCTCCCGATCGCGCAGCCACCCCATCCGATGCCATCACCGCGTGGCAGTTGAGCTATGGAGTGGACTGGGAACGCTCCTTATCCAGCGGAACCGAATCGCTCCGCACGATATTCTATACCCCTGCGGGAGAGAATTATGCCATCCAATCCACCACGGACTATGCCAAATTCCTCTCGGCCAATTATCCATCGCCCAGCAATATCGTTCCACTCGATGGAATTTCCAGCATGCCCTACAACAACCCCTCGCTGTTCGTGGACTCGCTGCAGGACCTGTTCGATTTGGTTGGAGACAGAAAAGTCTGTATCTCCGACTCCGGCGTCAAAGCACGATTCTTCTGGAACCCCGAGACCATCTACAAGCAGACATCCCAGACCAGCATCCACGCCATTACGCAAGGATTGGTCGCCGGACAAACCTGCTTGGGCCCGCCATCCCAATAAACGTAGCATAATCAAATAGCCTTTAACTTCTACATAACACATATTCCATCGTAGAGCGGACGCATTTTTAATGAACGAAATGCATGTTCAGGGAATATGCTCCCGCTGCTCACGGTATTATTCCAATTCGGTGGATTCTTTGCGGACTTGGACCTCATCCTCAAAGTAACGGGACTATTGCTCCTCATGAGTTTCGTGCGCACGCATGTGCAAAACGCCATGCTGGCCACACTCCTCACGATTGGCCTGGCGGGCTTCTTGCTATTCGATGGATGGGGAATCTTCGGAACGGGATTGGTCGTATACCTCGCCGTCAGCTTCGGAGTCGTTGGGATTCTCGTGGATATCTTCTTCTTCGGCGGAATCAAGCACCAGAATGAATTCCGTCAGCATGAGACGCCACATGCAAGCGTTCCCTACCAAGAATCTCGCCATGCCGAAATGGATCCACGCCTGGAATCCATGCTGCGCTCGCGCGGGATAAGTCCTGAAGAATTCGCCGAACATGCGCAGGAGTTTGAAGGGCATGACGACGCCGATGCCGGACATGGAGGACATGGCGGTGAAGGGGTTAATAGTAAAGAAATGATTGAAAATCGCCATAAGATCCACAAAGCAGGACAAGCATTGCACGGGTTCCACCCCCATCCACCAAACCGCGCACACCGAGGACATCACTAGTATGGCACGCACACCCATGAATCAACGCGGACTGTTCTTTTTGCAAGGGACCCTTATCGAAGGGACCATCCTAGTCATCATCATCGTGATGCTGCTTCCCACGATTATCACTTTGTTCATCCCGCAGTTCGATTGGATATTCAAGCTCGTCCTCATCTTCAGCATCTACTCCTTCGTGCGCGGCTTCTTGGGGGATTCTTCGCTGACGCTACTGCTTTCGGGGATACTCATCTATTTCATGGCATTCAAGTATGCGGAAATATTCACCTCGCTCTGGTTCATCTCCGTCATCCTCGGATTCGGGCTGAGCAATCTCCTAGTGTTAGCCGCGAAAGACGTCCTCGGATTCCAGAAGCCCGTCGTCCTGGGCTTCTCTCATGAAAGGGATCGGCCCCATTAATTGAGCAAATCAGGCATTGCAGTGCAATTACTGTCCGTCGGAACCTTTAGACAAAGGTTCATCAAACAATCTTTAGACAAAGATTGAGCAAAGGAGTGATTGCACGAGCAATCACTCGTTCTCGCACTCAACTGCCGAAACGGTTGGCGGCCAGCCGAAACTGGCCAAAATCAGCTTTATATACCCTAAGAACCCCTTTCACTAGTATAACTCCGTAAGGTAATAGAATGAACCACGATATCATACCGCTTTTAGGCAAAATGGGCCTTACGGAATACGAGGCCAAAACCCTCTCCACGCTCTTTACGCTCGGCGAAGCCGAAGCCCCCGATGTCTCGCGCATTGCGGAAGTCCCCAAGACACGCGTCTATGATGTCCTGGAAAAACTCGCCGACCAAGAACTCGTCATCCGCGTTTTTTCACGACCAAAAAAATACCGCGCACTCGCACCACAAGAAGCATTCGAAAAACTCGTGCAGCGCAAGAACGAAGAACTCAAAACGCTCCACGAAGAAGCACGCAGCGTCGGCGAAAGGATGGCAGCCGCCGCGACGAGTCCCAGCGACGCCGAAGAAAAAATAATGAAGGTCAAGAGCAAAACGGACTTCTACAAAATACTCGCACAAGAAATAGAGCACGCCAAGAGCGAAGTCATCGGAATGACGCACATCGACTCGCACCACCACGTCTTGCACGACGCCCTGCGCAAAGCAGGAGAAAGAAACGTCCACGTGAAATTCGCCGGAACGCATCACATGGGATTCAAGGAAGCCCATTCGCAATTGGGCAAGCACATCGAATTACGCGACAAGGAATCAGGGATGCACGCGTACGTGATCGACGGAACCAAGACCATTCTCGCGCTATCCGACTTCACCAAGAGCAAACCCGAATACCACTTTGCAATTTTCCCCGAAAACAAAGAGATGGCACAGACATTCATCGCCCAATTCGCCAAGAACTGGAACTGAGGAACAAAAAATGCCTGCGCAAAGACAACGTCATGGTCCCGCTGCAGGGAAGAAATCAAAACCCAAGGGGCGCGTCTACTCTCTCGTATCGTCGCCACAACACCATCCCCTCTTCGATCTCGCTGCCGTGCTCAGTGGTACTTCTCCCAAGACAGCGGTCAAGCCCGCGCAGCCGATGAAATATTCCCCCAAGCCCGTCGTGCCACCCCATAAAACTGCCGTCCGAATCCCCTCAAAGCGAACGGCCCCCGCCCGCACGAGACCTGAGGGCATGGCGCATAAGCCCTTGCGCCTCTTCCCTACTGCGCGATCCAGACTCCCAAAGAAGCGCTAGCCCTACACAGGGTTTAATTGATTTCGCCCCCTATTCTACGCTATGACCGCCTACTCCGAAGACGCTTATCGGTATGCCATACGCAATGCCTACGCCCACCACGGAAAAGCCGATATGGGAGCGCTCGTGGGTAAGCTCAAAGCCCTCTACCCCGATGCCAACCCCAAAGAACTCATCCCCATCTGCAAGCAAGCCGTGGAAAAAGTCAACGGAATGGGGATGAACGAAATTTCGCAGGAATACGAAAAATTCGAAAAAGCAGGATTCGAACTAAAGATACCCGAAAAGAAAGTGGGATTGCAAGACTTGGAATGGGCAGGAGAAGAAGGCGTCGTCACGCGCTTCGCCCCCAACCCCTCCGCGCCACCTCATCTCGGACACGTCCGCGCGGCATTCCTTTCCTACGCTTATGCCAAAAAATATGGCGGAAAATTCATCCTGCGCTTTGACGACACCGACCCCAAGCTCAAGAAGCCCATGGAAGGAGCCGAAAAGATATTCTTCGATGAACTGGGATGGTTGGGGATCGTCCCCGACATGGTCGTCCGCGCCTCCGATCGGCTCGAGGTCTACTACGATTACATGCAACAGCTCGTGGGACTAGGACAAGGATACATCTGCTCCTGCGACAAAGAAGAATGGAAAAAACGCATCCTCCAACACGAAGCCTGCCCCTGCCGCGAGTTGCCGGTGGAAGAACAACAAGCACGCCTGCAAAAGATGTTCAAGCACGAATACAAGCAAGGCGAAGCCGTGCTGCGCATCAAAACGGATCTCGACGCAGACGATCCATCTCAACGCGATTGGCCATGCGCGCGCATCGTGGACAAGCCGCAGCACTACAACGTCAAAGACAAATACGTCTGGCCCACTTACAATTTCGCGTGCGGTATAGACGACCACTTGCTCGGCATCACCCTCATCATCCGCGGACAAGAACACGTCCCCAACATGCTGAAACAGCAATGGCTCTTCAAGCACTTCGGGTGGAACTACCCGCACGCCTTTCACTATGGAAGGATCATCATGCCCGGGACCGAAATGAGCAAGAGCAAGATGATCGCAGGAATCGCCGCCGGAAAATACATCGGATGGGACGACCCACGACTCTTTACCCTGCGCACGCTCATGCGCCGCGGCATCACCCCTGAGGGCATCAGGGATCTGATGATCGAGCTGGGCGTCAAGACATCCGATACGATCCTCAACCTCGAAGTCCTCGCCACGTACAACAAACCCCACTTAACGGACGCCATCAACGTCCCGCTCATCGAGAACCCCATCCAGCTCGAAGTGGACTTCGGCCCCTCACTCGAAATTGAAATGGACAATGAAAGAGTCCATTTGCGCGAAGGCAACCAAGGATTCTTCATCAGCCAAAACGACTTGCCCGAGCCCAAAGTCGGAAATGTCCTGCGCCTGCGCAATGCCTACATCGTCAAGCTCACGCAAGTCGAGCCCACGCACTTGAACGCGCAATTCGTTTCTACTCAAAAACTCGAAAAGACAACCCAAGTCTCATGGGTATTGCAAGGCATCGATGTGCGCATCGTCATGCCCACCAACACCACGAAACACGGACTCGCAGGACACGCCATCCGCAACGCCAAAGTGGGACAACATGTCTTCTTCCCGGGATTCGGATATTGCAGGGTAGATGCCAAGGACGAAAATAGTGTGACGTTGTGGTTTACCCACCCATAATCGGCAACAGATTTATTAGCGCCTAATTTTCTCGCATAATCATGATCTCCATTCCCCACTTGCGCAAGGCGTCCCGCCTGTTCCATTCTAATTCATTCAAGAAAGAACCCATTTCCCATCTCAAATACGCCTCACTCCTGCCCCTTCCGCCCCAAAAGAAAAAATGGGTCTCCATGCAAGAAGGCGGCACACGCCTAGTGCCCAGCCTCGCAAAAGAAAATGTGCTATACAAACTCGAATTCGAGAACCCAACGGGATCGTTCAAGGACCGCGGATCCCAAGTTGAAATCTCGCACGCCAAAGCCAATGGCGTCAAAGACGTCGTGTGCGCTTCCACTGGAAACATGGGAGCGAGCATCTCCGCATACGGTGCACGCGCTGGAATTAATGTCACGATTGTCGTCCCGAAAGGAACGCCGCAGAACAAGCTCAAGCAAATCAAATCCTATGGTGCGGATTTGGTGCAAGTCCCCGGAGACTATTCCGCCGCGCTCAAGCGCACATGGGAAATGGTCGTGCACCATCCCGAAGTCATGCTGACAGGCGACTATCCCCTACGCGCGCACGGACAAAAAACAATCGCATATGAGATTACCGAACAACTGGGATGGAAAGCCCCTGACAACATTATTGTGCCCATCGGAAACGGAACCCTCGTGTATGCATTGTATATGGCATTCCAAGAAATGAAAGAAATGCAACTCATCTCCAAAATGCCCCATCTCATCGGCGTGCAAGCCGAGAACTGTAATCCATTGCAATTGGCATGGAAGCAAAACACCACACACTTCGTTCCCCAAAAAAATCCCATTACCATCGCAGGGGCTATCGCGTGCGGCAACCCCGTGTATGTGCAGCAAGCTCTCGAATGCATCCGCGAAACCAAAGGACAAATCTTTTCCGTTACCGAAAAGCAAATGCGCGCAGCCAAACTTTCCCTAGCAGAAAAAGAAGGACTGTACAGCGAGTATTCCGGGGCCGCCGTCCAAGCCATCGCCGAAAACAAACGCTTTTCCGGAAAGACGATCGCACTCCTATGCGGGCACGGACTCAAAGAGTAATGGTGCCACTACGCTGAGCCAGGAAACCACCTTGATTTTGGCTTTTTTTTAAATACCCAATCCGCGTATACTCGTATGGTCGTACCCATGCGTGCTTCACCCCTTATTTCTACATTATTCCTCATATTGTTGCTCGCCAGCACCTCCTTCGCCGTGCTCACGGACACATCCCTCAGGGTGTTTGCGGTTGCACCCGATGGCAAAGCGCTTTCCGCGGAATTGGAACTCCACATCATCCCCGGAGAAGGACGCGTATGGAGCTCGGTCTCAGGGCCCCTCGTCGGAACCGCCACCCAAAGCACCGAAAAGATCGCCGTCAAGATATCCAAGAACTACTTTGCAAACGCCGACCAATACGATTACTTCTTCACCATCAACTCCAACGCATCCGTCGTCGACGGGCCCAGCGCGGGAAGCGCCATGTCATTGCTCGTCGTCTCGGCGCTCCAAGACAGGCGCATCCCCACTAATGTAGGGCTCACCGGCACTATCACCACCACCGGAGAAGTAGGCCCTGTGGGCGGCGTATTCGAGAAAGCAAAAGCCGCACACGAAGCGGGAATCGACCTCTTCCTCATCCCCCGCGGCGAAAGCAGGCAAGTCGTGAAGCTGCCCGAGGGAGTCAAAAACATCTCCTTGCCCGAGTATGCGCTCAACGAATGGGGGATGAAAGTCGTCGAAGTCAAGAATCTCGACGAAGTCCTGCGATTGGCCTTTACCTCCATCGAAAGCATCGACATCAATGCCGTCGTGGAACAGGAACCCGATGCCTACATCCCCCCCAAAATCACCACTACGCAAGCCGTCAGCGTGTTAGGGGGAATCAACACCCAATTCATCAAACAATCCCGCGAAGCCATCGTGCAAGCCCAGCAAGCGCTTTCCCAGACGCTGTTGGAGGACTCCGGGTTATTGGAAGTCCTCTCCACCACCCTCAGCCAGAGCGAACGCACCGTGAATGAGGCCGAGTTGCTCACGGAAAATGGCTACTACTACTCCGCCGGCAACTTCGCATTCCTCGCCAAGGTCAATGCCTACTTCGTGCATGACGTCGCGGAAAACCCCGAACTCATCGGGGAAGACGATACTCTGCTCATGCAACGCGTCGAAGAACTCCAAAAAGAAATAGAAGCCGAACAAAAAATATTGGACGAAACCGTTCCCATCGAGGGAGTCGAATGGTATATCGCCGCACAACAACGATTAACCTGGGCCCAACTCGGATTGGAGAAACTACGCTCCTCCCCGCGCGTCATCGTGGTCACGGAAGATGCCCAGTACACACAAAACGTCGAACGCGTCCACGACTATGAATTCGCCCGCGCGTGGTTCGATAGCGTGCCCCAATTCCACGCCATTGCGTTACAGCAATCCACCAAATCCCTCAAGACCCAAAACCCATTCAAGGACTATTATTCCCAATTCCTCACCAACGCCGAAAAAGGAATCCCTCTCATGAGCGATGGCGACAGCGAAGACGCGCAACGACGCTTGGACGCGGCCAAACTCGACCAACTCCAGGGAAGACACCTTTCCGCGGCCATGAATGCCGCTTCATCATTGGCGCTGGTTAACGCCAACCTCATCGAAAACGATGCATCCAAGGACCTGCAAGCCGAACTCGAGAAGAAAATACAAGAACTCGAAAAACGCATCGACGGCGATGCCAGCGGGTACGCGTGGGCACGCCTCTACTTGGACCACGCCAAATACTACCTCAACTCCGCCGAACACTACCGCGAACAGAACGAGGGAACGACGGCCGCGAACAACATCGTGAGCGGGTACACGCTTGCGCTATTGGCCGAAAATACACTCGAAGTCACGAGCGATATCCGTAGCTACTACACGGGCCTGCCAGAGAACCAATTCACCCCCCTCGTGAGCAATTCATTGCCTGCGAACGGATCCAATGGAGGCGTTATCCCCATCTCCATCGGAAGCGACGGAAAGGGCAGCGTGACGATCGGAAATCCCGTCGCGGGAACGAACATTCCCGTATTGCCCATCCTGCTCGTGCTCCTCGTGGTGCTCGCCGTTGCCTATCTCTTCGTCGCGCGCGTGCCCAAGAAAGACTATCGCTCTATGGAAGCGCCTCACGCTACGATGCAGGGAGATAACGCCCTGCAGCGTCTAGACCAATTCGAAGCACGCATGTTCGCCGCCAAAACGGGAATGAACCGCATCCAATACCAACTCGCAAAAGGAGAGATCTCCAAAGAAAAGTTCGCCATGCAAAGCAAACACTACCAAGAAGAAATCCATGCCGCGCGAAGGGGATTACGCGAGACCCAGCATGAGATGTTCAGAGAAGCAAAAGTCAAAATGCCCCGCATGGAAGTCGAGGAAACACATTTCAAACAAAGCGAAAAAACAACAAAACCCAAGCGCGCCCCCACTAAAGCAAAGAAATGGGCGAGCAAGAAATAGTATCTTTTATTAGTCCAGGGAACGTGAATGGGCTATGGCCCACCCCTTTCGAAAGGTAAGGATTCCCCGCTATCGCGTCCAAAAAAAAGAAACCATTGTGCGAGCGGAATCCGTAGCGAATGCCAGAAAGAAAATAAAAAACAAAAAAGAAGTCCGAAAGGCCCATTTTGCAGGAAAAGTAAAAACAATCTCGCGCGTACGACATGCGCCCGGGCAAGGCGTGCGCACGCGGGAAATTTCCCCACAAACACTCAAGAGATTCGTGGAGCAGGGATATCACCCCTTCACTCCCACTTCTCGACCACGCGCCTTTACGCGCAAGAATATGATTCGGAACGCGCTGATGGACTACTATAACCTCTTACGCCTCTTACGCCCCATCGGAGGAGAAATATCCATTCACCATCCTGCCATCAAGGAATGGAAAGAGTATTGGGGGAAAAAGCTGGGAAAGGGATGGGAAAGAGAACTGCTTGCCATGGTATCGCAGAAAGGACACTTATCCATGCGCGAATTCGCCCCCTATGCTTCTTCAATAGGACGATTGCGTTGGAAAGATCGATGAGAAAAATAGAGCAATGAAAGGGAGAAAATCTCCCCCTCATTATAGGTTTCGGAAACGAAATTATCCGAACAAGCCTGCAAGACCTGCAGCGGCTTCTTCTTCAGATTTCTTCTCTTCTTCCTTAGGCTTTGCGGCTGCGGCAGCACCGGCACCAGCTGCAGGAGCTGCGGCGGCGGGAGCGGCTGAAACAGCGGCCTTCGCGATTGCTTCTTCAATGTTAACATTCTTCAAAGATGCGACCAAGGCTTTCACGCGGGCGGAATCAACGGCAATGCCGGCGGCTTCCAACACCTTCGTGACAGCGGCTTCAGTCACTTCATGCTTTGCGGAATGCAACAGCATTGCACTATATACGTATTCCATGCATGTCACCCTCTTGTGTGATTGTCATATCATTTGTGAACGAATGACTGTAATTGAACCTTTTAGGAAAAGGTTCATCAAAAACGAGCAGCGATTTACTGCGCGTCCTCCTTGATGTGTGATTTGAGTTCGTTGGCGATGCGTTCTGCCTTCGCCAAGATTTCTCCGACTGTCTCCTCGGTAAGGAAATTGCTTTCCAAAGCGACAGCCTTTGCCTCGCGGAAAGCCTTTCCGACGATGACGGGAGTGGACTTGGCGTTGTAGATTCCGGCGTTGACTGCGAGATTGAACGCAGACTGCTCGGCCTTCACAAAGCGCATGAACATCTCTTCTTCATCGATATCCAGGACAGCGGCGTGATACAATTGCTTTCCTTCCAATGCGGAAGCAATGTTCAAGCGCAACTTCATGGGCTTAATATTCAATTTACCTAACACGGCGGCAACGGGCGCCGCGATGGCCTCGCCTTTATGGGCGACAACCTTGTCTTCCATAATGGCGATCGTTGCACCTTGCACGCGGACGTTCAATCCGGCGCTCTTCAAATCAGAGAGTGCAGGACCGGGAGCCATTCCCGTGTCTCCGGCGGGAATCGTAATGTCTTCCGGAGCGATATCGCCTGCTTTCGCGGCGACTTTTCCGTAGGACTGCTTCACGATCGCATACAATTCAAAGGGATTCACGTTCGAGAAGAGCACAGCGGAAGAACCCTTCATATTGTCCTTCAACTGCGCGTCAATTCCCGCATTCGTGAGGGCGCGCTGGATGATCTTGCGCTTGCTCATCGTAAGGATAGCCTTTCCGTGCAATTTCACGCGCAAGCTACCATACATATTGGCGGGGAACTTATCCAAATTGGCAACAGCCACAACCGTGTGGGCTTTTGCAAGCTTTTCCAAGCGCTTGACTTCGGCTTCTTTCCATTGTTTGGTGTGGTGCGTCATGCGGACACCTCGGCTGCGACATTCTTAGCACCCACGCGAACGGGGGAAGACATCGTCATCTTGATCAAAACGGACTTGATGTTGTTGGTCTTGCTGCCGACCGCGGGCAACAAGGTCTGATAAACGGCAACCGCGTTATCGGCGATCGCATCGTCTTTCATCTCTTCTTTTCCAATCGAAACATGCACCAAGGGCATGAACTTTCCTTTCTTGTTGGAAACCTTCACAACAGACTTCAAGCGAGAGATTTGGGCCTGCAAGACTTTCAAATCAGCAGGAACGGGCTTGGGCATCTTGTTCTTAGGGGCCAAAATCTGTCCCAGGTATTTTGCAACGGTCAACATCACAGGGCCTTCAGCCAAGAAACCAATATACTCATTCACCAATTCAGCGGCCTTCTTCTTGTCAATGCCCTTGATGTCTTCCTCCATCATCACATTGTCCGCAATACCCTTCGCGTCCTGGGCGAATCCCTTGTCGCGGGCGAACAATAAGACCTTTCCTTCTCCCTTTCCAATGGGGTGGGGCAAGGCGACATCGACATCGATTTGGTTTTCCACTTTCTTGAAGTCGATATTCTGCAAGTTAATGGTCAAATCAACGGTTTGCTTGAATTTGCGCTGTAAAGCAGACTTGCGCAATTCAGCCAGTGCATCAATGAATTGTTTCTTTTCCATGGTGAATAACCTCCCACTCTCGAGTGGTACGGACGGTTTCCTATCCCCAAAGGGACAGAATATACCCAATTCTCGCGACGCAATACTTATAAACGATGCCCTTTTTGGGAGAGTCCATTCCCTAACAAAAAGACAATAAAAGCGCAAATTTTAGGACAGTTTCAAGGATTCAAGAAAAAATGAGAATGGCGCCCGAAGGCGCCTAACTAGAGATTATTTGAAGTGGGAATCGTATTTCCCATCCGCAAAGTCTTTCTGGGCTTCTTTGGCGTGCTTTCCATCCACGGTGATTCCCATGGAGTTACAGCTACCAATGATTTCTCTGCAAGCCGAGCGCATGTTATAGGAATTGAGCTTTCCCATCTTCATTTCGGCGATCTTCATGACCTGGTCAAAGGTAATGTTTCCCTTCACTTCGGTCTTGGGATTGCCTGCACCCTTATCGGCTTTGGCTTCGGCTTTGATCAAGGCAGACGTAGGGGGAGAACCAACCGTAATGGTATAGTTCTTGGCTGCGTCTACTTCGACGACGACAGGCACTTTCATGCCCGCAAAGCTCTTGGTCTTCTCATTAATTTCCTGGACAATCTTTCCAACATTCAATCCCAAGGGAGAGAGCGCGGGTCCTAATGGGGGTGCGGGAGTGGCTTTTCCTCCATCCACCATGACTTTGATTTCAGGCATAATTGTTTTCTCCTAGAAGCTAAATGCGTAACAAAACAAAAAAGGCTGAAAAACGCTTATAAATGGAATTGGGGGTCTTGGTTAGTCAAATGCCAATAAAGTCCTATAATTCTAATAAAAAAGTAAAATGGCATGAATTACTGCCCTGGATTACTGTGCTCATACTAATTGGTTATTATTGCATTAATCATGCACAAACAGAATCTGGTTTATCTGTCGAAAATATTATTTTTGGTTTGTTGCCAGTAGAACTCTTTTTCATCGGGCTTTTTACTCTTTTTACTTTATTTTTGGTCATCTACTCTTCGGTTGTATTTGGAGAGAATCACTGGTTAGGAGTAAGAAAGATTTTAGAAAAATTTTACTTGATCCCTTCAAAATCTCTTCAAGGTAAGTACCATGAAAAAAAATCCGCATCAAGTATGGCGAAGCTGATTACTTCAACAATCAAAATTTCTTTTATTTATCTAGTCGGCTCATTTCCATTTGTTTTTTTAGCACGTCAGACTTTTCCACCCATTCTTAGTGATAAACTTGTTTTCTTGCCATTGGCAATTATGTGTCTCATTTTCTGTTATAGAATTATGAAAGCTTTCAACTATGAGCCTGCCGCAGAAGAGATTCGATCCACCCTAATATCGTTTCTTTATCTTGGATTAATTACTGCAGTAGTTCTCGGTTACAGTCGTCCTCAAACTTCAATCAATTTAATTCCAAGTCATGTTGCGCTAATTTTTACTATTATTGATTTATTGCTGATTGAGAGCGGGTTTCTTGTTAATTTGAAAAATAGATTGAACCCAAAAGGGTCCAAGTAATTATTCTTTCATCACGCGGATATGTTCCGCGGGAAGGGTTAAAGGAATCTTGACCATTGCTTCGAGGATTTCGACAACCACTTCTTCTTTGGTGTCGTTGACACGGACGACGCGTGCTTTTTCTCCTTTGAAGGAACCGGCAATAATTTCGACTTTCATTCCGGCTTGGATGGTTTCCATTAATGGTTTGTTGCTGAAGACATTTGCAATTTCTTCAATCTTGACTTCGCCCGCCACGACTCCGCGTCCTTTGACGTTGTTCACTCCAGCGATAGCGCGCTGAACCGTGTTCTCGTGATCGGCTTCGACCATGATATATCCGCGGAGCCCGGGGAACAAAGCGATCGCCCAAACCTCTAATCCTTCTTTCTTGGATTTGGCCGCGAGAATGTCTGCCACCATGGCTTCCTGGTTGACCGTCGTTCGAACCGTGTAAATCATTTCATAGCCTCCGCTAGGGCGTGTAATAACCAAGAAACATGCGTTAACGTTTAAAAAAGGCGGTTATGCGCTTCAAAAAAGAGAATAAAGGCGGTTTACGCGCCCTTAATCAAGAAAGTACCCAATTCAACGGCAAAGCCAATAATACCCAAAATAATAATTCCAACCGCCGTAATGCGGGTCATGGACATGTATTGATTGGTGTCCGGCTTCTTACTTACGGTTAACACACGGTTCGCCGAAGTAAAAAATTCACTGAGGTCAAACTTCATATCCATCACTCCGTAAACTCAATCCCTAAATCAATCTTATCCTGTTGCACGCGATTGCTGCCATCGAGGAAAGGAATCTTTCCCCCTGCAATTACAACCATGGCCTGAATCTGCGAACGAGGCATCGTCTCATCCACCATCGCACCCCAAATAATGTGCGCATTCGGATTAATTCTACTTCCAACAACCTCTACAATCATCTCCGCTTCGCGCAACGTCATATCGGTTCCGCCGATGACGTTGATCAATGCGCGGTTGGCATCGGAAATATCCACGTCGAGCAAGGGAGAGGTTAATGCATTCTCGACTGCTTCCAATGCGCGTGCATCGGATGCTTTGTCGGCTTTACTCTCTCCTAAACCAATCAAAGCAGGGCCGCCTTTTGAAAGAATCGTTCGCAAATCGGCAAAGTCCAAATTAATCAGACCGGGCTTCGTGACCATTTCGGTAATTCCTTTCACGGCATTCACTAATACTTCATCCGCCACGCGAAAAGCGGCGTTAACGGGCAGATCGGGGGCAATCTCGAGGATTTTGTCATTTGGAATAATGATAACCGTGTCGGCTTCTTTGCGCAAGCGATTCAAACCTTCAAGCGCATTCTCTACGCGGTTGCGACCTTCAACCGTGAAAGGTAATGTGACAACGCCCACCGTTAATGCGTTCATGGACTTTGCAATTTGCGCAATCACGGGAGCAGCCCCTGTTCCGGTTCCGCCTCCGAGTCCGCACGTAATGAAAACCAAATCCATTCCTTGTAATAATGATTTAATTTCGGCTTCGCTTTCTCTGGCGGCCGATTCTCCAACCGAAGGATCAGATCCAGCACCGAGTCCGCGCGTCAATTGTTTTCCAATCAAAATTTTTCGATGCGCATTAATGTGCAATAAGGCTTGGGCATCGGTGTTAACCGCATACGTCACGCCACCTTCAATTCCCACTTCATTCAAACGCTGCACGGTGTTGGTTCCCCCACCACCGGCTCCAATCACGCAAATCTTTGCCTGGGTTTCCGCGATCATCTTGCGGAGTTCCTCATCATCCTTCATGGCCTGCTCGCTCTTCTGTGGAGGGATGACTTGCTGGGCGGGATGATTCAACGTCGAGCCGCTGGGCATATAGCCATAACTCGAACCTGAGAAACGACTGGACTGATTAGCGGTCTCCGCCGCGCGTTGGAACAAACTATTCACAAAATCTCCCCCATTATAATGATTAGAACCCCAAAAGGGCAACTAATGATAATCGGTTTCCAAAGGTATTAAACATTTGTGTAAACCCCCAGCAAAACAGGCTTATAATCCCAGGAAACGTACCTCGCACTATGCGCGAAGTACAATGGATTGGGCTCGGAGTGATTATTCTCGTGTCCATTGGGCTCATTTTCCTTGTGACCCAGCAAAGCCTCCCATTCATCCTCCCCGGGACCAATACCGGAACCAACGAAAAAGAATGGACTAACTTCCAACCCAAAACATGCCAAGAAATCCCATGGAGAAAAGCCTGGAGTTTAGAGAAAAACCAACCCTATGATGACTTTCCACTCGAAGACGAACTGGAATGGATCAAAACCTATTACGGAGAAAAAGGAATTACCATTTTGGAAGCGCAAATACTCTATAACTCAACTACTATCATGCCCAGCAGCTGCAACGGCTGCGGGTGCGCCGAACCCTTCTCATTCGAAGTATTTGTTTCCCGCGAAGACGCGGCCGTACTTGCAATATCGGGATTCACTTATTCCAAGCAAGGGCTTGTGAATGAAGTGTTTGGACGCTGACAAGCTCAGGCATCTTGAAATCGAATATCAATTCCATCCAATTGAGTGAGTGCATACACCAACTGTTTTTCTTTTTCAGTTGGACATGCCGGTGCCCACTCAAATAATGCAGGTCACGAGAAATGGCCTCCTGCTTGCGATTCAACTCTTTTGCCACTTGTCCCACTGAACGAGATCGTCTCAATCGCTTGTTCTGAATCAAATAACGTAGCAAATCAAGTCGCGCAGGAGAAAGAATACTATGCAGCTGTTCATAAGAATCCAAATAGAGCACATTCTCAGGTTGCTCTGCGGCTTCAGGGTTGGTAAGTAATTCGCGCTCATCGCGATCCATGTCGCCGCCAATAATAATCGTTAATATGTTTTTTTTCATTTTCATCACCAACTATATAACTTTGAAGTTAATATGCTTGTGGTAGTTGAGCGAGCCTTCTCATAAAACGCTCACGATAACTAATGCCATTCTCCAACACCTCCTTTTTTGCGCGATAATACAACTCATTCGAAATTGGTTCCTCTGATACTCTCACTTTTGAATGAGAACCTTCGTAATAACGATGAATGTGGTATTTCCCATGCGCGCAATCATGTTTAACGATTTGATAATAGGTGTCGCCCTGCTCAAAAATCAACAAAACTCACCATCTTTTTTTCATCTTTGGTTAGCTGGACTTCGGTGCGCATCCAATCATGTGTTGTCCCAGGTAATCTTCTAGTTTTGCATCGGAAAATAAAATCCATTCGCCGATAATGAAACAAAAACCAATTAAAACTAGGGAAAATTTTTAGCGCTTCATGGAAGGAAGCAATGGCGCCACTTCCTCAAACAATTCCACTAACTCCTCGGGCTCCAACAAAAAAACTTTCAAGTCTTCCCAATCCATTTCTTTTACTATTTTCAAAATCTTCTCTTCATTCTTTTCGGCTTTCAAATGCTTAATGGTGTGCTGCACGGCATTCAACACGGTTTTGTTCTTGAAACGAAACAACGTACGCAAAAACAACACAAACAAATCATAGTCGGAGAGTTTCACTACTTTCTTACGCGCTTTCAAAACCAAAATAGCCGAAAATTGCTGCGGAGAAGGATAGAATGACTGTGGAGAAATCTTTTTGGCAATCGTCCCATCATAGAAATACTGGCAAATCACGGACAAGGGGCCATAACTCTGACTCCCGGGAGGCGCAATCAACTTTTCCGCGAACTCCATCTGCCACACCATACTCGCGGTCTTGAAACCATGGTGGAATAATCCTAGCATGATGTCATCCGCAATCGCATAGGGAGGAGAGCAGCACACGTGCGTGAAAGGAATCGAATCCAATTCCACGTGTAAGAAATCCTTTCCAATCACGTCCACGTTCTTATGCGAAGCAAACTTTTTTTGCAAAAAAGGAATCAATTTGGGATGGACTTCCAACACGGTTACACGGGCGTTTGTTTCCGCAATCTTTTGCGTGACAACGCCGGTGCCACCGCCAATTTCAATCACGTGATCCTTGGGAGAAATATCCGCTTTTTCCACGAGCAAATCCAATATCTCGGGATTGATCAAAAAATTCTGCGAGAAACGCTTTTCTGGAAAAACATTTGCGGAAAGCAAATCACGATGCAGTGATTCCAGTTCCTGCAAACCAATCACCGAAAGCGACGGCCGCGAGACATTTCCGGTTCATCGACTTGAGGAGGACGAGCGAACAAATAAAATTTCTCATCTCCCTGCAACTCGTTGATGATGTGGCGGCGCAAAATAGCAAGAGGAGACGTCAAGAACTTCACGCGCGTCTCGATGTCTTTCAACGACTCGAAAGGCTTTGCTTGGCGCTCGCGCAAAATATCCTCTAAGTGCTGCTTTCCAATCCCGGGAAGTAATTCCAATTGGTGTCGCTTGAGGGAAATGCTTCCCGCGTTGTTGAAGAAGTTCACGAATTTCTTTTCGTGGATCATAATAATCTTTTCCACGACTTTTTCTAATTCTTCTTTCGCGGTTGAAGTCAAATCATCGTAGTTCACGCGGCGCTTGATGTGATCGATCTTATCGCGTTCTTCGCGACCGATGTACACTTCTTCCATGGGCTTCAAATCCACATTAGGTTTTGGAGCCACTTCCAATAATGAAAAATGAGCCGTTCCCACGACTAAAGCGAGTGGCTCCGGCTTGAAGCTGCTGCTTTTTCCTTGGGGAAGGAAATCCAACACAATGGCGCGTTCTTCATTCATAGGGGATCACGTTTTGGTTTTTTTTGGGGTGTACTGATGTATCCGTTGTATAACGAAAAGAAGAAAAGGCCCTATTTATGGGTGCTGTAAAAAACCCCGCAAAACAACCCTTTCTTCGTTTCGGAAAGGATTAATGCTTGGAGTGGGCTTTCACCACATCCAAAATAGCGGAAAAACTGGATTCCGAAACCTTGGAGTTCTTTTGAACGAGGAGTTTCAATGTTTCCTCATCCTCGGGCAGAATATCAACCACTTTCGAGGCGAGCTCTTCGTCCATGCCGTCGATGTTCAAGAGATTGTTGAACATTCCTTCGGCTTTACCATACGCCAATTTAGATAATTTCTGGGCGTAATCCAAGCTCTGGGTCTGTTCAAACGTTGCAACCTTTGCCGTGTCGCGGCTCTCGAGGAAGTGTTTCACATGTGCAAGGGAAACGGCTTTTCGTTCAAGGATTTCTTTTCCAATCATCGTGCACACCTTCCTTTTTCAATTCCTTTACGCTGCTTTTTCAGTTTGGTGAATGGGCTTTACGTGGACTGCTCCCACAATAACCGTACAAGGACGATTGCCCTGTTTCACATTCATCTTTACGGCGCGGCCCTGCATGCTCATAACCGTTCCCGTCAAGCCGTGAAAGCGGCGAAAAGGAATGCCGGCGTGAATGCTGCCGTTAATTACAATCTGAACGGTCTGGCCTGCTTCAAACGACTGCAGGTGTTTGTTAACACTGGCTTTGATTGCAGGAGCTGCAATCTTATATCGGGTCTTTGCTCGTTTTCCGCGTGCCTTCTTGCTTGCCATAACATATCATCTCATTCGCGTGTATAGAAACGCGGGTAATAGACTAATCGTAATTGGAAACGCATTTAAACACAGCCAGTTTCGCAACAGTTCCGGCTGTTGGGTGCGGGAATGGGTGCTTCGCGGAAGCACCCAATAGCCATTACTAACTATTAACTTCTACATAATATCATTTTCAGTTTGGGGTGCGAAAAGGTGAAATTTCCGTTTTTCGTCAATCTGCGAGCCCCTCCTCAGCTTTATAAACACTTCTCAGTCAAAGGTCGTATATAAAGGGTTTTTAAATTAGGAAAAGAGTTGGAGGGATAGGCAATGTCGGAAGGATCAGGTCAAGTCTTTGAACAACGCTCTTTCATGCACAAGGGCAAGAGCATTGAATATGCCATTGTGAATTTGGTTGCATCCGGTGGACTCAACGCTAATTTGGATTTGTACAACCTCGCAATGTCCATTCCCAACATTGAATACGAGCCCGAGCAATTCCCTGGGGCCATTCTCAAGCTCAAAGAGCCCAAAGTCTCCATGCTTCTTTTCAAGAACGGAAAAATCATCTGCTCCGGAGCTAGCTCCACTTCGCAGATTGACGTGGCCATCAAGAAAGCCAACAAAATGATTCACGAAATCCAACCCAAAGTCAAGATTTTGACGAAAATTGAATATGAGGTAGTGAATCTCGTTGCAACCGGAAACCTCCACCAAAACCTGGATTTGTTCGCCACTGCGATGCAATTGGATAATGTGGAATACGAACCCGAGCAATTCCCTGGAGCCATTCTGCGCTTGGACGTTCCAAAGCTCACCTTGCTCTTGTTCAAGAACGGAAAAGTCATTTGCGCCGGAGCCAAAAACGAAGCCGAAATGATGCGCGGTCTTGAGATTGCAGATGATCTCGTTAGAGGACTCAAGAAAGGCGGCACCAAGAAGAAAGTCAAAGCCATGGAAGAAGAACCCGACGACGATGACGACGAAGAAATGGAAGAAGCGGAAGAAGCCGAGGAAGAAAAGCCCAAAGCCAAAGTCGCTCCTGCTAAACACGCCGTGGTTGCGGAAAAGGCGATTGCAAAGAAGCACAAGCGCCCCGTTGTCGAAGAAGAATCCGAGGAAGTATTGGATGGCGACGACCAACCCGAAGAAGTCAATCTCTCTCCATTAGAATTGGAGAAAGAAATGGCCGAAGACGGAGTCGAAGAGCCATTGCCGGACGATGACGACGAGGATTTGTGAAGGCTGGCGATTAGTTTGAGTGAAATAATTACTGATGGAAAAAACGTTATCGCCTCAGGTATATTTTTTAGCTTAGCCGATGGATCGAATGCTATTTCGTTTGATTTTGAAAATAAAAAATATACTTTGCGTCTCGTTTTCACAACTTCAGAAGACAAGGGTCCATATATTTCCTGGGTTGGAGTTGACACATCAACGTTGGAAATTACCTTTCGAAACTTTGATGATCCGGCTGGTGTTCGTAATTCGGATTTGATGGAACTAGGATCAATTGGATCTAAACGATTAATGATGAATGTTAATGTGACGAAAATTGGATCCTCGCGCCGAGTTGTAATTTATTCAGTTTATCTTGGTGATAAATGATGAAATCGAATGGTGCGCTACAGACGACTGCTGGCAGTGAATCTGGTAGTAATCAAGAGCCTTGGTGGAGAGATGCGATAAAAGTTGGTGTAATTGGGATTTTCTTTGGGAATGAACGGCATTCGAGGAATAATATTATTGGGATAGTTGCAATAACATTTACTGCGGCAATCCTATATTTGGCATTACAAATGTCCACTTTACTATCGGAACTAGTTCCAGTTTATGCAACTGTGATGGGTTCGATACTTGGTTATCTGATTGGAAGAAAAGGTGACTAAGGGTCAACCTTTATAATCCTTTTTCCTAGAGAATTAGTTTGATTGACGGCCATACAGGCTTGGTCCCACCCGGTCCCATTTCGAACCCGGAAGTGAAACGAGCACTGGTGGTTAGCGGCACTGGGATCTTTCTTGGAGCCGCGCCAACGCTGTCAGTCACTTTATCTTTATTCTCTTTTTCTGACTCTATTTGATAAATCCTTCAAATAATGGGGTAAGCTGCGCTGAAGTCTCATCCACTAGGGTATTCCGAAAAAGCCAGTGCATTGAAGATAAAATGGCAGAAACGCATGCCGGGCAATGGAACGCGGCCGCATTGAATCCTGAACTTCTAAAAATGAATCCGACTGTTTCGAATGAGATTTTGTAAAAAGAAGCCGTAAATACTATTGTAGTCTCTAAACCAAAAATCCCCAGGGTAGTGTAAAACTTCTCCACAGTTTCTCTCTTTTTATCATCGTAATCTCTAGCACTATCAATCAAATTATTGTAATTTTCAATAAGTGGAGTCCAAGCTTCTACAATATTTGATACTTTTTCAAATGATTCTACTGACTTTTCTATCTCAGGTATTTGAAGCCCTCGTTCACGGTTAATGATCTGGATTAGTGCATTTAGATGATCTGCAAAAGTCTTGTATTGTTCAAAGTTCTCGACTGTTTTAACTTCCATTTTTGGGAGACCAGCAATGCTTTTTGTTAGTGCCTTGGTACTTATTTGTTTTTTGGCGTTATCGATGCTAATCGGGCTAACACACCCAGAGAGAAGTAGTGTAAGGCATAAAATCACAAAAATGGGCTTGCTAGTCATACTAGCTTTCCCTATTGGCCGACTTAAATAGTCGTTGATACATTTCTCAATTTGTTAATTCAGAACTTCCCAAATGCGTACGCCGCCGTAGTTCTTGTAGATGAGTTCGTATTCGTTTGCAAGCTCGGGATCGTTCATCCAGAGGCGCACCAATTGGGTCTTGTTTGCTTTTTGGCTGAAGGCATAAATCTTGGAATTATCCGCCTCGCGATAAATATAGAGGGGTGCGCCATCTTGCAATTGATTGGGCTGCGTCGTGTACGTGGTGGGGAACGCACTCATCTGTGCCGGCGTGAAGGAATTGCTCCCGCATGAATAGGTTTGTTCTTTGGTGAGCGGCGCGATGCGGGATTGGCATTGCAAGGTGGTCCCAAAAATCCCTTGAACGCGGGGATCATTCCCATTCGTAATGGAATAGGCATAGAATGCCAGGTTAGCCTGCTTCGAAAGCAAGTCATCGCCGAAAATGATGTGCGTGCTCCCGTATTCATCAATAATGCTGCGCGCCGTATTCGCGTCTTCGGTCAACATGAACAGCGCCACCTTCCCGGAAGCCACAAAGTCCGCATTGCGGTTGTCAATCAACACTTTGCGCTGGCTCAAGAACGAAATCCAGTGCCCCTCGTCCCACCAATTGAAGAACTTGGCATTTACTGGAAGGTTTTTCTCGCTCCAAAAAAGAGCCTCTTTCCATCCGGCGGAGGATTCGATGTTGGGGACGTTTTGCGTGACAAACAATGTTCCGGCGGCAATCCCGCACATCAACATGAAGGCAGCCAAGAAAACGACGATCTTTTGCGTCAAGAGCTTTCGACTCAACGCCCAGCGAATGGCCAGAATCAACACGATCGCTCCCACAACTGCAAGGGGCAATCCCCAATAATAGGTAAACTTGAGCTTTCCCCAGGCCATGAAGAACGTAACCACAATCCAAACCAGCGGAAGCGCCAATACATGATAGTTTTTCTTGCGCCACAACAAGAAACCCATCAATGGAATCCCAATCACGGCAAACAATGCGAGCATGCTGTATTTGTTACCAAAGTAGGTCTTTCCCACGCTTTCCTCTCCCACTTGACTTCCTCCTCCCTGCTGGAGGTTGATGTCGAAGAGGTAAATGACAAAGGGCATCAACACCAATCCCAAAATCAACAAGCGGAAAACCCACTGCAGGGCATTCGCGTCCACGATTTGGCGCTTGCGCAACACCCACGCGGCGGCGCAGAGCACGAACACAAGGGCAATGAATCCCACTGTATTTACTGCATTCAACTCGGGGATGCGGAAAATACTCGCGAGAATTCCCCCAAACTGATCCAACCAAAACAAATTCGTCTGAATGGTGGCAGCGATTGCGAGCAACGCAAATGAAATGCCCCACAATCCTGCGTAGTGTTTTGTTTTCTCCAATTCATTATTGCCCAAATACAAAAAGAAATGCACCACTCCCACTCCAAGCAAAATAGGCACGAGCATGTTGAACGCGGGCCACGTGAATGCCATCAATGCAAATGCAATTCCAGCCAGCAACGCATTCACCAGATTATCTCGATTCCACGAGGGATGGTGCATCGTGCGCACGAGGAAAATAAATCCAATAATCATCCAAATGAAACCCAGCGAATCATCTTCGAAGAAGCCACCCATTGTGCGATAAACAAACGCCGGAACAATAGCGGCAAGAATTCCAGCAAAGAAACCAGCCGCCTTCTCATAGGGCTGGCCCTTGAAGAGTTCGCGTCCGAGAAAGTAGGTGGCAACGGAGATAAGAGCCCCATACAACGCGGGGAGGATTTTCACGAACAACACCCACAAATCAAACTGATAAGGTGCATTCAGCGTGAAGATTTTGTAAATCGTAGCCGAAATGATCCAAAATAACGCAGGGGCATTCGTTAGCGTGGCCGCGGAGACATTGTGATAATATGTAAGGGAATCAAATGCGGGTGTGGGTAACCCATTCTGTAATACCTCTGCGACCATGCGGGCATGCCAATAAGAATCAAATTCAAAAAACAACTCATAACGCATCAAGTGAGCGCGGACAATAAATGCGAGCAAAAAAACAAGCGCAATGAGTTTCCACTGGTGATCGGCGAAAAACTTTCCGATTCCACTCAGCAAATTCGCCTTCACATCATTCGAGGCAGCAAGGGCTTCCATACCCAGAGTGGGTGTAATGGGTAATTTAAACTCTTGCGCAAACCCGGGCAACACCCTGCGTTTTGATGTGCATTTCATGGCTTGCAAAATCATTCCCATTCGAGGAATGCACCATAATTTGAGTGCGTGCGCGCGATTACTCTTAAATCCTGTGCCCTCTTAACTCACCTATTCAAGGGACTCCACTATGGAATATGTTTTTTTTGCACTCGTCCTGTTGTCCGGGTTCATTGCCACGAGCATGGGCTTGCCTCCCTTCATCCGCCGTATGCACCTACGCGGGATCATCGGAAAGGACATCAACAAAATTGGTAATCCCCCCGTTGCCGAAATGGGCGGGACAATTGTGCTGCTCGGATTCATTTTTTCCGTGATGGCGGGATTATTCCTCCATACGTATTTGGGGTTCCTCCCCAACTTGGATTTGCTCCCCGTGCTCGCGGCGATGCTCACCATTGTGTTGGTGGGATTGCTCGGGATCATTGATGATTTGATTGGCTGGAAAAAGGCATCAGACAATACCAACACGCACTCTTTCCCATTTTTGCCGCGCTCCCCATTATGGTGTTGCCGCAAACCATTGGGAGTGTGGGATTTGATTTACCATTCATTGGGGTGGTGAGCTTTGGAATATGGTACTCGCTCCTTGTCGTTCCCATTGCCATTACCGGTGCTAGCAACGCCGCCAACATGCTGGCGGGACTGAATGGATTGGAAGTGGGATTGGGGCTCATCAGCACCACTACTCTCTTACTCATCGCATTCTGGCAAGGCGAAATGGAAGTCGTTTTCTTGTTGCTCGGAATCATCGGCGCATTCCTCGCATTCCTGCGCTTCAACTGGTTCCCTGCCCAGGTTTTTCCCGGAGATGCATTGACGCTCATGATGGGGGCCACCATTGCGGCGGCGAGCATTATTGGCAACATGGAAAAAATTGGATTGATGCTTTTTGCACTATATTTCATCGAGCTCGTACTGAAAGCCCGCTCCAAAATGCAAGCCCAGAGCTTTGGGATTCCCCAACATGATGGAGGATTGAAAGCCCCCGAAAAAATCGGCAGCCTCACGCACGTGGTCATGCGCTGGGGAAAAGGAAAGTGGAACGAAAAGCAAATCGTGCAAGTACTGTTGGTGTTGCAATTGGTGGTCGCGTTCGGAGTGATTGCCTATTATCGCCTCAACGCCATGATGCTGTTCTAGGTGACTTGCATGGTTTTGTTTTCCTTCCCGAATGACGCACGATTAAATTCCCCGTGCGGGTGCTAGGGATAGTATGTCGCTCAAGGAACAACTCGCCAAACAAACAGGGATTGGCCTCCTCATCATGGGTTTTTCCACTTTCTTTGCCGCAATTAGTTTTTTTTTGATTAGTCGCATCCTCGAACGCGAAGAAATCGCGTACATCGGAATCGCAGCTGGGCTGCTTGCGATGCTCAGCCCCATCCTTCTCTCTCCCGAGGTCATCCTTTTCCGCGACTATGCGGCATTCAAAAAAAACACCAACAAATACGTCTCGGCTTTTCTGTTTTTTTGGTTGGTGCGCTCCATCTTCATCATGGGAGTCATCAGCGTCATTTCGTATTTGCTCTACGCCAAAGACAACTTTCAATTGTTCCTCTACGTCGTGGGCGCGGGCCTCATTATGTGCTTCAGCATGTTGCACGCATCCATTCAGGAACTATGCTTTGTTGAATTCAAGCAAGTCGAAACCCTGCGATTGAATTTCATCTATTATGCTATTTTTTTGGTGGGACTCATTTACATTTACTTCAACCGCGACATCATGATCTATCTCGTGGTGTTGATGCTTTCCTCTTTTGCGCTCGCACTCTTGTGGTTGGAACGTCTCTTTCGAGTGTTTCGATTCGTTCCCGTGTTTGATGTCAGGGCACTCGAAACGTTGCTCAAGACCATCATCTCTGGCGTGGGTATGTGGAGTCACCTCATTAGTTCTTCCATACAACTCATCTACCGCGCGGATTTATTCTTCCTGGGACTTTTTGTAACTGCTTTCGTGACGGGAAATTACACGATTGCATTAATGTTCTCCAGCTTGTTCGTCTTCGTTCCACAAGTACTCCAAAAAATGTGCATTGCAGGACTCACCCGTTCGGTAAGCAAGCCCGAGGACATGAAAATAGTAAATGCGTTTCTCAAATACACCTTCGTGCTCAGCATCATTCAAGTCGCAGGATACGTGCTCCTTGGAAAATTCATCATCTCATTCATTGACGCCCAGAACGCGGATTCCATTTTCCAACTCGGATTATTTTTAGTCATTGGCACTAACATCTTCAATGTCATTCGGCCCATTCACAGTTATGCATTCGCGCGCGCCAATCTCAAACAATTACTTGTGCACGTTTTTCTTCCCGCAGGGATTCTTGCGGTCATCTTCTATTCCGTTGCTGCTTACGCATATGGCGGTCTTGTCACGGCACAAGCCAACGTCCTGGTGTATGTCGTGTTGGTGCTCATCTATCTCCGCTATGCCTTCTCCAAAATGAAATTCCAACTTTCTCTGCAATGGATTACGCGTGAGGAATGGTTGTTGTTGCAAAAAATACTTAAGAGATTCCACATCCGCATGGATAGGTCTGTTTAAAGGGTGATTTTAAGACTACTTATCGCCGTAGTTGCGATTGGATCGAATGATGGTTAGCATTATTGTCTTGTGTCATGGGTCATCATTCTTGTTCATTGAACTATTTTTTTGGACTAGTGTTAGGCATTGTGTCAGCACAATAGTTTCATTTTTTGGTGCATGCGCCATCCCAAAAGAGGCAAATCCAAACGTGCGACGTTCAACACGATCTGGGCGTTCTCCCACATACCAAAGATAGTCAACCACTGGGCGGATGCTCGAAAAAAAATTACTCAATGGGATGCTGCGGTTCCAATGTTTATTGCACCAAATAATCACTTTTTTTGTAATTTCTTTCGGAAAGAGGCGTGTATGAATGGACCAACCAAATCGTTTGCCAGTACGACAATATACTACTGGAGCTAGACCGGAGTTATTGGCTTGCACCTTTAACTCCACTTCAAGATCAAATGACTTTCCAACGAGGATGGCTTTTTTGGATTCGAATTGGTGATTGCGCTCCATGCCGTCAAACCCAATAATATTCCCATTAATTTTGGCGTGAGTGAATGTTTCGCGTATAAATGCTTGGCTGATTGCAATGTCAATAAGATTTGTATCCTCTAAGGGCGTAATCATAAATTTTCGTTCTATCTTGTCGGGTGAAAAATGTTCATCAATTTCTAGGCGTATACGCGACCTCTTAAGGTCTACCATTAATGTTGTGCGGGTTCGATTCTTTTCAATCTTTGACGATTCAACATGGTGGTTTGCGCCCGCTTTTTGTCCATGGATAAATTGTTTTTCGCTGTCAGAAAATTCAATCCCCCATTTCGTTAAGATGTTTGTACCATCTACATCTAATGTTTTGAGGTAGCCCTCGTTATCAGTTGTGTGATTTGTGAATACTGTCATACTACCAATTTATTAGAGAAACAATAAAAATCGGGCGGCTTTTGTTAAAGTTGTATGGATCTACTTTTTTATAATCAATGAATTGTTTAGGTGCGAATCCACAATATCAACTACCTTATCTGACCACTTGCTTCGAGAAAAATGTTCCCCTACGAATTTTGAATCCTGCGATGCTAACTTTTTTTGTTCCGAGAGGTTTTTGATGATGCTGTTTGCTTTTGCATTGAATTCCTCCCATGTATTACAATAGTAGCCCGATTTCAGTGTACGATGGAATTGCGCTAGCGCACCCTCTTTTGGCCCTATTGATAGAATTGGAAGTTTAGCGTATGCGTATTCGTAAGTCTTGACAGTAACACTATACTGTAGCGACTCGCCGATGATGTTGACTCCAATATCACTGGTGTGCAAATATCCCGGAATTTCTTGAGCCTGCACATTCAAGGACAATCGTACACGTTCACGTAATTCTTCGCCTTCGATAACCTGGTTTATTTTTTCCATCATGTGACGAGTGGATTGGTTGTCTGTGTTTCCAACAATCAACAGGAATGCATTTTTTTCCAATAATGTCGGCTTGATTTGGCGAATAAATTCAGGGATGTTGCGCCACACCGATCCAAGAAACAGAAATACAATACTTTTTTTCGGAATCCCTAATTTTGTGCGAATTTTATTGCGTATATTGCTGTTTTTTTCTTTTGTATCGAAGAACTCCGTTTGCACACCATTTGGAATGAGCTTGAATTGGGTTGCAGGGATCCCCAATCCGTTCTCAAATAATGCAGCCGTCCAAGCGGTTACAACAAATCGCTCATCTGCAAATGTATAGAACCATTTTTCTATCATTTTTTGGATTGCAAACTTTAGGGTTTTTGGCTTGATTAATCCAACCGCTTGTTTGTCGAATACCCATGGATCGCGAATGTCGGCAAACAATGGGATTCTCTGTAGTTTGGCAAAAATAAGCGCTGCCATCCCCAAGTCGGCGGGTGGAGTCGAGGCAATTACGAGCTGCACGTCATACTCTTGAAATAGTTTGCCCAACATTATTTTTTTTTTGAAACGTATGATTTGGTAGGGAGTTTGGTTGGGGGCGAGCCCTTTTTCCGGAGCAAATATAATTGGGTTGTATCCTCGCGTTTGTAGTGCCATTGCAAATGCGTGTGCACGCATGGATGCTGCACCTGTTTCAGGAAAGGCATAAGGGATAATGATTCCAATTGTCTTCATGGTCATCGCAGTGGGTGAATTCAATAATTGGGTTAGCAAACCTTTTATGATGTGTGGCGTTGGTACAATTCTATGACTGTATTTCAATTAGATATTGATTAAAGACTATTGACTTGGTTATTGTCTATCTATGGCAAACCCCGCTCGCATTTTGATGCATTATAATGGTACATTTTGTCCACTTGAAGGGGTGGGGAGGGTAATACTTAATTTGGGGGGTGAACTGGAAAAAAGCGACTTAATTGTTCAATATCTTTTTGGGTCTGGTGCTTCAGAACCTTATGCTAATTATTTGAACTTCTTCAAGTCGCGCTGGTTAAGGGTTTTGCGCCACACTCCTCTTACTGTGCTGTTGTTTATGTATTGGATAAGAGACAAGGACTACGACATCGTTCATTCTAATACTCCTGAAGCCGCCTTCGACGCCATTTGGGCCAAATTTTTTCTTAGGAAAAAATATCGCGTGATAATTCAATTCCATGGATTGGATACTCAACTATTGGAAGATTATCTTGCTGAATGGAAAAAAGTTAAATTTCAACTCAGCTGGTTGACCATTTTTTATTTATTACTTTCTTCGATAAAAACTCGGCTATGTGTCAATCGTGCAGATGCGATTGTTGCGATTTCAACCGCAGTAAAAAATGAAATACGTGTGCGATGGAATTGCGATGTCACAATTATTTCAAATGGGGTAAGCACAAAAGAATTTTATCCTATGCGAGTAAAAAATTTATCTGCTAAAGATGATGTTTATCGCATTCTTTTTGTTGGAAATATTGCATGGAGAAAAGGCCTCTTCTATCTGCTACAGGCCATTAATGGAATGTCTGTGCGCATACATCTTACCTGCGTTGGATTGTCAAACCCGCCATGGTTACAGAACTGGACAGCTGATTGCATTACTTTTATCCCAAAATTATCGACAAGCGAGTTAAACCAGTACTACAATCGTTCCGATGTGCTGGTTGTTCCTTCCATCAACGAACCATTTGGACTTATTTATTTAGAAGGGATGGCTACTGGCCTTCCTGTTGTCGGATCATATGGCACCGGTGCAGAAGATTTAATTAAAAATGGGAAAACTGGGTGGCTATGCGAAAAAGGGAACGTTGACTCGCTTCGAGCCTGTATCAAAAGGGTTATGCAGCTCGGGAAAAAATCTTTCAGTAAAAGTGCCATTGATACTGCACACAAGTTTTCATGGGCTCATTGTGCAAACCAATATCGGGAACTATATGTTAATTTTCTAAAAAAATAACATTCCTATTTTTCTATAAGAAAAACTTTAATACAAAAATCAAAATGTTGCATGTTGTTGCATTTTTTCCTATTGCGTTGTAGAAGGTCTTTAAAGCATTGTTTGTAAAATAGTATTAGAGGGTTTGTTAGATTGAATTTAATTTGAGGTGGGAAGAATTGTTTTTTGTGAAGTTGATTCAGCAATTGAAGGATTTGCGTGAAGAAATGACTCTTTCCTCAAAATGGCAAGATGTGCAACAGTACCTCCCTTCTTGGGTGGAAAAAGTAAATTTAGGCGAAAATACAACTGGCTGTCTGTTGGATGTTGGCTGTCACTATGGGTTGATTAGCGTCCACTATATTAAGAAAACAAATCAAAACGCTTATGGTTTTGATGTAAATCCTCGTATGAATGCCCTGCTGGAAAAAAATATTTATGGATCGGTATTTGAGGGTAAATTTATTGTGCAGGGATATGGCCTCTCCAATGAAAATAAAATTACTCGAAGTTACAGTGACAGCAAGTATAGCGGAATTACTACCATTGATCCTGAACAACTAACAACGATAAAGGGGCTCACAGGCGCAAATCTTGAAGAGGATTGTCTGGTCGAAGTTAAACGCCTTGATGATGTTCCTTTTTTTGAAAAAATCGCAGTAATTAAGATTGACTGCGAGGGCAGCGAACCGGATGTCTTAATGGGTGCAGTTGAAGTAATTAAAAAAAATTATCCCATTATCATCTTCGAGGCTCTCACGCCAACTAAATTGGGTGATTGTAAAAAAATACTACATGAGCTGGCTTATGAAATCCACCCACTAGATGAACGTAATTTTATTGCTAAAAAGAGGGAAAAAGAATGATTTATCCAACTGAGCTGTCGATTGAACTAACCAATATTTGTAATCTCAAGTGTGTCCTGTGCGACAACCCCAATATTCCACGGCCTAAAGGATTCATGGACTTTGAAAAATTCAAGAAGCTTATCGATGAGACGGATCGCCACGTTAAACGAGTAAATTTTGGTGTCACTGCTGAACCCCTTTTGCACCCGCAGGTGGATCAATTTATTGCATACGCTAAGTCGAAAGGCAAATATACTATCTTAACAAGCAATGCCACTCGGATGGTGGATTTTACAACAAAATTGATTAACGCGGGATTGGATGCTGTCGTATTGTCGCTTGATGGTATGACTCGTGAGACATATGAAAAGTATAGAAAAGGAGCAGTTGTTGGCATTAATAACTTTGATGCAGCCAAAACGGGAATTGAAATACTCTGTCAGAAAAAGGAATCCTTGAATAAAAAAAATCCACACGTGATTGTTTCTTTTCTTGTTAATCGTTACAACGAACATGAAATTGATACTGCAAAGGAATGGTCCAAAAAAATGAAGGTTGATACTCTTCTACTCAAAGCCATGCACTTCGCTTGGGCTGGAGGAAAAGAAGAAGATGCCATGCGAGAATGGGCTCCGAAAAATAAGGAATTTATTCGACAATACGATTATACTAAATTGGGCATTTGTGCATGGACGAATAATAGTACTGTGGTTTATTGGGATGGAGAACTCGCCAGTTGTTGTTTTGATTTGATTGGTAGAACAACTTTTGGGAATGCTTTCACTGAGGGATTTGTTAAAATTTGGGAATCAGAAGATCATAAGTCCAAACAAGTTGAAATGGCTAAGCGGACGCTTGCGCAATGTGTTGGTTGCTCATCGGGTGTGAAACTAGGTACTTATGTCAATAACAAATCCTTTCTCTCAAGAATTACTCAAAAAATAGGGGGGGAGTAGGTTTATTATCGGATTTGGTTTCCAAGTTTATTCAATATTTTTTTGCTCGTATCTGAAGGAGCGGAGTTCTCTTTAGGTCGATATGCGTGTCAATGGTTTCATAGGCTGGTTTTTTTTTCCCAGAGCTTTTATAAGCTGGCTTATTCACTTATTTGTACCAAAATGGGCAAAAAATTCGTGATTACTAATGAGCACATATTCCAGTGATCAGGCGCTCGCCAGTGGTCTTAATTGGTTGAAATCCATGCGGCGACATGATGGGTATGGTGGTCCAGTTGTTCACTATTGGGGTAATTCGCTTCAATATACTGGGAGTAGGAGCGATTGGAGTATTGAAGGTTTGATTGCCACATTCATTGCACTCGACCGCAAAACAAAAAATTCACAGTGGCTTGAACGCGCGCGCTGGCTTGGTGAAAAAGTAATTCAAAGTCAACAGAAAAATGGAGCATATCTTATGTCCAATTTTGAGGGGACACCAGCTTTCTGGAAAGCTGCACAACCACATGAGTGTGGAGTAAATAATGGATTGCTGATGTTAGCTGAGCGTTTACGTGAATTAAATGATTTGGCTGCCGAAAAATTCATTATTGCTGCCGAAAAAAATGTTTCAAACATATTACTACCATGTTTCTGGAATGAAAAGGCAGGTACATTTCAACAGTATCCACTTGGACAGTTTGATGCTGCACCCAATCTCTTTGTTCCTAATAAGATTGCCACTGCGTGTGAATCGCTTATTCGACTTACTGAACTAGTTGGGAAAAAGCATTATCTTGAATATGCACAACAGGCATCCAACGCAATTCTTGACCATCAATCACAAGAAAAATTGACACAAGGAGGTATTTTTCAGGCAAATAATCGAGAAAATATTATTACATTCTACACTGCTCGTTGTGTTCGTCCATTACGTTTACTTGGCAAAATGACGAAGGATCCGGCGTACACTCGTGCCGCGCGCAAGGCCATTTCGTTTGTAGCTAGTATGCAGTTGTCTTCCGGAGCATTTCATTTTGGGATTGACTCAAGCGGTGAAATAATCCATTTTCCTCGATTTGTTGCCGGAAATGGCGAAGTTCTCTCTGCGTTGCGCACTGATGAGTCATTCGATAGTATCTATTCGCGCGGGCTTGCATGGGTCTTATCTCATCAACATCAAAACGGGGGATTTCCTTCATTCGAAGGTCTTCGTCAAAAAAATTCATGTGATTCATTTTTGCAAGGGGAAAGTTGGATGGATGCTCTGCCCGTGGTGGGGTGGAATGATAAAATTTTGAGACTCTTGGCGGAAGAATCAAAGGCATTAGATATGGTGCTTCCACCTAATGTTAATGAATGGGAAAAGCAATGTGTGGATGGAACAATTTCCGAAAATCAGTATTCCATTACTGTTCGTGGGCCACGTAATTATACATTTCAAAAGAAAGCACGTTTTTCAACATCAGGATTTAATCCAGTTAAGAATATATTTTTCGAAGTTGCGGTGCAGCAAAAACCCGTCGTTTCCGATCTGGCAGCTCTTGGATTTCGGTTTGTGGTGCGATGGTAGTCGTGCGTTTCGCATACTATTCCTTGCATGATAGTTTGCCTTTCCCCCTGTTTTAAAAACATGAAGTGGCATCCTCGGATTATGACCATGTTCTTCGTGCCATTCGCCAAACTGGTATTGGCAAAACTACAGCGCTTCCATAGCATTCGATGCATCGAATTGGACGTGCTCACAAAATATCTCTCCCCAAAATCCGGCGAAAAAATAATCGATATCGGGTGCGGGAAAGGATTTTATTGTGATTTCCTTTTTCACAAAGGAATCGAAGCCCATGGGATCGATCCGAGCAAGCGCGATATCGCATTTGCCCAAATCATCCAACACAAAGGCATCCACGTCCAAGTCGCGGAAGGCGAAGCCATTCCCTACAAGAACTCTGAGTTCGATCGCGCCGTTTCGGTTTGTGTGTTGGAGCACACACGGGACGACAAAAAAGTATTGCAAGAAGTCCATCGCGTGCTGAAAAAGAATGGAACGTTTGCGTTGAGCGTGGACACGCTGGATTCTCCAAATTATGGAGTTGCTTATCGCGCTCAACACGCCAAAGAACACTTCGTGAACCAGTATTACACGCGCGAAAAACTCGTGAAGTTATTGCAGTCCACGGGATTTGAAGTCGTTGACACGCAATATCTCTTCGGTTCAGGCGTTGCCACGCGCATCATGCACGTGGGTTCTTTTTTTCATTTTGGTTTTTGGTTCCTGGCGTTGTTTCCAATCATTTATCCCATTCTCTGGGTGGACCATCAGCTGAATCGCACTCTCTCGCATGGAATGATTTTGGTGGTGCACGCGCGCAAGAAGTAGTGCGTAGCTTGGGAGATGAAATGAACTGTCCAAAATCGACTCCATCAAAAAAATGACACCCAGCGCATGGCGCGCCAAAGGCGTGTGGTTGCTCTATCAGATTATTGGATTCTGGTGGAAACGAAAACAACCCGCTTTCTTTCGCGTCCGACACGGAAGACTTTTTCTTGACCCTCAGAAGAGCTGCGTGCATTCTTGCGCCGCTGCGACGCGTGGGAACCTGAAGTGATCGACAAACTCAACGTGGTGTTGCGCCAAGGCGATGTCGTATTGGATTTCGGATCCAACTATGGAGAATGCGCCTTACAACTTGCCGATCGCGTCGGGTTCAGAGGTAAAGTCATGGAATCGAAATGGATCTGCATTATTGTGTCATACTTGAAATGTTGTGCGAATACAATCCCAAGATCAATGATTGAATGCAATTCTTCGAGATGATGCTTTCTCCCAAGCAAGGAATTGATTGGCTGCATACGCAAACCGAGTTCATGTACATATTCTATTTTGCAGATATTGAGGGAGCGGAAGAAGAATTATTCAAGCAAGTCTTTTCCAATCCAAAATGGCTGGCTCATTCCACTCGCTTTTTGATCGAATTCCACTCCGAGCGTTATGGGGAAAAGACTGCCAAGAAATTATTGGACGCATTTACTGCGCATGGGTATCGCTATGACGCGGTGGAACCCAAGCACTATTACTTCTATCGCAACTAGTCATTTGTGCAATAATTCCGCGTAAATATCCAGTTGCTTCTTGGCCACTAAATTCCAATCAAACTGCGTCGCATACTCTCTTGCGTTTTTTTGCATGGAAGAGAGCTTTTTTGCCGGCGTGCGAATGGCTTTCTCAATCATTTGGCTTGCGGCTTCTGCATCTGAAAAATCCACTATCCATCCGCGTTGGGATTTTTCTCCAACAAATTCTTTGAATGTCGGAATCGCATTCAGGATGGGGGTGCTTCCGGCGGCCATGGCTTCAATCACACTCATCCCAAAACCCTCATAGGTGGAAGCGGAAACGAAGAAGTCGCTTTGTAGATAAATACTTTCCAGTTCGGCATCGGAAAGCTTTCCATGAAATGTGACATTCTTTTCGAGTCCGAGTTGTTTCGTTTTTGTTTCCAATCCTTTCTGTAACCCCTCCCAATCCTCCCCCACCACGTGGAGTTTGAGCTTGGGGTGTTTTTTCTTCAGAAGCGCAAGCGCGTCCAATATCCTATTCACTTGCTTGTTCTCGGAAAGCCTGCCCACAAACATCAAGTGATTGGAACTCTTTTTTCCAGTGGGCAGATCCAATAACGATTCGACCAAAACCCCATCCAAAAGAACCTGCTGACGTTTGCCGATGTGGGGGTATTGTGCATAATCATTCTGACTCCCACAAATGAGCATATCAATACCCTTCCCCATGCGGTTTAGCCATCCCAAGTAGACTTTCTTGAGGCTGTGGCGATGAGGGGTGTGGAATATGCCTCCATGAGTTGTCACCACCAGCTTTCCAGGGAGAAACGGGCGCATGACGAGGAGTTGGTCCAACCACCCTCCAAATCCATGGACGTGAACAATATCCGCTTTTTGAGCTAACGCAATAAACTTCCATGAAATGGGAAAACGATAGAACGAACTGATTTTGGTTTGAGGAAAGCGGTGGAAGAGAATGTCTTCCTTCATTTCGTGTGTGGGTAATGAACTCTTCCCCGATGTGCATGTATTGAAAGTCGCAATCTCTACTTTATGCCCTTCCAATGACTGCACGCGTGCGCTTCCCCAAACCGCGTTCTCAATCCCCCCTACGCAGGGAATGGTGTGATTCGCCACGTGAAGGATGCGCATGCTAGTGCTCACTCCCTGCCAATTTCACATACAACTTTTTGTGCTGCTCCGCAATCGTTTTCCAATTACGTGCGGCGAGAATTCCATCAATGTTGGCAATGAGCTGTTTTCGTTCGCGCGGATTCTCCACTATCCAATGGATTAGTGCCGCCAATTCTTCTTGTGTTGAAAAAAGTTGAATGCAGTGGTGCTTGTCCGCAATCTCGCGAAATGTAGGCAAGTCGCGCGCAATAACGGCCTTGCGATGTGCCAATGCAAGCGCCAGCGCACCGGATTCGGTCACGTGCGAGTAGGGGAAAATGACAACATCTAACCATGAAAAGAACTCCGCCATTTTTTGTTCTTCCACAAAACCATTCCAAATCACGCGATGCGCCACGTGGAGTTCTTTGGCGTATTGCTGGAGGCGTGCCAGATAGATCTCATGCGCTTGGGTTTGTGCCCCCACTCCCATGACAGCGACATACTCTTCTGGGAGCGCGGCAATCGCCTCAATAACGGACTCAAAGTGCTTGTGCGGTGCCGGAAAACCAAATGCCCCGATGATTTTTTTATCCTTCCATTCTATTGGGAGATTTTTTTTCTTTGTTTCTAGGTTGAATTCTAGCATTCCGTGAGGGATAACAATAATCTTATGCGCGTACTGCGGGTGTGATTCATGCAATTGTCTGGCACTCTCCGCAGTATGAACAATTATATGATGTGATTTGTCAAGTATGAATGAAAGGAAAAAACATTGAGCTAAGCGAACAAATAACTTGTCCTTTGGTGGCAACTCATGTAGTGTCGTAACAACAATCGTTCGACCTGAAAGCGCACGGTAGAAGAATGGAGTCCCAACTCCTGAGATGAATAATTTGCCAAAACGAGCAAATTCAAATTGAACATGGATGATGTTTGTATTTTTTTCTAATTCACTTGCGAGTAATGCATATTCTGCCAGGCGGTTTTGTGCGTGATTAATTGCTATTTCGACCTGCAATCCGCCTAAAGGCTGCAACTGCATCAAAAGATAATGTGCGTACGTTGTGATGCCACAATTTTTTTCTTCTGGAATCAGCATTAATATCCTGATTGGCTTGTTATCTACAGTTATGGACCGTGATCTTATTATTGGTTTATTCATTTTTTTTCTCCTTACTAATCGTTTGGTCTACTATGGGATTAATTTGGTGGTTGAAATGGTAAATCGTCAATGAGTGCGGGTCCTTCGTGGAATAAACCACTTGTAGTTCGTTTTCGTGCGCTTTCACGAAATTGACTATCGCCATACGTTCACGATCGATTACGTCTTGCCGAATACTGCTGTCGGACTGGTTAGTATATTGCAGTGCCACCACATAGATTGGTGTTTCAAGTCTCTTTTGGAGCTGATTCAAAGATTGCGCGGGGTCGTCTACTTTTGAGTATGTGCGTTTACCTGATAACTGGGGTAGAAAGTAAATACAATCATCACTGGAACCAATTGCGTGTGCATTGTCTGGGATTGCAGTAAGAATTTGATTTCGTACAGCGGTGCGTTTGTCCAAGAGGGATTGGTGCTGGCTATGGAGTGCAATGGCACCCACGATTAATATCACAAAAAGAACCAAAACTGTTACCCATTTTGTTTTGCCTATTCGCTGAGCGAATCGCTGGGTGATGGGTTGAAGTGCGTGCGCATATGCGATAAGCAACAACCCTGCAAGAGGGATTAGATACCGCATGCGCGCGGTAATGGTGAGTGGAGAAATAAATGGATAAACACTAATATTCGTGGTCTGCGCAAATAAAAATAACGTAAAAATACTTGCAATAATCAACTCCAAACGCAAGCGGAATGGTTTTAACAATGCAAATATGAGTAGTGGAAATGCAATGCACAAGATTGCGAAAAAATTAACCAAATTGTTCAAGAATAAAGGTCTTGGAAACGTGGCGAACAAATTAGCAGGATTTCCAATTTGTGTCGTAAGAGGATTGCCGCCATACCAATTATTCCACCCCAATAACAGCGCCGCGGAAATCGCCCCACCGATTACAAACCAAACAATTGGCGATTTCAATGGCTCGCGGAGAGTATGGCGTTCTTTCCATACGATGGCAATACCAAACGCCAACGCAAGCAATACCGCCTCGTGGCGAACCAGTGCAGCAAGGCCAAAAAAGAACCCTGCGAATAATTTTGTTTGAGGCTTTTCATGAAGGTATATCCAAGTCCCCACGAGCAAAAAAGTCAATGCCGTTGTCTCCGAAAAAAGCGTGCGGCTTCCCCAGATGAAAGCAGGATAGAACGCAAACAACATTACAAACCATGGGCTTAATCTTAATTTTCGAAGGATGAGTGCAAAAATACCGGTATTGAGCAGATGAATAAATAACCCGGCCAACATTACAAATGGAAAAGGCAACCAAGTAAATGGAATGAGTGCGACTGATTTTCCAATGTGATAACTGCTGAGATAGTCTTCTCCTTTGAACGTCCCACCACAATAAACCAATGGATCAGCCGACTTAAGTTCGCCGCGCTGGAGAAGAATGGAATTTTTATAGTACTGATGCTCATCAATTGAAACATACATTAATGGAAAGAAGGAAAAAAAGAGGAGCGCACTAACAATAATTGCACATCCTAATGGAAAACAATCATGGCGCAAAATCGGGTGCATAAACAGCCATGACACAACGGCTTTTTGTATGTTTGCGAGCGAGCCCACTCTTGTACCAATAGAACTTATAAATTGCAGAACCAGTTAACTTCATAATTAGACCGTTAGATGGAATTAGTATGGGGGGAACTCGTTCAAAAAAAGAATCAGTCGTCGTCATCGGCGCTGGTATCACTGGAATGAGTTGCGCCATAAAACTTGGGAAATCTGCAATTGTTTTAGAAAGAACCGACCTCCCCGGCGGATTATGCAAAACAGATATTGTGAAAGGCTTTGTGCTAGATCACGTCATTCATTTAGTGCACTGGCGAAATGAAGAAGTGCGCACATTTATTGAAAAAGCACTCGAGCATAACGTAAATTATTTCAATCGAGAAGCCTATGTGTATGCGCACAATAGCTTAGGAAAATACCCCATTCAAATCTATGTCGATGCGTATCCTAAAGAGGTACAATGGAAATGCTTTGAAGGATTACTGGATGTAACGCTCCAAAAAGAAGAAACAACTGCCCAAAACTATCGTGAATGGCTGTTATCAAAATTTGGTTTAGGGCTGTGCGAGTTATTCTTTTTTCCGTATAATGAAAAACAATGGATGCGTCCGTTGGAAGATATTATTCCAGCAGGGACAACAAAATTTACCCCCAAAGCATCAATCAAGGAATTCGTTCGAGGAACATTTCTGCACGAGGACATCATCACAGGATACAATCCACGCTTTTTCTATCCACTCACGGGTGGCATTGAGTCACTCTCAAAAGCAATGGCAGAAAAGATTGAATCAATTTCGTATAATGAAGAAGTGGAAGAAATTACGCTTTCCACTCGCACAGTAAAAACAAAACAAGGTAAAAAAATTAATTTTGATTACTTAGTCTCAACCATTCCACTGCCAAAACTTATTCAAGCAATTACCGATGCACCATCAAAAGTAAAGACTGCTGCCACTAAACTCTCCAACATCTCTGAATTTAGTCTCAACTTTGGGATAAAGGGAAAGCCACCCCCAGGACAATGGACTTATTTTCCCGAAAAAAAGTATACTTTTTCACGATTGAGTGTGGGAAGCAGATTCTCTCCCAATATGGCGCCCAAAGGATGCTATTCTCTATGGGTAGAAACATTTTTTGATCCAAAAAACAAACCAAACTTTGTCGAATTAAAGGAAAAAATCACAAATCAATTAATCGAAATTGGTTATATAAAAAATAAAAAAGACATTATGGTATGCCAGGAAGTAATTATGCCATTTGCATACGTTGTTTATGACAAAGAGTATGAGGAAAATGTCAAAATAATCCAAGACTTCTTACAGGCCAACCGCATAAAGATAGCTGGAAGATTTGGAGAATGGAAATACACCTCAATCGAAGAGTCTATTCTTGATGGCTGGCGTATTGCGAAAGAAATTCAAGAGGGAAAATAATGCGTGCCATTCTATGGTTGGGAAGAGAGCCTACTTACATCCGAAATGACGTCGTAATTAAAGGATTGAAGGAATGTGGGATAGAATTAGTTATTTGTGCTGACACAAGTCCAAATATCATTGTACGATTTGTAAAATCCTTTCTTGCCTATATTCGTGCCGTACAACAACCACATGATTTTGTATGGGTTGGGTTCTTTGGTCATCCATTGGTTTGGCTTGCTAAACGGTTCACCCGCAAAAAAGTCTTACTTGATATGTGGTTATCCGCGTACGAAACAATGGTGCACGCACGCAAATCAATTAAAGATAAAACATTAGGTGCGACGTTCTTTAAATGGCTAGATGCACATGCTGTCCGTTCTTGTGACGCTGCCATATTTCCTTCGCAGGGGGAAATGAATTATTTTATCCATAAGCTCCATCACCCCAAAGAAAAAATGCGATTGGTATTGATTGGTGTCAATACCGATCAATTTATTCCCACCCCCAAAAAACCCTCAAAAAAAGTTGTCGTTGAATTTCATGGAACTTTTTTAACAGTCTCCAGTGTTGAAACGATTGTTCGTGCTGCAAAAGAACTTGAAAAGAATAACCAAATTGAGTTTTGGTTAATTGGGACTGGACAAACATTTGATGCAGATGTATCGCTTGCAAAAGAACTTGGTCTCAAGAATGTTCAATTTTTGGGGAGAAAGCCCTATCGAGAAATTCCTGGATTACTAAATCAATCGGACATCTCGCTTGGAATATTTGGTTCTGGAGAAAAAGCAAATCGAATACTCCCAACAAAGATGTATGAAGCAATGGCTTTAGCAAAACCATCAATTACTGCACGAAGCGATGGCGTGCTTGAATTACTAAAAGAAGAAAAATCCGTTTTATTAGTTGCACCTTATGATGCAAAAGACTTAGCAGCCAAAATAGAATTTTTAGCTAAAAACCCTGCAAAAAGGAAAAAGATAGGTGAAGCAGCTCATGATGTTTTTCTCGAAAAAGCTACTCCAAAAAAAATTGGAGAACAAATTATCAAAATCGTAAAAGAATAACATTATTTTGTTTTCTTAATCCAGTCCATTGTTTCTTGAATTCCTTGTTCAAGCGTATAACGTGGTTTCCAGTCCAACTCCGCATGAGCTTTGGTTGCATCACACCACAACCGTTTAATTTCAGCCTGAGGGTGTGGGTGTGTCGTGTGTTTAATGGCGTCTTTATTTTTTGTAATAATAAATGCTAAATCATTAACCGAAATATCTCTGCCCAAACCCGCATTGAATATTTTTCCAACGGCGCGTTCATCAAATCCCGCCTTTACAATAAAATCAGCAGTGTCTTCGACGTACAATAAGTCACGTGTCTGTGTTCCATCCCCAAAAACAGTAATAGGCTTGTTGTCCAAAAACTGCTTGATAAAAACAGGAACTACTCCTCCCTCGTTATTCGTTTTTTGGAAAGGACCATAGGTGTTGAAGGGGCGTAACACCACGGTTGGCATGCCATAGGCATAGAAATAACTCTCAACTAAATTTTCCGCAGCAAGCTTACTCGCCGCATAAGGCGATTTTGGTTTTGTGGGGTGTGCTTCGCTAATTGGTTTGTTTGATCCGGCCAAGTCGTATACCATGCACGTACTCACTAATACAAACTTTCCGTTCTGTTGGCGGCATCGCTCCAGCACATTAAATGTTCCAATTGCATTTGCTGCAAAATCAGATTCAGGGTGATCAATGCTGTGCTGCACATTCACTTGTGCTGCTAAGTGAAATACAATATCAAATTTTGTCTTGAACGCAGCATCAACATCTGAGGCGTTTTCGACTGATCCTTTTAGTACTTGGACTAAATGGGGATTAGTTGAAAATTCATCCAAATTACTAGGAGAGCTGTTTGAAAAATTATCTAAAACGGTTACAAAAATGTCTCCACGCTCAAGTAATTTTTTTACAATACGCCGCCCGATGAATCCACTTCCCCCGGTTACTAACACGTTCTTCATTTTTTTCACTTTTGATATTGTTTATACCATTCAACTGTTTTTTTCAATCCAGTCTCAAATGGAGTAGTTGGTTGCCATCCAAGCTTTTCATGAATCTTCTTTGTATCAGCGGCAAGAGCAAATAAATCTCCTTTTCTGCCTGGAACAAATTCAATAGTGGATTTGGAATTGGTGGCTGTTAATACTTTTTGTGCTAAATCTTTGACTGAGGTTTGTACTCCGGTTCCAATGTTAAAAATTTCGCCCTTTGCTTTTTTGGGGTTGTCTAAAGCCATTTCATAAGCGGCTACTGCATCCTCAATAAACATAAAATCGCGTGTCTGTGTGCCATCTCCCTCAATGCGTAATGGCTCGGAATGTAAAGCCCTATTGATAAACGTGGGAAGCACTGCCCCGTGCCCCCAAATGTTTTGATTAGGGCCATAGGTGTTGAAGTTTCGCATTGCAGTGACCGGGTATCCATACCACTCATACATACTCATACAGTGTTTTTCGCATGCTACTTTGGTTGCAGCATATGTGCTGCGTGGGTTTAGGGGGTGGTTTTCATCAATTGGGGTGTAGCGTGGATTTCCATAGACCTCGGGAGAGGAAGCAAAAATTAATTGAGGTTGTTTTTTTGTCTTTAGAATAGATTGTGAAAAATTAAAGGTTCCGATTTCATTGTTTAAGAAATATTCATTTGGAATCAACATAGATTCATCAATCGAAACAAATGCAGCAAAATGAATAATTGCATCCAAATCAAAATTATTCAAAATATGAGCATCAAGTTTTGCATAGTCCATTTTATGCATTTCAAAGCGAGCCGTATTTTCACCCAATAATTCGGGTTTTATACGATCAAAGAATGTTCGGGAGAAATTGTCGACCCCAATTACTTTTTCTATTTCAGGCTTTTTTAGTAGACGTTGAACCATTGTCCAACCGTAAAACCCAGCAGCCCCAGTAACTAATACGCGCATGAACAAGTGTCTTGCCTCAATGTTTTTAATGATTGGCACAAAAAACTAGTACAACACTCTAGGTGTCATGGTTTCTACTTAAAAAGAAGAAGCAATAGATTATGCATGATGGAACGTGCCCCAAAACTCATGGCAGCTGTTTCGCTTTTACTCGTTATCATTATCACTTTATGGGTTGGACCCGCGACTATTTTTCATCAATTATCACTGATCGGAGCCGGAACTCTCACTCAAGTGTTTGTATTGAGTATTTTTATTATTTTATTAAACGCATTAGCCGTTTGGTGCTTGCTAAAAATATTTGGCCCCACTCCGTTTTTGAAATACCTGCAATACTATTTCGCGAGCTGGAGTTTAGGATCATTATTCCCAGCAAGAATTGGGGACTTCTCATTAGCCATGTTTCATCGACAATTAGGGACTACTCATAAAAAGATTATTTTAGCGGTCTTTGCAGACAAGCTCATTACGCTTATTCTCGTGCTTGTTTTAGTTGGGGTTGGATTGCAAGAATTGCTTGTAATCACCCCTGGGCTCACCTCTATTCTGTGGGTGAGCACAGGAATAACAATTGGAATTATTGTGTTCTTAGTTGCACTATTCTTATCTCCCCATATTCAAGATATTGTGAAAAAGTTTCTTCCAGAACGTTTTGCTCATGCACTTGGGGAGTTGGGAGAAAATAGCGTACAATTGGCACGGAATTCAGAAATGCTACTTGCAAATCTCATTATTGCCCTTGCACGATTATTGCTTCAAGGCTTAATTGTGTGGTTATTGTTAGCAGCCCAAGGTGTATCAATTTCACTCCTTATTACAACCATGCTCATTGCATTTGCTTCTTTGAGTGTATTTGTTCCATTTACTTTAGGTGGAGTAGGGGTGAGAGAGTCATTCATCATTGTGTTGTTTGGCTTAATTGGCGTAAGCGCCTCTACAATTGCTGTTTCTGCATTTGTTCAATTAATTTTTCACTATTTATTAGTCGTAATTTTAGGGGTATTTTTTGGTAAACAATTTATTAAAAAAAATAGTTAGCCTAATTTTTTCTTATACCATTCAAATGTTTCCATTAAACCTTGTTCTACCGTGTAAGTGGGCTTCCAGTTCAACTGATTGCGCAAACGAGAACTATACACTGTATTTCCTTCAACAGGGTGAATGGATAATTTTTCACCTTTTGTTACTGCAACCAATGCATCCACAATTTCTTCCCCGGAGTATGTTTTTTCATATGAAATGTTGAATGTCATTCCATTGTGCTTTTTTGCTTGCACGGCCATTTGCATTAATGCATCAGCAACGTCTTTTACAAAAATAAAATCTCTAAAATAATTTGCTTTCTTCTCCAAGGGTTCATTTTTGAGAATGTGAATCAGATTATTGTTAATGTACTGGTTGTGCTCGTTTGGATTAATGGGGCCAAATAAATTAGATGGGCGTGCAATGACGGCAATTAGTTGGTTGTGATTGCATAACACTTGGATTCCCTTTTCCATTAGTACTTTTGTTTCACCATAGGCTGATTTGGGGAGGGGGGCGTATCATCTGTAATAGGATTTTGAGGCCCATACACGTTGATGCTTGAAACTGCAACCAATGTTGTTTGATGACATGCACACGCTAATGCCACATGGTGTGATCCCAGCACGTTTGTCTGAAATGCACTGGTTAGATTTGCTTCCACTAGGGAAGGATTTGAATACCCTGCTAAATGAAAACAAAAATCGGGCTTAATTCTCTTAAATGCTTTTTCCACTTGATCTTTTGAACTAATATCGACTTGTACGAATGAAACTCTATCAGAAAGCTTGTGCTCTGTTAGAGTGGATTCTATTATTCCATGGCCCAATCCTGTTACTTCTGCTCCAGCGCTTACTAATGCATCGCAAAGCCACCCGCCCAAAAAACCAGTTGCTCCAGTTACTAAAACTTTCTTGCCTTTCCAATTATGGTTTTTCATTTCATGACTCCGTTATTTCTTTTCTCCAATTACTAATTGATTCAGCCCAAACAAAAAAGTGGAACTAGTTGTAACGTCCAATTTTACGCTCTTGAGTAATGCGTTTAATTCTTCCAAATTAAATATTTTTTCATGTTCATCCGCGGCAGCAGAAGAAAATAGCCCAATCTTTGAGCCCATGTGATGAATATTATCTCCAAGCGGGGAAGGAGTCGTAATAATGAGTTGGCCTCCTTTTCGCAATAAAGGAGTTAAGTTCTCCAATGCCTCAGTAATTTTTGTTAAATGTTCAATGGTGGCCAGTAAAAAAATAGTATCAAATGTTCCTAAATCATGCAATGAATCATGGATGCCGCGTTGATGATATAGGAAGTCTGCTCCAAAGGGGGGGCGAACATCCACGCCAACATATTCTATTCCTGTTGGGAGAAATTTTCGAAGATAACCCGAATTACATCCCATGTCTAAAACTCGGGTTCCCCTCACATGTTTTGCAGCAATACCATTGCGCGCGTCACGGATGTAATAGCTGAAGAGGCCGGCTTGCGAGGTCATTCGGTCCCACCTTTCTTTTTAGTACTCAATGCGAGCATTGCTTTTTTCTCATGATATAGAACTTCTTCCTGAATGGACCGACTTTGCTTAATGGTTTCAGCAATTAGCCCTAAGAACATAATTTGTGCACCAAATAAAATTAATACACTGGCAAGAATGGCCGCAGGGACGTGTGGGGTGACCATTCCTGTAAGCCAAAAGTGATGCAAAACAAACATTCCCGTCCCTACTCCGAGAAGAGAAATGATTCCACCCATTGCCAAGAAAGCTTTCAAAGGCTTGTAACTCAAATATCCCATTAATAATGTAAGAATCGAACGTCGTGCATAACCCCAAACGCTTGAAATTAAACGTGAATGATCAGCTCGCTTTCGAAAGTCAATTGGAATTTCAACCATTTTCAATTTGTGGCGTGCGGCTTGGAGGATTGTTTCTTGGGTGTAGGTGTACGTTGACAGCACATTCAAACGCAATGCCGCTTCCCGCGTAAATGAACGGAATCCCGTTTGGCCGTCACTAATCTTAACCCCTGAAACCATTGAAACGGCCCACGTTGCTAGTCGGTTTCCCCATTTTTTTTGTAAGGGCATTTCTTCAATCCATCCAGCAAAGCGAGAGCCCAACACAATATCGGCTCTCTTTTCAAGTATGGGCTGGACAAGCTCAGGAATTTGCTGCTGATTGTATTGCAAATCTGCATCGGTATTCACAACGATGTCCGCATGCATTTCTAAAACAGCATAATTCAATCCATCCTGAAATGTCTTAGCCAATCCGCAGTTCGTGGTGTGAGTAATTACTTCCGCGCCTTTTTCTCGCGCTTTTTTTGCCGTATTATCTCTACTGCCATCATTAATTACTAGAACTTGAATTTCACTAATTCCTTTTATTTTTTTAGGAATCTCATCAATGACTTTGGCGATTGTGCTTTCCTCATTAAATGCTGGAATCATGACCACAAGCTTCATGGAATATCAACACAACCGTAGTAAGAAAGGTTTAAAGATGAAAAGCACAGTGGGAACGTACAGTTCATTCTAAACAGCAACGGCTGCTTGGCTTGTTATAAGCAAACTGGTGCATCAATGAAAGGATAGGGAGATGTTTGAACCAAAAGCTCCTTTTAATTGACCGTACGCATTCATTTGGATAGAGAACGGTGATGAAGTGAAAATACTAATAACTGGGGGGAGTGGTTTCATTGGAAGCCATTTCATCAAACACACACTTGAAACACACCCAACATGGGAAGTTACAAATTTGGACAAACTTACTTATGCAGGAAGAAAAGAAAACCTAATTGACGTTGAAAATAATCCATGCTATCACTTTGTGCACGGAGACATTGTTGATCATTCCTTAGTTGCAACTGCCATGAAAGATTGTGATGCCGTTGTTCATTTTGCGGCCGAATCCCACGTCGATCGCAGCATCCAGAATCCTGATCAATTCATTCAAACAGATATCATTGGAACCTATCGCTTGCTCGAGGAAGCACGCAAGCAAGATATCAAAAAATTCATCCAAATTTCAACCGACGAAGTATATGGGCAAATTTCGCAAGGAAGTTTTACTGAAGAAAGCCTCCTCATGCCACGCAATCCCTATTCTGCCAGCAAAGCCGCTGCGGATCGATTGGCTTACAGTTATCACACCACATATGGTTTGCCCATCTCCATTACACGCAGCTCCAACAACTATGGGACGCACCAGTTTCCAGAGAAACTCATCCCACTCTTTGTAACTAACCTCATCCGTGGAAAAAAAGTCCCCGTGTATGGGGAAGGAAAAAATATTCGGGACTGGCTGCACGTCCGCGATAATTGTAGTGGTATTGATCTTGTTCTTCAAAAAGGAAAAAATGGAGAAGTCTACAATATTGGTGGAGGCAACGAGCGCACCAACATACAACTCACTCATCAGTTGCTACGCGAAATGGGAGCGGGTAATGAAATGATCGCCTATGTTGAGGACCGCAAGGGCCATGACTTGCGTTACTCACTCGACTCAAGTAAAATACAAAACGAACTTGGCTGGGAGCCCACTATTCAATTTGAACAAGGAATTCATGACGTCGTGAAATGGTATCAGCAGAATGAATGGTGGTGGAGGCCACTCGTAAAGGAATGAATGCTATGCCCACACTCACGCGCAACAAACTTCTCCTCACTTGCTCTGCCGGCGGACACCTCACGGAAATGCGCCAATTATTTCCATTTTACTCACATTACAACCGCTGCTTTGTCACATTCAAGCGACCCGACACTGAATCGCTTGCAACTAAGGAACGCGTGCACTTCATTGAACGACCCGCGCGCAATCCCATTTCTACGATTCAATCCTTCTTCCAGGCGTGGCGCGTGGTGTCAAAAGAAAAACCATCCATGGTTATTAGCACGGGGGCCGATGTCACGGTTCCGGTTTGTATCGCGGCAAAATTACAGGGAATTCCCATCGTATTCATCGAGAGCTTTTGCCGTCCTTATAGCAAAAGTTGGACCGGAAGGATCATGCAATTCCTTGCGAACGACATCATCTATCAGTGGCCCCAGCTCAAAGCAGCATATCCACGCGGAATCTACGCTGGAAATATTTTTACCTCGGAAGAGGTGAAAGTATGATTTTCGTTTCAGTGGGAACGCACCCGCAGCCCTTCACGCGATTGTTGAGCGAAGTGGTAAGACTAGTGGAAAATATAACCATCAAAGAAGAAGTCATTATCCAGCGTGGGACCACTCCATTTACTCATTCCAAAATAAAATCCCAATCATTCTACTCCATCGAAGAATTCGAAAAACTACTGGCAAAATGTGATCTCTTTATCACGCACGCGGGAGAAGGCAACATTGGAACGGCCATGAAACTAGGAAAGAAATGTATTATTGTCCCTCGTCTTGCGCGAGTAGGGGAGCACACCAACGATCACCAACTCGAACTCGCACAAGCATCCCAAGAAAATGGATTTGGGATGGTGGTGCAAGACGTCGCGCAACTCGGAAATGCCATTCGCACACTCGAACAATCCGATTCAACTGTTTCATTTACCATGCACGGGCACATTCCCCAAACACTCCATCGCATTGCCCAGCAGCATCACATCGTTCCAATGCTACCATTTTCTCCTTCGCGCACAAAAGAAAAAATCCCCAAAACGGCCACCATTATCGTTGCTACATTAAATGGGGGCGAGCCACTCATTCGCGCCGTGAATGGGATGCTCAAGCAAGAGTTCGATGGAAAATACGACATTGTCGTCGTTGATGACGGAAGCTTTGATGGAAAAACACCACAACTCCTAAAGGAAAACTTTTCCACCAACAAAAAAATAAAACTCGTTTTCCTTCCGCGCTCGGGAGTGTGCAAAGCACGCAATGCTGGAATCAAAAATTCCACTGGAGAAGTGGTCATCAACTTGGATCACGATTGCATCCCTGAAAAAGACTGGCTGCAGACGATGGTCAATGGATTTGACTCTCAAAAAATTGGAGTGGTTTCCGCGTATGGTCATTATGGTGGGACCAGCACCGGCTTTCGCAAATCCATCCTGGATCACTTGCAAGGATATGATGAGGATTATTTCTATTACCGCGAAGACACGGATTTGAGCTTTCGCATCATGGAATTGGGATATGAATTCAAACGCGTCAACGGAGCGCGCTACCGCGAGGATCGAACGCTCGTCGTACCAAAAGGAATCAATAAAATCATTCATTATACCATTCAGCGCTACAAGTACCACATGAACGACGTGCTATTGCACAAAAAACACCCCACTCCATTGTGTGAAGAAATGCTGCACGTGCACTTCCATCACTTTGTGAATCCCGTGGAAGACTTCAAAGTTGCAACGGGGCTGTGGAATGGCTCCAAGGAAATGGAAGTCTCTTCCCCAAGAGGAATGACATTTTTCAAACCTCGTGGCATTGCTGGATTATTGCTGACCATCGGTGTTGGAATGACGTATGCCATTGGAATGAAACTCGCCCGCCTTGCGGGAAGCATCAAGCATGGGCACTTACTCATATAATGCTATTACCGGGAAAAATGACTATGCACACGCCGATGAATTGGAATGGAAAGAAAATCCTTATCACGGGAATCAATGGATTCATCGGAAGCCATCTCGCACGCACATTGTTGGACAGTGGGGCGGTTGTGCATGGAATCAGCCGTAAAGCCGATAAATGGCCCTATTTGGAGAGCCAATCCCTTATTGGACACGTCAAAGTGCACCATGCGGACTTATTGGATTTCAGCGCCATCGAATCCATTGTTCAATCCCATCAATGGGATGCCATTTTTCATTTGGCCTCGCAGCCCGAGACCAATTATTCCATCCAACATCCCTTGGAGACCATCCAGACCAATGTTATGGGGACCGTTAATCTCCTCGAATCCATCCGCTTGCATACTCCACAAACTCCGTTTGTTTTAGGCGGAAGCATTCGCGCGTTTGGCGCGGGAAACAAAGAAGGCGAATCCATTCATCCCTATGATGCCAGCAAGGAAGCCATGGAGTCCATCGCCCAAAGCTATTTCCGTGAATACCACTTGCGCGGGGCCATTGCTAAAAATACTAACATCTATGGACCCAATGACTTCCGTTTCACACGATTGATTCCCATGATCATGCACGGAATCTTCTCAGGAGAAAACGTTTCATTGTATGGTGATGGAACAATCAAGCGCGATTTCATGTATGTGAAGGATGCCGTGCAAGGACTTCTGCTCTTAGCACATGGACTTACTCAAAAAAATGAGCTTGGAGGAAAAACATTCCTCTTCGCAACAGGAAGAATGATCGAAATCCGGGACATCGTAAAAATAATCGAGAAGGCATCCCCGCAAAAAACCACTATCACATTCAATCAACAACTCACGCGCCACGAACGCGAATTGCCATCGCTTTCGGAAGAACTCGCGCAGACGCATAACACATTAGGGTGGAAGCCAACGCACTCGCTTGAAGAAGGCATGCGCGAAACGCTACAGGGGTACCAGCAATACTTTTCCTCGCACACGGAGGCGAAAAAATGAAAGGAATCATTTTGGCAGGAGGAAATGGCACGCGCCTGCGCCCATTGACACTAGCTACAAACAAACATTTGTTGCCTATCTTCGATAAGCCCATGATTTATTATCCCTTACAAACGCTCAAAGATGCGGGAATCACGGATATTATGATCATTACTTCCGGCGAGCACGCGGGAAACGTATTCAAGCTCATGGGATCGGGGAAAGATTTTGGAGTTAAGTTTACTTATCGCGTCCAAGACGTTGCAGGAGGGCTGCCTCACGCCATTGCGCTCGCGGAAGATTTTGTGGGAAACGACAAATTCATTTCAATCAATGGAGACAACATTCTCTCCGACTCCATTGCAGAATATGTCCAAGCATTTTCCGACGGAAAAGAAGAATCGCATATTTTGTTGTATGAGACTACTCCTGAAGAAGCACGCAAAGCCGGAGTTGCCATCATGGAAAATGGAAAGATGACGGGTTTCGTGGAAAAACCAGCAGCCCCTCCGAGCAACTGGATTAGCATCGGCGTGTATATGTATGACAAAAAAGTATTCGATGTCATTCGCACTCTCAAACCTAGCGCGCGCGGAGAACTTGAGATTACGGATTTGCACAATCACTTTCTTGCGCAAGGAAAACTTGCCGCGAGTAAGATTTCGGGAAAATGGTTGGACGCGGGAACGATCGAAGAGCTCGCGCGCGCCAACAACGAAGTGCGCCACTGGGACGTTTCAAAAAAGATGGGACAATGATGCGCATGATTATGGAAGCAGAAAAAAAACACACGCGCATCGACTCCTTGCTTGCCTCATTGCAGCCACTCGTGTTGGATGTAGGTGGAAGCGCGGGAACACTGCATGAAGAATTGCGCAAGCGCTTTACACCAGAGCAACTCATTTCATTGGATATTGAAATCCTAAATGTTCGAACGAATCAAGTATTGGGGGATGGACAAAAAATGCCATTCCGAAATGAAGCATTCAAAAGCATTCTTGCGGGAGAGACCATTGAACACATCGCAGACTATCGCGCGTTCTTGCGCGAGTGTTGGAGAGTGTTACGCCCCAATGGCGTTCTTGCACTTTCTACTCCCAACAAAAAGAGTTGGTTCAATCGCATTACGCATTCGTATGAGCACCCATTACATGTTTCTCTTTTCACCCCCGCGCAACTGCGCAAGGTCTTGGAAGAAGAAGGATTCTCTATCCAAAAAATGGAACTCTTTCCTTACACCATGGAAAGTTCGGACGGAGCTAAACACAAATGGGTTTTTCCCGTTCGTGATTTTGTGCACGCGTTGATGCCGGACTCGCTGCGCGAAGACATGGTGTTTGTCTGCAGGAAAAAGACGCAGCGAACGAGTTCGTAGTACAAGAATCGATGAGCAAGGAAATTAGCCCGCCAAAAATGGCGTATTTTTAAATCAAAAGAGGGTGGTGTATGCTTATCGAAGCCATTCTGCTTGCATAGGTGAAACAACAATGCCCATAAACGTCTTGATGCTCAACCCGCCCTACTTTCCTCACTTCTCCAAAAACTCACGCTCTCCCGCTGTTTCCAAGGGAGGGTGCGTGTACTACCCCATTTGGTTAGGGTATGCCACTGGCGCGCTTGAATTAGACGGGCACCATGTGAAATTGGTGGATGCCACTGCTACCCCCATTACCATGGATCAGGTCAAGCATCTCGCAAAAGAATTCAACCCCAAGATGATCATGATGCACACCGTGACATCATCGGTGGTGAATGATGCCAAAGTCGCGCACCAACTCAAAGAAATTTTGCCTCACGCCACAATCGTGATGGTCGGCCCCCATGTCTCTGCGGTTCCCCACAACACCCTTGAAATTGCTCCTGCGGTTGACATCATCGCGCGCAAGGAATATGACTTGACGGCCATGGACATCGCCAAGTGGATCGAGCACGGAAAAGACGTTGAAAAACTCAAGGACATCAAAGGCATTTCCTATCGCGACCCCAAATCAAAAGTCGCACTCCACACGCCGGATCGCGAAGACGTCCCCGCGGATTTCTTGGACAAACTCCCATTCGCATCCGAGGTATGGGCCAAGCACCTCAAAATCGAGGATTATTTTTATCCCTCCGTCTTGTATCCCGAAGTAACGATCATCACCGGAAGAGGATGCCCTTTCCGCTGTACGTTCTGCGACTGGCCACAAAACTTTACCGGCCACAACTTCCGCTCGCGCAGCGTGAAGAACATCGTGGATGAATTCGAATGGATCAAAAACAACTTGCCTCAAGTAAAGGACATCATGATTGAAGACGACACGTTTACCTTGGACAAGAAACGCGTCCGAGAGATTGCGGAAGAAGTCATTCGCCGCAACCTCAAAGTCACGTGGACCGTTAATGCTCGCTGCGACGTGGACTTCGAAACATTGCAATGGATGAAAAAGGCAGGGTGTCGCTTGGTATGCGTGGGAGTAGAAAGTAGCACGCAAGAAATCCTCAACAACATCAAGAAAGGGACGAACGTGCAGAAGATTGAACAGTTCTTCGACGACACCAAAAAAGCAGGCGTGTTAGTCCATGCATGCTTCATGATGGGCAATCGCGGCGAAACAAAAGAAACGATTGCCAAGACGGTGGAGTTTGCCAAGAAAGTCAACCCTGACACGGTGCAGTTCTTCCCCATTATGGTCTATCCCGGAACAGAAGCATTCGAGTGGGCCAAGACAAATGGTTTCCTCACCACACAGAAATGGGATGAGTGGCTGTTAGAGGATGGGACGCACAACACCATCGTTTCAACGGACAAACTCTCTGCCAAAGAATTGGTTGACGCCTGCGATGATGCGCGCAGAAGCTTCTACATGCGCCCCCGCTTTATTGCTGAAAAGATTTGGGAAGGCATTACGACTCCCTCGGAATTCCCTCGCTTGTTGAAAAGCGGAAAGACATTCTTCAAGTACCTCTTCAACACCAAAGAAAAAGTCAGCCTTGGAAGCCTACGCGAAGATGGGAATGCACCCGTTTCCGCGTAAGAGGGAAATATCATTCCCCTGAAGTGAAAATGTCATGCGCCCCACTGCTACTCACTCGAAAGCCAGTGCGAGCATCATTATCCCCGCCTATAACGCCGCTAAGACGATTGCGGATTGTTTGGATGCACTAAAACAGCAAACCATTTCCCCCAAAGAAATCATTGTCGTGGATGATGGGAGCAAGGATAACACGAGTAAAGTCGTGGCTACTTTCTCCAACGTCAAGCTCACCTCCCAAGCAAATGCAGGGCCCGCACGCGCGCGCAATGTGGGGGCAAAAGCGGCAAAAGGAGACATTATCATTTTCCTCGACAGCGACTGCGTTCCAGAAAAAAACTGGCTGGAAGAAATGCTCAAACCATTCGAGGATGCGAAGGTTGCAGGGGTTCAAGGAGCGTATAAATCAAAACAGAAATCCATCGTGGCGCGCTTTGATCAACTCGATATTGAATATCGCTATGAACGAATGAAACGCGCGGAAAAACTCGATTGGATTGGAAGCTATTCCGCTGCGTATCGCCGAGACATTTTCCTGAAAGAAAATGGATTCGATGAATCCTTTCCAAAAGCATCCGGAGAAGACGCGGAGCTATCCTATCGCATGGCCGAGAAAAAATACCGTCTCATTTTCGCCCCCAGTGCCATCGTGTATCATACGCACCCTGAGAAGTTCTGGAAATTCTTGGACATCGAATATTTCCGTGCCTATTGGCGGATGCGCATGTACATCAAGCATCCATTGAAAGCGGTCAAAGATAGCTACACCCCCCAAACGCTCAAAATCTCCGTCATGCTCGGGGCCATGATGCTCGCAGGAGGATTGTTGAGCCTGATTGGATTCTATTTCGAGTTCCACCGCATCCCGAATGTGCTCAGTATGTTGGTGTTGTTTTTTGCAGTCGCGCTCAGCAGCATCATCGCCATCAACTCGCACTTCATCGTCTATGCCTTCGTGCGCGATTTTTCAGTAGGAGTATTTTCTCTCTTCATGTCCGTGTTCCGCTCCATCGTATTTGGGGCAGGCGTGCTGCGCGGTTTCTTGGATGAAAAAGTCCGCGCCTAAAAATAGAAACTAATGCGAAACTTTTTCGGCTTTCTTTCCGCTTGTCATCGCATACACGACGCGCAGTCCCTTGAGATTGCGCTTGAACTCATCAATCGAACGAATCTTCAGCGCGCGCTTCAACATATAGGCTGGGCGCTTGTAGAAGCGAGAGAAAGCCTCTTTGTGGATTTCCAATAACTCTTCTTTGTTCTTGTACCCCGAAGGCAAGAAAACGGGCTGCCACTCGGTCCAACTCGTAAAGTTCTGATTTCTATCAAGCGAACCATACTGCTCCGCGGTCTTCCACAATTCCGTTCCGGGATAGGGAGTGGTAATCGTGAATTGCGCATAGTCGGGGTCTAAATCAATCGCAAACTGAATCGTCTGTCTTGCTTTTTCTGGAGTTTCTCCGGGCAAGCCAATCATGAACGAACCACGGATCTCAATGCCGCATTTCTTCACTAACTTTACTTTCTCGCGCATCTGTTCCACGGTCATTTTCTTCTTGATGTTGTCCAACAAATCCTGGGAACCCGCTTCGATTCCGAAAAAGATATTCCAGCAACCCGCTTTCTTCATCGCACGGAGCATGGGCTCATCCACTAAATCCAATCGAGAATAGCAAGACCAAATCAATTTTTCTTTTTCCATCGCTTCACAAAACTTTGCGACCCATTGCTTGTTGAGTGTGAGAATGTCATCCCAAAACGCCACTTCCGTAATGTGATATTTTTCTTTCAGTTCATGCAACTCTGCAATCACATTCTCCACGCTACGCTGGCGAAAAACGCCTTTTGCGTCGTGGCAGAACGTACACGTGAAAGGGCAGCCGCGCGAGGTCATCACTTGAAAGGTGTGGGGGTCGTGCTTGTAGGTATTGGGTAGCGAAGTATACTTGCGCATGTCCACCAAATGACGCGCAGGAAAAGGAAGCGAATCCAATTGCATCACGCGTCCCGCATCCACGACGCGCTTTTTCTTGTAGGCATCGAGGTTCTTCACGACGTCGCTGATAATCCCATCCGCTTCCCCGCCAATGATGATGTCCGCATTCATTTCCTTTGAAACTTCTTGCGGCATTACGGTGGGGTGGGGTCCGCCCAAAATAATCGTTTTTTCGGGCCACTGGTTCTTGATAACCTCACAAATTTGTTTCGTGACATGCGCCAAGGAAGTAATCGCGGCGAGGCCGATGACTTCGGGTTTGAAATTAGTGATTTCATCCAATACATTTGCAACCGTGTAGCCGTTCACGGGACAATCCATTACCCTTACGGTGTGACCGTCTCGCTCGAGCACGGCAGCCATGCTCAGCAATCCCACTGGGGGAAGAAATCCACCCACGTCTCCCATGTTACGCGTGTAGCGTTCATCTAAGGACTGTGGGGGAAACACCAAGAGGATGTTCATAGTAAAAATCATCCCAATTTAGGTTTTTAACCGAATGGGTGCATGCCAAAAAGAAACCCCTTTAATACGCTCAAATACGCAAACGCAAGGAAATGAGCTCCACCAGCATATGGATGGGAGAAAAGAATTTTACTGTCGAACCTGCGCGATCATTCCACGCAATGGGGATTTCCACAATACTAAAACCACTCTGGCGAACGCGATAGAGTAGTTCTACATCGAATGTAAATCCATTCGTCTTCAACCCGAATGGAAGCAACGCATCCTTGCGGAAAAGCTTGGCCCCGCACTGGCTGTCTTTCACTCCCAAATTGAAAAGTAACTCCCTCAAAACCGAGAAACCCAATCCTAAGAAACGGCGAAAAAATGGTTGCGCGGGATGCATGGTTGCCCCGGGAACTTGGCGAGACGCAATCACTGCTCCCACACGCGCGTTCGAGAGCAGTGGGGGAATGAGTTTCAAGAATTGCTCGGGAGCCGTCGCCATGTCCGCGTCCGTGAAGCCAATCAACGAAAACGTCGCATGCTGAAAACCCCGCAACACGGCACCGCCCTTGAGCGTCTTGAAGGGATAATCAAAATGACGCACGTGCGGAATGGATTTTGCCAATCGCGCACAAATCTGGGGAGTAGAATCCGAACAATTATTTGAAACCAAAATAATCTCAAACGACTGAATGAGAGGAGAAGAAGAAAATGCCTTGGCATATGCCCGCGTGGTTTCCTCCACGTATTCGGCTTGATTGTAAATGGGAATTACCAGCGAAACACTCGCGCCCTTTACACTCCCAATAGAAGCAGGCACGCGCTTCTTCGACTCGACTTTTCGTCCCGGCATACTATTGGATTGGGCTTCAAGCATTTAAAGAAAGAACGGTCGATACTACGCTATATGTCTCCCCCCTTGAGCTGGAAGTGCACTGACTACCTTACTATCTTTCTTTCCATTTGGATTATCCTCTCCGTTTGGGCGGCCTATGCAGGAGTGCTCTCTCCCCTTGTTGTGGTGCTCGCGCTCATTCTCACGTATGCCATTCTCCGCCTAACAAAATATGCTCCGCACGAAGGAAAAATTCCACTTGAAGTGATGGGGGCGGGACTGCTCACTATTCTGCTCATGGGATTCATCTTTTTCGGAATCCAAGGAGGATATGACTTGAGCGCGGACGCGGCCCCGAGCATTGCCACCACTGCTATCCAATCCCACATTCCGAGTGATTATTCTCCCTACTTCGATTTGCCCTATTTCTATCAACTCGGACTCCCTACCATTGCCAGTCAGTTCACAAACCTTGGTTTTCATCCCCATCACGTGCTATGGGCCTTTGCACTAGTGGGGTTGTTGCTAGCCATGGCCGGTCTCACTCAACTCGCCAAACACCTCCACCTATCCGCGGCCGTAGCCGTATGGGTTCCCATTCTATTTTTGTGCGCGCGCATTCCATTTTCCAATTTGCTGTTGGGAGAGTATCCTTGGCTTTTGGCCATGGGAATCGGATTCATGAGCGTGTCCTTACTCCAACGCTCGCATTTCATTGGAACAATCGCGCTCGCGGCCGCGATGATCACGCATCCCTACATCGGAGTGCTATGCGCCCTTGCATGGGTGGTGTTATTCTTCCCCCAATTCAAAAAAATCATTCTCACCATCTTCGGGGTCGGAGTCGCATGCATTCCCGTGATCCAATACCAGATCCTTGGGTTCATCGGCTTGGCAAAAGAACCACTATCCGGAACTGAACCACTCGCGCTCGCCAATTTCATTGCCAGTGCCCACTTGCAAGGCCTCATTCCTTTTGCGCTCTCACTCGCATGGATTGCGCACAAAATGATTAGCAAAAAACCATTCACGCGTTCAGACATTGCGCTCATCGGAATCGGATTCGGAGGACTCATTCTCAGCGTACTCCTCAACGCACTATTTCCCGAACTCATCCTTGGAACCAAAATTCCCGCGCTCGTGCTCATCGGAATGACATTGATGGGGGCGCAATTCCTTTCCGCAATGGTAAAACCCATGCACGTCGGAAAAATCGCGCTTGCATTGCTCGCGGTCGCGTTAGTGTTAATTGTCACTTCAAGCAGCATGCACTCCACCATCAGCGGGAGCAAAATCACACTCGAAGAAGCCCAATTCGCCACGCGACTCGGCGCGCATGATTCTGCTATTGTTCCTGTTCTATTCCTCAGCGACAGCGCTGGGAAAATGGCCCAGTACTCCCAAAAAATCCCATCCGATCCGCGCGGGGCGCATTTCATGCTGTCTCTTCAATTGCTTCGGACTCCCCGCGCGCTCGAACTCAAAGAACAATCCAATGCGCAACGCGAAATGCTCGCGACGAAATGCGCGGCATGCGTGGATGCATTTCTCCAAAAATATCCACAACACTATATTGTCGTCAACACCGAGGAGTTTCCTGCGTTGTCTGCGCGAAACGAAATCTTTCGCGAGGGAAAACTCATCCTGTATGCGGTTAAACCCTGAATAATGAGTGAATGGGATTGCAACTACTTCGTTTCTTTTTTGCTCAATAAATCCTGCATGTTCACACGCACTGGGCTGCGGTTGAAGAATAACGCGCCTAACAAAAAACTAGGAATATACCCTAATGCAAAAAAGAGCAACGAAAACGCCACTGCATTCTCGGGAGAAATCCCGTATGCTCCAAGCAAAATAACCGAAGCCACTTCGCGCGTGCCCAATCCCAAAATCCCGGCGGGGATGATTTCGACCAACGCAAAAATGGGGGTGGCAATCAGCGCCGCGTTCCACCCTAAAGGATAATGCAAGCTCAACATGATGAACCACCCGAACGTAATCGAACAAATCCATGATGCGACCGTGCAGAACGCGGCAATGATGACATTGCGAAAATTCTTTTTGAACAGCGGAATCGCATCATAAAATTCCGCGCCGTGGCGCTGCAACAATGAACGATAGCCCTCGGGAAGGAATCCCTGCACGCGTTGCCAAACCCATCGTGCCCAGGAACGCTTCAACACCATAAATGTGGCTGCAATCGCTGCGACGAAAAGCAATACCGCCATCCAAGGAGAAAAAATTTCCACTCCCTGGGTTTGCGCGAGCAAGAGCAAACCCAGAATGGCAAATCCCATCAACACCAACACATCCATGGCACGGTCGATGAGCACGGCCATAATTCCTTTTCCCAAGGGAACGCGGTCCTTGATATAGAATGCCCGCGCGAAATCGCCGAGTCTTCCGGGGGTGGCAATGCTGATGAACAATCCAATCAACAACAAACGAATCGACTCAAAGAAACCAATCTTTCCATTCACTGCCGCGACCAATTGCTGCCACTTAATTCCCTTGATGGCCATGAGGATACCCCAAATTCCCAAGGCATATCCCAAAAAAGTCAAATCGGCCTTCACAAAGGTCTCGGCTAAGCGCGTCCAATCCAGTTGCGTGACGGCAACGTAAATAATCACAAGCGTAATCAGAATCGAAATGGCGCGCGTCCAGATTTTCATCTCATATCCATCCGGTGCTGGGACTATTAATGCTGCGCGCTCTTTTGATGAAGCAATCGACGCACGCGCTCGGAAATAGGGGGGTGAGTCTGGAACCAGTTCAGGACGTTAATTCCTTCACTTTCTCCTCCGAGAGGGTTGGCAATAAACAAGTGCGCCGTTCCCTGGTTGGCGTGCGCGAAAGGAATGTGATGGATTCCTTTTTCTAATTTCTGCAACGCCGAAGCCAAGCCCTCCCCACTATGCAACGTGTGCGCGGCCGTTTCGTCGGCTAAAAACTCGCGCGAACGCGACACGGCGAGTTGGATGAGCGTGGCGATGATGGGGACGCTGATGGCCACAATCAATAGTCCAATCGGATTGCGATTCTCCCCATCTCTCCCGCTGAACGCGGCAAACTGTAGGGTGTAGGCAATCATTCCAATCGCGCCCGCGACCGTTGCGGCGATGCTCGAAATGAGGATGTCGCGATTCTTTACATGAGAAAGCTCATGCGCAATTACTCCCTCTAATTCCTTGTCATTCAACAATTGCAAAATTCCTTGTGTGAAAACGACACTTGCGTGTTCGGGGTCTCTTCCCGTCGCGAAAGCGTTAGGAGAATTCTCTGCGATTATGAAAAGTTCAGGTTTTGGCAATTGCATCTTCGTGCAGGACTGTTGCACCAAATGATGCACGCGCTTTCCTTGCTCGGAATGTGGAGAGAGGGGTTGGGCGCGATACATCCACTTTACGATTTTGTCCGAATAAAAGTACGAAATGAAATTAATGACCACTGCAAAAACGAATGCCCCTATTATCCCACTCGCTCCCCCGACGACTCCCCCAATCAAGAGAAAAAGACCCGTCAATAATCCCAGAAAGAAAACCGTGCGAAGTTGCTGCATATAGAATGACCTCCGAAAAAGAAAACAAACGACGAATAACCTACTACTCATCGAATGCCTTTTTTATCCGAACCCTTTTTTTAGGCCACGAAACGCGGTTGGGCTTTTAAACCAAGGGAGAGTGAGGATTCCTATTATCATTTTGGGGGATTATTGAATGAAAGGCGTGCTATTGATCATTGGACTACTCATTTTTGCGGGGACCGCGTTTGCGTTGCCCACTACAGTGACCGTTGCCAGTCTTCCAGCATACGTGGACCCCAGCGTCACGGTGGTGCCTATTTCTTTTTCATTGCTGAACGCCACCTATGATGTCAACACTCAATCCATGAACGTGGAAATTGTATTGTCTGCGGATAGCACTTATGATGCATCCGACCTCGTGACTCTATCCCCAACTGATGCCGAAGTTTTCTGCGGCAACCCCTCATCTTTTTCCTCTGCCGTCTCATGCTTACACAATTGGAATTCTATTCCCAGTGGTGCAACTGAAGGGACGCGCTATGTGATTGTGCGCACAAACATTGATAGCGGCGCGCAAGTTGACACACAAAATGCGCAAACGTATTTGGATTTGGCTGCGCCGCAAATTGTTGCATCTCTTGAACAAAATGGTAATACCTATTTGCCAAATGGAAATTGGACGACTACTCCAATTACTGTTGAAGGAGTGTGTGGCGATGCAAGCACTATCTGCACAGTTCAATATGCAACGACTGGAGCATACGCTACAATTGTTGGGCTTGCACCATTCTCCAATTTTACTGGCACAATTAATGTGCGCGCAATCGATGGGGCTGGGCACACTACGGCTGCCTCAAATTTTCCATACACTATCATGGTTGATTCAACCGCCCCCGTAATTTCCAATCGTTCCCCAACGAGTGACACAAACAGCGGTCAGCCCACGATTACTTTTTCGCTTTCTGATAACTTGAGTGGGATTAATGCATCCACGCTAATCGCTACGGTGAATACTTTACCTGTCACTTTTACCTCAGATGGAAACGGAAATTATTCATACACTCCTTCAGCGGTTTCCGTAACAACAAGTTATTCTGTCCGCGTCGATGCAAATGATTTCGCGGGTAATGCGATTACGAGCGGGAACACATGGAGTTTTACTATTGATTTTACTCCTCCTGTATTTACTGCCTTTAGTACAGACTTCTATACTAATGATTCGACTCCTAACTTTGGGTTCACTGCCGATTCCACTGCAACAACTGCCTACATGAACTGCTCTGGCAGCGCCTATGCATCATTTCCATTTGCCACTACCATCAGTAACTTTGATATCAATAACACCACTTATGGATGTAGCGCAAGCGATGGGAATCGCACGGTTCAGGCATATGTCTCGGACACATTCGGTAATGTTTCATCCACTCGAACGTTCAATGTCTACCTTGACCGCGCCGGTCCAGACGCCGTTAGTTTGAGCGGATCTCACGTCAGCAATGTCGAACAAACAACGCTCTCGCTCAACTGGCCTGATGGGAGCGATTCTGGATCGGGCGTTGCATCATATCGCCTCTATCGTCACACGAGCAATGCAAGTGGTTCTGCTACTCAAATTGGGGGAACACTTACTGCATCGGCGTATAATGACTCTGGTCTGACTGCGGGAACCGATTACTTCTATTGGGTTCGCGTAGTTGATTTAGCCGGGAACGTCGGGGATTTCAGCAATCAATTACCTGTTACTACGGATCCCACCTCAGGATCCAACAATAACAACAATAACAATACCAGCACGACGAGCACCAGCACCACAAGCAGCGGTGGCGGCGGTGGAGGCGGCGGTGGGGGTGGCGGTTCAACGTGTGCCGTTAATCTTACTTTCACGTATCCCGACAAAGTCTATGCGGGGGATTTGATTTCCGTCAAAGTGACTGCGCCAACCGTTCAGAGCAGCGGAAACTTCCGATGGCAAGTAACAGGAATAACTCCCTCTGTGACCACGATCTTGAAGCAAGGTGGGGGAACAGAATTTGCCGGAACCATCCAAGTGCCTAACCATATCGGAAAGCCCTTGGTTCTGCGCTTTGGATCCGATACCTGTAGTTTGGCCCAGCGCCAAATTAGCATTCTCGATCCCGCCTCTCGCGTCATTGCAAGCGCCCAAACCCCTGCAGTGACTGCTCCAACTCCGTCTCCATCGGCTGCTGCAGCTGCGACCAATAATGCCCCAACTGTGCTTGCTGCGCCCGCGTTGCCCGATCCACTTGTGATTGCGCTATCCGCAGACGCCATGGGCAGCGTGCTTGATTTCGCCGGATTCAATTCTAATGACACTGCGCTTGTTGGAAACGGAAAGCAGGCCATTGCCGATTGGCAAACCAGCAAGAGCGTGCAAGTCGTTCCTTCTAGCGTTGAAGGAAAGTACACCGTTCGCGTAACGCTGCACTTTGTGAATGCACAAAATCGCGGAACCATCAAAGTCATCGAAAGCATTCCAAAAGAATTTGCTTCGACGGCAGCGGAAATCGAATCCAGCTTTGCCATGACAGTGTTGCAGGACGATCCACTCGTGCAATTTGAAATCAGCAACCTCATTGAGGGACAGGAAGTGGACATTGCCTATTCCAAGAAAGCAGAAATGACACTCGAAGAAGCAACGGCGTTCGCTGCTTCCATAGTGGAAAAGATGCAAAGCCCGCCTTACATCCAATCCAGCGGAACGGCAACTGCTGGTTCGCGCAGCGATGGAACTTCCCCCATTACCGGATTAGTTTCCGTTGCCCAGGGAGCTGCACTTCCTGCGTTGGGAATCATTCTCGTCGCGGGATTGGTATTCTTCAGCGTCAGCGCAGTACGCAACTCGCTGCCATCCAATGACTTCAACAATCCCATTATGCGCAGCGCCGGCAATGCTGGTTCCAAGCGAGAAAAAGTGGTCAGCGGGCCCATTCGCGCCAAGAAGCTCTGGAAGTCCTAGCGGCTTTCCGGAATCCTTCTTGCATTAAATGCGCAGATTCTTGGACACTATCTTCCCCACAATCAAAAAAATAAAAAAACAAATCAGCAGCGTGGGAAGAGAGAATTTCCATCCCAACAAACGACTTGAAAAATAAAGCAACGCGGGGAAGAGCAAAATCATCGCCAATAAGCCCATGCCAACTCGCTCCCACGTACGAGGAAGGGCATTAAACCATCGGCTGCCGATGACTGCCAGACAAAGGGCAAAAATAATCCCTAAAACGATTGATTCAATCCCCATTTCATCCCTTCACTCAACTCGTGGCCGGAATGGGTTTTAATGGGTTTCTTTCAACGCGTCTATGTATGAGCGATGTCACCATTGTGGGAGCCGGGTCATCCGGGTTGCGCCTAGCCAAAAAACTAGCCGAAGCCGACATCGAAGTCAGCGTCCTCGAGGACCATCCCGAAATAGGCATTCCCGAGCACTGCTCCGGACTCATCTCCGCGCGCAACACCAAGGAATTGGGATTCGATTTGCGCGAGAGCTTCACGAATACCATTTATGGGGCCAAAATATTCTCCCCCAATAATACACAATTACGCATCGAGAGCAAGGAGCCCGTCGCCTATGTGATGGATCGATCGCAATTTGATAAAACGCTTTACAAAGAAGCCCTTGCCGCCGGAGCAAAAGTGGAATTGAATACGGCCGCGATCGATGTGCGCAACGGAACCATTTTCACGAAAGTAAAGGACCGAGGCGGCGTGAAAAAACCAAAACTCATCGTCGCAGCCGACGGAGTCAACTCGCGCTTGCGCAAGCTCGCAGGGATTGAAAGCAAGGCCGCGCACTTCATTCACTCCTATCAAGTCAAGGCCAGTGGGAACTTTGATCCCAAATTCGTTGAATTGTATCTCTCGCGCGACTTCGCGCCGGACTTCTTCGCATGGGTCATCCCGGAAAATGAGGAAAGCGCCAAAGTGGGAATCGGATGCACTACTGGAATTAATCCCGTGCATGCGTTCAATAAATTCCTCAAAGACAAACAGCTCGACATTCACATCAAGCACAGCAATTCATTCCTCATCCCCTGCAATCCGCCTATTCGACAATTGCACGCGAACGGGATGCTCCTCCTTGGGGATGCGGCTTACCAAACCAAGGCAACGACGGGTGGTGGAATCATCATGAATTGCAAGTCCGCGGACATCCTCGCCAAATGCATCGAAGACCATTTGCGCCACGGCGTTTCATTGGGCGAATACCCCAAAAACATGGAGCCCGTTTTTCGAGAGCTCGAGATGCACTGGAAAATTCACCAATTCCAAAGCAATATGAGCAACGCGGAATTGGATAAATTTTTCTTGAAAGTCAAAGACGCGGGAATCGAACACTTTCTTTCGACGCATGGGGATATGGACGAGCCCACACGCTTCATTCACAAACTATTCGCTACTCCGCGCATGCTCACACTATTGCCGGAAGCATTCAAGTTCTGGATGACCAAATAATTTTCTCTTACTCTGATTATTTTTTTCTATGCGAAGCGCTTCGGATTAACTCCACAAAAAAAGGAGAAGGCTGCTCCAAGCGCGAACTCAACTCGGGATGGGCTTGCGTTCCCATGAAGAAAGGGTGTTTTTCAGTGGGCAATTCCATGATTTGCATGATCTCTCTTTCAGGGGCTTTGCCGGAAAAAACCAATCCTTTTTTTTCGAGTTCTGAAATGAATGTGGGATTTACTTCATAACGATGGCGGAAGCGCAAGCGCGTAAGGGGGCCGAACATCTTTTCGGCGTGCGTTCCTGCTTTCACTAGTACATCGTGTCCGCCCAATCGCATCGTGGCGCCCTTTTCTGTTATTCCATTCTGTTCGGGGAGCAGATCGATGATGGGATACGGCGTGACGGGATTGACTTCCGTGGTATTGGCGTTGGGCATATTGCACATGCTGCGCGCGTACTCGATGGTGGCCAACTGCATGCCATAACACAATCCCAAGTATGGAATTCCATGCTCGCGCGCGTATTGGATCGCACGAATCTTTCCTTCGATCCCACGCGAACCAAATCCTCCGGGGACGATCATGGCATCGATTCCTTCCAGCGCGTGCGCGGGAGAAACATTTCCATTCTCTATTTCCGTGGTCTCGATCCACTTCACTTTCGTTTTCACCCCAAGATGCGCCGAAGCATGGCGAATAGCTTCGATGACGCTGGCGTAGGAGTCCTCCAACTTGGTGTATTTCCCGCAAATGGCAAGCGTGATTTCTTTTTCCGCGTGATCCATTTGGTGGACTAAATATTCCCATTGCTCCATCTTTTCGGGAGCCAATAATTGGAGCTTGCGATTGAGTATGGTGAGGATTCCCTCATCTCGAAAAACAAGGGGGATGCGATAGACGTTGTCCACATCCAGTCCTGTAATCACGGCTTCTTTTGGAACGTCGCAGAAAATGGAAATGCGTTCCTTAATGGAATCATCCAATAATTGCGCACAACGACCAATGATGATGTCAGGCTGGATGCCGCGTTGGCGTAAGAGATTCACGCTTTGCTGGGTGGGTTTTGATTTTTGTTCTTTTACATTCCCAGGAATGGGTACGTAGGTCATGTGGATGTACGCGATGTTTTTTTCTCCCACGGCGTTCTTCAACTGTCGAACAGCTTCAATGTAGAGTTCATTTTCTAGATCCCCAACCGTTCCGCCTACTTCAATCATCATGATGTCCGCGTCTTCTTCGTTTGCGACTTCGAAAATCTTTTCCTTGATGGCATTCGTTACGTGAGGAATGAATTGGACGGTTTTTCCCAAGTAGTCGCCGCGTCTTTCTTTTTGGCGGACAAAATCAAATACCTTTCCCATGGTCAAATTCCACTTGGACTTGCAGTTGATCCCCAGAAAACGCTCATAGTGGCCAAAGTCCATGTCGACTTCGCCCTTGTCGTCCAACACAAATACTTCTCCGTGCTCCAATGGATTCATGGTGCCGGGATCGACGTTCAGGTAGCCATCCAATTTCATGGGAATAATTTTGCCATTCGAAGAAAGGAGCTTTCCAATTGCCGCGGCCGCCACGCCTTTGCCCAACCCCGAAATGACTCCGCCCGTGATGACGATGAATTTTGTCTTGGCTGGAGGAATAATTAGAGGCTGCATGACCGAAGACGATTCCTAGGAATAAAAGCCTCCCCTGGAATCAACATAATTCTTTTTTACTCGGTCGATGCTGCGCTTCCGCTCTGCTGGCGCCAGAAGGCATAATAGAGTCCTTTCTTGCGCACCAGCTGCGCGTGGTTTCCTTCTTCGACGATGTGGCCTTTTTCCAATACTAAAATGCGATCCGCGTGTTCAATCGTAGAGAGTCGATGTGCAATAATCACACTCATCATTTCCGGTCTCTCGCGCTTGATCTCTCTAATGGTCTCGCTGATGGCGTTTTCCGTTACCGAATCAAGACTGCTCGTGGCCTCATCGAAAATGATTAATTCCGGGTCGCGCAATAGTGCGCGTGCAATCGCAAGGCGTTGTCGTTCTCCGCCGGAAATCTTGATTCCGCCTTCACCGATCTTCGTGTCCAATCCCGAGGCCCACTAATAATTTTGCCAGCGTCGTCTTGCCCGAACCCGATGCCCCCGCGAGCGCAATGGTCTCTCCCGCGTTGATGTCGAATGAAATCCCCTCTACGGAAGGATTGCCATTGGATTGGTAATGAAAACCCACGTCCTTGAATCCAATTGTTTTCAACTTCCCAATATGTTTTGGATGCGCTGGTTTTGCTTCTGGGGGCAAAGAAAGGATTTCGTCCAATGCTTCATTAGCGGCTTTGGCTTCTTGGTATTGTGCAAACACCCTTCCTAAGTCCGAGAGCGGACCAAAGATGAAAAAGGAATAGAAGAGCAGCGAGAAGAGCGCGCCCAGTGTAATCTCTCCTTGCGAAACCAACCACAGCATCAACAACAACAGCCCCGAGCGAAGCGCGTTGATCGTCGTTCCTTGGATGAAGCTCAGCAAGCGAATGAGTTTGACTTTGTCTAATTCCAATCCCAAAATGCGTTCGTTGACATTATTCAAGCGCGCAATTTCTTGTTGCTCTAATCCCAAGCTCTTTACCAGTTCAACATTGCGAATGGTTTCTGTAGTGGAGCCTGCCAACTCAGCGGCTTGCGCCACAATGGGCTTCTGCGCGGCCTTGATGCGCTTGCTCAGCATGGAGGTGAAAATTCCTAGGAAAGGAATCATCACGATGAATGCCGTGGCCACGAGCCAGTGCACGGTGAATGCATAGATGATGACGAAAACGATTCCAACCGCCGAAAGAAAAAGCGTTCCGATGGCGGATTCGATTAGTGCTTGCGTATCTGTTCGTGCCTTCTGGAGTTTTTGCAATATCTCTCCGGATCGGCGATCCTCAAACACCATGTAAGGCAAAGAAAACGTGTGCTGGACGGAAGTGGAATACATGTTCGTTCCCACTTTCTGCGTGATCAGATTCACATAGTATTCCTGGAACGTTTTTGCTGTTCGAGAAACGAATGCAACGCCCATCGAAGCGAGGATCAAAACTAACACGCCGGAAATGAATTGTTCGGAGGAGAGTTGGTTTGCTTTGGTGGCGTAATCATCGATGATATATCGAAAAATAAGCGGGTCCATCAAGGAAAAAATCTGATTGATTGCGGCGAGAATGAGCGCAATCCCGAGTTCTTTCTTGTAGTTTTTGAGATATTTCCATCCGAGCATGTGTTCAACCCACTTGAGTGCAATGATATATCGGATGTCCGATGTGTTTATAATTGGCCGTTTTAACGGACTGCTGTGCCTGTCGCACGTGCGCGACTACTATTAGCCCCAGGGTGATTTGAACACCCGTCCGCGCCTTCAGAGGGCGCTATCCTTGACCACTAGACGATAGGGCTATTCTATTCAATATAGACGCCTTTCGAGGGTGTCTAAATCCAATTTGGTGAGCAAAGCTTAAAACGCTACTTTTACGTCGAATGGCAATTGAATACAGAGGCAAGTATTTTTTGTCTTTTATCCAAACGGCTTTTGAATGGACAATCCCTAAAGCACTCAATTGCGCACTTACTTGATCAACAATTATTTTGCTGGTAGATGCGTATTGGACACTTTTTCTCTTTGTGATGGATCCATCTGAGTCAAACAGTCCCTGCAAGAGAGCAATTCGAAAATTATTGTTCGGCGAATCTAAGATAATTTTTGGAAAAGATATTTTGCTTGCTTTATACCCGTTATGCATTTCAAAAAAGGACCGCCAAAACCATTGGGTTGTCTTTGAACTGAAAACGGATAGCCAGCATTCGCTTTCATCTTTGTGGTTTTTGGGTGAAATTTGAAATTCTTTTTTGATTAGCTCATCACACATTTTCTGATGATTGATGTCGTCAAATAGTGCAGTAATATTCCAATTTCCTCTTGCATTCGAAGAGTCTCCAGCAAGACTCCCATCTCCTAAAATCAGCCCCGCTAGATACGATAAGTCCTCGGAAATACTTGATGGAAATAGCATCTTGTGTGGAGAATACCTGCAGCTGATAATACATTGTCTGTCACTGATTCTTGATTTGATGATTGTTGCAGTATTTGCATTGCAAAAACTAATCATTCTTTCAAGTTTTGCAAGTGGAACAGGGGTTCGTCCATTTGTCCACTCACGAAAACAACTGTTGTAATTTACTTCCAGTCGCTTAGATAACTTGCCGGGACCTCCAAGTAGGCGAGTAATTTCTTTAATTTCATCCTTTAATCCATGGACATAAATATCGTCTTTCAACCAGTCCGACTTTAGGTCAAAAATGGATAATTTTGAGGGCATCTCGTAATTAGGTCGTAATATGGTGATAGTCTTTTGGAGTTCAGGGTTCCGTTGGTTCCAATGCCCTTCAACTCCATTAAGTATTTATGGAAACTCTGATAAAGATTCGAGCCAGTGAAATCGCTTAATCGCAACGCTATTAAATATCAAAATAAGGTAACGCTATATGATTATTGAAATTGCAGGTATTCCAAGAAGCGGAAAATCCACCTTGGCAATAAAATTGGAAAAAAACTCGATAATTCAAGAAGAGTTTTTTGATGAAGTTCCATTCGATAGGGATGACCATGAGAAATACAACTTATGGTATGCCTCAAAAGTAAAGGAAATTATAGAGAAAAATCTCACTACGAATTCTCGTTTTATAATGCAAAGAGGGGCTTTCGATCGAATCGTTTTTGCTAAATCTCTATATGACTATGGTTTAGTTTCGTTGGATTGTCTAAATGAACACATAAGGCTCTTAGAGAAATTGATACCAAAAATGAATAAAATAATAATTTGTGAATGTTCTGTTGAGAATTCGATTAAAAGAGATAAATCAAACGGGGGATTGACAGGAGATATAAAATTTCTAAATATTCTGAGAAATAATTATCTTGAACTAGGAAAGAAATACCATGCAAAAATTATAGATGCCACCACCGAAATCGACTTGAACTCTACACCTCTCAACTGCGCATTTTGTGACACGCCTGAAATACAAAACAGAAAAATTTATGAGAATGATTATGCGTGGGCGTTTCCAACCAATATCCCCATAACAATAGGGCATACGCTAGTTGCGCCAAAAAGGTGCGTTCCTATGTTTGAAGATTTATCTGAAGAAGAACGAAAAGCAATTTTTGATTTGGCGACTAAAATTAAAAAAGCACTCGAAAGAACATATCATGCTCAGGGGTTCAATGTTGCATATAATGAAAATAAAGTGGCCGGACAAACGGTGCCCCATTTTCATTTACATCTTGTTCCTAGAAAAGACGACGACTTAGGGGTCTATGAATATGAACCAAGAAAATTCATCTATCGGCCTGGGAGCAGAGAAACGATCCCCGAAAATGAACTAAGGGCAATATCTGAAGAACTGAAAACTGTTTAAATATGGCCAAATTTCGTAATCTCAGCTTAATCTAATCCCCGAAACCCCTAATTCACGTCAATACCTGCATTTTATGCCACGCGTGGGGGTTTGTCCCCATATCTTTAAAACGATTATTTGACTCGTTTTTGTCATCTTGGCCTCCAATGGAGCCATTTCGAGGAACTCCTATGCCCGAATTCAAAATCGTCCACGATCGACCCAATTGCATTGGATGCGGAGCCTGCGCCGCTGTCTCTCCCGACTTCTGGGAAATGTCCCCAACGGATGGAAAGTCCGACTTGAAAGGAAGCGTCCACAAAAAAGAAGGCGACCAGACCGTCGAAGAAGAACTCAAGATCCAAGACCCCCAATACAAACCCAACAAAGAAGCAGCGGATAGCTGCCCCGTGAATGTGATTCACTTATTTGATTCAACGGGAAAGAAAATCATCTAACTCCCTTTTTTTTATTTTCACGCCAGAAATGGCGTTGCATTAATATCCTCCGAGCATCTCGTTAGTATCGTCGCCGGTGGTCCCCTGACGGTATGCTCACCGAGAGCACGCTGAGGAAAGTCGGCCCACGCATGAACGCGAAAGACCGCGGGAGTGGTCGCAAGAGCACAGAAACGGTCTGCATCCCCGTGCAAGATGATTCGATGAGATGATATTGCGGGAAATGCATTGAAACGGGTTCTTGCCGCGTGCGTGCAAGTCTATTATGACGCTTAGGCGAATGGGGACAAAACAGAAGGCCGCTTACGGCCGGCAACGCACTCCTTTTTCTCTTTTGAGAAAAGAGAAAAAGTAGCGCCCAGTCAAAAAGAGAAAAGAACGAGGAATTGCAAGCAATTTCTCCTTTGATGAACCTTTCTCAAAGGTTCAGGAACGGGTACTGCTGCGCAGCACCCGATTTTTTTTCTCACTTATTTTTTTCTGCGTTTTTTGGGGAGGCGCGACTTCCCTTTGGTGAATGATTTGTGTAGTGCCATTGATTGCAGCATGGGCTTCACATCCTTGTGGATGGTGCGCTTGAAGTCAATCCAATTCAATCTCCTGCGAAAACGCAGCCAATAAAATGCAGCCAGGCCATTAGCTGATTTGTGGATGGTCGATTTCTTGGAGATGTGTTCGGCATATCGTATTTTTCTTCGCTGTACTTTGATGATTCTTGCTAATTTTTGTAGGTATTCAATGGTTCCCTTCTCGAGAAAAGGAGCATTCAAACTGATCATCTTCTGAATTTCTTCGTTAGAAGGAATTTTCCTGAACATCTACTTTCCCTCGCGGGGAAAAAGCACGAGCATTCGTCTTAGAATTATATCATTCTTTTTCTGCATGAAATCCCCATGAAAATCAAACCAGACGCGGAAAAAAGTTTTGCGATCCATCTTCTGAACGCGCGCAATCTCAGGATCGGCCAACCAAATATTTTTCTTGTCTAACTTTACTGCGACCGAGTAATGGCCCTCATCCACCGAGAACCAATTCACGATGACGGGAATCTTTTTCTTCAACCAGGATTGAATATCCGAGAATGACGCTTCATCCTGCGTCATCGCATCGAATCCTGCTTGTTTGGCGGCCGCTACCATTTTTTTGGCAGGGGTGCCGTGTGTCAACGTGGTGCCACAGTGCCGGGCCCACTCCTTCTGTGAAATCTCACTGCCAAAATAATCCGAAACCATTTCTAGGCACGCAGGACCACAATAACTGGGACGCTGCCAGACGAGCTTTAGGAGGAGCATGCAAGGGAATGCGACTTGGCATTTTAAATGGTTATTCCACTCCTTTTTCTTCAACGCGGGGATGCAGCAGTCCGGTCTACCTGGCTAGGTTGAGGTCCTAGTGGCTTAGTGCCTTCAGCGGTTCGAATCCGCTTCCCCGCAATGGGCCAGTTTCGGCTGGCCGCTGCGAGAATGGGTACCACTGCGTGGCACCCAATAACTTTTTTTCAGTCCATTTCCCGATTCTTTTTAATGTCGTTTGCGTTTGATTGTGGGTATGGTCGACAAAACCGCGCTAAGGGCAAAGTTCACCGCCGAGTGGGAACATCACTACAAGTTAGATGTTCTCACCAGCAAAGGCTTTTCCCGCCACCAGTGCAAGACATGCGGTCGCCACTTCTGGTCCCTCGATGCCAATCGCACCCACTGCGCGGATTCCTCGTGCATGGGCTATGAGTTCATTGGAAAGAAAACCAAAGACCTATCTTACGTCGAAACATGGAGGGGCATCTCCAAATACTTCACGCAGGACTCCGCGGTCAAGCACACGGAAATCAAACGCTTCCCCGTGGTGTCACGCTGGCGCGATGATTTGTATTTCACCAACGCCTCCATCATCGATTTTCAGCCCTATGTGGTAACGGGTGAAGTGGAACCCCCAGCGAATCCACTCATTGTTCCCCAGCACTGCCTGCGCTTCAACGATGTGGGGAACGTGGGGATTACGGGAAGGCACTACACCGGGTTCGTCATGTTCGGACAGCATGCCTTCAACACACCCAAAACCGGTTTGTTCTATTGGAAGAATGAGGCGTTGGAAAACGATTATCAGTATTTGACCAAAGTCATCGGCGTCAAACCCGAAGACCTCACATTCCAAGAAGATGTCTGGGCGGGCGGCGGAACATTCGGGCCATCCATCGAATACACGGCGAATGGAATGGAGCTTGGAAACTGTGTGTTCATGCAATACCAAGAGATGGATGATGGCACGTCGCGCGAACTCTCCACGAAAGTCATCGACATGGGGGCGGGACTGGAACGACTCGCATGGTATACGAATGGGACTCCCACCAGTTACGAAGTCACGTTCGGAGACGTCATCCGCAACATGAAACGCAAGACGGGCGTGCACCTGGATGAAGAACTCTTCACGCGCTACGCCAAACTCGGCGGCCTGGTCAACATGGAAGACGATGACGTCAAAGAAAAACGTGATTGGGTAGCGCAACAACTCGGAATGAAAGCCGATGACTTGTATGGCAGATTGGGCAGCTTGCACGCGATGTATGCGATTGCCGATCACCTCAAGACCATTCTTTACACCACCACGGATGGCATGCTCCCCTCTAATGCGGGAGGCGGCTACAATTTGCGCTTGCTCTTGCGCCGAGTATTTGGATTCAACTCCGAGTATGCATTCAACTTCGACTATGGAAAGATCCTCGAAGACCATGCGAAGATGCTCAAGGGGTTCGATGATTCGTTGCAAGAAGGACTGCAGACCGCCATCGATGTCGTGTTGGAAGACGAAAAGAAGTTCATGCAATTGCAGGAAACAGGAAAGAAGAAGATGCAAGTCGTGGTGGAACGCTTAAAGAAAGAAAACAAGCCCTTGCAGAAACAAGAATTGGTTACATTGTATGAGTCGCACGGCATTCCCTATGAGTTAGCCGTCGATGCCGCCAAGAAAGGCGGCGTGCACGTGGAAGAAGTATTCAACTTCTACGATGCCATCGGCGTCTCCAACGAAAAGAAAAAAGAAAAAGCCGTGAAAGCCTATCCGGGGATCGAAAAGCTCCCTGCGACGAAAACACTCTATTACGATCTGCTCTATGCGGATGAGTTCTCCGCCAAGGTGCTCGCCGTGGACGGCAATAACGTCATCCTCGATCAAACCCTGTTCTATCCCGAAGGCGGCGGGCAAAGCTATGACACCGGGACGCTGAACGGGGTTGGCGTCAAAAGCGTCCAGAAGATCCAGAACCGCATCCTGCACGAGGTGGAGAATCCCGCTGCGTTCCATGCTGGGATGGAAGTCAAAGGATTTATTTCCAGAGAAAGAAGAGCCAATTTGATGCATAATCACACGGCGACGCACGTGTTGAATGCTACATGCCGAGAAGTCTTGGGAAACCACGTCTGGCAAGCGGGTGCGCATAAAGAATGGGACAAGGCGCACTTGGATATCACCCATTACAAGAAACTCACCGAAGAAGAAGTGAGAAAAATCGAGGCAAAAGTCAATTTGCGCGCGCAACAGACCATTCCGGTCCATAAATTCGTGATGGATCGCGGAAAAGCCGAGCAGCAATTCGGATTCCGCATCTACCAAGGCGGATTCGTCCCGGGAAAAGAATTGCGCATCGTGCAGATCGAAGGCGTCGATGTCCAAGCGTGCGGGGGAACGCACATCAACAACACCGGAGAAATCGGCTTCTTCAAGATCTTGAAAACCGAAAGCGTGCAAGACGGGATCGAACGATTGACTTACGCAACAGGCGTTCCCGCTCTCGAGTGGGTGCATGAGAAAGAGGACAAGCTACAGCAACTCACCGATGTCACGCGCGTGCCCGAACAAGATATCGTGCAAGGCGTGCAGAAGCTCCAAGAAGAATACAAAGCGTTGCGCAAGAAAGTCGAAGAATTGCAGGAATTCTATCTCACGAGTATGGGGAAAGAACTGGTAGGCAAGGCAAAAGGGAGTAAGATTGTTGAAATCGTGAAAGGGCTTTCCCAGCAGGACACGCTCAAGTTGGCGCAGCTGTTGGTGAATGCCAATGAGGCGCTCGCCGTCGTGTTGGTCTCGCGCGATGCGAACTTTGTGGTGGCCATGAGCGGAAAGATGTCCTCCTATAATGCAAAGAATGCCATCCAGACCATGCTCTCATTCGTCAAGGGAAGCGGTGGCGGAAGCGAAAAAGTTGGACAAGCCAAACTGCAGAGCTTGGATGGGATCGATGTGGCGCTGATGAAAATCTGAGCCGGTTTCTTGAATGGGATGTCCTATGCCAATCAAAAAAATGCAATGAGAACTATTGAGTGGGCAGATAAATCTTTTTCATTTTCATTTCCTGAGTTTGCCGATTGGCCAGTACGTGAAATAATTTCCAAATCACCAACCACGGCCATCATTAATTTTAGTAGAAATTCCCTTGGTAATGATAAGTCAGTCGCACAAATAATAGTCAAAAAAATGCGCTATCCCTGTCTTGCATCCCAGCGCATATTCGATGAGCAATTGGCGGTTGCTAAGTTAAAATTATGTCAATCGAGAATTGTTTTGGAAACGAATCTGACGGTATTTTTTGCATTTGATCCATCCAGTCATGCAATCGGATATTCTCCAGGGCTTGATGAGTGGGAGGTAATGCTCATTGTATTGCCTCTATTTAGTGTGATGATATCGCGTTTTCCCTTTAAGGACACAAGTTTTGATATCAATTATTTCTTGCAGACGATTGTTTCAACACTGAAAAGCGATTGAATCAATTAGTGGAAGACTTGGCCTTATTAATTATTTTTTCAACGCATTAGCAACAATGTATACGGTTGTCCCTGCTGGTGGAGGGCCGCTTGGCTTGCCATAATAACCATAATGATATAAATTATTCCCAGAAAATCCCCCTTCTGGATTTGGAATAAGATCTTGCACGGTAAAAAAGTTGAGAAAGGGCCATGCCACCCAGTAATATAAGGTTGGTCCCGGGAACACTCGTGCTTGTATGCTGCCTCCTTTTCCTCCTGCACAATAGTATTCAATCACCCCAAAAAAAGGCTCTGCGGGGGACGTAATTGATTGGAAGTTGAGAACAGGGGGTTGATGGATTGCTAGGTTTTGTTGGGGCTCATTGTCTTTAGAATCAGTTGGAGTAATGGAGTTGGTTTTTGTAGTCGGAGTGATTCCAGACCAAATAAACGTAGGTGGGAACTTATCTGTTTCATCATTCGTTAATACTCGATAATCTGGGCACAATTTTGCTTTTGCCTTGTACGGTCTTCCGTTCATCTTGTAATCGACTTCACTAATAATGCAGTTTCTACTTGCATACTCCCCAATAGTCGTCTTTTCATTACCATGCCAATTTTGATTTCTGAATTGTTGTTGCGCTTCAGCAGATAAGCTGCTGAATCCAAAAGTGGGAATAGTTAACCCCCGACCCGCATAAGAATCATCGAATCGAAATTCAGTTGCATTGGTGAGCACTTGTTCGACATCATGGAAACCTTCCATTTGAACGGCGTAACTGGGGGTGTAGGGATCTATTGCATCCGGACTAAAACAGGAGGTATGGATGGCGATTGGGATCGCGCCTGGGGCGGTATTCGTTCCTCCGCCGCCCGATGATGGAGCGTATTGCTTTCCGGAAATGGCATCCGGGCCAATTTCTATGACTGAAAAAAGGCCCAAAATAACTAATGCCAATCCCCCAATTACCAGCACGCGCGAAATCACATTCATCACGTTGAAAAATTATCTTGGAAATTATAAAGCTTTGTAAGGCGGGAGTTGTTGCGATGCCTATGAATGGCTTGAATACAGTTGTCTCTCAGGCGCGGAAACTGTCTTATTTTAGTTCCACTGAGGCAGTATCTTCGGATGGCCTTCTCCTCTCACTGTTCACCTTGTTCCATTTGATTTCGTTGAGCGTGATGTCCACAATCGTCTCGACGTGATCCGTGTGCGGGAAGAAATCGAATATTGCGGCGTGTTTGACTTCGAAGTCACAATACTCTGCTAACCACTTCAGATCGCGCTGCAACGATTCGGGATTGCAGGAGATGTAGATAAGTTGCTTGGGGAAAAGACGCAACATTCTGCGAAAGATTTTTTTGGAAAGGCCCGCGCGCGGGGGATCCGCGACCACTATCTCGAATTTTCTCTTTTCCACTTCCAATTGCTGCAATTGCTTCGCGACATCGTTGGCGATGAACGTGGTGTTGCGCGTGGGCAGCTGTTGCGCATTCTTTTTCGCCGCTTGGATGGCTTCTTTCGACAGTTCAACGCCGAAAAGATAATCCGCTTGTTTCGCGAGAGGGATGGAAAACGTTCCCACGCCGCAAAACAAATCCAAGATGGTCTTTCCCGGAGTCACGCGCGACAGCACGAACTTTTGCGCGTGTTCGGCCATTTGCGGATTCGTTTGGAAAAAAGTCGTGAAGGGATACTCGAACACGAGCTCGGACATGTTTTCTTTCAGCGTGCAGTCGCCCCACTGCTGTTGGATGTCTCCCTCGCTGGTGTCAGCATATCGCGTATTCACTAACCAACACACGCCGCTCACGAGATTATTTTCCATGAGTTGCGTCGCGAGGGATTGGATGACATCCGCGTGGTCCGCGGTCGCTGTAATAATCCCCACGACGCGCTGGGGAAGGGATTTGGACTCGCGATAGATGACATAGCGCAAATACCCCTCGTGCGTGTAGATATTGTACGGGGTCAATTGCTGTTGGGCTAAAAAGGACTCGATATGCTTGTAAACGTCCTGGCTGGCTTTAGAGGCGAGCAAACACCCTTCATTTTTGAATGTATGCCGAATATCGCCTTTTTTCCTGAAACCGAGGTGTTTTTCGCCATCATACCACCAATCGACCTTATTGCGGTGGAATTGGAGCTTTTCAGCCGGAAAAACAGTAATATGGGCAATATAGTCTTTCAGGGCGTCCTGGATATAGCTCTTTTTGGCCATGATCTGCTGGGAATAGGCATCGCTCATTCTTGGACAGCCCTGGCATTCATTTAGGTGCATGCAGGGGGTGAAGGAGGCTTCCAAATCCTCGAAATCCATCATTTGGGGCATACCTCCTATCTAGGGCGGATAAGCTTTATTATGGGTGTTTTTCTCCCTATCGAAATGGAAGGATTATTCGTTCAAGCGGTCGTTTTTTTGGCGGCAAGTCTCATCTTGGTCAAGAGCGCCTCGTACGCGGTCAAGCGCATTCTCCACCTGGCACAACTCCTCTCGCTCACGCCGTTCTTCACTTCCTTCGTCGTTGCGGGGTTCGTCTCCATCATGCCCGAATTCTTCGTGGGAGTAAACGCCGCGCTCGAACACGTACCCGAAGTCGGAATCGGAACCCTCATCGGGAACAACATCGTGGACCTGACGCTCGTGATGGGTGTCATCGCCATCTTGGGACGCGTCATCCCCACGCGCAGCCAAACGCGCGTCTCCACGCTGCCATTCCTTGTTGCAGTCGGATTGCCGCTCGGACTGATGCTGGACGGGAACCTGAGTTTCTTGGATGGACTGCTGCTGGTGCTGGGTTGCTTGCTCTACTTCGGTTGGTTCGCCCAACAACAGGGCGTGCGCGATCGCCATTCCCCTTGGAGCCTCAACCTCATTATCCCTGAGTTGCTCAAATTTGCCGTTGCAGCGGTTGTCATCTTCTTCAGCGCCAAGTTTGTCGTCGAATCCTCCATCGGAATCGCAGGCATCCTGCATTTTCCGGAGATATTCGCAGGATTGTTCCTGATTTCCATCGGTGCAGCGCTGCCCGAGCTCACATTCAGCGTAGAGGCGATCCTTTCGCGGCACAAGAACATCGCGCTCGGAGATGTACTTGGAAATGTCGCCGTCGACTCTACATTTTCCATCGGAGTAATGGCGATGATCTATCCCTTTGATATCTCGCTCGGCGTCATCGGGATCTCCGCGTTATTCATGGTATTTGCGGCCATGCTCTTGACGACATTCCTGGACTCCGAAGGGAAACTCACGCGCCGTGACGGCATTGCGCTCATCGGATTATTTGTGGTGTTCGTCGTGGTACAACTGACCATCCACGCTGCGCAAGAGATTATCGCCAATGGAGCGATGCCCCACTAGAAAAAGAAAAAGGAGAAGCAGCAATTACTGCTTCTTGTACAATGCAATGGAATCCTTGATGATCTGCTTCGCCTCTGCCGCGCCCTTCCATCCCAACACTTCCACTTTCTTCTTCTCGAGCAATTTGTAAGTGGCGAAGAAGTTGGCGATTTCATCCAAGGTGTGCTGGGGAACGTCCTTGATGTCCTTCACGTGCGCAAAGCGCGGATCGTCTTTCGGGACGCACAAAATCTTATCGTCCTTCTCTCCTTTGTCGAGCATGTGCATCACAGCGATGGGCCTGCCTTCCACCAAGACGCCGGGATGGAATGGATTCGTGGAAAGGAAAATGGCATCCGCGGGATCGCCGTCTTCGCACAGCGTGTTGGGGATGAACCCATAATCGCCGGGATAAAAGACACTCGAAAAGAGGACACGGTCCAATTTCACTAATCCCAATTCCTTGTCGAATTCATATTTGTTGTTGCTGCCCTTGGGGCATTCAATGATGACATTGATGACCTCGGGGGCCTTGCTGCCATAACCAACTGTTGAAACGTCCATGCGGAATCCCTCCATGCGATACTACTCCCGTGGAGAATGGGGATTTAAACCCTCTTTTCGGCGGTTTATTTTGCGTATGCATTTATTCCTTCCCATCGTATTACGTGCATGAAATACATCCCCGCTCCCGAATGGACGCAAAAGACCCATGAGTTGGTGGCGCGCCTGGAGATGAAACATGTCATGACCGATCGCGTCATCTGCTTCAAATCCGAAGGATCGCAATCCCGTCGCACGATTGCACGCATCCATACGATGCCCAAGATCATCCAGATGGGGATCAACCAACCCCCATTCTATGCCATCGAACTCATCTCCGAGCGCTTCGACAAGCAGAGCGAGGAAGAAAAGATCAAGACGCTCATCCATGAGCTCATGCACATCCCCCATTCATTCAATGGCGGTTTTCGTTCGCATAAACCTTTTGTGACGCATGCCAAAGTCAACGCCATGTATGCGCGCTATCAGTCCCAGGCCCAGTTGTTGTTGCCCTAGCGGGCAAGCTCTTTCTCTCCACCCATCAACCAGATTCGGACATAACGCAGGATATAAATCCCTTTGGGAGGTCTTACTCATATGGAACCGCAAAAGCAACAGGACATCACACGTGCTTGGAAGCAGCACCAGGTCTTCGAACCAAAAGAGATCGCGGAAAAAGACAAATACTACGTCACGCAGCCCTATCCCTATCCCACTGGGCCGCTGCACGTGGGGCATGGAAGGACGTACACCACTACTGATGTGCTCACGCGCTTCGCACGCATCCAAGGAAAGAACGTACTCTGGCCGATGGCCTTCCATGTAACGGGGACGCCCGTTCTTGCGATTGCCGACCAGGTCAAGCGCAAAGATGCGGACGCCATGCAGATGTATCGTGGTTACATCGGCATCTATGAAAAAAATCCCGAAAAAGTAGAGCAGATCCTCCACTCGTTCGAGGACCCCAAAAAAATTGTGGCATTCTTCGGGAGCGTCATCGAAAAGGATTTCGATGCGATGGGTTACTCCATCGATTGGAGAAAACAATTCACGACCATGGATCCCTATTACCAGCAATTCGTCCAGTGGCAATTCCACAAATTCAAGGAAAAAGGGGCATTGGTAAAAGGAAAATATCCCATCCTCTATTCGGCCGTGGATGGAAATGCTGTGGGAGAAGACGACATCAAGGATGGGGACACTGACAAAGTCGCCATCACGGAATTCCAACTCATCAAATTTCCGCTCGCAAACGATCCCCACACATTCATCGTCGTCGCGACGCTCCGACCCGACACGCTTTTCGGCATCACCAACATCTGGGTCAACCCCTCCTTGGAATACGTCAAAGCCGAAGTCAATGGAGAAAAATGGATCATCGCCAAAAACGCCATCGAAAAACTCAAGCTGCAACAAAAGACAATCGGCGATATCGCGGCTGTTCCGGCACATGAGTTGGCGCATAAAGACGCATTGCACCCGCTCGATGCGCATATGCACATTCCCATTCTCCCCACTACTTTCGTCAATGCCGAGAAAGGAACAGGCATTGTATGTTCCGTTCCGGGCCACGCCCCATTCGATTTCATGGCACTCGAAGAAGCCAAGAAACTCGGCGATGCGACGGCGCAACGCATCCATCCCAAATACATCATTGCCCACCCCAATGGATTCGAGATGCGCAAATTCTTGGACACTTTCAAGGTCCAGAGCATGAACGACCGCACCCAATTGCAGCAGGCAACGGAAGCGATCTACAAGATCGAATTCTATGAGTGCCGCACCAATGGCGAAAATGGGCCTCTCTCCAATATGTCCGTGCGCGGGGCCAAGGACAAATCGGTCGAGCTGTTGAAGGCCGTCAATCGGTGGGATCGCATCTACGAGCCATCGCGCAAGGCATTGACGCGCGCAGGGAACCCCGTTGTAGTGGCCATCCTTTCCGACCAATGGTTCTTGGACTACACCTCAAAGGAATGGAAAGAGAAAGCCCATCGCTGTCTCAATCGCATGCGCATCTTCCCCGAAAAATACGCCAAGACGCTGCATGACTCCATCGATTGGCTGGAACAGCGCCCGTGCATCCGCAAGCGCGGACTCGGAACCCCTTTCCCTTTTCTGGGAGGGTGGATGATCGAGCCGTTGTCCGACTCCACGCTCTACATGCTCTTCTACCTCTGCATCGAGACCCTGCGCGAGAATGGAATGAAGCCTGAGGATTTGGATGAGGCATTCTTCGACGCCGCCATTTTGGGAAAAGCGCTCCCGCAAGGGGATGCACGCAGCGCTGCCGCGCAAGAGATCCATGGGAAGCTGCAGTACTGGTATCCCAATGACATCCGCCATACCGCGCCCGCACACATCCAGAACCACTCCTCTTTCTGGATCCTCGCGCACACGCTGTTATTGCCCGAAGAATGGTGGCCACGCGCGGCATCGTTCAATGAGATGATGATCCGGAACGGGCAGAAGATGTCCAAGTCCAAGGGCAACATCATCCCCCTCATCGACGCCGTCCAAAAATTCGGCCCGGATTTGATGCGCCTCTACACGATCGCGTCTTCCTCGCTCGAACGAACGGCCGACTGGAAGGATGAGCAAGTCCCGCAAGTCGAAAACAAACTCAATGAGCTGGAGAAAGTCCTCCGTCAAGGATTGGATTTCATCCGCAAGGGCGGAGCGGACTTCATGATCCAACTGGATGCAGCCACGAACACGGCGGTGAGCATGAAGAATACCTCTGCGACTCCGCAACAGTTCTGGCTCAAAGAAAAGATCATGCAGCGCTTGGGAGAAAGCTATGAGGCGTATGCGCAGATGGACTACAAGATGGCCGCGCAAAAGGCATTCTTCGAACCACTGAATGACATCAAGCAATTCAAGAAAGTCTTTGCGGAAGACGAGAGCTTTGCCGTTTCGCTCGTCTTGAAGCGCTGGCTGATCATGATTACGCCCATCGCTCCCTTCCTCGCGGAACAGTTGTGGAAAGAAGCCGGTTTTCCCGGATTCGCTTCTGCACAACACTTGGAGCAGCCCGAAGGCAAGCCCGCGAAAGAAGTCCAAGAGCGCGTGGATGCGGTCGAGAAGATCTTAGGAGACGTCGAGCGCGTGCGCAAGCTCGCGAAAGGCAATCCCAAGACGTTGTACATCTATTCCATTGATGCGCAGGAAACGGAATGGATCGAAGCGGCAAAGGCACAAATAGAAAAGTATGCCCTGCTGCAGGTCAAGATCAACGACGCCCACGACCCACTCGGGAAAAAAGCCAAAGCGCAGAAAGGAAAAGCTGCGCTTTACTTGGAGTGACGATAGCTATATTTACCCGAAGTTTGTGCTATCGAGAAACTTGCCTGATGGGTTACTATGGTTTCCACTTTTAAGGGATTAGGAAAATACCCGTTTGGGAGATCCCTGCGGTTTGTGATTGGCCGTACCGGGCATTCGAGGGCCCGTCCCAAAAAATTATCTCCCGCTAATGGCCTGAAGCAGGTATCCGAGGAGTTACAGCGACGAATTGATTTGGCCGAAAGAGATGGTAAGAATAAGCGTTTCGTGAAGAGTTGGAAACGCATGCACGTGCTCATCGAAGCCATACGTCAGCTCCCACTTCCAATTCAGCAACGATTTCCATTCGATGCCACTCATGTATTGGCCGCTAGCGGTTTGACTCATGGGATCGGGAAAAAAGAATTGAGCGAACAGCTCAGCGCGCTGCGTTACCTGCAACGACATGCTTCACGCCACGGAATCAAGATAGTCAAGGATGTCAATCTAGGCCTGATTACCACCGTGAATCGCGATACCGTGCAACGCTTGGATACGTGGATGAGCCGTCAAGCAAAACCCATTCGTGTTGCCGATGCAGTGAATGAATTGCAACTCCCGCGTCACATGGTCTATCACGCGATTACCGTGCTTCATCAAATGGGATTGGTCAAACGTACTCGTTTGCGCTCGTCGGGGAAAAATAATGCTATTTATCAATTCACGACGGCGCATCCGGAAAAGAAAGAAACAGCTGCACAGAAAAAGGAAAAGATCCCACGTGCAAAAAGAGGATCGAAGATGCAATTATGGAATCGGAGACTCAGCGAGACAGAAAGAAATGAGATCGACATGTGGCTGAAACGCAATATTGGTCTCGTTCACCACGCCGCCAATAGATTCTATTACAAACATCGGAACTTCTTGGGTCGTATCGGGTATGGTCAAGAGGATTTACTGGGAGTAGCGTTATTTGCGGTCCAAAAAGCATTCCTTACGTTCGAACCCGAGCGTGGCATCAAGTTTTCTACTTTCGCGTTCAAATGCATGCAAAATGAATTAGTTCATCTCGTGCGACGTTACGACTCCGAAAAACGCGGAAAAGATGCCGTTTCTTTGAGTGAAGTGCGTGAATACAAGGGAGCCCGTACTGGCACGCTGCTCGATCGCATCGTAATCGAACAGGCGAAACCATTACTCTCTGCGGATGCCCGTGCTGCACTGCGCGAGGCCGTTTCTGCTTCGAATCTCACGGATATCCAACGCCTGGTAATTGAACGTCGATTCGGATTAGATGGCAAAGCGGCATCGGCGTTACGGGAGATCGGGAAGGAAAGAGGTGTTTCGGGCGAGCGCATCCGTCAAATAGAATCCGCGGCTCTAACCCGATTGGCCGAGAATCCCAAAATCCGGAAAATTTTTATGGATTATCTAGGGAATGAGTGACATGTTGGGGCGCTACATCTCCTGCAGCGTCTCGATGTTCAGGCAGAACATGCCTTCTTCCAGCACGCAATTGACCGCTTTCACGAGTGCCAAGCGGGCGGATTCCAATTCCTTATTCTCTTGGATGACGGCCGTCTCGTGGTAATAGGAATTGAACGTGTTCGCGAGATCCAAGATGTACTGCACCAGGATGTGCGGGGAATAATGCGCCGTGGAATCAGCGAACACATCCGCTTTTTTTGCGAGCAGATACAGCAATGCCTTTTCTTTTTCCGTTGCTAGTATGTGCGCGAGCGCTTCATTGGGCTTCGCATCCGACTTTCGCATGAGCGAGTAGGTGCGCGCCAGTGTGTAGAGCACATACGGCCCGGTCTGTCCGTCGAAGGAAAGGCTTTCCTGGGGATTGTACTCGATGGGCTTCTTCGCATCCTGGCGCGTCATGAAGAACTTGATGGCGGAAAGCGCGACCACGCGAGCGCGATTCCCTATGACGGACTCGCTCATCTCGGGATTGCGCTTCAGCAATTCGTCGCGGGCCAAGCGATAGACCTCATGGAATGCTTCGTCGGCATTGAACGCCTCCCCTGCGCGCGAGGACATCTTTCCCCGCCGGGTTTTTCGATCAGTCCATAAGAGAGGTGATAGCACTGTCGCGCTTGCGGGACTCCCAACAATTGCAGGATCGCGAACAACTGCTGGAAGTGCAGGTCCTGCTCGCTGCCGACGACATAGATGATCTTGCCCAATTCGGGATAGTCCCTGAAACGCTGCTGCGCGAGATAGATGTCCTGCGTCACATACATCGTCGTGCCGTCCGAGCGCAACACCACCTTATCGGGGAGGCCGAACGACTTCAGCGGGGCGGCGATGGCTCCATTCTCGAGCTTGATGAATTTCCCGCTTTCATAGGCGGCGAGCGCGATATTTTTTCCCTTGTCATAGATCATGGACTCATAGTAGTTCTTGTCGAACTGGATCCCGAAAAGGCGATAGCTCTGCTGCACGCCCTCGAACCACCAGGCGTTCATCTTCTCCCATAGTTCGCGTACAGTGGGATCGTCCTGTTCCCAGCGCTGGAGCATGAATTGGGCTTCTTCTTCGAGCTTGGGATCGGCATCGGCTTTCTGCTTGAACAAGACATAGTATTTCCCCACGAAATAATCTCCCTTCATGTCGATGCTTTGGGGCGTCTCTCCTTTGCCGAAGCGCTGATAGGCCAGCATGCTCTTGCAGATGTGCACGCCGCGATCGTTAATGATCTGCGCGCGCAACACGCGATGGCCTTGGTGCTCGAGCAAGCGCGCGATGCTCTCCCCTAAGGCCATATTACGCACGTGTCCGAGGTGCAGGGGCTTATTGGTGTTCGGGGAAACAAATTCTACCATGACCTGCTGCGCATCCTTTCCGGGGATTTTGGGCGCAGCAACGGCAGAAGCAAGAATATCCTTGTTCATCTGCTTCTCGTCGAGAAAAATATTGATGTAAGGCCCCACACTCTCGAAGCGGAAATTGTCCGTGGAGAGATTCAGCTCATTCGCCAGCTTTTCCGCATACACGGGGGGCTTTTCCCCTTTGGGAGTAAAGCGAAAAACGGGCAGGGTGAGGTGTCCGAATTTGGGATCGGTAGGCTGTGAAATGAAACCCACAATGGTCGTCTTTCCGGGGCTATTGCCCAGCAGCAGTCCGTCGACGAGTTCGGCGACTCTTTCCTTTGCTTGGGCCAGGGACATACCTAAATGATGCGGGCGAATGGAGTTTTAAACCTGCATCCAGGAGATGCGACTCGAGGGCGAATAGGACTCCCACGACTGCCACCATGACCCCACCCAACAACGTGAGCGGGGGCAAGACCTCATGGAAATAAGCCACGCTGAGGAGGATCGTCCCGATCGTCGTGACGATGAGATCCATCATCGAAATCACGTGCACGCGCAGCTTCCCGAGCGCGATGTTGTAGAAGAGGTAGCCGAAGCCCGTGGAGACAACGCCTAATCCTATCAGCACGGGCCAGTCCAGCGTGGGGACGTTGAACAATCCCTTATCGAAGCCGAAGGGAAGCAGGAAGAGCGAGGCGAATCCCATGAACCAGGCCACGTCTCCCAGGGAATGGTGCTTATCCGCCTTTCGCGCATACACGGTCATCAATGCATAGCTCGTGCCCGAAATCAACGCCAAGAAATTGCCGATGATGCTCTGTCCCGTGAAGGGATTGATGAGTGCGATCCCGATAACCCCCAGAATGGTCAGCAACACATTATTGCGCGAGAACTTCTCTCGCAACAAGAACAATGCCGCAAGGGGTGCAACGAAGACATGCACGTAATTCAAGAAATACACATCCGTGAGCGGCGCCAGCGTCAAAGCGACATTGAATGTGAGCATCGTGAGCGCGAGCAGGAAACCCACTATCGCATAGTCGCGCAAATCCCGCAGCGAGACCTTCCAGAATTCCTTGTCGAGGAAATGCGCCACTATGAGTAAGAAAATGAACGCGAAGAAGGCGCGGTAGAACGAGATGAGTTCGATGGCGATCGTGTCATGCAAGAGGCGCACGAACAATCCGATCGTGAGCAAGCACAGGATCGAGAGGAGCGCAGAGAAGTAATAGCGTTTGATCATCCACGCAAGTAAAGAAGGCTCAAATATAAATGCGATTTTAATAGCCGAAGCGTTTACTCCCACGTATGCCGCGTAAAGTGATTAAACAACTGCTTCCAGGTCATCCTCATTATTGGGAAGTCGTCATGCTTCCTCCCACGACGCGTCAATTGCGTAAATTCCAGAAGCATGGGCATTTTCTGATTGACGTTCCTAAAGGGAAGAAACCCACTCCAGAAGAAGTCGAACACGCGCGCACGCATGGGATCAAAGTCCCCCCGGTCACGGAAGGGGTGCGTGACTACGCCCTTGAAGAGTTTTTCAAAAAAAAACTGACCCCCGAGCAAAAATCGGCGGTGTTGGGGGCAATCGAGCGCGAGATTAATCGCGCATACGCCGAAGATGGGTCCAAATACCGTACGCGAGTGCCTCATGTAACCCCGATCGACAGCGTGCAATCCATTTTCGCGAATGCGCACATCAGTTCCATTTTCAAGAACACGATCGAAGATCCTCGTGCCCGCGAAATCGCCGTAAAAATAGAGAGCGCTATCACGCGCGTAGGGGTCGCGTTCGTGATGCACGAACATCTGCGGGCGAAAGGCATCCATACGACGCTCCCAGAACTCGTGACCGCAGCCGTACGATTCATGAAAGAGCGTGGTCCGAAAGGAAGCGTCACCGTCGTCTCTCCGGAGTATGTTGCAGGAGTGGAACGCCAAATCCTCCAGGAGAACCTCGAGAAACGCAAGAAGGAATACGCTGCTCGCATCGCGCAGAACCGACAGGCGCGCGAAAAACTCCACCAAGTCAGGGAAATGATGGCCAATCTACTCATCCCGCGCGCGGAACGCAAGGAAATATTCCAATTCGCGCGTCAGCAATTCGCTCAAAAGGGGGGAATTGACGCCGTCACTATCAACCGTCTTATCTACAAGCGTGCACGCCTGCATGCGATGGGTGCCATCCAAGCGGCAGGACTGAATGGCGATCGCCTCATTGGAGAAATAGGAGTCGATATGACTCCCGATGGAATGCGCCGTTTGCAGGCATTCGGAGAGATGCTGCGGGCCACTCCTCCTGAAGCCAGGCGTGAACGCATCGTCGCAATGGCGGAACAGGCGAGGCCCACTCCGAACGCAGTGACTTCTATCCCAATTCATCCGAAAGGCCCCCGGCGCGAAAAGGAAAGACGAAAACCAGTGCGTCCAGTAAAACCGCCCGTCAAAGCCACGCCTAAAAAACCAGTTGAAAAATTACCAGAAGGATTCAAGGGACTTGTCAACCATGTCGAAAGGGCGCCCCATGTGACGCATGAGATGTATGTTCGCCTGCGCGATTTGCTTTCTAATGAATCCGCCAAAAAACCAAAACAACAAAATAAGGACCTCATGCGCCGTGCGATGCGCATCACGGTTCTTGCATATATCACGACCGAATTCAATATGTCGGGACGTCTGCATGTGGACCACCTCAAGGACAAGTACCGCAATACCCTACACCCCTTGGTGGACGAATGCGTAGCCAGTCTCGTTCACAACAATTTTTTGGAATATGAACATCATAAAGGACATTTCCGCAATGTCGCCTTGACGGAGTATGCTAAAGCACAAGGCGTCCTCGAAAAATATAATACCCGCAAAAACCAGCAAAAATGATAAACGCGAATCGCAGCGGGAGAAATCCGAAGGCCTGTTTCGGCAGGCCGCCTCGAGAACAGGTGTTGTGGACAACACCTGATGTTTTTTCTTTTTGACTGGTCGTCTAATTTTTCTTTTTTTCCAAAAAAGAAAAAGGAGTGACGCAGCGGGAGAGATTCGAACTCTCGTAGGATCGCTCCTCTAGCTCTCAAGGCTAGTGCGTTTGACCACTCCGCCACCGCTGCAGGATTTCTTGAGTGATAGTACTACCATTAATCTCCTGGAGATGGGATTAAAAATTAGGGGTTTAAATACGAGAAACGGTTTCTCCGCCTATGGTTTCGAGAAAAAATTCCCTTTCCATCAAGGGACAGGGTGCCCTCGAGTATCTGCTGTTGATCGGAGGGGCCGTGCTCATCGCAGTAGTCATTATCTCACTCTTGGCCACGGGGATCATCCCTTATGGCAATCAACAGGTCCAGGGCCAAGTCCAGCTCAGCCAGGAAGAGATTTGTCTCCAGTCAGGACTCTTCACTCCCGCCGAATGCGCCGCCATCGACGCCGGCCTGCCGGGAGATTTCCGCAATTTCAATCTCAGCTATTCCAGCGGCGCACCGCAGAACATTACTCTTTCCTGGGTGTGGCCCGGGGACGATGGGATATTGCAGGGAGGAACCATTGCCGGTTATGAATTGCGTTATTCCCCTGCCATTATCACCAACTCCAACTTCTCTTCCGCGACGCCCATTACCGGGCTCGCAGGCGCATCACCCTTACCCGTACCCGGTCCTGCCGGGAGCGTGGGAAGCTATTCCATCACCCTCCCCCCCGGAGGCTACTATTTCGGGATTCGTGCATTCGATGATGTCGTTCCGCCCAATTACTCCGCCAACGTGGTAACGAACCACTATCCATAATCCTGCTGCCGATGCGACCATTTTGTGCGTATTCGCTCTCGGCGAATGCAATATTATAAGCCCTAGCCCCTTTTTGGTGGGTATGCCAGAGATTCCTCCCGAGCAACTGGACAACGAAATGAAAGCCAACCCGTCCGGCACGGACACGCGCTATTACATCTCTCCCCCAACGAGTGCAACCACTTCAGGAATCCCTCCCGCGGGCGCACCGCCTGCGCGCGCACCAGAACCGGCTCCAGCAGCCGTTCCAATACCCACTCCTCCCAAACTCGTCGAACGACCACTCTCGGTTGCGGCGGGGGATTCGTTGACCATTGACGACGCCATTCGCATCATCCAGCAACGCAAAGACATCCGCTTGGACGAACTCGCGCGACTCGTGGGGTGGAAGCAACCGCACCTCGAAAAGGCATTCAAACTATTGGAAGCGCGCGGCATCCTCGAGTTGCAGTATCCTCCTTCCCTCGTGCAGAGCCCGCGCATCAATATCCTGCAGCCCCTCCAGGAAAAAATAATCCCCCCACCGCAGGGCAACGTCATCGAAACCTATGTGTCTTCGGCCGATCGCGTGGAATCAACGGTGCAGATCATCTCGCTCGCGGACGAGCAGCGGCCATTCTATCACTTGCATGTGCAAACGTATGGGCCTTACACCAATGCCCTCCTCGATGAGATGCGCGAAGGCGTTGCGGCGCAAGTGCCCATCGAAAACATCGATCTCTCGGATGCGGAGCAAGCCCATTCCCTCAAAGAAAAATTCCAAGTCGCCGCGCGGAGCGAAATCACCAAACTCTTCGGGAATCTCTCCGAAAACCTCCTGGCGAGCATGGCAGGGCAGCTGTTGCACCAATTGTACGGACTGGGAGAGCTCGAACTCATGCTGGCCGATAACTACCTCGAAGAAGTGGCCATCAATTCGTCCAAGTCCCCGGTGACGGTGTATCATCTCAAGTACGGCTGGATGAAATCCAACCTCCTCATGAGCGGCGAAGACAGCATCGCCAATCTTTCCTCGCAGATCGGAAGAAAAGTGGGGAGAGAGATCACGAACCTCCACCCCATCATGGACGCGCACTTGCTTTCCGGGGATCGTGTGAATGCCACGCTGTTCCCCATCTCCTCGCTCGGAAACACTCTGACCATCCGCCGCTTCGCCCGCAAGCCATGGACGATCATCGATTTCATCGGCAAAGAAAAGACGATGTCCACGGAAATGGCCGCGTGGCTGTGGATCTCCATGCAGTACGAATTGTCCATCCTCGTCGCAGGAAGCACGGCGGCCGGAAAGACGTCCGCGCTCAACGCCCTGCTCTCATTCATCCCCGCGCACCAGCGCGTGATTACGATCGAGGACGTGCGCGAGCTCAATCTGCCCGATTACATGAAATGGAATTGGGTCCCCCTCACGACGCGCAATCCCAACCCCGAAGGGAGCGGAGAGGTCTCCATGCTCAACCTGCTAATTTCCTCTCTGCGTATGCGTCCCGATCGACTGATCGTGGGAGAGATGCGTACGCGCGAGGAAGCCGAAGTATTATTCGAAGCCATGCACACGGGGCACAGCGTTTATGCCACCATCCACGCCGACTCGGCGCGTCAGGTATTGCGCCGCCTCATCGAGCCGCCCATCTCCATTCCCCCGCTCGAAGTCGAGGCCATCGACCTGGTGTTAGTGCAATACCGCGATCGCAAGAGCAACTCGCGTAAGAGCTATGAGATCGCCGAGATCGAAGCCGGTGTCACGGGAGAACAAGTGGGGATCAATGACGTCTATCGCTGGGTCGCGCGCGGGGACACATGGGAAAAAGTTTCCGAGCCTACGCGTCTCATCCAGAAATTGAATCTCCACACCGGAATGACGCAACGCGATATCGAGAACGAGGTCGCGGACCGCGTGACCATACTCAACTGGCTCGTGAAGCGCAACTACTCCAACATCAACCAAGTCGGAAACGCCATGCGCGCATTCTATGCCGATCCCAAGCGCGTGAAGGAAGCGGCGATGGCCGACCAAGACCCCGTACAGGTGCTCGGATGACGCGCGTCGGATTCATGCTGTTGACCATCGAACAGGCCAATCGGCTGCCGAGCAACATCCAGGGAGCGGCGGGCAATTTCGCGCGCGTACTGCCATTCCTGGGAGAGGCATTGCGCTACGCACGGCTCAACATCACCGCCGCGGGTTATCTCGCGGGCGCTATCCTTTCCGCAATGGGATATGCGCTCATCTTCGGGGTGCTATTCGGGTTCTTGGGATTCATCACGGGCGGGGGAGAAATCATTGCGGGCGTTACGCTTGGAGTCGCGGCGGGTTTTTCGGGTTTCCTAGGGGCATTCGCGGTCCACCTCATCTATCCCCGCATCATCGCCCAGAATGCCCGCGCGGGAATCGACCAAGGGCTCATTTTCGCGCTCAAGAGCCTGCTCATCCAAGTGAGCTCGGGGGTTTCGCTCTACGACTCCATGTCCAACGTCGCCAAGAGCAAGTACGGGACCATCTCCCAAGAATTCCAAACCGTCGTACAGGAAATCAATGCCGGGATGACGGAAGCGACCGCACTCGAAAGGCTTGCGTTGCGCACCGAATCCGAATTCCTCAAGAAGACCGTATGGCAACTCGTCACGAGCCTGCGCACCGGCTCTTCCGTCGCCAGTGCGCTGCAGGCGATCGTGAACACGCTCACCGAATACCAGTCGCGCGTGATCAAGAGTTACGCGGCAGAGCTCAACCTCTACATCCTCATGTATCTCCTCATCGCGGCTGCGTTGCCCACGATCGGAATCACGTTCATGGTCATCCTCTCCGCCGTCGGCGGAAACGAAATCAGCGAGGGGACCATTTTCATGGCCGTTGGAAGCGCACTGGTCATCCAAGTGGTGATGATCGGGTTCATCCGCACACGCGCGCCGCAGGGGATGTTCTAGCATGAATGCATTGCTCTATCGCATGGCGCGCAGCCTCCCCGTTTCCCTCCAGAAACGCGCGCAATCATTCGTGCGCGAGGCCGGAGGAGAAATCGATTCGTCGGTGTGGCTGGCCAAGACATTGCTCTTGGCGCTATTCGGAGGAATCCTCCTCGCGTTCGTGATGGCATGGCAGGTCGACTTCCTCAACGAGTGGTTGCGCACCCTGCGTGCGGGATTCGCGTTGGATCCCAGCGTCGCGGGAATCATCGGTTTCGTCGTGGGATTGGGTTTGGCTGTGGCATTCCGCTATGTGCAGATTTACTACCTCACCGAAGCCCGTTCGCGCACGGTCGAAAACATCCTGCCGGATTTCCTCTTGTTGGTCGCGGGGAACATCCGCGCGGGAATGACCAGTTTCTCCGCATTCCGCGGGAGCGCACGCCCGGAGTTCGGAGCGCTCAGCGAAGAGATCAAAGCCGTGAGCGCTCGCTCGCTGGGAGTCGAATCATTCACGGAAGCGCTGTCGACGATCTCCAATAAGATCAAGTCGCGCAATCTCACTGAAACGGTTGGATTCTTCCTCCAGGCCATGAAGAGCGGCGGAAGGCTCGCGCAGTTGTTGGAAAATACTTCTGCTGACTTACGCCGGACGCAAGACCTCAAAAAAGAACTCCAAGCCGCGACGGCCACCTATGTCATCTTCGTGGGGTTCGTCATCGTCATCGCGACCCCTCTCCTGATGGCCGTGAGCGTGGAATTCGTCGAGCTCATCGGCAAGATCCAAGGGCAATCCATCGCCAGCGGCGCCCAAGAGCTTGCGGGAACGGGTTTCGTCGGGGGAAAGGTTTCCATCACTCCTGAGTTCCTGACGGGAATCGCCTATATCCTGCTCTTCGGCAACTCGATCCTAGCGGGGTTATTCATGGGGACCATTGGCAGCAGCAAACCACTATTGGGCTTGCGTTATACGCTGCCGATGTTTGCGATATCCCTCGTCGTATTCTTCATCTCCAAGCAATTCCTCAAAGGGCTATTGGGGTTGGGATGAGCCGCTGCCGTAAGACATCATTTATATAGCTGAAGGGGTTTGCTCTCTACAAGATGGGCATGGCCCACCAGGAGATGTGTTAATATGTTTTCGAGGAGAGGACAGGGTACCACGGAGTACTTGATTATTTTAGCGATTGTGATTGTGATTGCATTGGTTGTCGTAGGTGTTTTGGGCGGATTCGGTTCGCAAGGAAGCGCCATCAACGCATCCCAAAGCCGATCATACTGGGGAACGGTTCAGCCGCTTGCCGTAACCGATTGGTTGATTTCGCAGACCGGTACGGGAAGCTCATTGGTTTTCAAGAATTTGACCGCGAACACGATTACGCTGACGGATTTGAATTGGAATGGTGCCGCCATCAATATCACGGATGTCAACATTTCCGCTGGCGCCACGGCTACCGTCACCAGTACGAGCATGACATGCGGAAGCAATACCGGACAGAATTTTTCGCGAACATTCTCATACACCTACAATACCGCCGATTTGACGGGATTGAAAGTATATGGCTCCTCCCCCATCGTGGGAAGCTGCCAGTAATCGCATAACGGATGGAGCGAGTGCTCCATTCCATTTTTTTTTAGGTGAATGGCATGCAACCAATACGCGCACGCGGGCAGGGTACCACGGAGTACTTGATTATTTTAGCCATTGTGATTGTGATTGCATTGGTTGTCGTAGGTGTTTTGGGCGGATTCGGTTCGCAGGGGAGTGCAGTTAGTGCCTCGCAGAGCCGATCCTATTGGACGACGCTCCAGCCCTTTGCTCTAATCGATTGGTCGGTTCCCGCGAGCGGGACAGGGTCTTTAGTGCTCAAGAACGTTTCGACAAATTCTATTACCATTACCGACGTCAATTGGAATAATTCCGCTGTTGACGTTACGGATGTGACACTGCTAGCCAATCAGACGACCACGATCAGCAGCTCACGCTTCACCTGCAACAATTCGACCGGACAATCGTATGCATTGCAGGTCGGTTTTACCTACAGCACTTCCGCCCTTACCGGCATCAAGTTCTATGGGCGCACTCCCTTAGTGGGAAGCTGCCAGTAATCCACTGCATTGCGTTCTGCGATTAAAAAAAGAAAAGAATGGAAGCGGGCTTCCGCTCCCATTATTTCATTTCCTTCGCCACGAGCAGGAATCCTATCAACAATAGGGTTTCGGCCAAGAGGTGGCTGAAGAGCGTGTGGAATACCCCGATGTGCGCCAACACGAACCCGAGCTCGGCGATCGCATAGAACGCAAACAGCGTGCCCCAAGCCCCTTTATTGGAGCTGAACGCCTTTGATGCCAGCCAAACCCCCACGAGCAATGCGATCAAGTGGATGATGATGTATGCTTCATTGGGCAATAAGTTATAGATTTCCAATCCAAATGCCATATTCTCTCCTCCCATGAATCCGGTCGGGATTCCAAGAAGGGAGTGGCCACTTGAATATAAATCACATGAACATAACAAAACAAAATCAGACAATCAACGTTGAGGGGTAAGGGAATGGGTAAGAGGAAACGAGGGTCTCCCACGAACGTTTTTATACTTCGAAGCCATACTCATTGCACGTATTGGGAGTTAAGGAGGGAAGCCATACTGCTGAACGCAGATCCCTGGCTCCCTTCTATTAAATTTGCTGATTCTATACCCTCATTTCACGAATACGAAATGGGCTTTCGTTGAATGGGTTCATCCCCTTTCTCAACGGTCACATCCACAATACATCCGAAAATGAAAATGCCTTCCGGCGAAGGGATTACCCGTGCGAAAATCTTTCCCCAAAAGATATTCCTGTCGCGGTCGCGGAGCTGCACGGTCAAGCCCGAAATCTGATAGGACTTCGTCAGCTCTTCCAAGAAACGCGAGCGCTCCACGCTATTGACCCAGAACTCCGGAGAGAGCAAGGGCTGATTGATGAGGTCGAGCGAATTGAACATATTCGTGAGCACGGGATTCACATAATACACGCGCGCCGAAGAGATGGAGTCCTGTGCCGTGCAGCGGGCCAAGAAAATACCCCAAGGAGCATTGCGCATGAAGTTGTTGAACTCCGCGTCTTTCAGCTGATTCAGCTGCTCCAACTCCCGAATGCGCGCCTTGAGCCGAGCCCCTTCACGCAGTCCATCGATCTCTTCCATGCAACCACGCAATCGCTTGCGTGCTATAAACCTGCGCCCGAGGGGGTTATGCCCATTTTTAAACGATTCCCAACCCCATTCTACTATATTCTGATGAATCTTTTCCTGAAAGATTCCGGGCAGGTAGCGCAATGGTAGCGCATCCGCTTCGCATGCGGAAGGCTGCGGGTTCGAGTCCCGCCCTGTCCATACACCGTTCCGTCGGTGTGGTGCGGGAACAGGGATTGCTGCGCAATCCCTGATTTGATGAACCTTTATCTAAAGGTTCTGGTGCGGTATCCAGGTGCTGCCAGCAGCACCTGTCCTTTCACGCATCTTTCTCAAAGATGCTTCTGGGTCCAGTCCTGTCCATGGCCGTTTTCGTCCGGCCGCCCCGAGAACGAGTGATTGCCGTTGCAATCACTCCTTTGACCCCATTGTCAAAAACTACTCGTACACCCACTGCGTGGATTGGATGACGTTGATGTCTTTTCCCATGATGCTCAATGGCAAGTCATATCCTGCGCGCACGGGCGTCGCATCCGCCGCGGTCTGCCAGCGGATCGAATAATCCACTTGCAACGGTGTCATATCGCTGCTATCGTATGGTTGGATGCGCAGGCTTCCTCTATTCTCATCGATCGTGCCAAAGGTCAATGCGATATAGGATGAGGGAGTGGTGTTGAAATCGATGAGATACGTGTAATCATTGCCCACGCTGCCCCATCCTGTGGCGGTAAAGTCGTGCCCGGAATTGGAGTCCTCGAAGCGAAAACGGATGTAGGTGTCTCCGCTCGCGTCGAGCGTCCATGGAGTGAGAGTGACGTATTCGCGGTTCGAGTGGATATTGATATCGATGATTTCGGGAAAATTGCTCGATTGCTCGGAGTAGATAGTAATACGCGACATATCGATGGGTTGCTTCCACACCGTATTATGGTCCGTCCTCCCGATGATATTCAGGTCTTGCACGAATGCATTCAAATCCAGCCACGCCACGATATTGCTATCTTGTCCCAATTTTTGTATCTGGGATTGGTATCGAAGGAGATTCGTATACACGTTCAAATCGCTCGGCAAGCTACCCCGGAGGAAGAGGTTCACGCCTATATCATTCTGATCCACCACCAGAGATTGATTGAGCAAGGCATTCAAGTCCAAGCGCAGATCCGCGGATAATTGCGCGGCGCGCGTCTGCTGCCAGACCCGATACTCATTGGCGCGCAGCTCGTGCAAATGACTGGCTTGGAGCTGGGCATACACGACGATGTACAATGCCAAGATGAACAATGCAAAACTGAGCACAAATCCTTTTTTGTCAGGAGAAGGTGCAGAGGGAAAGGGAATCATGCCTGATTCACCCACGTCGTCACGATGACTTTGTAGAGATTGGCATCCGGCGGGGAGGAGACGATGACGCCATTGCTCGCGCGCTCTTGTATTCCTGTGGCACTCGTGCACGAGGACTTGGAGACGACCAACGTGGGGGCATTCGTGTCAAAATCAGGGTATACGCTCACGCTCGCGCACACGTTCGCGGGCCACGAGTCGAGGAAGGAACGGATCTCCGTGGTGTTGTTGCCGATGACGGCCTTCGGGATCAAGCGCGATTGCTCGAGCGCAATGCCGGCATAGAATGCCTGCTCGCGCAATCGCGTGCGCTGGCCGAAATCGATCCCTTGCTGGGAAATGGTCTCGAATGCGATCCCGATCATCATGAACAACACAAACAGCGCCAGCAGCGCATCCACGGAGATGACGAACCCCTTCTGCTTTTTTTTCAACGATTTCATGATTCATACACCTGCAGCGTCACCAAGACGGGCTTTCCGTGGTAGACGGAAGAAAATGTGCTGGTACTCACTTTGACCGCATCGACGGGAGAGATACCCGCATTCCAAATGATGTTTTTGTTCACGTCCGAGATATAGAAATAAAAATTCTTATCGCCGATGCCCATGCCCACTTTGAGGGAGCGATAATCATCCACGTTCCAATCGCGGAATTGGGCCAACTTTTGGGGGTCGATTTCTTTTCCGTGATCGATGAGGCCGATCCATGCGACAGCATTCCTGTCGGAGAGGTATTCCCAATTGGTAGGGTTTCCCGGAGAAAAGATCATCAATTGTGCGAGGCGGTCCGTGACATGATTCAGGCGTTCTCCCTCCGCCGAGGAGGTGGTTTGAGTAACGAGTTGGTCCGTGAGGGCAAACGTCACGGTAAGCGCGAATAGGAAGACCATCATCGCCAGGAGGGCATCCGATGAGAAGAGTTGCCCGCGCGCGCGAGAGGGATTAGCGGCCATCATCCTCATCTCCATCCCCTCCGCCGCCTCCACCGTCTTTGCCTCCGCCTTCATCGATGCTGGCCTGGGTTATCTCAGCCGGTCCGATCGTGAGACCATCCGTGCGATGCGTGACGCGGATCAACATGCCATCCGTGAAGGAATTGCTGTCCACCATGATGCTAGGGATGGGGCTGATGAGATCATATTCTCCGGCGGAACCATAGAGGTTCTTTCCCTGCACAAAGAAATTCTCATCCACCTGTGCGCGAGGGATGAATGAGACGATGTGGGTCCCGCTTGGGCTGTGTGCGGCCTGGTAGATGAGCTCCAATATCTTTTCCTGGTTTTGCCGTAACTCGAACAGGTTTTGTCTGGAATTCGCCACTCCCGCTTGGGTGCTGAAAATATTGATGCTCACGAGCAGGATGACCAAGAGCACGGAGATGATCAGCAGCAATTCTACCGTGACTTGGCCGTGTGCGCGCATGCCCAGAAAGGGCTTTTTCGGCTTATAATGGATAGCGTTTTTTCCACGATTAGTCGTCGGCCGTAATGGTGATATTTGCATCCATAATCCCATTGGCCTCCTCGATGATGAACGTATTCACGTTCGAAATCAATATCGCGGAGGGGGGATCCAGGTTACCGGCGTATTGGAATAACACATTGGTCACATAGGTCGTGCTGAGCAAATCGATAGTGGTATATGGGTTGGAATGCCTGTTGTCCACATTAGCTGCCGTGTTCTTGATGTTGCTCGTATATCTTGTCGGATACCATACCCGCACGCGATTGACGGTCCTGGCACCGAAATCGAAATTGAGATCCACGGTGTAAGAGACACTTTGCTCGTTAGAATCGATATGGAATAATAGATTCCCTGTCCTCGGACTGGAAGGGGTCAATTGGATGTCCGTGATGACCAGCCCGGTCACATTTGTAGCAGCCGGGAAGAACTGAAATGAATTCCCATCTTCTTCGATCGACATGCTGTTGAATGCTTGCGCAGAGTCGGTATTGGAGAGGCCGCTCCAATTGTATGCTTCATCCCTGAATTTGGCCGCAAAATAATAAGTCGGACCAATGTTCAGGTCGGAGACCGTGATATAGGTAGGATATCCTCCCACGGCCTTGCTGAAATAATAATCATCCACGGGCGTTGCGCTGTTGAATTCAGATTCGTTATCGATAGAGCTCAGCGAGTAACGCAGATTCGCATCCACGGGAGTCCCGGTAAAATTATCATCCCCGGGAGAAGTGAAATTCAATCGGATTGTGCGGAAATCCGGTCCAGGGGAGGCGACGAGATTAGTTACCGTTCCGGGAGCAGTCGTATCGAGGAAGCAACCCGTGCCCCAAATGCCGGAAGAATAGACGGACCCATCCGAAAAAGTGACATGGGATTGGAATTGCTCTCCTTCATCGGAGATATTGCCCGTAAAGTAGAGGAAATTATTCTGGTAAATCCCATTGCCGCTGATATTCAAGCTGATCGCATTCGTCTCATTATCATCCGCCGCAGGAGAAAAGACGAAATCCCCTCCGCTGCTCCAAAATTCCTCGAGCTGCGCATGATTGGAATCGCACGCCCACCATCGCTGCACGCGCAACTGGGATAGAGTAATGGCTCCGGAAGAATTATTCTTGAGCTTGAATCCCTGCACTGTCGTGGTATCCGGGAAGTAGGCCCCATTCCAGTCCCAAAGGAATGCGCCCGCCTGACCGAATACCTCGAGCTCGATGGGAATCACTTGATTGTTGGCGCCCGAATAATCCGTTACCGCGAGGCTTCCTAAATAGTGTCCATAACTCGTTCCTCCAGGAACCGTTATGGTGACCGTTTCCGTCGTGCAGCTTTGGCCCGAAAGCGTAGCGATCGTCGCGATGCTTTCGATCCAATCACCCGCGTTTCCCGAAGAAGGGATGAAAGAAATATTTTTCAGCTCTGCATTGCCCGTGTTGCAGATCTGGATTCCGATCGCGTTGGAGTCCGCTCCCAGCGTAGTGAAATAGAGCGAGGCCGGGAGGATATTCATGAGCGTGCCGGTGTTGGAAAAGACCTCCACGTTGATGGGGATCGCAAACGTCTCGACGCGATCCGAGAAGGTCGCAGTGATCGTGAGCGTGCCCGTGTAATTCCCGATGGCGCTGGCCGTAGAGACTGCGTTCAAATCGATATCGAAAGGAGCGTTGCCGACGATGGTTCCGCTGCTCGGGGAAATGACCGTCGTCACGAGCGTATGCGACCACGAAAGGGAAGCGCTCAGCGTGGCGGAGGAGGAATCGTGATTCGTCAAGGTGATGCGCGTGGTTTGATTACTGTCGCGCGCCATGGGAAGATAGATGCTCGCGGCCGAAGAAGAGAGCGTATTGGAACCCACATGCACCCCGGTAGCGGTCGTGGTCAAGAGCAATTGCTTGGGCCCAAACGTGGTGGGGAGGCTTCCGGTCAGCGTGACGTCGGTGGTGGCAGTAATATCCGTGTCGTACACGCGCATGACGATGGATTTGCCGCTGAAATAGACATTCGCGGGATCGATTCCCCGGGGGAAATGGATGATGATGCTTTCCTGCGCGCCAATCCCTTGCGCATTCACGCCATTGATGGCGTCTGCCATCTCCGCTACCGCGATCTGTCCGGTCTTGATGGCCTGCTGTTGCTGCAATTGCAATACGTGCGTCGTGGTAAAATTCACCAAATATGCGAGGATGACCGTGGCGATCGCCACGGCCACGAGCATCTCTACCGTGCTCTGCCCGCGTGACTTTGTTGGCGGGGAATCGGATTCCATATGGGGGAGAGCGGCTTTACCCAATAAAAGCATGCCTTGTAAGGGATGCGGCTAGGCGAAGCGAAGCGTAAACTCGTCAATGCCATTCATGCTCGTCACATAGAAGGTATTCGGCTTCACGATGCCCGTCAGGCTGCCGACCAGGTCGAGGCACTGGTAGGTATAGCTCTCGCAGGTGGCGATATTTTCTTCATAACTCATCAGGTTGACCGGGGTCAAGTCATTCATGAGGCCGGTATTCCAGTCATATCCCATTTCTTCTATGCCGGTGAACTCGGTATAGTCGAATTGGATGAATGTGATGGGGTGCTCATCCGACTCGCCGAAATTGATATCCATCAACCACGTCCCTGTACCGGCTTCTTGACCATAATTATCCTCGACGATCGCAATCGCAATATTGCGGACGGGGAACGTGCCTTCACTGAAGACCACGTTCTGCAGGATGAAAGACGAAAGCGTATTCGAATCCATGAAATGCGGATACTGGGTTCCGCTCTCGGTAATGGTCACTTCATCCGTGGGAGTGGCGGAGGGGCTGTTGGTATACGCATAGTGCGGCACCTCATCCTCGAAGCGCCCACCATAGTACCAGGTTTCCCCAAGCGGCATCCCGAATACGTGCATGCTGACGTCCGTGTCTCCGGTTGTGATGTTGAAATCACCATAAAATAATGCATCGGCTAAAGCCCACGTCGGTTCGTCATTCACGCGACCGCTCCGATAGCGGAAGGCCGCATCCGCCACTCTGCCGGAATAATCGTCATCTCCGGGGATGGTGAACTCCAAGAGCACCGACCCCGGGTAATCGCCTGTGCCCGCAGTGAGATTAGTGATCGTCGCGGGAGGCGTCACATCTGCGGCGCATCCGCCTAGTCCAAAAACGGATGAGGTGTATGTGGTTCCGTCCGAGAAAGTGAGCGCTGCGACGAATTGCTCATTCTCATCATTGATGCGCCCGCTGAAATGGAGGGTATTATTCGTGTAATAGGACAACACGGGCATGATGAAATCATTGATATCGCTTGCAACTCCGGCTGCGCTGCTCCCGGTGAAGCGAGTGCTGCCGTTGAATATGATGGACGTGAGCGCATTCTGGTTGGAATCGCAATTATTCCACCCGTCGAGGGTAAAACTGGTGATATTGAGGGGATTGGATCCCGTGTTGGCCATGCCATATTCGATAATGGAGGTGTTCGTGAGATAGGCGACATTCCAATCCCACACGAATGCGCCGCTCATCCCTAAGACGTTCACCGTCAAGGGAATGGCAACGGTATTGGTGCCATCGAAATCACGCAGGACGAGGGTGCCATAATAGGTGCCTAATCCCGTTCCATTGGGTGGAGAGATCGTGACTTGCACATCGGTGCATTCTTGCCCGGTCAAGGAGGCAATATCCGCGATGCCCTGCACCCAATCCCCTGCATTGCCCGTGGAGGGAGTGAAGGAAATGGATTTGATCGGGGTGTTGCCGAGATTGCATAATTGGATTAATCCCGAGTTGGAATCATCCCACAACGTATTCACGGTCAGCGATGTGGGGTAGGGCGTGAGCAGCGTGCCAGTGTCCACCAACACCTCGACATCGATGGGGATGCGCAATGATTCTAGGTGGTCAGAAAAACTAGCGGAAACCTGATAGGACCCGGTGTAATTCCCAACGGCCAGGGGGCCTGCATACACATTCACGTCGCGGTTGACATCCGCGGCAGACGAAATAGAAAAAGGCGTGGTATCCGATGCGCTCGTCACGAGCGTGGGATTCCATTGCAGGGTCGGCGTGATGAGTGCGCTCGTCGAGGAGGTGCTCCGCAATTGGATGTTCGCCGTGCTGTTCTGATCGCGCGCCACGGGGAGATAGATGAATGCAGGAGAAGCCGACAGCGTGAGCGTGCCGACGCTCACATACCCATCCGCCGCACGGATGTTGATGCGTTGCGTCCCGGCTGTTGTGGGGAGCGAGCCCGTGATATACGGGATGGCCGTCCCCACGATATCGGACTTGTACACCCGCAACCGGATGGATTTGTTGGCGATGCTCGAGAGCGAGGCGTCGATGCCGGCGGGCCATATCACGGTGACCTGCTTGGCGGCCCCGGGGCCCTGCGCATACACTTCGTTGATTCCGTTGATCAACTCATTCATCGAAGCCTGCGCCGTCTTTTGCGCTTGGGTCTCTTGGAGGATGGCGATCTGATTGCCCACGAATCCCACGAGACTGGCTACGACGATGAGCCCGATGGCCATGATGACCATCAACTCGACTGTCGTCTGGGCCTTGCGCTGCATAGCCCAAAGGACCTTTTTGGGGCTTAAAATGGATTTGCTTGCACGGCAGCTTGTGCCATTTAAAACCTTTAGCGGGGCTTTTTGGTATTATAGACTCGCCGCTTTCGAGCGGTGGCGCCGAGAACGAGGAATTGCCGTTGCAATTCCTCCTTGGATGAACCCTTCTCAAGGGTTCTGCACCGATGGCAGAGTGGTCTAATGCGCCGGTCTGGAAAGCCGGTCTCCTCACGGAGGCACGAGTTCGAATCTCGTTCGGTGCGAAGTTCATCTCATTCTTCTGCGCTTGCGAACACGGATGAATGATTGATTCCTATCAGAATAATTGCCCACCCGAAACAGTTCGAGTTTTTCTCTGGAATGCGTCATTAAATAGTTTGGGGGATATCCCACGTACATGCCCTCCGATTCCACCTGCATCTTCTGCAAAATCATCAACAAAGAAATCCCTGCCGACATCCTGTATGAGGATGCGCACTACCTCTGTTTCCTGGACATCCACCCCATCTCTCCCGGGCACGCGCTCGTTATCCCAAAAAACCACTCGCGAGATATCCTCGATGCCGCTCCCAAGGACCGCGAAGGATTGCTCGCTGTCGTCGCCAAGGTCGCGCCCGCGATATTGAAAGGAGTCCACGCCACGGCGTTCAACATCGGCATCAACACGGGTAAACCGGCCGGACAAGTGGTATTCCACACCCACATCCACATCATCCCGCGCCAGGACGAGGACGGGTTGAAGAGCTGGGACGCGCACAAAATAGGGATCAAGGAATTACAGCTCATCCGCGCAGGGATCAGCCCCCATTTGTAGGGCATTTTTAATCCCCAAGAGCGAAAAGTGAGTGTGACGCGTACGACTGTGCACACGATCGCATTCGCCCCCAGCAAAGGACCCGGCATGCTCGACCGCTTCATGTGGGAACACCTCCCGCTGATCGCGCGCAGGATGGGGGAAAAAGAACTGTTTGTGCGCATCGCCCCGGAAAGGTCGTTTGCGCAGTGGCATTTGGCATTGCACAAGAGCAAACCCTTCGTGCAAGCCCAACTCGACAACCTCCTGGCACGCCAAACCCATTTCGGTATCAAGGCCGGATTCAAAGAACGTCCGCGCGAGGCCGAAATAGTGCTCCAATTGCCTCTCGCGCACGCGGATGAATTCCTCAACGCGCATAATATTTTCCTCTATGCCTGCATGCCATTCCTGCGCGTGCAAGCGGGACATTTCGCGATCGACTTCTCCAAAGCGAGCACGTTCCATGTCCAAGTCGAGGGCGATGCGCAGGCGCTGGAACAATTCACCTCATTCGTGCGCAATCCCAAATTGCTCGCGACAACTCCCGTGCGCAAAAAGCGTTCGCGTACCAAAAAACAAACCAAGCGGCGGCGAGGGATACACTGATGTTCGTGAATGGGAACGCCACCACCGCATTAATGCACCTCCTCACATGGAATGAACTGCACCGCTTGCGCGTGAACGCGGAATGGCCCATCACCAAGATGAAAGCCGAACAAAAAGTACTAGTGAATTTTGCCCGGCAACAGAATCCCAAAGAAGGAGCGTTCGACTTCTATGTGGAAACGCCTCGCAAGCGCATCGGATTCGAAGTGCTCACGCGCCCGAGCAAAGGAAAGATGCTGCGCAAGATTTCCTACCGCGATGAAGTGGACGAATTCGTTTTCGTGATCCCGCACGACTCATTATTGCCCTATCAAAAAACAGAAACCGCTCCCGGATTCCACGTCCGCAGCAAGGCGCTGCCCAAAGAATTCGCCCAAAAAGGGCTCTATATCTGGCTCGTGGACCTGGCGGAGCAGCGCATCATCAAGCGCGCACCCATCGCCAGGATTTACCACGTCGAATCCGCTCCCATGAAGAGAAAATAGCCCTCGGAGATTCCTCGCTTTAAATTCTCTCCGTTTCCATTCTGAGTAACGCCTATCCAATCCCTACTGCCCGAGTAGCTCAGCCTGGATAGAGCACCTGCCTTCTAAGCAGGTGGTCGAGGGTTCAAATCCCTTCTCGGGCGCTCCTTTTTCTTTTTAAAAAAAGAAAAAGTAGTGCGCAGTCAAAAAGAAAAAACAGAAGGTGGTGCGGCACAATACCACTTCGCAGGCGCTTATTTCTTGAAATGCAGATGCAGCTTCCGGCGCAGCCATCTCTTTGTGCTGCGGATGGGGTGTTCAATGAATTGTCCCACGCGCGTCTTCTCGAACGCATGCCATCCCAGCTTGATCAAGCGAACAAAACGAAAGGCATTCCCAAATGGCACTACCGAAAGAATGGTCATCCACTTCGTCTTGATGAAATGGATCTTATTGCGCGCCACCAAGAAAATCAACAACACCTCGGTGATTAGGATCACTTCGGCCGCGATGTCCGCCAAATGGATCAATTCCAGCGTTGCCTTGCCCGGGTGGAAAAAAATTTCCAATGCGAACGTCATGGCCAGAAACAGCACGCACGCCAGCCCCACCATCTCCCAAATCACAAAGAAAGGAGAATGCCTATGATGCGCCCAGGAGTGAGATTTAGCATGAGCTTCTTTACTTTCTCCCTTGCGCGCATGAATGGAAGCACTTGCATGTGTCATATCGGAAGGACGAAAAACCGCTATTTAATCCCCGAACCCTTGAGAAGCCTTTTTGGGAAAAAGGCTTGCGAAAAACGGTTTTCGCTAACCTTTTCTGAAAAGGTTAAAGGGTTCATCCAAGGAAGCCAGATGCTGTAAAACAGCACCTGGCCTCGGTATCGCCGGTCGAAAACGGCGTAATACTTAAATGCCCGCAAATGGTTGGAATAGGCATATGGCTGAAGAAAATCCTTCCCCCAATGAAGGACGCGTGCGTAAAATCAAGGGGCATAAGGATCCCTTTGAAGCCGCACTCGAAGACACTTCTACACAATCAGGTGCTCCTCTGATACTCGACCTCGGTGAAACTCCTCCCGAAGAAGATGAAACCGCACTCCAAGGACGCATGGCCTCCCGTGCACGCCGAAGGCAGGCAGCAGAAGATGACGATGGCGACGAGGATGGCGATGACGACGATGGAGAAGGCGACGACGAAGAGGAACCTCCTATTCCGGATGATGAAGAACCCGACGACGATGAGGAAGGAAATCCCGAGGATGGGCTCGATGACATCCAGGATGGAGATAATCCCGACGAAGTCACTCCCAGCGTGGACACACGCACACGCTCCCGCAAGACAAAAGCAGCGCCCGCGGCAGCGGAAGGAGAAGAAGCGGTTGAGCCGGAATCGGAATGGAATGAAGAGCACGACTTGCAGGACTTACTGCACGAAGAAGGGGTAACCGAAGAAGGAATCGACTCCATCGACGAGCTCCATCCGGGAATGGAAGAAGACGCTGCGGCGAATGAGAACCCAAGCGATGAACCACTGCCCGAAGACGCCGCACCGCGCAAGAGACAACTCCTGCACGCTAAAACGCTCAGCCCCTTGCACGAGAAACTCAAAGAACAGCTCCTGCTCAAAGCCCGCGCGCACGAGATGCCTGTCACATCCCCTTCGGTGAAATTGGAATTGCTCGAGCTGCCAGAGAAAAAACAGGCATTCATCGGGAGAAAGAAAAGCATCCTCCAAAAATCAGGACTCGATGGCGCACTCTATATCGGAAAAGTCCAAGACGATGAAAAGTACGGCGACTATTCGCTCTACCTCGACTCGCTCAACCCCCACGTCGTATTCATCTGCGGATCCCGCGGAAGCGGAAAGTCGTACTTGTTAGGCGTTATCGCCGAGGAATTGGCGCTGCACAACAAAGACGTCGGCGTGGTCGTCGTGGACCCCGTGGGGGTATTCTGGTCCATGAAATTCCCCAACAAAGAAGAACGCGAAGTCAAGACGCTCAACGATTTCAATCTCATGCCGCAGGGACTGGAAAACCTCCGCGTGTTCATTCCCGAAGGCAGCAAGAACGAGACGCCCAAGAACACATATGACGGGCTATTCTCCATTCCCCCTGCCATGCTCACCAGCGAAGACTGGGCGCTCACCTTCGGAATGGAACGCTTTTCTCCAACGGGATTGCTATTGGAAAAAGCCCTCAAGAAAGTCGAAACCGGATTCAAAACAATCGAAGGAGAAAAAGTTCCCGGAAAGAAAAACAAATTCAGCCTGGACGATTTGATCCTGTGCCTGGAAAAGGACTTCGAACTCAACTCCCGCGAACGCGGATACAAACCCGATTCCGTGCGCGCGCTCGTCTCGCGCTTTGAAGCCGCCAAGGCATGGGGAATATTTTCCGAGAAAGGGACCCCGCTCAGCGAGATCTCGCGCGAGGGACAGCTCACGGTCATCGACACCAGCTTCTTGGACGATTCCGTCACCGCACTCGTCATCGGAATTTTGGCAAGAAGATTGCTGGCCGCGCGCAAAGTGCAAACGCGGAGGGAAGCCGCACAGAAATTCAAATCCGATGAGGCGGATGACCTGCTCGAGACCGAGATACCTCCCACATGGCTGTTCATCGATGAAGCGCACACACTCATCCCCAGCGGGAACGTCAAGACCCCCGCGACGAATGCGATCGTGGAATACGTGAAACAAGGACGCAGGCCCGGGTGCTCGCTCGTGTTCGCGACCCAGCAACCCTCTGCCATCGACACGCGCGTGCTGTCGCAGTTGGATGTGATCGTGGCCCACAAACTCATTTTCGACGATGACATCAAGGCCATCATGAAGCGTACTCCCACCATTATCCCCATGAAATACAAGCACCCCAATTTCCTGAAGACGCTTCCGGTAGGAATCGGTTTGACAGGCGACCGACGCGAAGAGACCTCGCGCGCATTCGTGCTGAAAGTGCGCCCGCGCATGTCGCAGCACGAAGGAAGAGATGCCGAAACGGGCGAGCACAAGCAACAGCTCTCCGAGAAAGAGGTCATGAAGCTCGCCATCGAGGTCATCTTCTCCAAGCTCGAGAAAGAAGGGAAATTGGAAAAAGAAGAAGTGGAACAGCTCGTGCAAACCCTCAATTCCAAGTACCGGAGCAAGATCATGCTATCGGACGTGCTGGATGGCCTCGAGGAAAAGGGCGCGCGCATCGATGCCAAGACCATGGAAGTGATCTCTCCCACGTACATCGAGGTCAAGATACCCGTTCCCGCGGAAAAAGAAGCGACCGCCAAGACTCCCCAGCAGAAGGCACAAGAACTCCAGAAACTCATCGAAGAACCGCAAGCCGAAGAAGAAGAGACCAGTTTGCGCGCGTTGCCCGTGTCTTTCTCCAACGCTCAGATTATCCAGAAACTCGAAAAGGCAGCGAAGAAGAGCATGTTCGGATTCGGCGGGACGCAGGAGAAGCTCCAGGAAGTATCGCTGCACTACAAGCCCATCTATCATGTGGAATACCGCCAATTCACCGGCAAGACCACTTTTATCCAACGCTCGTGCGATGTGGATGCCGAGAAAGGGGAGTTCGTCCACTACCTCAACAACCAATTCGTCTTATCCAATGGCTTGAGCGAGGTTGGTTCGCTGAGCAAGCAAGAAGGGCAACTCCTGCATACGATTGCGCGTAAATCCACTACCATCCCACAGCTCGCTTCTCAACTGGACATGAGCGAAAAAGACGTCAAGCGCGCCTTGACGAAACTCTACGACCAAAAGCTCATCGATGTCACGGGAAGCAAGGAAAAACCAGTGGTGCAGCTCTCCAAGTCCCTCGACTTGCCGTTCTCCGGAAGCGAAAAAGCGCTATCCTCGCTCGCACCGCTCAAGCTCGTGCACGTGCCCAAGATCAAACCCATTCGCGCACGTATCAGCGCGGATGAATTGAATGCGTTGCTTTCCACGCTGTGGCCCAACACCAACATCATGCACGTCTCCGAAATCTATCAACCCGTGATCGAGGCCACGCTCATGAATGCAAAGACAAATGAATTCCGCAAGGTCCTATTGGACGGATTCACGGGAAACATTCTTGAAGAGTAGCAACCTCACTAGTGGTATGCCCCCCCTCAAGCTCGAGCACTACCGCGGCCAGCTATGCGATTCGCATCTCTCCTACGAGTTCATCCCCCGCAACGAATACCACTTGGACTTGCTCAAGATCGGCGCCGCGCTCGAGAAAGCAGGAAAACAACTCCAGATCAAGACTCCCTTTATCCTCGTGGCAAAAGTGAGCGGAATCAAGGTCAGCTTCTATTCCACGGGAAAGATCCTCACGCAAAACGTCCCCGATCAGGCGACGGCGAACGCGGCATTCAACGCCTTCGTGGGATGGGTCAATGCCCTTGATGTCTGATTCCCAGAATCCGATTTAAATTATCCAACCCATTCCTTGCAGCGGTGATACACGTATGCGTGGAATGATATTGGAACGGATCGACGTCATGAGCTTCGCCAAGCTCAATGCGATTTTCGGATTGGTCGTGGGATTGGCGATGGGCGTCCTCACGCTTATCTTCACCAGCCTCCTCTCCGATTTCATCCGCTCGCCCTCCATCGATGCCGCGCTCGCAACACAACAAACCATCGCGCAGGGGCCCCAGCTGATCGTGCAGCTCCAACAACTAGGATTTTTCGGGGTCATCTTCTTCTTGATCGGGGGCGTGATCACGGGATTCATCGTCGGCGCGGTCATGGCATTCGTCTACAATCTCTCCGCCAAACTGGTGGGAGGGGTCAAGATCGAGTTGGAAGAACCCTGAAGCGGTCCCTTGTAAGGGCATTTTTCCCTTCGCATTCCGAAAAGCTGTATATAGTCGAATCCCTTCCTGGGGGATATGGACTACTCCACCTACACGGCCCAGAACTCCATGTTCGTACCCGGATTAGACGGCAAACCCAAACTGGATGTCATGCTGCTCGTGCAGAACCTCCTTGTACTCACTTCCATCATCTTCCTCTACTGGCTCATCGACGCCCAAGCCATGCGCTTGAATGCATCTCCCATCGGCATATTCCGTCCGGGAGGAATCCTCCTCACCTTCTTCCTCTTGGCCGCGATCGGGATGCTGTGGCGCACGGTCGCACAGCTGTTTGAACATTATCCCAACGTCCGCAAATTCCTGAAGTGGGGAATATTCTTGCTGTTCGTATTCTTGGCGGTAGGCGCGTACTTCTTCCCCCAACCCTTCGTGACAGCTTACTATTCTCCCGCGCTCCAGCAGCACATCGACAGGCTGGAGCCGGTGCGCTACATCTATGGGTATCATGCCCAAATCCCCAAAGACACGCTAACTCCCTCTTCCACGACGGCGAGCGTTTCGGATAAGTACAAGTTGACCGCGCAAGAGATTACGGTCAAGCTGCACGATGCCGTCAATTTCGAAAGGAGAAAATTGGGATTGAATGCACTTATCTACGATACGCGCCTCGCAAGCATTGCGGAAGCGCACTCCAATGACATGCTGGCGCGCCACTATTTCGATCATGTCTCGCCCGAAGGGAATACGTTCATTTCGCGCTATGAGCGGGCAGGTTATACCTGTGAACTCATCGTTGGAAACGAAACCATCCGCGGAGGAGAGAATCTCGCGGAAAGCGTCACGTACAACAGCACCTACGCCAATGGGCTGATTTCCGACTACAAGTCCGTCGAAGAGATCGTGAATCAGACGATCGGCATCTGGATGAACTCCACCTCGCACCGCAGCAACATCCTCCATCCCTATTGGAGAGGAGAAGGGATCGGGGTCGCGATCGAACCCGATGGCAAAATACTCATCACGGAAAACTTCTGTTAGCCGCACCCTGCGGCTGTGCGGAAGTTAGGGTGTTTTTCAAACACCCACACGCTACTCTACATAATAGTTTAAGAGCTCTTTTCCGCGAGAAAGAGGTATTGGAGTGATGTCTATGGTGCTTGAGCTGATTGGAATCGTAGTGGTACTATTGATGTTGGCTGTATTTGGGATGCGCTTAATCCAGCAATACGAAACGGCCGTGGTATTCCGCTTAGGAAAATACGCACGTACGCTTTCTCCGGGACTGAATTTCATCATCCCTATCATCGAGCGCAGCGTCACATTGGACATGCGTATTCTCACGATTGATATCCCTCGCCAACAAGCCATCACGAAAGATAATGTGCCCGTTTCAATCAATGGAGTGGTGTACTTCAAAGTCAAGGATGCACAGAAGGCCATTATCAATGTGCAAGACTACGTGTATGCGGTTTCGCAATACGCCCAGACGGCCTTGCGCGATGTCGTGGGAGGCATGAGTTTGGATGAAGTTCTCGCTGAGCGGCAAAAGATCGGCGAACAGATCGCGGAGATCGTGGAAAAGCAATGCTCCAATTGGGGGCTGGACATCGACGCCATCAAGATGCAAGACATCGAGCTGCCCGAAGACATGAAACGCATCATGTCACGTCAAGCAACCGCTGAACGCGAGAAGCGCGCCAACATCACTAAAAGTGAAGGCGATAAGATGGCCGCGAAGAATCTCGCGGATGCCGCCAAGATCATGCAAGAGATGCCGGGAGCGATGCAACTACGCACATTGCAAACGATCGATGGATTGGGCCCCACGCCCAGCAATACGGTCATCTTGGTTCCGGTTGAATTGATGGAATTCGCCAAGAATATGTTCGGGAATGCGAAGAAAAAGTGATGTGAGAAGCTGACAGGTATTGCCATGCAATACCTGGATTTCGCAGCGGCCAGCCGAAACTGGCCACGCAGTGGGTGGGATTCGAACCCACGAGCCCGTAAAGGCCCGGTTTTCGAGACCGGTGGATTAGACCGCTTTCCTACCACTGCATAGGGATTGGGGAAAATAACCCATATAAATCCAAAAGGAATTCTCCCTCTATGGCATCCCCTCGAAAGCCTCGCAGCTCACGAAAGCCCTTTCCCCCGCGCAAGCCAGAGCCCATTATCGGTTTCCAGGAACGTGCTCCCGGACAGCCTGGCAGGTATCGTCGCGGGGAGTTGCTTCTGCTCTATGAGGCATTGCCCAAACAGACCAGTGCGCTTGGAATTGTCTTTTCGCGTAGTGGAGAAATAAAGTTTCCCCGCTATGAGACCGTGGGCGGAGAATTAGGGCCGCTCAAACGCGTTCCTGGAGCCGTTGTCGTTTCTACCTTGCCGCGTGCGCAACGCGCGCAATTCCACAAACAAGAAAGCGTCGCGGCGGAATACAAGAAGCTCTTCGACGTCGGAAGCGAAATCGCTCACATCCATGCTTATCTGGTACGCCACGGAAAACCATTGACGCCGGAAGAAAAAAAGAGATTGAAGGGGAAGCTCGCAACGCTAGCGAATACGATCGGATTGCGCTCGCGCAAGGAATCCAAATCCAATGCGGTGCAACGACTTTCTCGCGCGATCGAGTTGGCGGATTCCAACCCCAATGCGATGCTGCTCTCATTGATAGGCGCGCACAATGATTTGGCTGTGCGACTTTCCGCGTTGCGGCGAATGATTCCAAAAACGGTGCGCACGATGCAATCCGTCGCCTCGCGCTTCTTCTCCGAGCGCAACCGCTCGTGGAAAAAAATTCATGATTCGCGCCAACGATTAGCGAAAGGCACATTGACTGCAGAAGGAAAGGCCGATTTGCAGCGCGAAATCGATTCCTTCTCCAATCGTTTCATCTTCGATGCGGGAATGGTGGATGATATGCGGCGCTGGAAGAGTCCTGCAGCGCGCACCCGCATCGCCTCGAACCAATTGCGATTGGTGTATGAGAATATCGACTTCTGGCAAAAGAGAGGAGAAGCCCACTGGGTCGAACCCTGGATGCGACACGTGGTGAATGCCCTCGCAAAAGAGCGCGGCACCCAAACGCCTGCCGAAATGGCCTATCACGCATTGCAACGCAAGGATTTTGCCGCGGCCAAGAAGGCATTGGAGCCATTCGCTGAGGCGACGTGATCGCGTATGCCGGTGGTGAAACGCAAACGCATGTTCCGTGGCGCGGCGCGCGGAAGAGTATTCCAGACCGTGGATTTGGGCGCGGGGAAAGGCGAATATATCGAACGGCAATCCAGACGCTTTCCCAACCGGAAATATGCGGCCGTCGACTTCTTGCTGGGTCCTGAAAAATTCTTCGATGCCGTGGGACAACGACTCCACAAAAACGGAGTAGGAGTCGGGGATGACGTAACGACGTTCTTGCGTCAGATGATCGAGCGCAAGGAAAAGACGCGGCACCTTAACATGGACATGCCCTATCCCTTTGACACGAGCGCGTACGCTTCCGAAAGCCAACGCGCCTTCAAGAGCGCCTTGGAAATGATTCCGCGCGTGCTATTGCCTAACGGAAAATTCTATATCACGAGCGAAAGCAGCTGGACTATCCGCCTCATGCAAAAACTCGCGGAAAAACAAGGCTTCGCTGCACGTCAATTACGCACCATTCCTCCGCTCAGTTCATCCGATCTTCTCACAACTGCGCAGCAACGTGCGCTCCGAATGAAACAACCGGATTATTATCATCCCGGCATGGTGTGGGCATTCGCGAACCAACCCATCTATCGTCTCGAAATAACCTACAACCTCAAAAAAGCGCTCCCCTCCAAGGATGCGCGGAGAAAATTGGCGCAACCGCGTGCATCGTTCGAGAAGAAAAAACCCAAATGAAAAAATCAGACGAAGGCTAGTGATCGGAAGGAGAGGCATCAATCGACGAGGAATCTTTCTTCTCTTCCACGATCGCAAGCGGATATTTTTTCTCCTCGCGGAAAACGCCCTCGATCAGGTGCGAGGGGCCTCTGATCGTCGCGGCGTCGCGCTTGACATCCAAGGTGAACAATCCCATATGGGCTTTGATCCCCGGATGCGTGGGCTCGACTTTTTGGATGTGCTGCAGGACGTCATGCAAATGATGCAACGGGAGCGAGGCACGATTTCCCTTGGGGGTGTAGGGCAATCCGTCCAATACCGTGTGGGCAGGATGCGTGTTGCCTTCTTCTTGGATGTAATCCACATGCAACTCCTGCGCATTCGAAGTGGAAATGAGTTGTGCGAGCTTGGGCTGCAACTCCGTCAATGTCAAATGCTTGCTCGCGGGAAAATTCAATTCCTTCAAGGAAGAGATTTGCGCGTGCATGGTCTGTTCCAAGTACTGCATCTGCTTCAAGTGCGACTGCACATCCTCGTGCACCTTTTCGATGTCGGCGATGGAAAAACTGACTCCCGCGCGGGCATTATCCAATAAGCGAGGGTCGACTTTGCTGCGTTCCAGCAAAATAGAGAGGTGCTGCACCAGGGGACCGGGATTGCTTTCGATGGAACGGACTTTCATCAGCTGATTCAATTTCAGCACGAGCTTGTCGTGCATCTTCACTTTCACGTTGGCTTGCCCTTTGTCGGTCACAAAGAGCTGGTGGTCTTTCTTTTGCACCATCCCGAAGGAAATGGCATCCTTTAGCACGCGGGAAAGGGCAGCTCGCGAAGAGTTGAGATTGGAGTAATTGGGGGCAATCTTCGAAAGCAAATCACTATAGGTAATGCCTGGATTCTGCGAAATAATTAACAGAATAGAATTCTTAGAAGTCATGCGTTAAGGGTTAACGAATCAGGAGAATAAAAAAGCCGCACCCTGCGGCTGCGCGGGGGTTAGGGTATCTTTCAGATACCCATACAGAATTAAGCTTCGAGCTCGACCTTTTTCATTCTTTTATCGATGACGAAGTAGCGCTTCTTCTTACAAACGGCGCATTCGGCCAAAAAGGTGGGCTTCTTGGTCTGTTTCTTGACCTTGATCACGAACTTGGCCTTTCCACCGTAACCGCGCTTGTGCTTGCGGACATTTCTACGGGTTCCGTGCGCCATCGAGCGGGACTGACCGGACTTGAAGAGCTTCAATTTGTGAGCCGTGTGTGAATTGCACTTCTTACAATAGGTTTTCACGGATTTGGGCATCTTCATAAGCGATCACAATCAAACAATAATATACAAAAACGCCAAGAAAACGCTTATAAATGGAAGTTATTGAGTGTCCTGGCGTAAGCCCCCTAGGGGGCTCCCATTCTCTCGCTAAATACCCCCTCCTTATAAATGCCAAAACCGTTTTTGGGGTATATTGGAGTCGGTGGGGTTATGCTATGATACACGCATTCGGGGAAGCCATTGCATTCATGCGCACACGCCCTATCGTAGTGGTGGGGATGGCCATCATCATTCTCCTTCAAGCCGGAATCGCCCTCTTGCAATTGCCGGTGGCCAGCTATTTCCTTTCCGTGCTTGACTTCAACACGCTCATAGATGCATTTGGGGGGATCCAGCTCGCGGGGTTCTTCATCCTCTTGCTCATCGGCATGATCGTCAACTTCACCGGATTCTTGTGGGTCGCACAGCATGTCAAGGCATGGAAGCTGCACAGCGGAGAAAAGACATCCCTGCAGCTGATCAAGTCTGCTGGTCTCGTGGCCGCTGCCATCATCCTCGTGGGCGGGCTCATGCTCGGACTCACGTGGGTCCTCACCGCCATCGTCGATGCGATCGGATTCTTCGCCTTGCTCTTATTGGGAGTCATGGTCCTGCTGGCGTTCTATCTCACCATCAAATTCCTGTTCGTCTTGCCACTCATGGGATTCGGATTGGGGTTGAAGCAAGCGCTCCAGCAATCCTGGCACATCACCCAAGAACATTTCTTCGCAAGCGCGGCATTGCTGATCGGGCTCTTCATCGTTACGGCGGTCATCGATTTCATCACCCAAACGCTTTTGGTGGGGATCGACGCGGACATCATCGTGGTGCCGCTCAACTTCATCATCGCCGTGCTCCTGAGCACTTATAGCGCTGCCGTGGTGGCGTGCGCCATTCCCTTGCAGGAAGTGGACACCATTCCCCATCCCAAACACGCACACGGGAAAGCCAAATGATGACACGTATGCGAATGGACCATTGCACGAGCTGAAACCCACATGATCCGCCTCACCAAATTACGCATGAAGAATTTCAAGTCCTTCCGTAACGCTGCTATCACCTTCTCCAACGGATTCACGGCCATCGCAGGAGCCAATGGAAGCGGAAAAAGCAATGTGATGGATGCAGTATTATTCGCGCTCGGAGAGACATCCCTCAAGAGCTTGCGCGCCGGACGCCTGACCGATCTGGTGAACACGGGTTCCAGCGACGGATATGCCGTCGTCAACATCACCCTCGAAGAAGGAGACAAAGCCTACGACATCTCGCGCACGATCGACAAGCAAGGGAAAAGCGTCTATCGTTTGGGAGAGAAACGCGTCACGCTCAATGAGATCTCCAATCTCCTCCAAGAACTCGGACTCAGCGCCGACGGGCACAACATGGTCGTGCAAGGGGACCTGCTCAAGATCATCGACATGAACCCCATCGAACGACGCGGGCTCATTGACGAGGTCGCCGGACTCCAAGAGTTCGAGGCCAAGAAAGCCGAAGCCATGAAAGACTTGGACAAGGTCGAGCGCAAGATCAAGGACATCACCATCGTGCTGAATGAACGCGTGGCCGTAGTGGAACAACTATCCAAAGAAAGGCAAATCGCCCAACGCTATACCCAACTGGAAAAAGAATTGCGCGAGACGAAGGGAACTATCCTCCACACCGAAGCCAAAGAACTCAACGCGCGTTTGAAAAAAATTCTCGACGAGCAGATGGAAATCATCGAGAAAAAAGAAGAAGCCCACGCGAAAAGGCAAGTCACCCTCACCCAAATCAATGGACTCGAGAAAGAGCTCAATGAATTGGACGCCCAACTCATCGGAGTCAAACGCCAAGCATTCGAAAGTTTGGGGAAGAGCGTCGAAGAGCAAAAGGCAGAGATCAAGGTCAGCGAAGAACGACTATTGCACTTACAACGCAGGAAGCAAGAGCTCGAGCAGGAAAAAGTAGAGCTCAAGGCCCTCGTCGAAAAAGCAAATCAGGCCATCGTGCAGAAAAAGAGCGAAATGGAGAAGCACGCGGCCGAACTCAAAGAGCTCATGGAGAAACTCACTCCCTTGCAGGCCAAAAAAGACGAAACCCTCAAGAAGAAAATGGAACTGCTCCACCACTCGCAAGAATTGGAAAAAGAACTCTCCACGCAGCGCGATGCACTCACTCAATTCCGCGAGAAGATCGCAGGACTGAACGCCAAGATGGATTCCGCGCGCAAAGAAAAAGAAATGCGCGAGAACATGCACGCGCGCATGCAGATGGAATTGTCGCGCGCCCAGGCGGAGATGAAGAATCTCGAGAAAGACCTGCATGAGATCGAGAAGATCCACAAGCGATTCCCCAACATCGCCAAAGAAAAACAGCGTTTGCAGGAGGCGTTCGCGGACTTGGAGAAGCAGATCGCCGAGCACAAGGGAATGGCCTTCTCCCATTCCTCCAGCATCGAACAGCTCCACAAGACAAAAGCGAACTGTCCCATCTGCGAGCGGGATCTGCCCAAGGAACTCAAGGACAGCCTCCACAAGCAAAAAGAGACCATGCACAAGCAAGCGCTCGCCCACGTGGAAAAGCTCGAGGCCCAGCGCGTGAAACTGCATGAGGAGATGGATTCCCTGCGCAAAGCAGAAGGAGACCTCAACCATTTCTCTCACTCTCAGACGCGCAGCCAGCATCTCAAGGAACAGGAAAAGCTCATTACGAAAGAATTGGAAACGCTCAAGAAACAGTCCCCCGCGTCCAATGAAAACGAATGGAATGAGCAGCGCAAGGAATTGGAATCCCAACTCCAGCAAGCAAAGTCCGAAGTCGAGAAGACGGAAGCCAAACTCCTCAAGGTACGCGACCAATTGCATCAGACGACGATGGATGAACAGCTGGCCAATTTCTCCAACCAGCGTGCGCAGCTCGAGAAGAAGCATTTCATGCTGCAGACGGAATTGGAGATCCCCCAGAACGCCATCGCCCAATCCAAAGCCCGCGAGAAGGCCATGAAAGAGGAAGAGAAGACGGCGCAGGAACAGATCAAGACCGAAGAGACGAGACAAAAGGCGTTGCATAAGGCGCTGGTCGATGCCGAGGCCGCTTACCAATCCGCGCTCAGCGCCAACCAATCCCTTGTGCGCAAGCGCGAGCAACTCTATGAGCGCGTCAACAACGAACGCGAAAAAGAACGGACGTGGCAGGAAAAGGGCTATCGTTTGGAATCGCAGCTATCCGAACTCAAGATCGACCAATCCAAGTATGATACGCGCCTCGTGGATGTGAATGAGGAGCTCAAACACTACGAAGGAGTCAAATTCCTCGAGGGAATGGAGCAAGTGGAATTGAAGAAGCGCATTCCTGTCTTGGAGCACGAAATCAAGCAGCTCGGCGCCATCAACATGCGTGCATTGGAAGACTTCGGGCACTATGAGAAGGAAGTCCTCGACATCCGCGACAAAGCCCAAGTACTATCCGAAGAAAGACTCGCGGTATTGGATATGATTAAAGGAATTGACGTCAAGCGCGGCGAAGCATTCATGGAGACATTCGACGAGATCAACAAGAACTTCAACCGCCTCTACACGAGCTTCTTCGATGGGACCGCGAACCTGAGCCTGACGAATCCCGCTGCGCCGCTCGAGTCCGGGCTCATCATCGAAGCCAAGCATGGGAGCGAGAACCGCTTGAAGAATATCGACTCCATGTCCGGCGGGGAAAAGTCCATGACCGTGTTGGCGTTCATTTTCGCGGTACAACTCTATGAACCCGCGCCCTTCTATTTCTTCGACGAAGTGGATGCGGCATTGGACATGAACAACTCCGTCAAAATCGCCATGCTCATCAAGGAAATGAGCAAGGCCTCGCAGTTCGTCATGGTCACGCACAACGATGCCGTCGTAAAGGCGGCGGATCAGATTATGGGTGTTACTAAGAGCAATACCGTTTCAACGGTTTTGGGATTGAAGCTCGAGAAGGCCATTGCGGAAGGATTCATTTCCTCGGACGGATACAATCGCACCGATGGCGAGACGGCCAACGAATAAAAACGTAGATTCTTGGACACTTCTCTATTGCACTACTTCTTCCGCACCTTCGTTTTCTCCAATTCCCCTAAGAAGGAGTGCAGTTCCCCATCTGCTGCGTGAGAGTCGCGGTCCTTTTCTTGCTCGTCTTCTTCATCCAAATCGTCCGGGTCGATTTCCCCACTGTTCTGCTTGCGGTTTTTTCCCAGGAAGGAAGCGCTCTTGATGTTGTTGCGCTTGCCCTGTTCGTCGTCATCGTCGTTCGCCTTTGCTTTTTTGGGGGCTTTATCGGCGGGATTGTAATAGATGAGCTCGAAATAGATGACCCAGGCGATAGTCACTAGAAATTGCACGGCGTAGGCGATCTCTTCATTCGCCAACTCTCCGGGCAACAAGCAGCAGGTGGAAAAGATCGCATACGGATCCCCAAAATGGAAGCGGAGTTGCGTGGGGTGGCTGAGCAGGAGGATGTGCACAATTTCATGGATGATTCCTCCCACTGCGACTCCGGAAATGGCTACATTCACAAACCCCGAAACAGAAATCTTTCCTCCTTGCTCGGCTTGGGATTTGGATTTGAGGAATAAGGCGATGAACGCAATCGCGACCAGCAATACCACATAGAAGAACGGTGAGTCCTTGATGGTGCCATTCTGGTCCACGTGGGTGAACCAATTATACCCCAACAAGGAGAAACCGATGGCCAGGAGGAAAATGAAACCGAAGACGACGACTAACCCCTTTGCACGATCGGCAGGCATATGGTGCGATGGATGGATTGGTGGAATTTAAAGCTGGCTCTAGAGGGGGTGCTACTCCTCGGTTGGAGGTAGGTGGCGTTCACTTCTTTTACGCGAAAGCACTCTTTTCGGGACTGTTCGAATGAATGTTCTTTGGCTAAATGGATTGTAAAAAACAACACGACTTACTTTTGCCGCATCAAAGTTTTCCAAAATTTTATAGCCCATTCCAGGAATATAGCTGTGGTCGGTATTCGACAAATGAAAAATTTCATTCGCATGCCACTCTCCGGCTTCTAATACCACTTTGTGTTTTCTAATCACGCGTTGAGCTTCGCGGTCAAGGGTTTCTTTTGCCTTTTCGATGTGCGCGATGGCATGCAGATTGAAGATGCGCCCGAGTTCGATATTCGAGATGCGACGAAACGGATAGCTTACCGGCTTTCTTTTGAGAGGGTTCACTACCCGGCGTCGCGTCTGTTTCTTTTGCGATTTTGCGAGAAAGGGGATTTTTGTGGCTCTTCGTCGAATCATAGCATCACTATCGATTCCAGGAATATATGCGTTCCTGCTGGGCATTTTTATAGTTCGAATAATTCTATGTCGCTATGAAACCGCGCCCGCATCACATGCCTAGTCAACGCGGGGTAGGGCAAATCGTTTCCAGGGATATCCATCTCGTTTCCATCGGCGAACCCGGCGGAAAACAAAAAGGGCAACATATCTTGCGCCCAGGCCATCGCGCGGAAGCCGAAACGCATCCGCTGGTAATTGGTCATCCTGGGCAAATCGCAGAAATCTCCGCGCGCAGCGTACTGGCGCGGCATGGAGTAGAAGTTCATTTTGATCAGTCTCAAATCCCTGAAATAAGAAGCGGTCACTTGCCCTCACGCGTATTCCTCACACACTCCGGAGAAATTCCTGTGCGCTTGCGCAGGGGAAACCGAACGCATCGCGTGTATTATCCCCACCACTTGCCGACGATGCCCGTTGCAGAAGTGCGTGCGCGCATGGCGCAAGGGGATTTGCAATTGGGGAAGGATTTCAAAATCCTAAGAAGCGGAATGCTCGAATTGACTGTTCCGAATATCATTTACCACGTCGACCCGGCGCAAATACCCGCAATCGCAAAAAATAATTGGGTTTCAGGGAGCAAGCGCTCGGCATTCCAATCCAATTTCACGCGCGTGGAAGGGAAACTCAGAACACGCGATGGAATCATCGTCCTATCCGAGACACTGCCTGTGAAGCTGCCCAAGGATATTGCATTGCTGTTGTATGGCGGAACAGACGGAAAGAGCAGGCATATCCACTCCCTATTCATCGACCCGGGTTTTAGCGGGCCAATCGTATTAGAGATCCAAGGGCTTGGACACAAAGGCAAACCCGAAAAAATCATTGCGCGATTGGTAAAAGTAACGCCATAGATTATTGTTTTTGGCGCCCTGCTTTCAGCACCCTTAAAAGAGCTCAAAACCACACTCTATTGTTAGTCTAAAATGGTGTTGAGACATGGGCGGAGAAATGCGCAGTGGGGAGTTGGCGGAGGACCGAAAGGCAGCCGTGCGCACATTCTTGGACACGATTGAATCAACCGCCAAAACCCTCAATGGGTTGGATTCCGCCGTCGTCGTTACGCACCACGATTGCGATGGGATGACTTCGGGCGGGATCATGGCGCAAGCCCTCAAGCGCGCGCAAATACCCGTTGACACGATTACGCTCAAGCAGCTCTATTCGGAAGATATCGATCGCCTCAAGAAAATGGAGAAATGGCTCATCTTCACGGACTTCGGAAGCAGCTACATCAATCAACTCAAAGAAGCGGTGGGGGAAAAGTTTGTCGTTATCGACCACCACCAAAAAGGAAATGGTCTCCACGACTATCATGTGAATCCCATGGAATTCGGATTGGATGGAGGCGTGGAAATCTCCGCGGGAGGAATCTCGTATCTCGTCGCCAAAGCCATGTCGCACAAAAATATGGATTTGGCCGCGCTCGGAGTCGTTGGAGCGTGCGGGGACATGCAGGACTCGCGTTCCTCGGGATTGCAAGGGCTGAATGCGGAAATCCTATTGACCGATGGGATCGAAGCCGGCGTGATGCACGTGAAGAGAGACCTGCGCTTGTATGGGAGGATTTCCCGACCATTAGTGCAGTACCTGCTTTTTTCTACGTCTCCCATTTTGCCGGATCTTACCGCGAATAAAGATAATTGCATGCGCTTCTTGGAAGGATTGGGGATTGAGTTGCAGCACCAGGATGGACGCTGGAGAAGCTATGAAGATTTGAATCCCGAAGAGAAGAAGGTTCTTTCCACTGCACTCCTCATGCACCTGCATCAGTACAATACTCCTGAATGGAAATTAAATGAACTCGTGGGAGAAGTCTATACGCTCACGCACGAAGATTCTCATTCTCCGCTGCGCGATGCCAAGGAATTCTCCACGGTCCTCAACGCGTGCGGCAGAAACGGCGCGAGCAGCATCGGCTTCCAGGTCTGCATGGGGGATCGTTTCGAATACTATCAAAAAGCCCTGGGGTTGCTGCAAGAGCACCGCAGGAATCTCGCGGAAGGCATTCAATTGATGCAAACCCAAGGCTTGCAGGAATACAAGAACTATTATTTCTTCGACGCGGAATCAAAAATAAAGGATTCCATTGTGGGAATTGTAGCAGGAATGCTCTATGGCAGCGGCAGCGTCAAAACGGACAAGCCCATCGTCGCATTTTCGCGCCACGAAGATGGGAGCATCAAAGTGAGCGCGCGTGCGACGAGTGAATTAGTGCGAAACGGGGTCAACTTGGGATTGGCCCTACGCGAGACCTGCCAGTCGCTTGGAAGCACGGCCGAGGGTGGAGGGCACAAGATCGCCGCTGGATGCAGGCTCGAGGAAAACCAGAAAGAACAATTCTTGCAGGAATTCGACACCAAACTAGGATTTCAAACCAATCCGAGCATTCAATCCTAAAAGAAGTTGAAAAAACTCTCTTCAACTTTTTTATTTTTTGTTAATTGGTACCATTGGAACCTATGGCGCCTTGGCATTTCCTATTTGTTAAAAATGAGTTGGAATGCAAAGTGTTTTGGTGATGTTCATGCGGGTTTCACAAATAGCTTTTCTATTCACAGCGGCCGTTTTGTTTTCTTCAATGGCGTTTGCATACAGTCATAGTAGTATGGAATATTATTTAGCGGAGGGATTCAATGAAAAGGGGGAACTGCAGCCTTACTATCAATCCAATATTGCGGTTGCGAACGCACAATTGCAACAAGCGCCCGAATTCATTCGAGGAATTTTATTGAATGAGCGCATTCAAGGAAAAATCCTCATGGAAAGCGGAAAAACAGAACTAATTGGGATTGAGTTATCCAAAGAAGGGATTCAGCACGTCTTTAGAGGGGAAATGGATAACCCTACTCTCCAAATTACGGGAAATGAAGCGGCCGTAGTTGAAATACTCAACGCGGATGCGCCCGTGGATGCCGCCGTAAAGGCCATCAATGCCGGGAGCATCACCTATGGGGGTGTTTCTGCAATGGATGAAGTGAAAGCAGAATCCAACTTCGCCATAACAACGAAGCTCTTCTTGGTGAATATTGCTTCTTTCATGAGTGGGTTCTTAGAGAAAGTATATAGTACGCTTTCCTAATGCGTGGTGGTGGCGAAAGCTACCCATCCCTGCATGCGGAAAGGAGCAATCACTTGCGATGCCACTTTCTCATCCTCACAAACCGCCACTACCGTGGGCCCTGCGCCCGCGAGCATGGCCTTGCGGATGCCTGGCATGTAATTCAAGCGCGCAATTAACTCAAATACGGGCTCATATTCTTTCAACGTGAGATTCTCGAATACATTTCCCATTTTCTCAACAACTTTTTTGGGATCATTCGATTCTAATGCATGCTGCATGGCTTTGATCGAATAGTGCTCCGATACATTTGCTACATTAAAGTTTCCGTAAATCCATTTTGTTTTGGCTTCGGGCACTTTTACGGGCGGAACGATGAATGCAAGATGCAGCGTGGGGCATTTTTCTTTCAATGGAGAAATGATTTCCCCTCTTCCACGAGCGATGCACGTCCCTCCATAAATGAAAAAGGGCACGTCGCTGCCAATGTGTCCCGCCATTTCGGCGAGTTTTTCATTGGAGAGATGGAGTTCCCACAATTGATTCAATCCCTTCAACACGGTTGCCGCATTGCTGCTCCCGCCGCCCAATCCTCCAGCGGAAGGGATGTGCTTCTCGATGAATATGCGCACACCCTCTAAGGGCTTGCTTTGTTTTTGGGCTTCGTGTTGCATCAGTTCAACCGCTTTCCAGCAGGTGTTTGTGTGATCGCGTGGCACAGTCGGATCGGTGCATTCGATTTGGATTTGGTTCGTGTGGGGGAGGGTTTCGATGGTGATGTTATCATGGATGTTCAATTCCTGCATCACGAATTCGACTTCATGAAACCCATCATCGCGCTTGCGCAAGAGATCCAAGACTAGATTGAGCTTTGCGGGGGAATGGAGGGTCAGTGTGGGCATGGAAATCATTCAAGTCGATCGTGTATTCCAATATTCATTCAAATAGGTGATTTTCTTACCCTTCATCTTGAGAACCATTATTCCATACATCAAATCATGGCGCCATTTTTTCTCGCTTCGTTTGTAATGATCGTTTTCACACTTCCATTCGGCAAAACCTGTTTTTCCATTTTTTGAAACCCAGTAGTTTCCAAGACTAAATTTAATGTTTTTTGTATTCATCACAACGGTGCGTCGCCAGAACTTTTTCATAGCATTATGGCCGTTAATTGGTTTTCGCAATGGACTTTCCTGATAAGACCCGCGAGGAACAAAGCATTGTATCAATATTTCAGGATCTTGTTGTTCCCATGCCTTGCCATATAGTTGCATGACTTGCCTGATTTGCTTTCGATTCATAATAGGTGTGGCGCGTCAGAAAATAAATATATACGCCTAATGCACCACATAGGCTGGGCGCACAATCTCGCTTTCGGCTTTGTTGTGGTCGCGGTCGTAGCGGGCGATCCATTGCACGACGTCTTCGATATCCTCATCCGGAGTAGAAGCGCCGGCGCCGATTCCCACATACTTGGAATTGGCGAACCATTCGGGTTTCAATTCGGCTTGGGATTCAACCCAATGCGTGGTAGTGTATTTGGCGCACAGCTCGGCTTGGCGTTTCGTATTTCCGCTATTCTTTCCGCCGATGACAATCATCGTGTCCACTTGCATGGCCAATCCCACGGCGCCGGGCTGCATCTCGTGCATGGCGTTGCAGATGGTATTGAACACGCGCACTTCTCTGGCTTTGCCCATCAACGCATCCACGATGGCTTGGACATGATCGTTGCTCTGCGTGGTCTGCGAAACGACGCCGAGTTTGGGGACGGTGGGGTAATGCAACTTTTCCACGACGCCTTCATCGGTCTTCTCTTTCATCAGTTCGTCGTTGGTGTAATATTGGGTTTTCTTCTGGAACAAGCCTTTTGCCTCGTCCAATGTCTCCACGACAATCGCATTCGGGGCATAGGACTTAATTCCTTCCACTTCGGGGTGGCCGTGTTCGCCGATGATGACGACTTGATAGCGTTCATCGAACAACTGCTTGGCTTGCTTGTGGACCATCGTGACAAAGGGGCAGGTCGTGTCGACGATCTTGAAGTTCTTTTCCTTGGCCTTCTGCATGGCCTGGACCGTCACGCCGTGCGCGCGCATCAAAACAGTCGATCCTTCGGGGATTTCTTCCATGGAATTCAAGTGAGTGAATTTGGAGATCTTGCTGGCGGCATAGGGGTTGTCTTCCACGAGCTTTCCGCCGTGTTCGATGATCTTCTCTACGACGCGCTGGTTGTGGACAGGCATTCCATAGAGGTAAGCGGATCCCTTGTCCAAGGTCTCATGGGAAAGCTTCACGCTGCGCTTAACTCCGAAGCAGAATCCAGCGGCACGGGCGATTTCGATCTTCATTGAAAAACAACTCCTTGTCGTTGCGTAATAACTCAAAATGGCGAGCACGCAGATAAAAACCCAACCCAAAAGTTTGACGGAAAGCGAATTAAAAAACGACAAAGGACGAATTGGGGGTGGATTCTGCCCGGAAACGGAATTAAAAGCAGCAATTCGGTCGGATTGGTATGCCTGTGCAGAAAATGGACGTATTTGATGTCATCGTTTCGGGTGCCGGCCCCGCTGGCGCAACCACGGCGTTATTCCTCGCACGCGCGGGAAAGAAAGTCCTTCTCTTGGATAAGGAAAAATTCCCGCGCGACAAGATCTGCGCGGACAACAAGACATGGAAGTGCTTGGACATCGTGAAAGAACTAGGGCTATGGAAGCAATTCCAAAAGCTCCCCAAAGCGGAAATCTATGGGGTGTTGGTTGCCTCACCCAATGGAAGCGAGATGTACACCCCACTTCATGAAAAAGACATCGCCGAGCGGGGACACTGGTATAATGTCAAGCGCATCCATTTCGATAACTTGCTCGCGCAAGCCGCCAAGAAAGAAAAAAATATCACATTCAAGGAAAAATGCGCGGTTGTCAAACCCATTTATGCGGTGCATTCCAAAACACACATCAGTGGGGTGACCTATCACGATGCAAAAGGGAAAACGCACGACGCATGGGCACGCGTCGTCGTGGGAGCGGATGGATCGCAGTCTCCTATCGCAAAAGCGGTGGGTCATTCCCCTGTGGTGAAAGGGCGCTATGCCACGAACACGCGCGCCTATTTCGAGAACGTAAAAGGCCCCATGGATCGGTGCGAACTCTATTATCTCAAGGGCATTTGTCCGGGTTATTTTTGGATTTTCCCGGTGGACAAGAAGACTTGCAACGTGGGGATCGGTATGCGCCCGGAGGATTTCGAGAGGCAAAAGAAGTCCTTGGAACAAATCTTGCGGGAAACGATTGCGTTGCCGCAATTCAAGGGGCGTTTCAAGAAAGCCAAGCAAGTTACTGCATTCAAGGAATGGGGACTAAGCGTGTTGGGGAAACGCCGTCCCTGCGCGGGAAATGGATGGGTGCTCGTGGGAGATGCCGGGACGTTCGCGATGACATTCTCCGGAGAAGGAGTTGGTCCCTCGATGCGCACGGGAAAGATCGCCGCGCAAGGGATCGTGCGCGCGCTGAACGAAAATGATGTGTCCGCGCGCAATCTGAAAAAACACTATGAGGATGCGCTTTGGAAAATTTTGAATCCGGAAGTCAAGGGATTCCGCTGGCTCGAATTCTTGCTACTGAATGAGCGCCTGTTCGATTTCGTCATCGCAAAGTCAGCGAAAAACAAAGAGCTCATCGAGATCTCTTCGCGGATGCAGCATGATTACACGCTCTCCAAGAAGCTCGTGCATCCCAAGACCGCGCTGAAGATGCTACTGAGTTAAGGCTAAATAGTTGAAAATAATTCTCATTGCATGCCTAAGGCCAAGCCCGCAGGAACTCCTGGGAGAAGACCTAATTCTCGTAGGCCCGGCCTTATTTTTCCTCTCGATCGCGCTAAATGGTATCGAAGATTAGAAGTGCGTGCTGCACGCTATAAGCGACGCATAACTAAACATGAAATCAAATTTAGGGATTTGGATAGAGTAACTCAAAACGAGATTCTTGCTTTTTTAGATAAAGAGTCGCTATCTCATCACGTGACTCCTTTTTCCGCGACAATTTCTGCAGGGCTGCCTATTGCAGTAGCAAATGGTTCTGAAAAGAGTGTATTGCCAATTGCCGCGCTCAGCTTGCTCAACCTGGCAGCATCATCCGGTGCGGCAAGCACTAACAATGAACTGCTTCGTCGTGTGCGCATTCGTATTCAGCATTCGAATAATAAAAAAATCAAACACTATCTAACCGATAGCAAATATTTTTTTATCGATAAAAATGGAAATGTTATTTTTACCGATTCGAACCCATTCCTGGCGCTACGTAAGCGTGTACGCGCCAATGAATCGGATCAACGCCCGTCGCGGGGAATGAGAGCTTTCGATAGAATGGGTGATATTTATTTCCGCGTGGCTTGGCCCTACTTATGGAGTCAAATCCAACTACCCTTTTTTCGTTATCGTGCACTTCGAAAAGCAGCGGATATTCAAAAAGGGATGACTGTCGTGGAAGTAGCCAGCGGGGCTATCCCCTATCATTCACTGTTTCGTAAAGCCGTTGGAAAAGAAGGAAAACTAATCGTGGGAGATGTCAATCCACGCGTTACAAAGGATTCGCGCCGTATTATGAGAGGAATCCAATTCGTTGAAAGGATGGTGCGAGGGAAAAAACCCAGCGAAAAGGCTGAACCTCATTACTTGACATTCAGCACCAAAAAGTTGCCCTTTCCCGACAATAGCGTGGATCGCGTGGTGGGATCATACGTGTATGAGGTTGATGTGCGGGAATTAGCGCGTGTACTCAAAAAAGGTGGGAAATTCGTTTTAGTGGAGGGAGGCGGTTGTCGCTATCATGAGCTGGACGCCATGATGAAGCGTGGAATCATACATCAAGCTCATGCCAACGGAATTACTACTCTCACCAAACTAACTAATTAAGTCAATTACCGGTGGGTTGTGGAAAGGCATTTAACTTCATTTCAATTGGTGGTGCATATGCCCACTAAAATCCCCCATCAAAAAATAGGAATCCTCGGCAGCACGGGGAGCATCGGCACGCAGACCCTGAATGTGGTGGATCAGCACACGGATTTATTTTCGGTGAAAGTCCTTTCGGCGAATGGAAGCATCGATTTGTTGAGCGAGCAGATCAAAAAATACAAACCCGAAGCCGTTTGCTTAATCGATGAAACAAAAGCAGATGTCCTGCGCCAAAAAATGAAAGGGAATATGCACGTGCTCGCGGGATACGCGGGATTGGACGAGGCGGCGCGCTGGGAAAGCGTGGAGACGCTTGTGACTGCTGTTGTAGGAAATGTGGGATTGAAACCCACCATCGAAGCCATCCGTGCGGGAAAGAAGATTGCGCTGGCGAATAAGGAAACCCTCGTGAGCGGGGGTGCCGTGGTGATGCGCGAGGTGAAGAAGCACCAAACGCATCTGACGCCCATCGACTCGGAGCACTCGGCGATATTCCAATGCTTGAATGGGGAAGATGTGAAGGAAGTGGAGAAGATCATCCTCACCTGCTCCGGCGGACCATTCCGCGGAAGGACAAAGGCGCAGCTCAAGGGCGTCACCAAAGAACAGGCGCTCAACCATCCCACGTGGAAGATGGGGGGAAAGATTACGATCGATTCCGCAACGCTCATGAACAAGGGATTCGAGGTCAATGAGGCGATGTGGTTGTATGATGTTCCGGCGGAGCAGATCGAAGTGGTCGTGCATCCCCAGAGCATCATCCACTCGGCGGTGCAGTTCGTGGACCAGAGCATTATGGCACAGGTCGGGACGCATGATATGCGCTTGCCCATCCAGTATGCGCTGACCTATCCCCGTCGCATTCCGCTGGATATCCCCAAGTTCGATTTCGCCAAGGCCAGGCAGTTCACCTTCGAGAGCCCTGACATGAACACGTTCGAGTGCTTGCAGATGGGATTCGAAGCCGCGAAGCAGAAAGGGACTGTTTGTTGCGTGTTGAATGCTTCGAATGACACGGCCGTAGAGGAGTTCCTCCAAGGAAAAATAGAGTTCCTGGATATCCAGCATGCCATTCGCAGGGTCATGGATCAACACAAGAACATCAAGCACCCCGAGCTGCAGGATGTGTTGGATGCCGATGCCTGGGCACGAAAGGAAACATTAAAAGTCCTGGATTCGCGATAAGAGCATGGGAAAGAATAGGCGTGGCTTCAAGCTGGAAAGGAAAACGTACGGGGGAATCCCTCCTGCGCCGCATGTCCATCCGAGTCAGAAACCGCCGTGGTATCGTGAATTGGAGGGCCGCAGGCACCTCATCGAGCTGGCGTTTGCCGCCGAGCGTCGCTGGGACCAAAAGACGATCCAGGCCAAGACGAACCGCATGTTGGCCGAGCTCCTGCGTCAATCTGCCAAGGGCCAAGTCAATGTCAAAACGCTCACCTACTTGCAGGATCTCATCCAATTCGGACAGGATATGGTGGATCACGCCGAGCGCCAAAAGGGGAAGCGTTAATTAAATCGTTGGGAATAACTGGATAATCATGCATGTCCACGCAATCCTCGGTGCAGGCGGTAGCGGCACGCGCATGCGCAATCCCATAAATAAGTCTTTCATGCTATTGCGCGGGAAACCCATCCTCGCTTATTCTTTACAGCTCTTCCAGGAAATGCCGGAGATCCATGATGTGACGATCGTGATCAACAAGGACTGGCAACCCCAACTCATGGAGGTCATCAATCGCTATCGCATCACGAAAGTGAAAGAGATCGTGGAAGGCGGAAAAGAAAGGCAGGATTCCATGCGCAATGCGGTGGAGGCTATTGCGCGTCATGCGCCGGCGAATGATGATCTCATGCTGATCCACAATGCCGCAAATCCCCTCGTCACCAAAGAAATCATCCGCGAGTGCATCCGCGCAGCGCAGTTGCATCGTGCGGCCGTCGCGGGATATCGGGTGAAGGACACGATCAAGCGCGTGCATGATGATGGGAAGATCATCGAAACGCTCAACCGCAACGAACTATGGGGGATGCAAACCCCTCAATGCGTGGAATTCGAGCTCTACTATCAGGCGCACCAAAAGGCCAAGAAAGAGGGCTTCATGGGAACGGATGATGTGCAACTGGTCGAGCGCCTAGGGGTGAAGGCGCAAGTGGTGGATTGCGGCTATGACAATATCAAAATCACCACGCCCGAGGACATCATGCACGCCGAACGCATCTTGGAAAGAAGGGAGTCGTCGGATGCCCCGTAAGAAGAAACGCAAAGCAATGCATTCGCATTCCACTTCGCATGAGGAACCCATCGATTGGATCGATGTGCATGGGAAAAGAATCCTCACGCTCAACAAACAAATGGTCCACCTGTTTGGATTGAAGCACTATGCGGTGCATGTTTTTGTGATAAATGCCAAAGGGGAATTGGTCTTGCAGCGTCGCCGCGACGATCGTTTCTTGCAGCCCGGGAGCTGGGACACTTCGGTGGGAGGACACGTCACGAGCGGGGAATCATTGCTCGCGAGCGCGCGGAGAGAAACCAAGGAGGAATTGCGCATCACCTCTCCTTTGCACGCGTTGGGGCAGTTGGACGTGATCGACAAGCAAAAAAATTATCATAACGACGAGCGCGTGGCCTATTATTGGTGTCGCACCACGCAAATACCTTACTATCAACGCTCCGAAATCGCGGGGTTGCAGGCGATTCCGCTTGGAAAAGTGAATGCGTTCATCCGTTCGCATCAGTGCTCGCCCATGCTCGTTGCGGGTTGGAAGAAATTTGGGAAACGCTTTATGGAGAGGATGCTTTAATGGGAAAAATCATTCGTGGAAAATTTGGAAATGGAAAAAAATCGCCTGTCAAAAAGATTGCCTCATCAAAAAGAGAGACTCCTGTACTGCGGTTTGACTTTAGATTCAATGCATTTTTACGTGATCGAGCGGCACGCACTCACTTGTGGACGCATCGTGTGGAAAAATATGGATTACGGGCTGACACTGGTTTTCACGCGCGTTTGCTCTATGAATTAGAGCCGAAAATGATTGATGATGCCGTGGGGGCACTCCAAAGTTTGCCTCCTCGTTTGTTCAGATGGGAAAAACTTTCTGAGGATCAGCGGTTTGCGTGTGTCGTGGGGGCGAACGTGATTCATTCGGTTTCAATACCGGATTTTGTTCGGCGATTGAATAACTACCAGCGGGGCGTGATGATGATTATTGATGCCATACGCAAGGATGGGGAATTGGCCGTGTTGCGAAATACGCGTTTATGCCAGCGCGCTGAGCGTATCATGCGTAATGCTGCTGGGAGTGATGTAAATGTATAGGATCGGATTCGGCGTGGACTCGCATCGCTTGCTCGCTCCCGGCGTGCAGCCGGAGAAGAAACTCATGCTGGGAGGGGTGCATATTCCTGACCACGCAGGCGTTGACTCGCACTCGGATGGGGATCTGATTTTGCATGCGCTCGTGAATGCGCTTTCTTCTGCGATTGGAGAGAAGAGTATCGGGCAGTTCTTTCCGGATAGCGATCCCAAATGGAACGGTGTCGCTTCTTCCAAGATGGTCGAGCATGTGTGGGAGTTGGTGCGTGAGAAAGGCTATTGTGTGGGAAACGTGGTTTTCTCGCTCGAGTGCAAGACGCCAAAAATTTCCCCCCATGAAAGCGCAATCAAGCAATCCATTGCGGCTTTGTTGGATATTCCGCTGGATGCGGTTGCGGTCCACGCCACCACTGGGGAAAAGCTCGCTGCGTTTGGGAAGGGGGAGGGCATCTACTGCCAAGCCACCATTCTGCTACATAAATAAGTCATTATTTGCCCTCCGTCCCAGATATTCTTTAATACTACAATCGTCGAACCCCTTGGATAAACGGCCACTATTACGTCAATCTGTAATTTTTAGATTGGCAAATAACGTATTGTTTTATAACGCCCAGGAACCAAAAATAACGTCTCTAACGGCCTTACCTACGCTTTTGGGCTGTATATGAGGGGTGAACCATCCTATGACTTCCACCATGTCTGTCAGCAAGCCAAATGCCAATGGAAATGGCCATGCGAACAAGATTACGCTCAAAGACATCAATAGCCCCAAGGACCTCCGCGCGTGCAGCGTTGAAGAGCTCACGTCCATCGCAGAGGAAGTCCGCCAACTCCTGATTACGACGTGTGCGGCCAATGGTGGCCACATTGGAGCCAATCTGGGTGTTGTGGAACTGACCATGGCGATCCACTATGTCTTTAACACTCCCAAGGATAAAGTCATCTTCGATACCTCTCACCAAGCGTACACGCACAAGATCATCACCGGCCGACGCGAGCAATTCCCGACGCTGTGCAAATACCCCGGCGGACTCTCTCGCTTCATCGTGCGCGGAGAAAACGAATACGATCTCTTTTCTGCAGGGCATGCTTCAACGGGATTGAGCGCTGCCATGGGATTCGCCGAAGCCGCGAAACACAAGGAAGCCGATTACCAAACCGTTTGTGTGGTTGGAGACGGCGCATTAACCGGTGGAATGGCCTATGAGGCGCTCAACAACATGGGCTACAACCAAACCGACATCAACATCATCCTCAACGACAACAAGATGGGGATCTCCCACAACGTCGGGGCGATGTTCGAATACCTCAAACGCTTATCCGAAGTATCGACCGACGACCGCGCGCGCCGTGCGATCGGGACCATCTTCGAGAAATTGGGCTTCAAGTATTACGGCCCCGTGAAAGGACATGATTTCAATGAGCTCATCCACCACTTGGAAGAGATGAAACACATCAAGGGCCCCAAGATCCTGCACGTGCTCACGGACAAGGGATTGGGCGTGGACTACATGGAGAACGACAAGGCCACGTGGCACGAACACGCGGCATTCGATATCCCCACGGGAATCGCAAAGGCCAAATTGGATCCCACCAAGCCCGTGCACCCGAGCATCGAAAGCATCGCCACGTCGGCGTTGATCAAGCTCGCGGAGAAGGATAAGACGATCGTGGGATTGACCGCTGCGATGGCCGCCGGAACGGGCATGGTAAAATTCGGGGAAAAGTTCCCGGATCGATTCTATGACGTGGGTATTGCCGAAGAGCACGCCATCACCTTCTCTGCCGGACTCGCCGCAGAAGGGATGAAGCCCGTGGCGAACATTTACTCTCCCTTCATGCAGCGCGCATTCGACCAGATCATGCACGATGTGGCGAGCATGCATTTACCCGTGCGCATGCTGTTGCCTAAAGCAGCCATCACGGGAGACGGATGGACGCAAGGCGGAATCCTGGACTTGAGTTATTTGCGCATCATCCCGAATGTCGTTGTCGCTGCGCCCATGAACGAGAATGAACTCTATCACATGGTCAAGATGGCCGTCGACTACGATAAGGGCCCCATCGCCGTGCGCTTCCCCAAAGGGACCGGCAGCGGGATGGCCATCGATGCGGAATTCAAGACCATTCCCATCGGAAAAGCCGAAGTCTTGAAGGAAGGAAAAGATATTACCTTGCTGGCCATCGGCTGGCCCGTGCAAGATGCCGTGAAAGCGGCGGCGGAACTCGAGAAGAAAGGGATCTCCGCAACCGTCATCAACGCGCGCTTCGCCAAGCCATTGGATGAGGAGACGATCCTGAAGCATGTGAAGCAAACAGGAAAGGTCATCACCATCGAAGAAAATACATTGATCGGCGGGTTCGGCTCGGCTGTTCTCGAATGCCTCGAACGCCACGGCATCAAGAATGTGGATGTGAAGCGCTTAGGTGCAGCGGATGGGTACATTCCATTCGACACGCCGGCGAATATCAAGAAATCCTTCGGTATGGCGATGGATGATATCGTGAAGCAGGCCGAGAAGATGACGGGAAAGCACTAGCGCTTCCTGTCTCTCTCAAAATTTTACTTAGAAATAAAATCAGTTCCCTCAACGCGTGTACGCGGTGATTCCCTCATGCAAAAACTCGAAACCTACAACGGATTTGTCAAGCGCAAGAGCGTTGCGGTGATGGTGGGGAAGATCGGTATTGGAGGGAGCAATCCCGTGCGCGTGCAATCGATGACCAATACCGACACGGCCGATGTGGAAGGGACGGTAAAACAGATCAAAGAGCTCGCCGATGCGGGTTCTGAACTCGTGCGCATGACGATCGAAAAAGACGCCATGGCCCAAGCCGTTCCAGAGATCCACCGCCGCCTGCATGCGGAGGGGTATGAGGATGTGGCGCTAATCGGTGACTTTCATTACAATGGACATATTCTCCTGCAGAAATATCCCGAGCTCGCGGAGGCGCTGGATAAGTACCGCATCAATCCCGGGAATGTGGGCTTCGGAGAGAAGCACGATGAGAACTTCGACACCTTCATCAAGCTCGCCGTAAAATACAACAAGCCCGTGCGCATTGGGGTGAATGGCGGGAGTTTGGATCAAAATCTCCTCAAGAAACTCATCGACGAAGACAACGCGCGTGCTCCCCACGAACAGCGCGGGGCGAATATGGTTTTCTTGGATGCGATGATCGAATCCGCGATCCAGTCCACGCAGCGCGCACTCTCATTGGGCATGCGCAAGGACCAAATCATCATTTCCACGAAGATGAGTGGGGTGCAGGAGATGGTGTATTGTTATTCCCAGCTCGCCAAGCGCACCGAGCAGCCTCTCCATTTGGGTCTGACGGAAGCCGGGCTCGGGGACAAAGGGATCATCGGCAGCACGGCCGCGCTTTCATTGTTGTTGAACCAGGGGATCGGCGACACGATCCGTGTTTCTCTTACGCCCGAACCGGGTGCTCCACGCGCGCGCGAAGTACGCATTGCCCAGCAGGTGTTGCAGTCATTGGGCTTGCGCTACTTTTTGCCGCAGGTCACGAGCTGTCCGGGTTGCGGGAGGACGACTTCGACGACGTTCCAGGAACTCGCAAAGGAAGTGACGGAATACTTGCACCACCAAATGCCGGTGTGGAAAAAAGAAGGCCACGCGGGCGTGGAAAGCATGCACGTGGCAGTGATGGGGTGCATCGTGAACGGCCCCGGAGAGGCCAAGGATGCGAATATCGGAATCTCTCTCCCCGGAAGCGGAGAAAACTCAGCCGCTCCTGTGTTCGAGGACGGAAAGCTCGTGAAGACGCTGCAGGGGCCCCAAATGAAAGAAGATTTCAAGCAGATGGTCCTTGCGTATGTGCAGCGCAAATATCCCAAAGCGCACTAATTTTCAAAAAAAAAAGAATATGGCTGCCGCTAGCGGCAGCAGATGCTTCCTTCAATCCCTAATGGGATGAGTCCGATTTCGCGTTGGCCTGCCGGGCATGAGATTCCTCCGCCGGGATTGCCATAAATGGTTCCTCCGGCTTGCGTGCATGCATCGGCTGTCATTTCGGTAGGGGCTGGCGGAGTGGATTCGAATGCGCAATTGAATGCCGCCGTACAGTCGCTTCCCACGCACCCGCGGACGCTATATTGGTTGTCGGCGGAACCGGCGATTTGGAATGTCTGCGTGACTTTTTCTCCGCGTTTTCCTGCGATCTTGATTTTCTGGATGAAAACGGGCTTGGCGTTGGTGGTAATCATGGGATTCTGTGCGGGAAGGTAGAATTCCAGCTCCATCTCGCGCTGCTGTCCTGCCCATCCGGACTTGACAGGGAGGAATGCAATCGTGGCCTCGCGTGCCTGCGTGGCGGGGTTCAGGCCGCACTGGCTGTGATTGGGGTAGAGGGCCATGGAACTCGGATAACTGGTCTCGACCAAGTAGTCGCTGGTCTGGATAGTGGTGAGCTCGAGCACGTACCCATGCCCGTCTTCATATTTCGCGGGCATATGGGTCTGCTGGTCGATGCAGATGGACTGGAGTGTGTTTCCATTCCCTGTCTCGAACGCATCGCAGTCTCTTCCGCGCACCGTCCGCACTCCGACGAATGTAAAAGGCTGCGCGAGGAGTTGGGACTTGCTCTTGAGCGTGGTGGGGAGCAATGAGAAGGGAGTGGGGAATGTTCCGGGGTCATCGGTCAAGATCATGCAATAACCCAATGGGCAGCGCAAGATCTCATCGCCTACTTTGAAGGTGGTTGGCTGGATGATCGCGCTCAAGAATAAATCGGTGAGGATGCTGCCCGTGCTGGGGGTGGTGGTCTTGACTCCGATCAGTCCACGATTGTCAACGAATGCTACGTGGCCGAAGTCGCGTGGAGCGGTTGTGGTGGTTGTGCCTGTACTCGGAGCGGTGGGCAAGGTGGTGGTGCCTTGGCGATTGGCTATATTCTGTAGGAACGTGGTGAAGTCACTCGGTGTTGTGCTGCTGCCGAATGTCTGGATGCCGGGCATCTTGCCGTTGTACACATATTTCCCGGGAATGGGCTTCGCCTCCAGGGCTTGCTGGAACAATGCATCGGCTAAAACGACGGGGCGCTCTTGTATCGGTGGAACGGGCAATGGTTGGTGCAACGTCACGGGTGAAATGGGTGTGTCGATTTGTGCCGTGGTCGTTTTATCCGAGAGGATGGCAGCGACGGCTAGGAGTGCAATCGTAATCAGCACAAACGCCCATTTGTAATTCACCGGAATGGGATGCATGCGCTGGTAGAAGACTGTTTTTTTGGATTGTGTTTTCGTCATGCTGTGAGCAAAAATTCGTCATTTATATACCTGCCTGGCCAGTTACATTTGGCCACTACGAGAAGAGTATTGCTGCTCAACCCCCATTTACTCTATTTTTTTTCCAACGATTCGATCAAGTTCTCTGCATTTCCCGAAAAATGGCGGGGTGGATGGAATGCCCTTTATATGGGTAATTTGACCAGGTTGAGTAGCTACTGGGCAAGGGAGTTGGTCGGTCATGCGTCCCAAATATGTCATCGGAAACTGGAAAATGTTCACTTCTATTTCAGAAGGGAGAAAGCTCGCCGAGGAAGTGCATAAGTTCGCACAATTACATGTGGCCGGGAGCAATGTGCGTGTGGCCGTCTGTCCGCCTTTCACGCATCTCACGGAAGTCGCGCACGTGCTCAAGGAGTCCTTGGTGAAATTAGGCGCACAGGATTGTCATTTCGAGAATGAAGGCGCGCACACGGGGACGTTTCTCCTGTCATGCTCGCGGGAGCGGGAGCGCAGTATTGTATGGTGGGCCACTCCGAAAGGCGCGCGAACCACCACGAAGACAACCGCATCGTGAATGCGAAGCTGCTCGCGGCGATGCGTAATAATCTCTTGCCTATCTTGTGTTTTGGCGAGACGGCCGCGGAAAAAAGCGCGGGAAAAACACACGAGGTCATTACGCGCGCTCTCAAGGAATGTCTTGGGGGGATTTCCCGCGAAACGATGGGGAAGATTATTCTTGCCTATGAGCCGGTGTGGGCGATCTCCACCAACAAGGACAACAAAGGCGCTCCTGCCACGCCGCAAGACGCCAATGCGGTGCACCAATTCATCCGCAACACATTGAAGGAGATGTTCGGCGCGGAAGTGGCGAATCAGACGACCATCCTCTATGGCGGAAGCGTCAAACCCGAGAATGCAAAGGCATTCTTTTCCCAGAGCGACATCGATGGCGCACTGGTGGGAGGGGCTTCGCTGAAGAAGGATAGCTTTGCCGCGATCATCGAAGCGGCCAAGCAGTAGCTTTAAATCGTGGGCAAAGTTACTATTTGATTCGATGCCCACGAAAGATCTCACTTCCCAACGCAAGATAGAGCACGTGAATATTGTGTTGCAAAAACCCGTGCAGTTTACGCAAAAAACGACGGGCTTCGAAGAGATGGAAGTGGAATACCTGACGCTTCCCGAGATTGATGCGGGAAAGATCGACACGAGAACGACATTCCTCAAGCACGCATTTTCATTCCCTTTCATGGTGAGCAGCATGACGGGTGGGCATGAGAAAACCACTATCATCAACAGGCAAATCGCCCAAGCCTGCGAGGAAGTTGGAATCGGGATGGGCCTCGGTAGCACGCGCGCGGCCATCGAGAACAAGAAAACGATGGCGTCATTCGATGTGCGCAAGTATGCGCCGAACATTTTCTTGGCGTGCAATATCGGTGTTTCCAATCTGAAAAAATACTCGAGCAAGCAATTGCAAAAGTTGGTGGATGATTTGCAGTGCGATGCGATGATCGTCCATTCCAACTCGGCGCAAGAAATTGTACAGCACGAAGGGACGCCGCAATTCTCGGATTGCTTGAAAGAGATTGGCCGTGTCGCGCGCGAGCTCGAGGTACCGGTGTATGTGAAGGAAGTGGGGAATGGGATTTCTCCCACGAATGTCAAACAATTGGACAAGCTGCCCATTGCCGCGATTGATGTGGCCGGGGCCGGTGGGACGAGCTGGACGGCCATTGAAAGCAAGCGCGGAACGATGGACAACAAAGAATTAGGTGAAAAATTCTGGAATGTGGGTATTCCGACCGTTCCTGCGGTGATTGGGGCCAAAAGATACTCGAAGAAACCCATTATCGCAAGCGGCGGCGTTCGTTCAGGTCAGGATGTGCTCAAGGCGATGGTGTTGGGTGCTAGCATGAGTGCGGCTGCAATTCCCATTATTTTGGCGCAAGACAATGGTGGGGCGCAAAAAATCGTTTCTCATCTTGAAAAACTCCAACGCGAATTCCGCGCGGGAATGTTTCTCGCGGGAGCGAAGAATGTGAGTGCGTTGCACGGGAAAAAATATTATCTATTCGGAAAGACAAAAGAATGGGTGGAACAGCTATGAGGCCAAAAAATTCTCCTAAACGATTACGCTTCCCATCGCGCGGGGGAATCCAAAATGCGCGACGTCGCCCATCGGATGAACCGACTCTTGATGGTTTTACGCGTGCACTCCAACGAAGAACGCGTGCGGCAAAAGAAATGGGTTTTTTTGATGGTGAGGCAGTGGGTTTTGCGGATGCAATCCCGTTGCGTGGTAAGCACCTTCGCCTTCCCGTGCATGCGAGGGATGCACTCCCCGAGCGCATTATGAATACGAAAGATGGATTTGGTTCTGCTACCTTACGGAAATATTGGTCGGCGCGTATCCAACGCTTTCTGCGACAGCATCCGTCCGCTGAAAAGCTAAAGCACTACTCCCTGCCCCGCGCTACTGCGTTGTTGGTTGATACGATTCGTTTTTTTGGGAAGAGCTATGGAATAGCTACTGCACAACGGATTGCGTTGAATTATCTGTCGGGGAGCGATATCACTTCTCCGCGCGCGCCACCATTTCTTGAAGCCGAACGTTCGCAATATCGGCCATTTTTTGTTCAATTCGATTCGCATATCGACTCTCGCAGGGGTAAGCACCTTGACGTCCAGCGGCTTCGCAGTGAAGCACGAGACGCAGGCTATCGCATCGTGAAACGCAAGCCTTCTTCGGGCAAGACGTGATTGTTCTTCGTTGGTTCACAAATACGTCTTCGTCAAATCTCCAAGCGCATTCTCGATGTTCTTTGTGGAGGAGTGCACGCCCTGGGATATCCAGTAATTGAAGCTTGCGACCAAATCGTTCGGATCTGCGTTGGGGGCGGGGTTGAATTTGTAGGATTGCTTGTCCCTCACGAGGAAGTTCAAATCCAGCAATCGTTTGAGGTGATAGCGCAGTAGTTTTTCGGAAATCTCTTCTTGGGTCTTCTCTCTGATGTAGCTCTGGATCTCTTTCGTGGAGGGGGTGGTTTTCTTGGAGAGGTGGAAATAGAGGAGGGCATCCAATACATCCAACACCGTCTGCCGCGATTCTTGTTCGGAGATGAGGCCGCTTGAGAGCGCGAACCAGCGCAATAGGGAGCGCTTGGTCATCCGCACGTGCGGGGGGAGGTCGACTTCTTTGACGATGAAAGTTCTTCTTACGAGTTCGGCCTCTGGAAGCTGAATCTTCGACATAATTCGTTTCCCCCTTCTGGAATAAAGTGTTAGCTTTGGAAAGAAAATTTTAGAGTTTAAAATGGCGCCTGCTCCGGCGTTCCGTTGGGCTTGGGGTTTGTGTGGGGGTTGCATTTAAATCCTAGAAAAATACAACCATTCCATGCGCAAACGCTTTGAGTCGGATTCTCCCAAGAATGATTCTCCTAAAAACACTGGTGCGGGGCCCCACTCCCATCACATGCACTTGTTCGGTTTTGGGCACGGGTGGCTGCTGCTAGTGATTATGGGCAGCATGATTGCGATTTCATTCTTGCTCGGATACTATGTCGCGGCACAATCGGGGCTGACGGTATCGCATACGGACGATCAGATCATCGTGAACTGGCAGGGTAACCAGACGACGCTCTATGATGCGATGACCACGCAGATGCCGAACTGGGTGAATGGGCAGATCGTCACGGCGATCGCACAGCTCACGACCCAACTCACTGGACAATGTCCTACTGGCCAAGTGTTGGCGGGATATGGCAGCGGCCTCTCACGGGTTTGTGTGAGTCCTACTGGGGGAGGGTTGAATTATCATTCCATCCAGAGCGTTTCTCCCAATTTTGTTCCCGCGCCTATTCTTTTCAATTACACGGATACGTCGAACCCCGGGTATCCGGCGAATTGGTCGACCATCAATCTGAATGGCGCGACCTTCCTCAACCTTCCTGCTACGGCGCTGGCGAATGTGAGGATGGTGAAGCTCCGTGTCACGTGCGGGGAGGCATTCATCTGGATGACGGGCGAGGCGAGCCCTCCTGCGACGATTACGCCTATCGATTTCCGCCGCGTGTGTGGTGCGGGCAATAATACCGCCGACACGTCCGATGTCGATGTCGCGGTAACCGCTTCCGGGAATCAGCTCCCACTGAAATTCAGGGCGCAGGCCACCAATCCTTCTACGGTTGGGGTCACGGCCTATCTCTTGGGCTATTACACCAACTGATTTTTTCCTTCCGGAGAGGCATTTTGGGGCCAAACCCCATCAACGCTTAATAATCCCAAGCGCCTTTTCTGGGTATTTGTATTCTTAGGGGGAATTCAGTCATGGTATTCGTACGCACATCCTTGTTTCCATATCGCCTGGTACTGGCGCGCAAGCAGCCCGTCCAATTGAGCATCGACATTCGCAATGACGAGGGAAAGGACAAGCCCTTCGTGCTCGAGATCGAAGTCCCGCGCGCGCTGGGGTTGGAAAGCTCCGGTCCCAAGTGCATGGACACGAAGAATTTGGGTGTGATTCCTGCAGGGAAGCAATTGCGCTTGTACTATGATATCCACGGCAAAGCCGCGAGCGACGACACCACTTACCCCATTGAGGTGCGCGTGCATGAGTTGATTCCCGGCTCGCGCGATATCATCCGCACCACTCGCGCGGAATCGGAATTGATCGTGCAGGGACGCTAGTGTCGTCGTCGCAGTGGAATGATTATTAATCGCACGCGGATAATGGATGCATGTCCTCCCACTCGGAATTATTCCCATCATTCGATGGGACTGAACGCGAGCGCGCCGAAAAGTGCATCCAATATATCAATCGCACGATCCGCCTGAAGCGCTTGGATCCCGTGTGGTTGCTCTCTTTCGCTACGCATTCTCCGGAAGAGATCATGCGCCGCAAGAAAGCGTTCGTCGCCTTTCCTTGCTTGGATTTGAGCATTGTGGGGGCGGAATTGCTGGTGCGCAATCACATCCCTTCCCAGATCATCATCGAGCAACGCCAAGCTCCCGGGGGGATGGAGGTGCACCACTACACGCTTGCGCTTTCCCTGGATGGAAAGCCCATGCAAATCAAAGTCGGGCGCGGCCTGCATCTTTCCGATGAACCCTTGCCTTCCGCGCACGAGCGCACCATCAAGATGCGCGATCCCACCGGGAAAAAAATTGAAGGACGCGCCACGCGAAAGCTGACGGTCGATTATGCTGCGACTCACGCCCGCGATCCTGCATTCGCCATACTGGGGTATTCCTCGCGCCGCTACCTCCGCCATTCGATGAATTGGACGCTGCCCGTGGCGTTCCGCAATCTCATCGTATTCAATTCTGCGAAATTCGCCCAGCGTGTGATAGGGCAGGAGAAAAAGTCTATTATGGGCCATACCGGAAAAGCCTCCATGGTGACACGCTTCATGCTTGCCCTCAAGCGCGTGCGTGCGCGTCTCCGGCGCAAATCCAAATAATAACTGCTCCTATCTTTCATTTCCTATGCCCTCTCCGCAATTCAAGCGCATCACGTGGAAGCGTGTCTTCTCGGAAGGAGAAAAACGCATCAAGGGAGTGTGGGCACAGGCATTATTGCGCGCCAGCAAGCGCGAGCGTCCATTCCTGCTGGCGAAACATGAGGCAGTATGGGTGCTCACGCGCTCCTCGCTCGCGAGCAAAAACTCGCGTCAATTGCATAGGGCGCTCAAAGAACAGTTGCGCTTGCTCTCGGAATTATACACGCTGGCGCTCCGAGAGAGATGAAATATTCCTCTGCGCACTCATTTCATCTTTCGGCTGCGCAGCAATGTTTGGATGAGCGCGTCGATGGTGGCTATTACTTCTGCGTATTTTTCCGGGCCCAGCATAGCGGTCGCGCGTTTGCGTAATCTATCGGATTGCTCTGCAGGAGTACTTTCCATGCGTGCGCGGAGCATCTGCTTCACGACTTCACGCTGTTTGGGATTCAATTGTTTTACAGATGCGCTGCCGAGCGTGGTCTGCACTAAAATATTCTGGATGAGGTCGCGTAATCGACGCTCATGTGTTTTCTCGCGCTTGTCCCAATGTCCTAACGCCTCGATTTCCTTCCACCGGAATTCGTCATGAGGTTTTTGCTTGAACACGTCTTCGACGTTTTGTTTCAATCTCCGCGCGAACGGTTTCTCTTGCGATCCTCGGATGGAGCGGTTCACATATTTGATCCATTTGCGTTCATTGCGCAGGGGTTTTGGCATTATCATGCAAGCGGCGCCGGCATTTATTAAGTTGTTTTTTGTTTTGGCTGCATGGCCACACCCAATCCTGCTTCCATTTTGCAATCCGCTGGATTTACCGTTCCCGAGTTCGCGCGCTACGTCGACAAAAGAGGAATGGTGCGCTTCGTGAAACGCAGCGTGGGAGAGAAGTCCGTCGCGGCGCATGGGTGGAGAGAGATTTCCCGCGCCGAGGCGGAGCGCATCCATCGGGCGAATATGGAATTGAAGAAAGAATATCTGAAGCCGCGCATGAAGAAGTATTATTGAGTGGCGAGAATACTGCTTAACTACTGGTCTTCCGGGGCGATGCTCACTGTTTGGCCCAAACCCGTACTTGGTACGATGAATCCTCCTTCGCATCGCACGCCACAAAACGCGAATGCGTTAATGATGACGGTTCCATCGGGTTGGGGATAACATGGGTGCACGGGCTGATCAAGCGGCACTACTATTTGGATATTGGGGTTATTGTCTGCAATCGGATGCATGGGATTCGTGACTTTGATGCTGCTCTGGACAGGACACTGGAGCGGGCACTTGTATGCGTTCGCTACTGCGATGCACTCGGCCCATGCTTCTGCGTCGGCTTGGGCAATTGCTGCTGAGTCATCACATGATGGTGCAACGACCGAGGCCTGTCGGGCATAATTTATCTCAAATGGACAGGTTTTAGCGCTCCCGCCAGTTACAAGACCCGCAGTGGTTTGTCCAATCGCCTGTTGGTTGGCGCTGAAATAGAGGGTCAATCCCACAATGATGATAATCGTTATCGCGAATGCGAGTGATTCAAGCGAGCGAGTGTTACTACTCATATGGGCCTGCACTCATGTGTCAATTATAAAGCTGCTACCTATTGATGCAAGTGCATCTTTATGGGGTGGGGTCGTATTTATTTGATGAAAATCCATGGGTTGCGCGTAATCTCGGTGGGGATTCCATGGCTGCACACACGCGTGCACTCGGCCCAGGCATGATACCATTCGCTTCCGGGAAGGTGTTCTTCTTTGATGACGAGGGGTTCCGATGTCGCGGAAGAAGAGGGGCATTGCGCGGGGCATGGGATAGCGGTAGCGGCATCCCTGCATGCTTGGATTGCATTGAGTCGGGCTTGGCTAGCGCTAAAGGCATTCCCCATCCCATAAACGACTTGTTTGATTGGGCACAGCGCTGCGCTTCCTGCGGCTGCGAATCCAGTCGGGGTGGTCCCACTAAATGACTCGCGATTGGCGCTCAGGACTAGTGCTACTCCCAGGATGGCGATGACGGCAATCGCCAATGCGAGGGAATCTTTTCTCTGGGGGTGCATGCCTGTTGGACTAATTCTGAGATAAAAAGGCTATGCCTGTGCGCGCAGCCAACAATCGATACCATTCCTTCTTGCGAGGCATTGGGAGGAGGAGCGGCTGAGGGTTGTGCTTCATTTGATGTTCAGTACATCATGAAAAAGGAAAGTTTGAGCAAAGGAAAGACTATTTTCTCTTGGGTCGCAAGGGGGATTTGATGTGATTTTTTTGGTAATTGTTCCGCGCATGCGCGCGCGAAAGCCGAATGGCTTCTTTGAGGGGAATGGGTTCTCCTATATTTCTTTTTCGCTTGAACAATTGCAGGAATCGGGAAGGGGACACCTTGCTTGCGGACTGAATCGTGAATCCTGGATAGCTGCGGTGTAGGAATTCCTCTATGCGCTGCTCCATACGCGTGACCAACCCCAGATTCGCGAATGCATCGGTAGATTTGGCGGTGGAAAGCGGATGTGTAATCCTTCCCGGGGCATACTCGAATGGGCTGATGAGCATGGTGCGAATGCATCTTCTTTTTTCTTCGACGATGTACTGCATGATCCCTAAATTCGTTCCCATCATCCCACGCATGCGTTCGGCTTGCCCCTTATCCAATCGCGCGTGCAATTCCTTGCTGGAAATGAAAAATCTCCCTTCTTGCTTGATGGGGTTGCCTGAAGTGCGTTGTGCGAGTTGAACATCAAATGTGATCATCCGGTTCTCTGGACGCAGCCCCTTCGGAATGCGACCGATTGGCGCATCGCGCACTAACGAAAGCTCGATTCCCCAAATTTTTTTTCCTTTCATGTGCAATGCAATGGTGCCGAGGGATAAATGTGTTACTGAAACACCCTAAAATATACATAAGTTATTTTTGGTTGCGTTTCTTTTCCGCGAGGTGGCGCTTGCGCTGTATTCTCCACCACCGCACATTGGCTTTGGGTCCTGCCAGTATGCGGCGGATGTTGCCGGTGATGGGTCTTCGGCGCGTAGCCATTTCTCGATCCGCTTGCGCGCGTGCATGGAGAAATTGATCGATGGCGCGCTGGCGATCATTGCTGAAGGCGGTTTGTTGATCGGCAAAGTGTTTGGCCAATGCAAAGTCGGATTCGGAAGGGGGATCGTTGCCTGTAAAAACTTTGTATAGTTCTTTGATGCGCGGGGCGATGCGAGCTAAATGGGCTTCATTGGCTTCGGTTGCCAGCGCATGCACGCGTGCCTCGCGTAAGTGTGCATTCAAGTCCTTTCGGAGCAGGGCCTTCCACTTGGCTATTATTTTCTTCCGTGCGAGTAGGGGTCGAGGCATCGTATGGGGGTTGCTTTCTGGATTAATAGTGATTTCGATTAACTCAACATAATAAAGAAATAAATTGGGGCAAAGCTAAAACTATTTTTTCTTGGGTTTTTGTGGCAGCGCTGTCTCTTTCACGAGCCACTTGAAGTAGCCGGCATTTGCACTGGCTGGAATTTCCAGCACGCATGGGGTCTCATATGGGTGTATTTTTTCTAATTCTGCGCGCACATTAACGCTCTTGGATTTGGGGGTTTTTGCTAAAAGAATGACTTCTTGGGCTGATTCAAGCTTCCCTTTCCACCAATACATGCTGCTTGCAGGCAAGAAAACGGCGCACGCGATGAGGCGTTTCTCGAGTAATTTTTTGGCTGTTTTTTCAGCGGTCTCTTGGCTGCCGAACGTGGAATAGATCAGCGACATGGCAGGCATACCAGCTATGCTGCGTGCGCAGAATAAATGGATTTGGGCAATCGCACCCATATATACATTAACTATTTTTGAGATAGCTATTTAATAGCGTTAGATATATTATTCTATAGGTGAATATATGGTTCAAACGAAAACAACTACGGTAGTCATCCCTCGCACGCTTAAGCAAGAGTTAGATTCCATGAAAGAATCCAATCGTGAGACCTATGCGGATGTAATTGGTCGTTTGGTGCATATTGTCAAGGAAGACGACGAATCGCATCTTGAATTGAGTGAAGAAACCAAGAAAAAATTGGCGCGTGGACAAGAAGATTTTCGCAAAGGGCGATTCTATACTACTGCTGAATTGAAGAAAGAGCTGGGATTGTGAATGCCTTTCATTCTTATCTGGGCTGATGAGGCCAAAAAGGATCTGAAGAAACTTGAAACGCATATCGCTCAGCGTATTTTTCTAAAAATTAATGATGCCAATGCAACTGATTCATTGTTATTGGAAAAAATGAAAGGTCGCACAGACTATAAGTATCGTGTGGGCGACTATCGCGTATTTTTTTCATTCAAGGGCAATAACACCTACTTAGTCGTTGCCATCGAAAAGCGTGAAAATGCGTATAATTAGAAAATGTGCAAATTCTTGGATACTAGAAAATAATTTAGGCAAAGGAAAGATTATTTTCCATTATTGTTTCGTACTTTTTGCCATGCTAGTGGGTTGTTGATGAGAAATAAGAGTAAATAGAAAATCATGTACATGCCGAATAGAAACGAAATTTGGCCATATGATCCAAGTTTAACAAAATTGTTCTGAAGTTCTGTTGTGTTATTTGCGCCTTTGACTAGCTCCCAATATCCGTTTATTGCGCCAAATAATCCAAATGCCACTAGTGCTGCTACTGCTTGCCATCCGCGATTAGTTGGGTTAGCAGGTCTAAATTCACTTTTAGAATTTTTCCAGATATGGCAAATCAATGCGTATGCGATTAGCGAAAAATATGATCCAATCAAAAAAATAGTCCAGATTTCTAGCGTACTAATTCCTGTGCCCAGGATAAACACTCCCAATATCAACATAACTTTGAAGTGGTTGTCGATTGGGTCTGGGCGCTTCATGTGTCAAATCTCTTCCAATCAATTTTTAGGTCTTCTTTAGTTTTTGCTGTTTTCAAAATATTTGCCTACGTAGAGATGCAAGATAAGAATGATTATCCCGCAAATTAGAGGAATTAAGGGGGATAAATGGGCAAATTTGGGCACCTTTGGAGTGGATGAAATGGCTTAGGGGAGGCGTTAATGTCCTCTATTCGCCCAATGGCGGAATTTGGGGCATAATTTGCAGGAGTAAATTGCTCGGGCGGGGTTTGGGCTTGATCAATTTTTTTCGGGAACTGATTAACGCTTCTTTTTTTGCGAGGCTATTCGCCTATCGGGTCGGGATAAGCTGCAAAATTTGTGTTTTATCCCGTTGTGGTGCATTTTGGAAGGATTTTATTGGGTCGTTAAGGGTTCGTTGATTGTTGATTTGAAATTATGTAGCTGTGTTGGCGATCTGCCCCTGCAAGGATTATTGGGGGCGGGTGCGTGGTGGTTGCAGGTCGGTGAAAATCTACAACAAGTTGGTTCGTGATAAAATTCCTGAAATCATTTCGGCCAAAGGTGGTGTCGCTACTACTCGCGTGCTGTCGGATTCGGAATATCGGTTGCACTTGAAGCTAAAACTCGTGGAAGAATCAGCCGAGGCCGTGGAGGCTAGCTCAAACGAGGCTATTTTGGGAGAATTAGCTGATTTGAATGAGGTGCTTGAAATGTTAATGGTGCAGCACGGGCTCACTATCATCGATCTAAGGGCTGCCAAAGCCAAGAAGCGTGCAGAGCGCGGAGGGTTTGAAAAGAGGATTTTCTTGGAAAAAGTAGACGAAAACTAGTTATGTAGGGTATAAGAATAAAGTTTTGGTTTCGCCTACACTTTTTTATTTAGGGATTTAGCTTTCTGCCTCTGCATTCCCTTGCTCCTTTTTAACGCGCACAAATTGGATTAGTGCATCGACCCCTATTTGAGGGGAATTGGAGTGATGAAAATGAGAAATGTCCTATTGTTTGTAGCCCTGGCCTTCATCGTAGCAGGCGTAGCCGGATTCATGTATTTTTGGCCGGTTACGACAACGGTGACGCCCCACCCCATTGAAAATGTGGCCTGCACCCTCGATGCAAAAGCCTGTCCAGATGGAAGTTTTGTAGGAAGAGTTGCGCCGAACTGTGAATTCGCTGCGTGTCCGGGTCCATCGCAGAACGGAAACGAGAATGTTGCCTGCGATGCAGATGTATTCCAATGCCCCGACGGCCATTATGTCTCCCGACAAGGCCCCGCATGTGAATTCATCTCGTGCGATGCGCCCGTGGTCAATGGAGTTCCAAAACTGCCCTCGCACGAAACATTAGCCGATATCGCCGGATGCACCAATGAGCAAAAAGAATGGATGTGGGCGTATGGAGAGAAAAAATCCTGGAAGTGCACGGCATTGGAATCCAATATCGAATCCACCAATTTTCCCACTACGAGGGATATTCATTCTTTAGCGATCCTGTTTCATATGGGCTGGACTTTCCCGCACTAACTTATTATGTATCATTCACGGTTGATCAGGAAGCCCCTGTCATCTTCAAAGACTGCCTTCAAATCTGCGGCGGCGCACGCTTGATGGCGTACATCAACAACGAATGGATTTCCATCAACACCAAGGAAGAACTCCTCGCGCACAGCGGAACAATCGACTCTCCTGCCGAGGCCTTTGCGATCGCCCGTTATATTACCGGAAACAAAACCGGAGAAGAAGTGGATATCCCTAACCTTGAATCAAACGCCGAAGTCAACGCGGACGGAACATTCCACGTAACATTGTACACCTCCACGGGTGGCATCTGCTGCGGAACGGATTACGTATATTATCGCGTCCACTACCGCGTTGATGCACAAGGCGAAATAACCGAACAAGGCACGCGCGAGCAAGTGGGGATTGTTCCCAACTCGGCCATCGCATAACCCTTTCGCGTGTGGCATCACACGCTTTGGGGAAAATCCAAGAAAGCAGCGTGAGGCACTAAGGAAATACAATCTTTTTTATGGACAAGGAAAATAATCACCCTATGCGCCAATACCTGCTCATCTTCGGATTACTGGTCGTTTTCCTGTCGGGATGTATCCAATCCCCCCCTACAAGTCCAGTGATTGCCACCCCATTCGCGGCTGAGGTAGAGAAAGGAACGGGATTCTGGCCCATGCAGGTGGATCAGTCGTCCATCGGCCAGTGGTTCACATTCACCGAGGAAGCGCAAAATGATATCTTTGCCATCCAAAAAGGCGAACCATTTCGCGAGCCCGCGCAGGACGATCAGACTAACTACAACACAGTCCTCAACCTCGCGCTCGAGCGTGCGAAGGAGATGGGCTTCAAAACCTACATCGGACTAGAACCCTTCTCGGGGGATCGCACCTACTTGGATGTCAACCCCAACTGGGCCCTTTCGCGCGCTCCCCGCGTCACCGACGCCAATTGGCGTTCGGATTACATGATGGTCGTCGAGCAAAACATCCAGCGCCACCAGCCCGATTACTTCAATCCCTGCATCGAGGTCAACATGTGGTATGCCGCTGTTTCGGCCGAAGAATGGCAGGCATTCCGCTCCCTTTACGCCGACATCGTCGCGCGAACGAAAGAAATCTCTCCTTCCACCAAGGTATTTTGCTCCTACCAATACGAGTTGCTCGCAGGAAAGCTCTATGGAAAAGAAAACATCAAGCAGTGGGAGCTGTTGGACGACCCCGCGGTTGCGCTGCAAGCACAAGACTACCTCGGGATCTCTTCCTATCCCTATGGAAAAGCCGACGAAGTGGGAGATTGGTATGCCCCCTTACGCTTGCGCAGTGCGATTGCGCCTATTTTCGTAGCCGAAACCGGCTTCATCACCACCGACGCGCACGAGCAAGCCCGTTTTGTGGGAAACCTTCCCACCATCTGGAGCGGACTCCCATTGCACGTCTTGCTGTGGCTCGATCTCACGGAGCTGGATCCCAGCATCGTGCCCGGAATGCCTTCTTTCCTCTATGCGCAAGGGCTGCTCACCAAGGATTTTTCTCCCAAGCCCGCATGGGCCGCCTGGAAGCAAATCTGATTGATTGCATTCATTTTTGCGGCAATGATTAAGAGTCATTCCCATTCTCTATCCCACATGCCCGTCGAACTTTCCATCATTTTGCCGACCTATAATGAGCGCGAAAACATCCGGGAACTTATTCCCCTCCTGGCGCGGCATATTCAATCTCAAAAATGGGATGCGGAAGTCATGGTGGTGGATGATCAATCCCCCGACGGCACCGGCGATGTCGTCGAACAACTCCAGCAAACCTACCCCTTCGTCCAACTCCTGCGCAAACCCCAAAAGAAAGGAATCGGTGACGCGCTGCGCTATGCCTATGATCGTGCAAATGGAAGATACCTCCTCTCCATGGATGCCGATTTATCCCTGCGCCTCGATGACATCCAACGCCTCTACGCACCCATGCAAGCGGGCAAAGATATGGTGGTGGGTTCCAAGTATGCACATGGTTCGCTTTACCAACCCGATGGAATCAAGGGATCGATTCAGTCCCTTTTCAGTCGTGCCGGCGGTGCCTATATGCAGGCGATTTCGCGCACGCCCATTAGCGATTTCAACCTCAACTTCCGCATGCTCCGACGCGAAACATGGAAAGCTATCGCGCCACGCGAGGATGGAAATTTCTTTCTGGCTGAGATGGTGTTTCAAGCCCACCAGCAAGGTTTTGCCGTCGCAGAGGTCCCAGTGTCGTTCCTTCCCCGCAAGCATGGGAAATCCAAAACCAATATTTGGAAGCAATCCTCCATCTTCCTTTCAAAGACCCTTCAGTACCAGCGCTGGATTTAAATCGCGTGGCCCGAGTTAGATGCTATGACTTCCACCCCACTATCTCTCCCGCAATTCCATGCGCGTGAGTTCCTCATCCTGCTGCAAGTGGTCGTCCTCTATTTATTTTCCTCGCTTTTCCAGTCCCATCGCACGGCGTTGCTGATCATAACGTTTGCCTATCTCGTCGTCTTCCTGTTCCACGACAACCCCCAATTCCGTGCGTTTCTCGCGCTCATCGCCGTGTTCATTTTCATGTTTGGCATCACCTATGAGGCTGTCCACCAACGCGAAATCCTCCTGTCCCAATTCAATACCTCGGACGCCGTTGTGCAAATGGAATCGGCCGGGAAACTTTTCCTCCACGGAAAAAACCCCTATGCCGAGGACTACTTTGGAACGGAGCTGCAGGAGATTGATGACCTGAATACGGAAAAAACATACTGGAAGAAACTCGGGCTCGACCATAATCCCGCGATGTATCATTTTGCCTATCCCCCGGGCGCATTCTTGATACCCGCGGCCCTCACGAGCGTGACCGGTCCCATTGACCTACGCTTGTTATTTTTGCCTTTTGAGTTGCTGGGATTAATCCTCCTCTTCATGCTCATTCGCCATCACGAACTCAAGATTCTGGGGGTTCTCCTATGGGGGCTGCTGCATCTCTTTGGGGGACTTGCGATTGGAGCGATGGACCTCTTCATCATCAGCATCTTGCTCATCGCCCTCCTGCTCATGCAGCGCAACCATCATCTGGCTGCTGCCGTTTTGTTCGGCATCATGGGCGCGGTCAAACAAAGCGTTTGGATTGTCATCGGCCTTGTGCTGATTTGGGCATTTTGGCAAAAGAAACTGAAGACATACATGGTCGCCCCCATCATCGTGGTGCTCGTCCTCTTGCCATTCCTGCTCTGGAATCCCGTGGCGATGGTGGATGATATGCTCTTGTATTTCGCCAACGCCACCGCGTATGCCTACCCCATCAACATCGAAGCGGGCGGAATGCCCTTGCTCTTGCAGACGATCGGCCTTTCATTCGCCCAAATCCAAGCCTTTCCCTATTTTGTGTTGCAATTGCTGGTGGGGATTCCCTTGCTCGTGCTGATCGCACGCAAGCTGCAAAAAATGAGCGACCCCCATTACATTTATGTATACTCTGGGGTGTTGGTCTTCGGCGTCGCCGTCGTCTACAAGTTCCCGCACTTCAATTATTTCAATTTCGCCCTAACATTGTTTGCGCTGGGAATGTTATTCATCATCGATCATGGGGATAAAAAAATAGAATGACAATGTAGCGCCGGCTACATTGACATATTGCTGAGTTTCCAGATTCCCTTCACCAGCAATCCAAGTCCGAGCAATCCTGCAGCGGTCTGGAAGTCGATTCTTCCCAAATAGAACCCAACAGCCACGAGTCCGCCGATGATGTACATGGCGCCCAGCCATTTTCCATACTCGGGACCGCAGCACATCATGTGGTCGTCCATTTCCATTCGTTTGCCTTTCATATTCCTTCCTCCTTGTTTTCGATTCACTGCTCATCCGAATCGAGGGATAGGGGAAGCAAAAAATTGGAGTATATAAAGGCGCAGTCTAGCAGCGGAGCGGAACAACCACTCATAATTTAGGAAACGCTTCCACGCCATACATGTACGGCAACAACACTTCTGGGACGCGCAATCCGCCCTCGGGCGTCTGATAATGTTCCAATATCGCGCGCAGCATGCGCGTGGTAGAAATCCCTGTCGCGTTGAGGGTGTGCACATACTCCTTGCTCCCATCCGGCTTCGCAAACTTGATATTCAGGCGCACCGCCTGATAGGTCGTACAATTCGAAAGCGACATCAACTCGAAATACTTCTTCTCGCGCGGAGACCATCCCTCGATGTCATATTTTTTGGCTGCAACAATCCCCAAATCCCCCGTGCAGACATTCACGATGCGATAGGGAATTTTCAATCCCTGCATCATCTTTTCCGTATTCCCCAGCATGCGCTCTTGCCATGCCGGGCTTTCCTCGGGTCTGCAAAACACAATCTGTTCTACTTTGTTGAACTGATGCACGCGATGGAAACCACGCTCATCCAACCCGTGCTTCCCGATTTCCTTTCTGAAGCAAGGCGAAATCCCTCCCAATTGGATGGGCAATTCCTTTTCGGAGAGAGTCTCATTCATGTACATGGCCGTCAACGGGTGCTCCGAGGTAGCGATCAAATGCAGGTCCTCCTTCTCGAGCTTGTAGAGGACTTGCTCGAAGTCCCCAAGATCCGTCACGCCCTCATAGGCGGCGCGATTCATCATCAAGGGAGGAGAAACGGGAATGAATCCATCGCGCATGATGGTGTCCATCGCATACCACTGCAGCGCGTGATCGAGCAGCACGAGGGGTCCCTTGAGGGAATAGAATCCCGTACCCGCGATCTTCACTGCGCGCTCAAACTCTGCACCCTGAATATTTTTTGCGATCTGCCCGTGGTGCTGCACCTCGAAATCGTGTTGGGGGATCTCTCCCCATGTCTTCGTGGTGACGTTCTCGCTGTCGTCCTTCCCATACGGGACCGAATCATCCATGATGTTGGGAAGGCGCATCAACGCGATGCGGACTTTCTCCTTCAGCTCATTTTGTAATTTTTCGTTCTGTGTGATTTGTTCGCCCACTTGTTTGCTCTCCGCAATCAAGCGTTGTTTCTCCGAGGGATTGTTCAAGTTCTGCTGCACCTGCGCAGTGAGCTGGTTGCGCTTGGCGCGCAGGTTCTCGACTTCCATGAGGGCCTTGCGGTATTCCAAATCCTGCTGGATCAGGGCATCGAACATCTCCAAGTACGGCTGGTGCTGGCGCTTCGCCAGGTTGGCTCGGACCTCTTCCTTGTGCTCGCGCACGAAATGAATATCCAGCATAATAGAATGGAAAAGAGCGGAAATGGGTTAAAAATACAGCGTGCGAGGGACTAAATCCAGTTGATTTTATGGGCGAGAATAAAGTCATTGGGCGAAAGACCACCAATCGCATGCGTCCAAAGCTCCAAGCGCACTTTGTTCCAATGGATGTGGATATCGGGATGGTGCCCCTCACTTTCCGCTAGCCCGGCCACTTTTTCCACAAAACGCATGGCTTCCTTGAAGTCCTTGAATTGGAATTCGCGCTCGATCTTCTTTCCCACGAGATCCCAGCGAGTGAGTTCGTGCAACAGCGCCAGGGCCTCTTTCTTCGAGAGCGGCGGAACGCCTCCCTCGCAGGGAACGCAATGGCTCCCGAGTTTTTTCAATGAAGGCGAGACGCTACTTCTGGCGGGCATATTTTAAGCAGCGGAATGGGGGTTTAAATAACTCCTGCCGCAAGGAGTACCTATCAAAACATCGAGATGATCCCATGGGAAGCGTTGCAGAATTTTTTAGGGGAATCGTCAAATCCACCAAAGTGCTCGTGCAAAAAGTAGGGGCATTCATCGTAGTTGTTTTCTTATTGGGAATGATTTTCGGCGCCTATCTCATCACGGGAAATTTCTCCAAACTCTGGTTCGTGGCCATTGCGGCCGCAGTAGTGGTCTTCTGGAACGATTTCGGCGAGGGAGTGGGATTCCTCATCCTCGTGTTCTTGGCATTCTTCTTCTTCCCGGATATCCTTCCGCAAATCCGTATCTAATTGGATTTTTTCTTCGCTGGACAAATGGTGGAGAAATCGCAATAGCTGCAGTGCGCGCCTTCTTGTGCGGGAAACAAACCCGTCTGCGACGAGTAGCCGATGCGCGTGGAAAGATTCTGTGCTTTCTGGATGGCGCTGCGCGATGCATCCGGCGTAAGGATTGCTGAAACCGTTTTTTCGTGCGAGAGATAATGCCACTTCAACTCGATCTTTTTCAATGGCATCTCTTTCCCAAATTCATGCGCGGCCATCCCTCCATATAGCGTGGCTTGGAAATCTTGGAGGAGCGTTTTGTTTGTGAGGGTTTGTTTTCCCGTCTTGTAATCATGGATCGTAATCACGCTTTCCTCGGGAGAAGAAACACGATCCAGGAAGCCGATCAACCATTGCTTGCGCTGGGGAAAAAGAGGCAGCATGACTTTGTGTTCCACCCCCAACGTGGCTTCGGTCTCGGGCAAGAAGTGGTGTTGATAATAATATTCCACATTCTTCACGCTCTGCTGCACGAACGGAAGCAATTCTTCCGGAGTCACGGGAACGGAAGAGAGCGCAATCGCTTCATCCCACTTGCGTTGCAGCTCTTCCACGATTTTCTCTAGTTCCACCTTTTTGTTCTTGGAACTTTTCAAATAGATAAATTCCAGCGCCGCATGCACCACACTCCCCGCATGCATGCGCCAGTCCAATGGCAATTCGGGGATCTCCGCTTTCTCGATATAGCGGAAAGCATACTGCCGGGGGCACCGCTCATACATGGAAAGCGAAGAATAGGAATGCGGCTTGGGCATGCAGGAAATGGCTTTGGAGGAGTTTTAAGGGTATTTAGGGCCGAATGCCATTGCCCCTGGGTGGGGTGCCTATTTTAATCCGCGAAATCCTCTTTCCCCTATGAAGAAGTTTTTCCGCATGGGAGAAAAAGCCCAGGAATCCGCGCCATTCGAATTATTGATCGCCGTGATCCTGATGGGTTTTGTGTTGTTGGTGGGATACAATGCAATAACGCAACTCAAGCAACAGCAGTGCACCAGTCTCATCGATGCCGAGTTGAACCAGCTCGCGACGAGCTTGGAAAACACCACCTCCGGAAAAGGCAGCAGCCAATTCCAATTCTCTTTGGGGGAGTGCGCGGCCAAGGTATCGGATTGCCAGGGTTTCAGCGCCAATGCGGGAAGCAAAGACATCCAGTGCATCCGCCTCATCGATAGCGTGGACCCCTACATCTGTTCCAACTTCTGCTCTTCCGCGCGCGACGCATGCTCGCTCATCCAATACGAAAGCGCCCAATTCCAAACCCAAACCAAGTGCGTGGACATCTCTCCTTCCACGGTATTTCCCGACTCCCCCGGATCGCAGTGCCCGGACCGCACGGCGGATGGCTATCAGCTGCTCAATCTCAACACCGAAGTCAAGCAAGGAACCTACTCCCTCGTAAAGGCCAACTCGCTCACCGCAGCGCAACCCATCGTGTGCGCGTACGTGCAGTGTCGCACGCCTAACTGTGCATGAGGATGAACCGCCATGATCGACTTCACCCTATCCAAGATTAACCTCCTCATTCTCGCCGTCGCGTTATTTTCCATTTTTTCCTTTTTCGCATTCAATGTGGGACAGATATTCTTGGTGAATGAGGTCAAGCAGAAGCTCGAGAAATACGTCACGGTGCTCAACCAGAGCGTGGCCGCTCCCACAACGTGCGATAGCATCCCCAATGTGATCCCTTCCAAGTTCGTGAGCTTCGGGAACAATGTCTACTACAAGCTATCCATCTCCCAAATCACCGAAAACACCTCCGCGACCACGCGGCTCATATTAGGGGTGTATGACAATCGCCACCCCGAGAACGTGCTGGCATCCGCCTCCATGGCGAGCACGGCCCAAATCATCATCTACGACAACACCACGGGGACGTTTGCCCCGCTCAATCCCAACGAAGAACTCATCCTCGACCCACAAGCCGTTCCTCCGCGCAATGCCTTCTATGCCGTCAAGACCGTCCGGCAAGGCCAGACAAAACTCTACATCCTCCCCTGTGCCGTAACCGCCAACAGCAACACTTGTGGAGATCTCACCCAGGGAAACAAATTCCTCGTCAATCAAACCCTCCCCCTGGAGGAGCGCTTCCCATGCTAGAACCTTTAGATAAAGTTTTATCAAATCGGGTATCGCGTAGCAATACCCGTTCTCGGCGCGGCCGGGCGAAAACGGCCGGGTATATCGGTCCGATCGGCGATGACATTCCGAGTCTAATCCCCATCATCGTGGGATTGGTATTATTCTTTTCCGCCTTTGCGTTCGCGCTCAATGAATTCAATGGTCGCACGCAATCATTTGCGGCCGACCGCGATGCGCTCATCATCGCGAATTCGCTGAAGGGGAGCAACTACATCTCCCAATACGCCCCCTTCGACGTCGCGTGCAAGAGCTTGCGCGTGCGCGGATTGCACTATGTGGCGGGGGTGGTGCAAAATTCGGCATGGCAATCGCTGCTCACTTCCACCAGCAACGACCCCACGCGCCTCACGGATATTGCGCAGAACTTTTTCCAACTCAATAACGATCCGGCGCAGACACTCAAATGCACGCTGGGGGAAACCGAATTCACTCCGGAGTTGCTGCAGACACGCTCCTATGTGGTGTTGACATTCCCTGTCGCCCTCGAGCTCCCGCAAGCCGTCGTATCGGCTACGCTGGTGGTGGTCGCATGGCGCATCTGAAAAAACCAGGGAAGAAATTCCACTCCTTCGCGCAGGAAAAGAATGCCCAGGCCGCTGTGACGGATGCGCTGTTTTTGTTGGTGATCATTACTGGGCTCATGGCCTTCCTCTTCACTTTCACCATCGGCTACGGCAAGGGACTCTCCGACCAAGTCTCGCGCAATACCAATTTTGAGTTTGTCGCCAGCGCACTCAAAACGATTATGTATCAGTCTGTTCCGCGTAATGCGGATGTAGTGCTCCAACCCAGTAACCCCGACCAGGAAATCGACTACCTCATGGCGCAGCTGAAAGAAGACTACGCCGATGACGGGAACATCTCCCTCAACACCCAAAAGAATCTCACGCGCACCGTATATGATGTGATGCGCCCCATCGCAGACACGCATGACTACCTCTTCGTCATCAACACGGCCCAAAAATACGTCTTCGTGATGCTTTGGCGCACGGAGTTCGCGACGTTCCAAACCAATCCTTCAACGGGAAACCCACAACGCTATCAGGACATCCAAGTCCAGAATCCCGCGCATCGGATGTACTTCTGCGCTCCCGCGCTGACAACGGATGCGCTCCAACGCTTCAAACTACGCGTGGGAAACACAACCGAAGTGGAGGCCATCGTGAACATGGTCGAGTTCACCGGTTCCTCGCTGCTATTATCCCAGGACTCCACCGAAACACGCGCAGGCGTATCACTCGCGACATGGATCGCAACACCCATCCGCGATACCGAATGGCAGGCCATGCATTGTTCGCCCGTTCCCATTACGCTGCCATAGGAAGTTATTTTTCTTCTTCGAACAATTCCATATCCTCTTCTTCGTCCAACTCTTCATCTTCATCGGCGGGTTTCTTCATTTTCTTCTTGGGTGCAGGCTTGCTATCGTCCGCGAAAAGGTCCTTGAAATCCTCCTCGGCTTCGGGGGTCATGTTCTCTTCTTCCGCTGCGGAAGCAGCACGCGAGTCGACCGCTTCGCTGGAATCCACTTGTCCCATTCTCCTGCGGATGTGGCTACGCGGTTCATTGGAAGCGGGAGCAGCAGGAGCAGGACGTGCATTGGGTTGCGCAGGCGCTGCAACCGGAGGAGTTGCCGTTGGAACGCTCTGCCCGCGCTGCTGTCGCCTGAACTCCATGCGCTCGCGCGCGGAGAGCTTGCTCATATCCGGAATGGGGATCGGAGTCGCGCTGCTGGGCTTTTGTTCCTCCGGATTCGTAACCAATTTCTTGGCATCGACCGGATTGGGTGCTGCTCCGATGGGGGTGAAATGGAATGACATCCCTTTCTCTTCCTGCGCCTTTTGGGATGACTTGTTCTGTTCCGCAATGTGCTCGGCCATCTGATCGATGGTCTCAGTGGAATGCGACGTCGTATTCTCGCGGAAATGCCTGATTTCATCCAACGCCTTCTGGATTTCCGACTTCTTCATCTCAATGGCCTTATTGCTCGCACTGGGAAGGTGCTCTTGGAATTGCGCTTTTTTCTCCAAGCCAATCGCCTTGTCGATCGGTGTCGCGGGTGTGGCATTGAATGCATCCTTCTGCATCTCTTGGAAGCGCTTGCCACGATGACGCGGCACCATGGCTTCCTCCGATGCCTTGCGCGCAGAAATGGCGATGTTGCTTTTGGCTTGTGCAGTGACAGCCGGCTGGTTCCAGGGTTCATTGTCCGGGGCCGTCTTGGGAAGAAGATTCTCCGGGATGGGCTCTCCCTTGCGCAGGAATCGTCTCAATCGACGCGGGACATTTTGGTCATCCATAGGGGTATCAGCTCGTGCACCGACTACTGCGACGCGTGCATGCCTTTACTAGCGCTTGCGTTGAAGGCCTTTATATCCTTTTTCAGCTGCTCCAGCTGCGCATCCAGGGAAGAAGCTCCCGCGCGCGCAACAGAAGGTGCTTCGCGTGGCTTTTGAGCAGGCGCTGCTTCTTCCTTCAACAAACCCAACCCCTCCTGCATCGAAGGCTCCCACGCCCCCGAGAAAGTAGGGTCCTCCTGCGGAGGAGAAGGAAGGAATGAGCTCCGAACACGCGTGGGTTTCGTTTCGCTGCCGGAAAGCTTTTCGGCGAACGCATTATCATCCTGCAACTCCCCATCGCTGAGCGCGGGTCCGCGTGCGGAGGCAAAAGCTTGTGCGGGTTTCGTGTTGGGAAGATTTCCCGCGCGTGCAAGCGTTGAGGATGGAGTATGCGCCATTGCGGGAGCGTGACTCATCAGCGTATTCACCCCGCGCGTGAAGATGGAAGCGATGCCGATCAACAAGATGAATCCCATCCCCGCCAATGCAAAGAACTCGCCCGCATGCATTACGCTGATGCTGCTCGCCGTGGTAGGGAACAAAATGACTGCTATCGCAGCTGCCCATCCCCCACCAATCACGCACGCGCCCGCGATGCGTTTCCATGCCACCCATTTTCCCGCGTTGGAGAAGATCGTGCGGAGTGCGATGTATCCGAGCGCGGGACTGCCGATTCCCATCATCCCCAGCAATGCCCATCCCACCGGTGTCTCGATGAAGCCCATAACCACTCCACGGAGGGGCGCTTTTTTATTCTATGGATTGCTCCTCCACGCATGGCGGACTATTCCAATCCCATTGATGTGCTCATCAGCATCATCGGTGGCGGCGTTTACTTTTTCATTCCACTCCTCGTTGCGTTGATGGTGGGATTGTTCGTATTCAATTTCATCCAAAAGAAAACACAATGGAAATGGATGGGCAGCGCGATCGCGACCGTTTTCATCCTATGGTTCGTCGTTTTCGTATTCATCCATTTCACGAGCATCCTCGCAGCAGCCGGGCAAACGGATTACCATCTGATTCCCGAACCCATCCGCAACGATCCATCGTTTGCGGGAACAACCGATAGTGTGCTCGGGCTGTTGCTGCAAAGCATCGTGCAAGCCATCCTTTCCTCTGCCATCTTCACGCTCATCAGCATGCCATTCATTTTCCTGGGATTGGTGACGTTTTCGCTCACCGAGAAGCGATTCACCAGCATCTGGGCACGCCTCGCGGTCACCATCGGGGTTTGGTCCCTCATTTTGGCCGCGCTCGTGTATTTCTTCCCCTGGATTTTAGCCGGGCTGATTTACTTGGGCTTCTTCGGTTTGTGAGCCCTTTTGCGTGCGATTGCACCCAAATCGACGCGGCCATTTATATAGGCAAATTTCGCCCTGCTAGCAGATGCACCCGCGCACGATTTCCATTTTCTTCCTCGCATTGCTGCTGCTCACCCCCATCAGCAGCGCGGTAGCCTATGCCACGCCCGAAGAGAGTGTATCGGTCGATGCAACAGAAAAAAATGACCTCCCTTTTGCGCCAGCTCCCACACCTGCACCTGCGGCGGTTAATCCGCCCACCCAGGATATCATCATTTCCTTCCAAGCGCTTCCTAGCGGTGGAAGCGTATGCCGACTCTCCACGCTTTCTCCGATTGAGGTCCAACGCTTCAAGGATGGGATTTTGACGCCGGGAATCATCGGAGATGAAATTGGTTCCGGGACGAATCCCAACAAAGAACGCAACAAAGTAAGTGATGAAAATCGCATCATCATTCCCGACGAAGAAGACGGATCCGAAGTGGGTTTCCAGCGCGAAGTACCCACCGAAATTCTTTCCTCGAATGAAATTTCACCCATCCTCAACAAACACGCGCGCGGGAGTTTTTCTTTTGGAGTGGTGTTGGATGACACGCTGCGTACTGCGCGAAGGATCCCCGACAAACCCAATGAGGGATGGGGCGAAGCAGGGAAACTCAAGTTCCGCAATTCATCCGAGGGATTCGAGGGCGTCGTGACCAATCTCTATTCCACCGTTGTCGCATCCGCGCGCGATCCTTCTTCTTCGCTCACGGAAGACGAGAAAGCCTACTTGCTCGCGGAAGCCGAGACCAACCAATTGCTCGAGACCGAAGACGCCAATGTGTTCGAAGCACAAGGGCTGAAGCGCGTCCCGCAGAACGTGAAGCTGTTGAATCACATCAACGTCGACAACACCTTCCAAGCCAGCATGATCACGAACTGCGCGGACGGAAAATGCGTGCTATCGCTCTACTCATTATTTGACAAATACTTCAACGCATGGTTCTCAGGAGACTTGGTCGTCTCCACTTTCGGTCCTACCCTGTTCGGCCAATTCAAGAAAATGCTCAAGCTCGGGAAGCGCAATAATCTGATTCCCGCTAATTTGGCCGATTTCTCTGCATTTAATCCAAAAGTTTCACTATCAAAAGCAACTACAACTGTTCCTTCAAAAAATTTTGCTCGTTTTAGTGGGAAATCTACAATTGCTGGGGAAGTCGTCATGCGTAATTACAAAAAAGCTTTGCAACGCGATGTGGATGCTGGAGGAGTGTTCAAAGAATTATTTGGAGACAAAAAAATCTTCTCCACTGGAAGCACTGCAGGTGTTGAAGATGCACTTTTTTCCCCTACTGGCGCGTTAGGGCAAATTAAAGATTTGGAGACACGACAAAAGTTATTCAGTTATTGGGGTAAAACAAAGGAGTATAGTGATATTTACAATGCGTACTATAGTCAAATCAAAACGCTCAGGGGTACTGAGAAAGCACGCGGATTGTTGAAGTTGTGTAAGGACTTAGATGATAGTTTCAATCTTGATTGTCCTGGAGTCTTGCAGAAAGAAATTTCACAGACCGGATTCCAATCGCTTTGGGTCAAAACCGATGCTGGTAAGTTTGAAGTTCTTGGAACCACTGATTCCAAATTCTTCACTGAACTAACTGAAAATCTGGCCGATCAAGGTAATTTTTCAGGTGTTAAACGTCTCGAGAAATTAGGAGAGGATATTAAGATCTACAAGCTTGATCCCTCAGGAGTTGAACAGTTTGTTGATTCAACAAAACTTACTGGTAATCTTTATCCCCCAGAGGCATATGTGCGCCTGAGCACATTTGAGATTCTTCCAGCCAATGCAAGCTCGCTACCTCTAATCCAGGCCGATATTGCAAGTGGGGGTAATCCAAAGGTCATTATTGGCGGGCTTCAAGATGGCGGCGTACTCTCTCCTGATGACTTTTCCAAGCGAATCTTGACTGGTGATGTTTTCGAAGGAAAAATAAAAAACTTTCCTATAAACGTCGATTCGGTCTATGATACCATGGTGGCGCGCGACTGGGGCAAAGGCTCATACACCAATCTGCTATCCAAGCAATTGCAGCAGCAAGAGAATATCTTCAAGAATTACATCAACATCCTCAACAAAGACGTTGCTAATTCTGGTATTGGGCTGACGGCAAAGATGTACCTCTACTGGTACACCACACGCGGTGGGCCACTGGGTGATAAGTTCTCTGTTTATCGTCTTCCAAAAGAATTCACACGCGCGCAATTCATCCCCGGGGAGGGAGAATTCTATGAGGATGCGTATGTTGACTTTTTCGTCAATGAGGGGGCAGACGACGGGGATCTCTTCATCAAGGTCATCAACGAGTTGCCCATTTCCTATCTCTTGAGTGGCGTCTCGCAGGTCCATCCGGCAGTACAGAACTTTTGGGAAAACACGGTTCAGCACAAGGGAAGAGACCACCCCGATAATGTGGCATTGTTCATGTTCGGCTCCGACTCGTGCCCCGGCTGTAGCGTGGGAATCAACACCATCGATGGGGATCGCTTCACCACTTCGTATTTTTCTCCCAACAACTATTCGGGTTATTTCATCGAGCACGCCACGCGCAAAGAAAGCATCGAGCAAGGGCAGTACTTGCAATTGTTTGCGCATCGCACCAACATCAAAGGCCAGGCGCAGGGAGAACCATTGGATGAAATCAATTTGGTAAAGGCGCGCGCCGAAGGAAAGACCTGCTCGCAAGTCATCAAGGAAGTCCCCATCTATGGGTGGGCCGCCAAAGTCATCGACCCACGCGCCGTAGGCGGACTCATCGGGGCAACCGAGAATGTGGCGTATCACTTCTTGGGATTAGGAGGGACATTCGTCACCGTGTTCAACCAATTCGTCGCCGCGCCGGTGATGAATGAGTGCGTGGATGATGAAGAAGGATATTACGCTTCTTTCTTCGTCCCCAAAACAGGAGAAGAAGACAAACCCAGTAAGTCCGATGACCTGAAGAAAGCCGCCTCCGAGAATGTTCTCGATGGAATCCGCAGCTTCGCCGATAGCGTCCAGGCCGAAAACAAGTCGCCTTCCTTCACCGAAAAAGCACTGAATGAGGCCGCGGGCAAAGTGAAGGAATTCGTGGACCAGCAGCAGAAAAACAATATCGCCGAAGCCCAATTCAAGATCACGGGAAGCTCCCAAGGTAACATGCGCTCGGACAAGCCCATCTACTTCTGGTTCGAGGGCGGAAGCCTGCTCGAGACGAGCAAGTATTCCACGAAAGGCAAGACCGTCGTGTCGGATGAGAACGGAAATACGGTCGTGCTCGACAACGAACGAGGAACGCTCACCGCGAATGGGCAACCCATCATCGACGAAGCGAGCGCGGATAACGTCCGCCTCTCCGCTACCAACCTCGCCATCCCCGCGCTCGAGATCCCCCAGCGCTTGGGCGCTTTCACGTTCGGGAACGACGGGAATGCATTGCTGATGAACATCAACATCCGCGGGGAAGCGCTGGTGTTGGATCCCGAACTCCTGAATTGTATCCAACAGGCCGTCCTCGATCAAAGCGGCGTCCCGCTGAACAGCAACAACATCTCCGAGGCATTCGGTAAGACCAATACGGTCGTAACGGACGCATACCCCAGCATCTCCATCGACACCGTGCGCACACGCATCGTGATGGAAGGGATCACCTCGCAGACCGCTTCTTCTCCCAGCGCATCCGTGCAAATCTATGGCGACCGTCATGTGATTGTAGCGGGAACCCCCAACCCCGAAGGAGGGAATCTGAATTCGGTGCTATTGGACTACGGTTCGTTGGTCTACAAACCCGAAAGCAATGAACTCCTCATCTGGCTCCGCTCGAATGCGCAAGCCGTCGTCTCCGACAAAGACGTGAAGACGATCCAGGGCAACCTCACCGAAGTCAAGAACCCTATCACCAGCTGCGACGAGCCAGCGATCGACTTGCGCGTGAACACGGATCCCAATTCCCCCTTGCAGAAACTCAAAGGAGACAATCTTACCGCCGGTCTCGCGAAGAACGGTCCCTTCCAAGTGTTCGACACCGACACCAAAACCATCATCCTCTACAGCAAGCTCGTCGACGGGGAATGCAAACCCTACTTGAAGGTCATCAACAAAGCAACGGGAGAAGTCTACGAGCAAGAGATCAAGGAGATCAAGCAGAACGAAGATGGAACGATCCAAATCACTACCGCCGATGGAAAGACCAACACCCTCAAGCTCTCAGCAGAGAATGGAAAGCCCGTGCTGACGTACAATGGACAGAGCGAATTGTTGCGCTCCGCTTCCGGGCAAGGAGGATCGTTCTATTACGATCCCAACAAAGGACTCTACTTCGCCGAGAACGCGCAGTTCGTTCCTCTTGCGGATGACTTCAAGAATCGCGGGCTATCATTCCAAGCCAACCCCGATGGAACGGTCAGCGGAAAGGCATCGGACAATATCTTCAACATCAACACCGGCCAGCAGGGCAGCAACGATCTGTTCAACATCCCTTCCCTACCCGAGTCGCTGGCAGGAATGGGAGTGGTGTTGATTGTGCTATTAAGTGTGATTACCGCCATCTACTTGGACACGCGCTCGCGCAAGAACCAATGAGGAAGCGATTGATTTTGCCTCGTATTCTTCCGCATGTACTCCGGAAAAAATGGAAGGCACTGTTGCGCATGCGAAAACGAAGCGCGACTCGAAGACGTGTAATTCGAAAAAACTTGCAGGCAGCCGAACACGTAAAACCCTATCATCATGTCAGTGCAAGCGGATTTTCTTTTTCGACCGTGATGGGCTATAAGTATGCCGACATTCATCCCGTTTCGGGCTATAAACAGCTGATTCCCATCACCATGGATCATCCTCACTTTCTGCTGCAAGACCAAAGCGGCGTGACGCGTGTTGCGCTGGGATATGTGCATAATAGGAATGATTTACACATCAACTCTATCCAACGTGTCCGGAGCCCGAGCGCTTACACGCAAGAGAAGGGTAGAATAGATTATTCCCTGCAAATGGAGCAAGAACATTATCGTCAACTCCGAAAGGAATTAGGCAATATTCACCCCAGTGAATTCATTCTTGCTGAGTTCATCTTCCGCCATCGCAGAGATATCCTGAGTGGAATGAATGTATTTCTATCTCCCGTTGCGACTTCTGATTCCTTTCAGAAGAAGCTATACACTCCACTCATCGAGCGATTTTTTGGACGCCAAACAGCTCATGGATTTCCTCTTAATCTGAGCAAAAAGCGTGTGCGCCAGCTACTGGGATTAACCCCCCCAGTTAATTCATGAAATCCAAAGGTGCCTTTAAAAGCGCCAATTTTTCTATTCCTGCATGGTCCCCTCGTGGTTGGGTGGGGCAATGAAGGGTGTAGGAATGGGTATCAAAGACATTTACTTCGCGCTAGAGGATCGCTATTACGACGCCGTCGAGGCACTGCATCTCAACAAAATCGTTGACACCATCGACCGCGTCGTGCCGAGCTTTGCGGTCGTACTCGCAGTGGTATTCCTCATCGTCGCGGGCGGTCTCATCTTCACATTCTCCCAGCCCAGCGCGCCTCCAACACCTGCTTCCTACTCGCTCACGCTCTCCTTCAGCGGACAAAACGGCGACGCGATCGCGAACCAGCCCGTTTCCATCCAGTTCGCCGACGACACCACGGAAACGCTCACTACTAAATCCAATGGCAGCATCGCCTTCAAGGTCAAGCCCGCACAATCGCCCATTCGCATTGCATTGAATGCAGCGGGCTATCTGCCGTATTCCCAAGAATACGCCGTCACCAAGAGCCAATCCATCAGCATCGTCCTCGAGGGAGCACCGCTCGCGCTCGAAGGGATTTCGCGCACCATTCTCGTGCAAGACGAACAAGGACTCTTGCTGGGAACGACGACCCCCGCCAGCATCCTGGCCAAATTCAGCTGCTCCAATAATCCTGCTTCAGCGCCCAATGACATCACCGCGAGCGATGGCACCATCAATGTTTCCGCCGAAGGGGACTGCGGAAGACTGACCGTGCGCATCATCGCCAGCAGCTATCGCGAAAAGACCGCCGAGCTATTCAATGCCGTCACCGAGATGCGCTTGACGGCCATCCCGGTGCAAGTCCAACAAGGCAGCATCGCCATCGCCGTCAAACAAGCCAGCAACAACCAAGGGATCGCTGCGGCGCAAGTACGACTATATGCCATTCCAGCTTCCGGGAGCGCACAGCTCGAAAACCAAGGCATTACGGATTCCTCGGGAACATTCGTCTTCTCCGACCTCAACCCCGGCAAATACTATATCACCGCCACCAAGCAAGGATTTGCGCTCGGACAAACGCCCCAACAGCAATTGAATGCAGGCCAGACCACCAACCTTTCACTCACGCTTTCCGCGTCCAATAACAACAAGAAATTCCTGGTGAAAACCCAGAACAGCAGCGGGGTGGCGATCCCACAAGCGGTGGTGAACGCTTTCATATCCAATTCCCAAGACCAATTCATCCTCTACACGACGGGCTTTACGGACAGCAATGGGATATTCTCCGAGCTCGTGGGGGACATCAACAACGCCGCTAGTGCGTTGGTGGTCACGCACCCCAATTATGTCACTGAGATCGTCGATCCCGCCACGCTCGTCGCGGCCAGCGACACCGCGCCACTCGTCGTAGTGATGGATGCCGTCACGCTCGGAAGCAATGGCCTTCCCACCAACGCAGGAAATGCGACCGCCCATGTCAAGAATGAAGTCAACTTCCCCGTGCAATCCGCTACCGCCAAACTATTCGCGGACGATCTCAATGGATTGCTCATCAATACCCTCACAACCGATTCCAGCGGCAATGCGTTGTTCCGCAACCTTCCCTCCGGACCCTACCAAGCGCGTGCCACGAAGGGCAATCTCTCCGGCAATTCGACTATCCAAAGCGTCTCCAATGCGCAGAACCGCAACTTCCCCATTACACTCGTGACGAACCAAGGCGGAGTCGAAGTCGTCGCGGTCGATGCACTCACGCTCGCGCCACTGGCGGATGCGAATGTGCAATTTTTGCGGTCGGGGACTCCACCGCACTCATCACGAAAACAACCGACGCGCTCGGAAAAGCAAGCGCATCATTCGATGCCAATAAGGTCATCTATGCCATCGTTTCAAAGCCCGGTTATTTCACGCTGACGACGACCTATACCCCCATGATTCCGGGCAGCATCTTCACGCTCCCGGCTGCATTGCAGCCAACGGGCAGCATCCAAGGAATGAATTTGGAACTCATGCGCATATGGAATGTCGCAACCCCCCTCACGCTCGCGCAGAGCCTGCAGCCCGGAGTGTCATATTTGGTGGAATATCGCTTGACCGTCCCACTTGCAAACACCTCCCCTATCCGCGCTCACATGCGCGTGGGATCCGAGTCGCTGAATGGGCCCGAGAACACTTCCTCTGCGCAAGACGAGATCGAAATCGATGACGTGACGACGCTCTATGGCGTCCCGGAGTTATCCCCTAACTTCCAACCCTCCCCCCAAGACCCATTCGTGACTCTCCCACCATTGCAGAATGGCAGCGCCAAAGTGGCCAATGTGAACTTCGGGAACATCGCGGGAGGAAGCCAATACCAATATTTCACGTGGGTTACCGTCAAGCCCACTGCCGTAAGCGGACAAGAAGTCCATTTCCGCTTCCAAGCGAAGGATAACGCCAATCTCATCACGCCCCTGCACATCCAAACCTATACTGTCGGCCAGCCCTTGCCGCAGAACCTGTATGGCTTCAGCTTCTACTTGAAGCGCGTGGGCACTTCCGCGAGCGTGCAGATCACGGAAAATGGTTCCACTTCCCTGATCAACCAAAACATCTACCAGCTCGACTACACGCTGACCAATCTCTCGACTACGACTTACAACGCCTCCTCCAACGTGCAGCTGCAGTTCTCCCAGAACGTTTCCGTGCTCCAACTGGGTGGGACATCTCCCCCGATTTCCACGACAGCCATCCAAGTCCCCGTGGCGAGCTTCACTCCCGGGCAGGTGGTGAATGGCACGGTCTACTTACAGGCCAACGTCCCCAACAACGGCAGTCTCGCAAACGGGACCATTACGGCGGAACTCCTCAACGTCAACGGCAGCACCACCCAACGCCGGCGCACGCTCTCATTCAGCGTGGCAGCGGCTGCGACGTTGAGCGTGAATGTGTCGCCTTCCTCGCTCACTCCCGGAATCGTCGAGAACCTCAGCGTGGGAATCGCGAGCGCGGCCACTTCCACTCCGGTGCAGGGAACGATTACGCTCACGCTCACGGATCCCACCAATCCATCCGTGAATACGCTCGTGGCCAACACGCCATTGCTATCCAATCCCAATGGCCTCACCATTATTCCCGTGGGCGCATTCGCTGCCGGACAGAGCGTGCAGCTGGGCATCAGCGTCCCCGATCACGTGCCCTATTCCACGCTTCTTCCCGTTGGCGCACCGCTGAGCGGAGCGCAACAATTCGGGTGCGTTACGATCAGCAACAATCCCCTTTCGCTTGCACAAGGCAGCGGGGGACAGTTCTCCATTTCCACGCAGAACTGCGCCGAACCCATCAACATCCGCTTGCGCGGCACAAGCGGGGCGAATGTGAACACGATCCCTTCCTTCGGGGTGCTACCCAACGCGCTCCCGGCGAATGGCGGTGTGCAAGCCATCAGCGTCCAATCCCCCTCCACGGTGCTGGGGCAATTCCCCGTATATGTGGATGCAAAATTCGCATCCCAGAGCAGCTTCGTCGAAATCAGCGAAGTGAAAGTGCTCGTGCAGGGGTTGGCCAACAACTGCTTCGCACTCACCTCCACCGGCAACGGGCTGTATGAGTACACCCTCGCCGCGCAAGGGAGCAATTCCGCGCTCACCGCCAATGGAGCGGTAACGAACAACTGCCACGTGTACGTGAAAGACGTTACCTTGCCCCAATTCCAACTGGCCAATGAACCCACGCTATTGGTGCAGTCCGCCGCGCAGAACAACGCATTCCTCTTCACCCCCATCACTGCAGCGTGGAGCGCGCAGGTGAATGCGAATGGATACGCGGTCGTGGGAGGCGGGAGCCCCGCCCCTATCATCGGAGATGCCAACAAGTGGATGGAGAAATACACCCCTTCCAGCGGCAAGGTACGCTACCATTTCATCAATGACACCACTGCCAACATGCAATCGGATGGCTTGACAGGCGACTCCGGAAACGGGACGTGGGAATATACCACCTGGTATTCGCTGCAGAACCCCATTACCGTAACCGCATCCCTGAACGCCAACCAGAATGGCTATGCGTACTTGGATGGAGCAGCCTCTCCCTTCATCTCCGAGACCGGAAACAGCAGCGGAAGCGCATCGGCCAGTGTGACATTGCCGGCGGGCGTGCATCAGATCCGTGTTGTCGTCAATGATGGTTCCGGGGACGACTTCATCACGATCGCATTCAATGGCCTCAAGCTCTCGCAAGTGGTGGATCAGATGGCGATGAGCGCTACTTCCGTAGGCGGAACGGCCTCGGGCGCTTCTCCCAATAGCTGGCTCTACACCACGCCGGGGACCACCACTCCTACATTGCTGACGGACACCATTGCCCTCTACCCCTCTGCCAATCTCTCGCAGGGGGATTGGTTGTTCGAGACCTTCTATTATCTCAGCCAACCCAAGACATTCAGCCTGCTCCACTTGAAGAGCGACAACCTCGCAAGACTCTACTTGGACAACGCCACGGGAAGCAATTACCTCATCCAGGACAACACGGGCACCGGAAACGGAGCCAATGGGTTTTCCACCATCAGCAACCTCACCCTCCCCGCGGGATTGCACCGCTTGTATATCACGCTGAATGATACCGGCGGACCCGAAGAACTCCACTTGAAGTTCACCGACGCCGGCGTGGAGAAATCGCTTGCGCAAGTAGTGGATTTCATGACAGGGTATCCGGATCAATTCGTCTTCTCAATCGCCCCGCCTCCAATCCCGCCGATCTCTCCTACCACCGCCAGCGACAACGGCTCCGGGACCATTATCCCGAGCACCGCTTCTCCTGTGGTGCTCTCCACGCTGAGTTCGGCATTCCAAAACATCCAAAATGGAGGCATCGCCGAGAGCGCGATCCCGAATTCCACGTCATTCGTATCCAGCCTTTCCCTGCAGGATGTTCCCGCGAGCGCAACGGATGTGCATACGTTCGTGCGCCACAACAAGGTGTATGGGCAGTACATCAGCAATGAGGCGAATGACAACGGCAGCCTTGCGTTCACGCTGCAGTCCAATGGATTGGCGGGAGACAAATACGTCACGCTACAAGTCCAAGACTATGTGCGCCCTGCCGGGGCATTGCCTCCGATGAAAATCGTCGCGGTAATCGATGCCTCGCCCAGCTTCCAGAGCTATTACTCGACGGCTTGCGCCACCATCAACGCCCTGCGCAACAACCTCAAGAATACCCTTTATCCCAACCAAGCCGAAACCATGATCGAAACGCGCATCTATTATTTGGGAGCGAATGTTCCGGGTGTGGTAGCAGGAGGGTGCTCGCTCAATAACCAACCACAAATTCCCAATTCCACGGTGCAGTTCTTAGGGAACACGTGGGCGCTCGGGGCAGCACATCCCTATAGCGCGACAACGGATTCCTACAACGAAGCCTGGGGCAATGGTATCACGCAAGCCCTCAACCAATTCGCGCTCACCAATTCCACGACCAATATGCTGCTGCTCTTCACGGACTCGGACCCCACCGGAAGCGAAAACACCGCCGGAGGAACCAGTTATTGGCGCTTCGATGAGAGTGCGATCGCCAACGACACCGTCACGCTCATGAACCAGAGCAACACGCACGGGTTTGCATTCTATGGGATTCCCGAAACCAATTCCATGAGCCAAGTCACTCCCACCAATCAGGCGGACGTCATCGATGTCCTTGACACGTGGGCAACGGGAACGAATGGTTTCGTGGAAGCGCTGGAATCACAATCCATGAACCACGTGAATGTCACCCAACGCATGCTGCGCTCGCTCTATGGCACGCAGACGCAGGAGTTCAGCGTGAAGGTAGTGGGTCCCTCCACCGGTCCTGGGGGAAACAACCAAGCCAATCTCTGTTATGGCGCAGGCAATCTCATCGGCACCACTAACGCCGTGGCCGTGCCAAACGTTTCCTTCGAATGGCGATTCCAGGACTTGGCCGCGGACGCATGCAATGCCGATAATGCGAATGGCGTTTACTGCGATGCCGTGCAGTTCACGATTGCGCTCTACAAGAAGCTCAATACGCTCCATTCCAACGCGACAGCCGGCAACCTGTCACAGGTCCCAACGCTCACGCAATTCCAAGCCCATTTGATCCAGGATGGGTATACGGAGGACTTGAATAGGGACTTTTTGGCCGCCTATGCTTCCGGGGGAGCGCTCAATAATGTGCTGCAGTGGTTCGTCGGCGCCGCAGGGAGCGATGTCAACTTCTCGCGCTATGCCCAAGAGGGACGCCTCACATTCACTATTGCGGGCACGCCCGCAGGGCAATTAGCCCTTCCCAGCAGCGGAACGTATGATGTCCAACTCTCCTTCGAGTGGGATAACCCCCAGGCACCCTATGTTTTCTTCACCCCCAACGGAGACCCCGTCGCGCGCGTGAACGTGACGCTCACGAAAGTGCCTAACTCGGAGCAAGGACTCGATAGCCCGCTCTATTTCCTCCCATTCGATGGGATGGTGGGATACGATCCCGCTACGAATACCTTCCAACGCGAAGGATATGGATTGGATTATGTAGGAGACTTGGTCCCGGTCAAGCTCGGGAATAGCTCCAATGAGGTCACGCAAACCTTCCCCAATACGCAAAGCGGAAATGCATTTGGGGTGCTGACGACGAGCAACCAAGGGACGTTTGCCCAAACCAACCTCTATCGCCGCGGGAAGCTATTGTCGATAGACCGCGGTGCGGGGACGCTCACATATAGTCCTTCGAATGCCACTCCCGTATGGACGCGCTTCATCCCCATCAACAATGTGTTGCAGAACAACTTCTACTGGGTCAAGGAAACCCCACTCGGCGGGGGAAGTGCCGCTTTCGTGAACGCGCCCGCGAATACGACTTCGTTGAACGCATGGAAAGCCTTCGCCTCCACTTCCACGATCGCCAACCCCGGCAATGCGGCCACGCCCTACTGCGCTTCGCTCACGGGAACGTTGCTCCCCAATTCCATCAATGATGCAACCGCCAGCAGTTATGGGCCCAACAACCATTGCAATCTCGTCTCCACCACGGGCTTACTTCCATCACAGGCATTCGGGTTTAGCTATACCAATCAGCCTTCCTCGGGACAGCTCGCGTATCGCAGCGTGTTCTATACACCCGTACAGAATGCCTATCAGCTCGGCGCGGCATGCAACAATGCATCGCAGCAGGGAGAATTCCACACGCCATTAGGATTGGTAGGACAAGCAGGCAGCCCATTGGACTACTCCACGCAGACGAATTGGGGCAACGTCGCAGGGCCGAGCATCAGTCCCTCCAGCATGAGCATGGCACGCATCTTCAACCTGGTGCAGAATGGATTCTTGTGCGTCAGCAGTAACGCCCAACAACTCGACGTGTTCTGGAACGAAGGACGCTTGTTGCAGGAATTGCAGAATAGTTATGGGAATCCGGCTAATTTCCCACTAGCCAATGCGTGTGAGAATCCCTAACGTATACAAGAAAGAGAAATAAGGGGGGAGAAATCCTCCCCAAAAATATCATTTCTTCAGGCGTAATACTGGGGATGCTTCTCATCCAACTTATCTTCGCTCTGCTGTGTGGCCTGGACTTGCTTGAGCTGCTCGATGATCTCTTTTTCGGTCTTCTTGGCCTGCTCCAGCAAGGGATCCACTTTCAGGTTCAATTTCAACAGCTTATTGAGGCGCTTGATGAGTTCGGCAGCGGCTTTGTAGTCCGCACCGATGCTGACCGTCCCAAGCAATGAGAACGCCACCACATCGCTATTCTTCAAGTGCAAGAGGATAAGAGCAGTAATTCCGGTGGTAATGCCATCGTTGATCATTTCCACATCCAAGTCCTTGAATGAGGCCTTGCTCTTTTCGTTGGCGGCAATGGCATAGACTCTCATGTCATTCTTTTGACCGGTTTGAATTCCTGCCAATGAAATCACGCGCGTGAATTCATTCTGGAGGATCCACTGCGTCACGACTTGAGAGACGCGCGGGACATAGGGGCGAGGGATGACTTGTTCGGAAATGAGGACGGCGATCTTTTGCGTATCATTCACGAAAATGCGCGAGGGAAAGATGGGGACTCCATCGTGGATGCGGATAATAGGCATGAACAGATCCGAGTGCAAATGCGCGACCTCGCGGAACTTCAGGTTTTCGACCAAATATTTTCCAGCAATCGTTCCCGCAAGTCCCATGCCGGGGAAGCCTTCGATGAGGGTGTAGCCTTTCCAGTTTATGTGCTCCAATTCCACAAAGCGGATCATGGGATCGCGGATGACCGCTTTGGGGGTAGGCATGGATGTGGGGGCGGATTTCGAAGAAGGTTTTGCAGCAGGCATATGCGCAAAACAGGTTTTGGGGGTTTAAAATGGTAAGGGGTTTATGTTGCATCCCATTTCCTTCAGCCATGCATCCACCATCTCCCTAGGAAGTAAGCGAATTGCGCGAGGGGGATGAGCACTACCACATACACGCTCATCTTCCAGCGCGCATTCTCCTGCAATCCCACGAATGCCCCTGCGAGCGCGGCATAGAGGAATAAGTATCCCTGGATGGCCAACAGCGCGGCATGGAATAACTCCTGGTGCGACGCCGCATTATCCAACACCAAATTGAATGGTAATTTCTCCACCACTCCCACCATGACCCCCAACAACACCGGGACCAAAATCCCTCCCGCCAGCAAGAGCGTGTATTTTTCCACCAAGAGCGTGGCATGGCGCTCCTGGGAATGCGCGTGGTGCAACAACAAGTCATGCGCCATCCCCGCGAGCGCCCCTTGGATGGGGATGCCGCTCAGATAGCCCCTGCGCAGGATCTGCATGCTTCGCTTGGCGGTGAGAGAGTCCATTCCCTCGGAAAATTTATCCAATGCACTGCTCACATCTCCATTTTTTTGGATCAATTGATGCACGCGCGCCCATTCTTCTCGTATCGGGTTTGGGGTGGAGGTCGTCAATAGCGCGAGGGCTTGCTCATAGCTCGTGTGCGCGGGAAAGGAAGCGAACAATATCAGCGAATCCGGAAGCTGTTTTTCTATTTTCCGGATGCGCCGCTCGAATGCCAATTCTTGGAATAGGATGTTCAACAAGAAAGGGATGAATCCCACTCCCAACACCACTCCGATCCAGAAAACCGAAGCAGGTTTGAAATGCAAATAAGCGCTCCACGCGATGAGGAAGAATGAAGCGCCCTCGATGACGCTCGAACGCACCAGCGCACGAAGTCCTTTCTTCATCCCATTCCGCGTGCAGCGGAAATCGAGTTCATCGGCGTAGCGGTGGAGGTCAGCGATGTAGGAGTGAGTCATAAATCCCTCCTATACGCGTGCGCGCACGAAATAGGGGGTTTGCATCCACAAGATCCCTAATACGATCGCATCCAGCAAGGGGAATCCAATGAGTGCGATGGACAAAATATCTCCCGCACTCAAGCTCAATTCCAAAAAACTGCTCCCGATGCTCACGAATGCCAAGAACATGGCGGGTACGAGAGCGGAAACGCCGATGAACACCAATGAGAGCAATGCCAAGCGCGAACCATAGGCCTTCAGCTCCGCCTGTTGTTGGATGCGCAAATCCTCTTGCATGCGGCGCAGCCCTTCAATCCCTTGGGGGGTCGTCCCTTGCTTCGAGAGATGGATCAAGAGCATGATGACGCGTCCGAGCGCAGTGCTCTGCGCATACGCGTTCACGCGCAACAGGCTTTCTTCCAAGCTCATGCCCTGGGACTCAAAGCGCTCCAGCGCTTGCGTGAGTTCACCCTGCAGGGGTGCAGGCGTATACGCTGCCGCATGGCGGAGGGCCCATTCCATCTTCTGCTTCCACTCGAGCTCCATCAGCAGTAAAGAAAGGAATGCATCCATTCCCGATTCCAGTTGCTGCGCATACATGCGTCGCTTCCAATTCGCGATCGCATCCGTGATGGGATTCCACCGCACTTCAATCCCCTCGCGCGCTGATAGGAGCGGTTGGTTTTTTTGCTTGCAACGCATGCGTGAGCTGCTGCCAGTGCTCGTTGAAAGGGGAATGCGGATAATTCCACTCCCACTTTTGGCAAATGAGTTGGCTTTTGTTCTTGGGAAGGAGTTGCTGCGCAGCGGTATCCCACAAAAAGATGGGGTTGAGTTTGAGCTTTCCTTGTTTGGTGGGAATGATCTCATTGATTTCGCAGATGGCGCGCATTTCTTTGATGGAATGGTCCGCTTGGTGTTGGGTCCAGCGCTTTTGGGTCACGATGAGGTTCAACCATCCCAAGTCCTGCTCCAGAATACCAAACTGTCGCAAGCGAGCGAGTGCTTCCGCGGCGGAATATCCATGGAAGGTGGCATAGGTTCCTTTTCCTTGTCCCGCGAGCACGCTTTCCATGAACGCTTTGGCTTCCTCCGGGAAACGAATCTCTCCCACTACGACGCGATCCGGTCGCATGCGGAGGGTTTCGCGGATGAGCTCGGCCATTTCGAGTTTGGCGCTCGAAGAGGGGGTGAGGCGTATTTGGTGGGGTTGCGCGAGCTGCAATTCAGGCGTCTCCTCCACGAGGATGAAACGCTCATGCGCGGGCAAGCAGCTGAGAAGTACGTTGAGTGAAGTGGTCTTTCCGCTGCCCGTGTTTCCGATGAGCAGCAGATTGGCATCCGCTTGCATGGCCAGTTGCAAAAAAGCAAACGGACGAGGAGCGATCACGCTTGTGCGCATGAACGTGGTCGCGTCCGTCGTGCGGAATACGAACTTGCGGATGGTCAGTTCGATCGCGTGCACGCATACTGGAGGCATGCTCGCGTGGAGGCGCGATCCATCGTGCAGGCGTGCATTCAGCGTGGGCGTTGCATGGCTCAAGCGCTTTCCCGCATGCAATGCAAGGCGGTTGATTTGGGTGATGAGTGGGGCTGCGTCCGTGAAATAGAGAGGAGTGTCCCTCCATCCTTCTCCTGCCACCCACACACGAACGGGAAAGGTTTCTCCTATTCCCGCGATGGCAATCTCTTCGAGCGTGGGGTCCTGCAAGAGGATCTGGAGAATCCCTCCCGGGAGCGTATGCCATTCCAGCACGCGCATGAGCTCACATTCTTGTTCGCGCTCGATGAGCAAATGGTTTTGTGTGCAGTAGTCGCGGATGATTTGTTGCAGCTGCGTGGGGTGGAAAGAGGATTCGGGGATGGTTTCAATATGTGCGAGGATGCGCTGCACGAGAAGGGTTTCCGCATGCGAGAGTCGTGGGAGTTGGGCGGGGGAGATGGGGTATGCGTTGCTTGCGTGCGGAATCCAATCCCATCCTAATGGAGAGGTGAATGCGCGCTCGGGGGAGGGGTGCATGCCCTTGCATGGAGGGGAATGGGTTTTATTCTTAGGGAGAATTTCAGAAAGAGATTATGTAGTATTTATGGGGTGGGTGCGCGTCAGCGCCCCATATACTTGTCTTTGCACTTTTCATCGCAGAAACCGATATAGTAAAAGTGATCCTTGACCGCGCCTAATCTGTTCCCGCACGCCATGCAACTTTTCTCACTGGGTCCTTTTGCGCGATACGATGCGCTGGGACGATAGCCATAGTCCATACACAAACACCCCTGTTTACGTGCTACTACTACGCGCTTGTTCTATTTAAGCCATCAATCCATCTCAGCAGCGTTATGTCCAACGGATGGGCGTGTGGAGCGTGATGTGGTGCTTGGCGATCGTGCCCGCGGGCAACTCCACAATATACGCCGCATCCTTTTTGGGGGTATAATTGAGCGTCCAGGGAGGAAGACTCTCTACTGCATCCACGACCTGCTGCCTCGCATCCAAAAAAAGCACATCAATGGGGAAGCGCATGAAGAGCATGTGGATGCTGGCGTTGATCTTTCCGGGTGTATGCAAGTGGAACACAAGCGCATAGTCATATGACCCGGGAGACACACCCATTAACCCCATGAACCGCTGCCCAAACGTCCGTGCGTGCTTGACTTGGCGCAAATGGAACTGCTCGCCGATGCGCTGGATCAGGCGGGGCATCCTATGGCTCCTTGGCGAGCACTTTCTTTGGCGAAGGGCGGTCTTGCAATAGCTCTAACGCGGGCACGCGCAATTCCTCGAGTGCCGTTGCCAACTCTTGGGGGGAGTGCGTATCCATGGCAGTAGCCGGGAGCGCAGGCGATGCAGTGGAAGGGTGCTCGAGCATGTGCAATTTTTGCTTGATTTCCTTTATTTCGGCCAGCTTGCGCCGTAACTCCTCCAATAGGCGCTGGCGTTCATCCTTGGAAAGAGGCTTTTCCTCGGAGGCGGAATACAGGTGAAAAACGGGGATTTCTTCAAGCGGCATAGCGGCCAACCCCTCAGGGACAGCAGGGAAAGACGGGATTAGCCTTTAAATATTGCCCCCCTTATTCCTGTATCCACTATCTTGTGAAATGAGCTATATGTCATTAAACTCCATCGCATTCATCCCCGACGGCAACCGCCGCTTTGCCGCTGCGCACAATCTCTCCCTCTTTGACGCCTATCGGCTGGGCACGCAGAAGAGCTGGGAGGTCATGGATTGGATGGTCAAGTATCCCCACATCAGGGTCGGGACATTCTACACGCTATCCCTCGAAAACATCACCCGTTCCTCGGCCGAACTCCATGTGCTATTCAAGATTTTCGAGAACGAGGCGGATAAGATCCTCGAAAAAGAAATCTACAAGACCCACGACCTCGCGATCAACTTCCTCGGACGCATCGAGAAATTCCCCCAACACTTGCAGGAAAAGATGCAAAAAATACAGGATGTCTCCAAGGATTATGGAAAGCGCGTGATCAATGTCGCGATCGGCTACAACGGACGCGCCGAGATCATCGACGCAGCCAAGAAGTTTGCGCTTGCGGTGAAAGAGAATCCGACGAAGTTGAATGAGTTGAATGAAGAGACATTCAAGCAATACCTCTACAACGACTTCGCTGATCCGGATATGATCGTGCGCACGGGTTACACGCAACGCCTTTCGGGTTTCTTGACCTATCAGAGCGTGTACTCGGAATTATATTTCTTGGATAAATATTGGCCTGAATTTTCTGCGGAAGATTTAGATGTGGCCGTGGAAGAGTTCAACGCCCGCACGCGCCGTTTCGGGAAATGAACCGCTCTCATTTCGCCTTTTTTTCGTTGAATAACGTTTTGCCAGTGTGAGGATTTATATCCTGACATTGGCTGCAGGGTATAAGGTGATATGCAAATGATTACAGTCGATGTGAACATCACGAATGTCGTGATAACTGCCGTTGTCGCCTTCATCGTAGGATGGCTCTGGCACTCCCCCATGCTTTTTGGAAAGCAATGGATGAAATTGATGGGGAAAAATATGAAGGATATGGGCAAAATGGACATGAGCAAAATGGCTCAACCCATGGCAATCCAGTTTGTTGCCGCCATTATCATGGCCTACGTGCTGTCGCACATTTTGTCCGCGTACCAAACCCTTGGCTGGAGCGAGGCATTACAAGGAGCATTCTGGGTCTGGCTCGGATTCATCGCCGCCACATCCATCAATCAAGTCCTCTGGGAGGGCCGCTCCTGGAATTTGTGGTTGTTCAATAACGCCTACCACTTGGTCTCCTTGATCGTCATGGCCGTGGTATTGGTTTCATTGTAAGGCCAAAAATAGAAATACCAATAGAAAGGCCGCTCGCGCGGCCCTTTCTTCATGTTTTTTTATCACATCCTTTTTTCTGTTTCTTACTCGCTTGAGAACGTCTTATGGGAGAAATTTCCATTTCTCCTTCCATCGCTTTTTGAGCAATTCCCATTTCCATGAATCTGCGTGTCTTCTCAGATTCTTCGCACGATCGACCTCCTTTTTGGGTAGTAGTCTCCGTGTTATCGTGTTCCGACACCTCCTCGTTCGTTTTCCTTCAATCACCCATTGCTCCGATCACCTCCTCTTGGTTTCACGGGTCTCATGGCCTGCATGCGCGTGAGCCGAGCGCATGCATAGCGATCCTGCAATCTTTTCCGCAGATACCGATACTTCCAGCTGCGGTATTCGAGGGGAAGGGGCACTTCCCTGAAACTGTTTTGTGTGAGCCTAGCGCAGCCTGTGCGGCAGTTTTGCATCTGATCATCTCCATGAGATTCGTCGTCGATTTGCGTTTTTTTGCCAAGTGTGAAATGTGGGAGAAGAGTGTTATTTCATCCCGCATTCAAGTAACATGCGCGTGGAAACCAGCGAACCCAAAACAATCCAATCGGATCTTCAGCTGCGAATCCCGCGCAAACCTTAGCAGGTCCACTTGTGATTCACATTTACGATGTGGGCATTATTGAAGAAGTAGTTTGACATCAAGGGCAAGCACAATTTTTGTTTCAACACTTGCGATGTCATGTTGTATTCTCTGCGATTGGAGAATAAAAAGGAGTGGGTTTGCCTCTAGGAATTGCATTTTAGGAGGAGCAATCCAGACTTGAACTATTCTATTATTTTTTTCATGCACGATGAAGGAAACCCATGCGCTGGCTAGGTAATTTATAACCCTAGAGGGAAAAAGACTTCATATGAACTCGCAGATCGCTCTTCCAATCCTCCTACTCCTCCTCATCACTCCTTTCGCGCATGCGCAAAGCACTAATCTCCAACCCGTGTGGGATGCCATCAACAATTTGGGTCTATCCGTGCAAGCCATCCAGCAAGACATCCAGAACATCCAAGCATTCGGATTGCAATTCGCCCAAGATGTAGTGGAACGCCTCGATGCATTGGACGAGCGCGTCGGTGGAATTGAAGCCGTAGGAACCCAGTTCATCCTCGATACCAATGCGTCTATCGTTGCGCTCCAACAAACGGACGAAAACTTACAGCAGCAAATCAATTCCGTCACGACCGCTCCGACAGCATTTACGATCAATCGCTCGAACATTTATGAAGTAGTGAACTCGGGATTAGGGACCACAACCGTCTTCTGCAACGATCCAACCGATATACTATTGACCGGGTATTGTGCCGGCGGATTTTTTGGTGGCTCGACGTTGGGACTGGGCATCCTATTGGATGATTTTTCAGATAACGAATATTTCAACAACCCGTCTTGGTTCGTGGTTAATGGAACCTGGGCTGCAGGTTCCGGTGCGTTGGTTGGCGGAACGGCCGACACATCCAACATTTACACCACCGTGAATATGAGCGGAGGCCGCGATTATTTTATGTCCTTTAAGATCAGGCAAATAAATCCAAATACGCTTGGGGCATTCAAATGGTTTGCCACAAACTCTGGGGCCGCAGCAAATGGATATGATTTAATTTTTCATGAAACAGGCAATATCAATCTCATAAAATGGGTCAACGGCAGCGTCGTTCCTATTGCGACGCTCGGGCAATTCGGTCCCGGAGTCGATTACGATGTCAATATCAACCACATGCAAAACGGCAGCATTCTAGTCTACATCGATGGGACGTTAGCCGCTAATGCAGTAGATACTGCCTACAATGGGGGTTCGCTCATCAGTCTTTGGACAGGCAATGGTGCCGGGTTATACTCGTTCGATGACATTACCGTTCACCACAATGATAATCTGCCATCGCAATCAGGTTACCTCAATGTTACCGATCTCAATCAAAGCATGGGAATCCTATGCAATAATAGCTGGGAAGCCCGTATTCTTTGCTTGCAACAGTGACTACGGAACTCTCGCCCCTCTTTGCAAAGCCATTTTTGGGGTTGCATCGTGTTCTCGGGATGGCACTCCAACTCCTCGCATATACTCCTGCCGCGTATGAGAAGAACCTTTCCAGCATGTTGAAGCAGTTCCAGCAATTGGAAATGAAACTCTATTTCGTGGCCTCCAATCACGCCCTCACACGCTATATCCTCCAACAACGCGAATTGGAATCCTCTCTGAAGCATGTGCAGCTCTTGCATGCCAAGAACGCAACCGAATTATTGCAGCACATCCGCTCGCTGGAATCCCATTCCAACTCCAAGCGATCGTGCGGGGTCATCATCTCTCCCTTTTCACAACTCGTGGACCACATGCAAGGGTATGAGCAGAACCAATACGTCGGGCAAGTGGAAAAATTATTGGATCGATTGGAACAGCAAGGGATGATGGTCGTAAAGGTAGAGCAGTAGCTAGAGCTTTTCCTGTTTGATGCGCGCGATGAGCTCGGTCGTCGAACCATATTTTTTGATGCGGGGAATGATGACCACTTTCGTCCTAGGGTACTTTTTCTCTATTTCTTTTTTCTGCTTCTGGCGCACATCCATCTTTTCCCGCACAAAAACATAGTGTTTGGGTTGGATGGCCTTGAGGAAGTAATCCGAGTAGCTCGCGTGGTTGGAGATAATCACATAATCCACGCACCCCAGGGAAGCCACCATGCGCGCACGAAATTTTTCAGGAATAATCGGGCGCAACTGGCCTTTTTTTTCCATTGCCGCTTTATCGGTATTCACAACCACGATCAATGGCCTTCCCAGCTTGGCCGCACGTTCCAAATAGAACACATGCCCCACGTGCAGCATATCATAGAACCCGCCCGTCAGCGTGGCCGTGCAAGGAGAGATGTGCTTCCGGAGCTCTGCGAGCGAAACGACTTTACCCATATACTCTCAACGAGAAAATATGCGACTATAAATATGCTGATTAGCGGGTCCTCCCTAGGGCACTCCGATAGAATCCCATCACCTCCTGATAAGAAAGATGGTTTTGCTTGGCAATCGCCTTCAGCATGCGCGAGTCGAGTCGTTTTCCATTAGAAAGATGAAACTTAATCTGGTTGATAGCGGATTGACGCGGGGTCATCTGTCCACGAGGGCGGGATTTCCGATCGATCGAATGGATTCCAGGAGGCCTTCCCTCAATTGCATTAGCCGCCTTGATCTCTTTCAATAGGTTTCCAATCTGAGACGCAAATGTGGAATTCCGCTGATTCATCACTGCAGGATCGTACAACCCATATTTTTGCAATATCCTTTTTGCGGCAGTAGGTGAGACCCTTTTCGGACTTTTTTTCTCATCCTGCGACGCCGGGACGCGAACCCATTCACCATTAATTTTTCTCATTCCACCCTTTTGCTCATTGGGGTTTCCTTTCCTCCCCTCTGCGATATTGATCAATCCCTGCAAGATAAATAGGATCCGCCTGCGTTTGGCATCCCGCGACAAATGCCTTTGCTGGGAAACACGACTGCCCCGTACCGCTTCTTGGGTGAAGCGCAGTTCACTCTTTCCAGCCATTAACTCGCTCACTACTGGCGGATGGACGCTTCCACCATCTCTGGCCACTTCACGCAGCTGGGCTTTCGGAGAACGTCGGGCGTACTTTCCAGGCTTTTGGGGTTTGCGTGGGGGCATCAAACGCATTAAATCGAATTATTCTATAAAAGACAGGATGGCGATTCGGATGAAAAGCAGGTACAATGAAGAAAAATGAAAAAAATAGCACAAAAAGGACGCGTCGTCAGTCGTTCAACCACTCTTCTCTCAAAATAAACGTCGCACTTCGTTTCATTTCATTCATGAAACATCACATTTTCTTAGTACAAAATAAATTTTGTACAGTGAAAATTCCTTGCGTTATTAGTACGCGTCGGCTGAACACGTCGCCGAAGCTTCGTGCGTACACCGCGCGCCTATCAACCCGTTCTTCTAACGGCACGCTCGGTTGGTAACACTGAGGTTTCGCTCAGCAGATCCAACACGAAGGTCTATTTTCAGGGGGCGCTTCACGCTTAGATGCTTTCAGCGTTTATCGCCTAGAGCGTGGCTACCCAGCAGTGCCCTGTCGGACAACTGGTGTACCAGTGGCTCCATCTCACCGTTCCTCTCGTACTCAGTGAAACTTTCCCTCAGACCCTCAACAACTCCAACAGATAGTAACCAAACTGGCTCGCACCGTTCTTAACCCAACTAACGAAAGACTTTAATGAGTAAACCCCTCCACCCTTGGCCGCTTATGCACGGCCAGGATGTCTTGAGACGACGGCGAGGTCGCAAACCGCGGGGTCGCTGTGAACGCTCTCCCGCGACCACTCAGTTACCCCCAGGATCGGTTCACTGTTAGACTAGGCCCCCATTACTTGGGACACTAGCGCTCGCTAAACCCTGGTTTCCCATCGGCGATCCTTGCTATGTAGATCACCGTCAAGCCTGCTTTTGCTTTTGCACTCTACGGTGAATTTCTGACTCACCTGAGCAGACCATTGGGCGCCCCTGATACATTTTCAGGGGCGTACCGCCCCAGTCAAACCACCAAGCCTATCGGTGTCCCCCCAAAGGAGGTAAGCCGTAAGAAACGCAAAGGATGGTGTTGCACTTTCGCATTCGCGGCTCCTGGCGAAGCCGTTTCGTCGCTCCCATCTACACTGCACATCACGCTTCTTACAACAACGACAGGGTGTGGTAAACTGCCGTGGGGTCTTCTCTTCCCGTTGGAGTTCCGCGGCATATTCACCGCGTAGTGAGTTCATCGGACCCCTTGTAGGGACAGCAGGAATCTCGTTACTTCCTTGGTGCAAGCCGGCAATAAACCGGCAAGGTATTACGCTACCGTGAGAGCCTCAGAGTTAGGCCCGCTCTTCACAAGGCTTTAGACGGGTTGAAACCCGTGTTCAGCTACTTGCAGTGAGCAGAAGTCGGTGACTATACTCAGCTTCGCAGCATTGCAGTCACCTACGTTTTTGATAAACAGTCGGACTCCCTTTGTTATTGCAACCTCCACGTTATGCACGCAGAGGCACCCCTTCTACCTAAGATACGGGGCTAGATTGCCGAATTCCCTTACAAGAGTTTGTTCCGGAACGTCTTGGCCTTCTCAGCCAGGGGCACCTTTCTCGGTTCTCGGTACGGAGACAATGAATCCTTGAGGACACGTTTTTCATGGGCATCGGGCCTTTGCGGAACATTGCTGCTCCAACCCTTTTGCCAACTTCTCACCATGACGATTCTCCATTGGCATATAGGCCTTGAATGCGCAGACGAGCGCACACCGCATAGCCCCATACGTTACATGTCCCCCGATCGTTGCCGATATTCGTATCATCGTCGTACAGGAATATGAACCTGTTTCCCTTTCGCCCTTCACGCGTTATGCGAGGACTTAGGACCGACTAACCCTCAGCTAATGACTAGCGCTGAGGAACCCTTGCCCTTTCGACGGAGGAGATTCTCACTCCTCTATTTCATTACTAGCGCGAGGATCCATGATACAGGTAGCTCCACAGGACCTTATGGCCCTGCTTCGACGCCGCCCGTATACCGCTTTACTGAATTACGCTCTAAAAGAACGTATCACGTGGTGTCGGCAGATAGTTTGAGCCCAGCGTATCTTCGCGGCTGGCGTCCTAGATGGGTGAGCTGTTACGCTTTCTTTGAAGGATGGCTGCTTCTAAGCCTACCTCCCCACTGTCTATGGAAACCAACGCACTTTGTTCACACTTAACTATCATTTATGGGCCTTAACCACGCACCGGGTTCTTTCCCTTTCGGAAACGCGGCTTACCCGCGTTCCCCCACTCTCCACTTCTACAACGGATGCATATTCGGAGTTTAACAAGAACTCCACCCGTTTCCAGGCGAAAAGTTCTAATTAGTAACTCTACAACGCACCCCGTCTCCATGGAAGCCGGCCTAAGGGCCGTTTCAAGCGGAGCCCGCTATCACCTTGTTCGAATGACATTTTACTCCTATCCCCAGGTGACCCAAACAGTAGGACTAGAACTGGTTTCGATCCTCCACCCAACGGAAGTCGGGCTTCAATCTCCCCAGGGATAGATCACAAGGCTTCGGGTCGTATGCGGGTGACTCAACACGAGTTAACATGTAGGGCCTCATCCTTGCGGATTGCGCCCAATCGGTTTCCCTCCGGCTGCGCTCTGGAAAGAGCTTAGCCTCGCCACACGCATAAACTCCCTCGCTCGTGCTTCAGGACGTACGAGGCAACACTGATCGGACATCGTGACTTTGCACATTGCTATGCATCGCTTCCGACATCGTCGTTTCTTCCATGCCGCCTCTCTCCGTCATCAAATCGTTTCAGGCGCTTTGCACTCTCGGTTAAGAGTACTCTTTCAACTTTCCCTCACGGTACTCGTATGCTATCGGTTTTGGGGTGTATTTAGGGTTCCGGGATAATGGCCCGGGTGTTCTGCAGCGGTATCCGGCGCAGCATACTCTGGATACTCGAAATCAACCCATTTTGTTGCACACACGCGGCTATCACGCGCTCTGGCGCTCCGTTCCAGGAGACTTGTGTTCACAAAACAGGATGTACGCGAGTCCGAACTCCACATCTCTATTACGTTACCGTAACAGATTCGGTTTGCCCTCTACGGATTTCAGTCGACCTTACTACCCGTATCACGGTTGTTGTCTTTTCCTGCAGGTACTAGGATGCTTCGATTCCCTGCGTGCCCATTCCTTAACGGAATAATTCGAAGATCTTGGGATCAACCCCTGCTTGCGGGTCCCCCAAGCTTATCGCAGCTTGCCACGTTCTTCTTCGGCTCCCAAACCCAGTCATCCACGATTTGATTACTTGAATCTTTCACCGTTATTCTCGTTCGACGGAAACGAAGGACAACGCAAACATTTTGCAATGCCTGTGCGCCCGACGCGACCGCTTTCCGAAAACAACGATCATCGAAATATGACGTTTCACGAACAAACTTTCACTACTGACAAATTCTGAGGATTCCTCCTCGTGAATTTGCCGCGAAATTTATTTCGGGATTTGTGGTTGAACTATGACGACGCATCGATCGTACGCGCGAAAACCGCTCGTACACGGCGCCCATTCAAGGGTAAGCCATAAACAAAATCCCATTGCTGGAATCTCATCGACCTTGTCCTGTGACCCCACGCGCCGGCGAAGGACATCGGGGGCTGCATCACGCCGGTTTCGTCCGGCGACACCGAGGGACTACGTTCGTGATTCCTTGCGGAATCACAGTAGACCACCCTGCATCGCCATGGAATGGCTTTGTGAGTGTAAAATTCCCAAAAAACGACTTCTGGATTGCTCCGAGAAAATGCGTTTGGGTAGAACAAAATTGCCTGGGGAAGAATTATAAAGCCACTCCCTAATCGCCCTCAGTTAACGATTCTAAGGAATTATGTAAAAGTCCAGGGATTGTTAAGTATTACGGCGATTGGCGAATTTATTGCTTTTTTGGAGGCAATGATTGGAATAATGGATTGTGTGGATTAAATATGCTCTTGGAGTCAATGCAGCACCCTATGCATTTTGAACCCATTTCCATTGTATGGTTGAATCAACTTTCTGCTGAAAAAAGAGCCAGCTTAATCCATAGTCTCTTTCGATTAGCGCGTGAAAGCACGGATCGCATGGAAGTCGCGTATCAAAATCCATCCGCGCCCGAGAGTGAGGCGAGATGGCGCGCGGTGGGAAACATTCAGGGATATCTTGATGAACTTAATCACCCCACTGCCATCCAAGAATACATGCGACAACATGAACAATTTTTTATTGCGGTACAGGGAAAACGCGTGATTGGATTTACTCACATCGAACCCAAAACAAGGAAAACCCTCTACTCGCGCATTACATTTGTGCACCCGGATTATTGGGGCAAGCAAATCGGAAAAAAGCTCCAATACTCTGTATTCGGATTTGCACGCAAACATGGATACACACGCCTGCAGGGCGACCTTACTTCTGAGGGATCCCATGCGCTGTATCAGCAAATGGCCGCAAAGCCTCGCTCGTTTTTCAAGAAAGGCCAGCGCCTCGAACGATCTACCGAATCCATTCATATTACTCCAGCAGGATTTGGCATTTCACGTTTGCATGTCAAAATCAACCCGCCATTATTACCAAAGCGACCTCTAACTCGGCGGAAAAAGAAATAAAGGTTCATCAAATCAGGTATTGCAACGCAATACCTGTTCTCGGTCCGCACGGACGAAACCGTGCCCGGACGAAAACGTTTATGGACTCAACGGGATTCGAACCCGTGACCTCCTCGTTGCAAACGAGGCGCTCTACCAGACTGAGCTATAAGCCCTAATAGCAAGAATCAGCTCAATTAGGCATTTTAATTAGACGGTGACCGGGCTAGGTCTTCCCGCCCGAGTCACAATTTCCACTACAACAAATATCAAACTGCTTCAATGGCATTCCATATATGGTTTGATAATGTTGCCCATACCGCTTAGCGAGTTGCTGATACTCAATGCGCGAAGACTCATCGAATGCGTCGCAGGGATTATGATGAAGAAAGCCTCCTAAGATTTCACGACAAAACAACTCATATTCGCGCGTATGCAAAATGAATGCATGCCAGATTTCATCTACTTTCTCATCAGTCATCGCAACCGTTTCATTCGTGAGCAAACGTACTCCAATGAAACGCTTGAACTCTTCGAATGCAAGCTGATACTCTTCTTTGTTTGCGAATACTTTTTTTTGGAGTAAACTACGCTCTAGGAACGGAGCCTGAAATGATAGTAATTGTTGTAAACGGTTATTTGGATTCGTTACATGCATATTAATCCTCCTTTTTTTTCTTTTTTTAACGCGACAACATGGGTGCGTGATTATATTAGAAATAGTTCGCCGGGAACCGTTTTACAACAGCGAAAGGTTCCCGGCACGCCACAAAAAAATAATGACAACGGACAAATCATGTGCACTGTCTGAAGCAACGGCAGTAATTGCTCCACCATATTGTTCCAGCAACGAACTCATTGTAATCATTACCTAACACAATTTTGTTTAAAACCAAGGGAGTGCAACCCCCTTGAACATAGAATCGAAGGTTTAAAGCCAGTAGGTGGGACAAAAATTATGGAACGATTGATGACAAATACTTTGCCATCGTCTTAATCCCTTTCTGTGCCTGCTGCAATTCAAACTTCTCATTGGGCGCGTGATAGCCATCTGAAAGAAGAGATTGCGAAATCAACACAATGGGGGGATTGTTAAATTGAATTTGGAATGCCGGAACTGATCCAATCGTTCCCCCGCCTGCAACGAACAATGCTTCTTTTCCAAATCCGTACTGGCATGCTTCTTGCGCTTTGCGCATGTATACGTTGTCAACCGGCACATATGATGGAAAGCTACCACTCCCTGTCACTTTGATGTTGGGATTGATGGTCTGCAAGTGTACTCGAAGCTTTTCAATTGCATATTCAGGAGTTAAATTTGGAACTAATCGAATCGTGACTTTTGCAATGGCCTTTGCAGGAATAACGGTTTTAATTTCTCCAATTTTGTATTGCACATTCTCGAATCCATGCACGTCAAACGTGGGCTTATGCCAAATACGCTCGAGCATTTCTTCGGGATTCTGCGTGAACATTTCTTTTACACCTAAATCCTGTTTGAATTTCTCTACATTCAAATGCGAAGAAATCTTTTGGGTTGATTTCCATTCTTCATCGCTTGGTTTTTGGACTCGATCCATCAATTCAGGAATAGTTACATTTCCTTGCTCGTCCTTGCACTGCAATAGCGCACGCATAAGGGTTTCCAACGCATTCTGTGCGACTCCACCTGCTAGTCCTGAGTGGATTTCCTTCGGAGCCGTTTCTAATTCCACAAAACAACGCATAACACCACGGAGTTTGTATGTGAGCGTGGGATGTTCCCCCTCAAAGATCGTATCACTTACCAATACCGATGGAGTGATGCGTACTTGTTTTTGTGCAATGGCGCTTTGCAAAAAATCCGAGAAGTTAGGAGAACCAATTTCTTCTTCGGTTTCGTAAATGAGTTGAATATTTGGAAGAGGATAACTATTTTCTTTCAAAAATTGAATCGCATACAACGTCGTGAGGGCGGGACCCTTATCATCCGTTGAACCTCTTCCCACGATTGCGCCATTTATCTCTTGTGGTTCGAATGAGTTGCTTTTCCACTGGGGTTCATCCGCGGGCTGGACATCCATGTGATTATAAATGGTGACCCACTCGGCTTGTGGATTGGTTTCTAATGTAGCAACAAACGCTGGATTTCCTTTCGTTGGAATGATTTGCGACCTGAATCCCATTTTTTCTGTAACCACCTGCATTTTCTCCAAGATGCGCGTGAGATTTTGTTTTTGTTCAATGGAGGCGCTAATACTCGGAATGGAAACCATCTCCATGAGTTCTTTTCGGAATGAAAAAAGGGAATTTTGGACAAAATGGTTGAGTTTGAGGTCAAAGTCAGAATCAAAAGGCATACTATTACTGGCTTGCTTGGACTCATTTAAAACAATGGGTGGGATAGGGGTTTTCAGTTGGAAAAACTAGTCACCGTCAGAAAATAAATGATCATTTCCTTCGCCGCAGTTTTCCCGCAGTGGATAATCGTTCTTTGGCCATGTGCACGCGTTTGTATTGTTTGATTCGAAGGCGGCGCTGAATCTCTTTCAACGCACCCCTATGCAAGTCTCCGTGCACGCGAAAATAGCGCAATAACGCTGCTTGGATGCGACGGATTTGTTGCTCGGAATTTTTGGCAACCCACTTGGAATGGGAGAAATAGGTGTACGATACACTCGGCCGTGTACTTGTAAATTAGAAAAGTATGCATGCACGATTTGTCGCGAAACACCTAGTTCTTTTGCAATAGCAGCCAATTCCCCATATTCGGGGAGGCGAGAATGGAACGTATCCATGAGTCGCTTCACAATGCGCTCGCGCTTGCCATCTTGAGAGTTACGATTGGCCATTACACCCACTCATTTCCCCTGATGCGCGGCTTTTTGGATGATCATTTGAATTTTTTTCTTCATCTTGTGCATCAAACAAGGAAAAACATTGGCGGTTAATAAACCGCATATTTATGAATGCAAAATCCCATTTTCCTGCATGCAAAAGAAAGTAGTCCTCTTCATCGCTGCAAGTTTAGATGGATTCATCGCCAAAGAAGACGGAAATATCGATTGGCTCACCCGCTATGAGAGCAAGGACGAAGATTATGGATTCAAATCCATGTTTGCGCGCATTGGAACCGTCATCGTGGGAGGGAATACCTACCGCCAAGTGAAGGATGACTATCAAGGCAAACCTGCCTATGTGTTTTCGCGCAAGAAAATAGTCGATGCCCCTCCTAACATCCACGTCGTACAAGGAAGCGTGGAAGCGTTCTTCAAAAAACTCAAACTCGACGACCAAAAGCCCATTTGGTTGATTGGGGGAGGAGAATTAGTACGCCAATTCCTCGAAGCGGGGTTGATCGACGAGTTCATCATCACGTATGTGCCCATTCTCCTGGGCAAAGGCATTCCATTATTCCATGCGTCCCATTCTCCAATTTCACTCGAACTCATCCAATCCAAAAAATATCCCAATGGACTCGTGCAATTGCACTATGTGCGGACGAAAAAATAGCTAGGATTTGATCCTCACTTGGGATATCCTCAATAAATAGGTACAGCATGCCAGTAAATAGATTACTTAGCCCCATAGCGCCATTGGTGATGATAAGCTGATGGAGAAATTGCATTCAAAAATTTTCTCTAACTTTTTAATGGCATTGCAAAACGAACTGGAGCGTGTATATCGCAGAATTTGATGAAAGTTGGGAAGAGCACTTCAATCAGTTAGATGACGTAATGAAAGAACGCGTAACAAAGAAGATCGGAAAAATATTGGAATTTCCAGAGAAAAGGCATCTCCGAAAGCTTGATTATTTTGTCGATGAAGTGGGGCCATACCGGATTATCTATCGTATTTTCAAATCAAAAAATATAGTATACTTCTACTTGGTTCTTGATCACAAAGCGTACGAGAAATGGTATAAGCAAAATACTATTTGGATTCTATTTTAGCTTCATGCTTCAAGAGTTTTGCGTACTTGCCCAATGCCTGTTCGGAGTTCAGCACTCTTCTTTTGCCCAGTTTTACCTGTTCATCAATCCAATCCAATTTCATCTGGACGAGTTGTTCTTCGGTCATTTGTGTTTTTGCAAAAGTGGTTAATGCCATCCGAATCGCTTCCGATTGCGTATTCACATATCCAAATCGAACCATATTTTCGGCTACTGCCTTTGCATGACCTTTCAAAATCACATTCATACACCACTATGCTCCATTTATGATTTAAATAGGTATGGATTATGATTCATTTTACGTTGGGAAGGCTTAATTAGGGATGATTCGTCGTTCGGCTATGGCGCATATCATCGTTTTTGGCGATTCAACCACTTATGGCGCATGGGACTCCCAAGGCGGATGGGTCCAACGCATGCGCGAGAAATTGGATGTCAAAAACATCCAGGGAAAACACTATTTCCTTATCTACAATCAAGGCATTTCAGGGGATACATCAAAAGGAATGCTGAAACGATTCGAGCACGAACTCATTCCACGATTGGATGATGCAGGAGAGAATATCGTCATTATTTCCGGTGGAGGAAACGATGCGCTCTATTCCCGCAAGACCAAGAAACATTGGGTGGAAATCCCTGCATTCAAGCGCAATTATGCGCGCATGATCACGATTGCACGCAAATATACTCAACAAATCATTGTGACAGGTGTTGAACCCTGCGATGAGACCAAAACCGATCCCGTTCCATGGGAACCGACTGTGAGTTACTTAGAAAAACACATCGAACGCTACAACGACGCACTCAAAAGCGTCTGCGAAAAAGAAAATGTGCAATTTCTGAATTTCTTCGGAAAACTGAATAATAAGAAGTTTATCGCAACACTAAAAGATGGGATCCATCCAAACGACAAAGGACAACAAATGATGGAAAAGATCGTATGGGAAGCGATGCGAAAAAGGCGATGGGTTTGATGATTGTATTACGTTTTATGCCGAAAAAATGGAATTTTTTTAAATAAACCCCGCGTATTAGACTCATTAACTCAAAAAGGGGGAATATCAGATGCTCGCGATCCTATTATTCGCATCAATGGCGGCAGTTGGATTGGGGCTTTTTCTTGCAATGAGCGGAATAAGCATGGGAGCACCGCTGTTTGGTGCCGGCTTGATTACTGCAGCCATTACATCAAAGCTTCAAAATTAACGTCCGACCCTCAAATCGCGCGTTTTCATGCGCGCGACTTCTTCATTAGTGGTTTAAAAAATCGTTAATACTCTTTACACGTAGAAGTGTGTAATAATGCCAGATTATTTGAATGAATATCATACGCGTCGAGAAATAATCGACCCATTGCTAGAAGCACAAGGCTGGAAAATTACAGATACCTCTAAGGTCCTTTCTGAAGTTGATACTAAGCAATCTGATTTTTCAAAACAAAAATATAAATTCGTTTCAGAAACATTACTCAATGATTTAGAGAGTAAATATGCAGATTATCTTTTATTGGATCAACGTGGCGATCCTCTTGCAATAATTGAAGCCAAAAAAACTGCCAAAGATCCAGTTTTAGGACAGAGACAAGCCGAAGAATATGCAAATGATATCAGAAAGCAAACTGGAAAAGACACCTTCATTTTTTTTACCAACGGTTACGAAATTTGGTTTTGGAATAAACCATATGAATCACCACGATTAGTAAAAGGATTTCACAACCGTGCAAGTTTAGAGCGTATTCAGTATCAAAATGAAAACAAACAATCACTCAAAGAAATCAAGATTGCAAAAGAAATTGACCGTGATTACCAAATTGAGGCGATTAAGCGCGTAACTGAAGGAATTGAGAAAGGCCATAGGAAATTCCTTATTGTGCAAGCAACTGGAACTGGAAAAACGCACGTAGCAATGGGACTTATTGATGTTTTGATGCGTTCCGGTCGCGGGCAAAAAATATTGTTCCTTGCGGATCGAAAAGCATTGCGTGATCAAGCATACAATAAAGGATTCAAGAAATTTTTTCCAAATGAGGCAAAATCGAAGGTTTTTAGTGGTTCATTAGACAAAAATGCACGATTATATGCATCCACCATCCAGACATTTATGGAAGTCTATCAACAGTTTTCACCTGGAGATTTTGATGTTATTATTTCGGATGAAGCTCACCGTTCTATTTACAACAAATGGAAAGACGTGTTTACTTACTTTGATGCCATTCAAATTGGCTTAACTGCCACACCAGCTGACATAATTGATCACGACACATTTCGTTTCTTCAATTGTTATGATAAAAAACCAACTTACCTTTATACTTATGAAGAGGCTTTGAAGGACAAATGGCTAACACCTTATCGAATATACCGAGCGGCCACTCATTTTCAAATTGAAGGAATAAAACCTGAAGATGTGCCTAAATTAATGCGCGAAGAATTAGAAGCTAAAGGAATTGATGAAGATTGAGTAAGAGACATGCCAAACGTCTCTGGGAAGCGTTTGAGAAACTATACCCCGAGTACAAGGGAAAATTAGCGCAAATTATTGTTTCAGATAATTCACGTGCACAGAAACTATTGGAGGATTTCGAAAAAGAAGATTGGCCACGCATTGCTATCTCCGTTGATATGCTTGATACGGGTGTTGATATTCCAGAAGTATGCAATTTAGTATTTGCAAAGCCGGTATTTTCAAAAATTAAATTTTTGCAAATGATTGGAAGAGGAACGCGCCATGAAAATGTGTGTAAAAAGAAACATTTGCTGCCAGACGGAAAAAAAGCTTTCTTTTTGATATTTGATTATTGGAATAACTTTGAATTTTTCAAAATGAAGCCCGAAGGAAGAGAAGTAACACAATCTGAGGCCGTTACAGGTAGAATATTTAGGACCCGATTGGAAAAGTTTGATTACTATTTTGAGAAAAAAGATTATACTAATGCAAATAAGGTGAAGGTGCAAATTGATCGCGATGTAAGAAAATTGCCTTTAGAGTCAATCTCAGTTCGAGAACACGCACGCGATATTGAGCGTGCGATATCCCCTAGACTTTTTGATAATGCTGCCATTGACCCGATGGAGTTTTACAAATCCAAAATTACTCCACTCATGCGATTTCAAACAGATGTTAATTACAATGTAGCATATTTTACTCTTAAAGTTGAACAATTAGCCGTAGCAATTCTAAAAGGCAAACAAAAAGACATTGATCGACTGAAAATTGATGTTGCGGAATATTTGGAATACTTGCCTGTTCAGTTGGATAGGGTTAAACCCAAGGTTGATTTAATTGAAAAGTTTCAAAGTCGATCTTGGAAGCCCACATTAGCCGACACTGACACTTTACTTTCAGAAATTGCCCCATTAATGAAATTTAAGCGCAGTGAACCCATCCCCCCTATTGAGCTTGACATTGATGACGTCATGCAACAACGTAAAATTATCGAATATGGTGATCCTGAAGAGCCCAAACAAGAATATGTGGCTGTTTATCGAAAAAAAGTGGAAGAAAAGATCAAATTACTGGCTGAAAATGATCCTACAATCAAAAAAATCATCAATGATGAACTTTTGACTGAAAAGGATTTGAAAAAATTAGAAGAAACACTATTTCGGCCCGAATTATTTGTTACCGAAGAAGTTTTACAAAAAGTTTATTCTCAGCACAAAGGAACATTGGTTCAATTTATCAAAAAAATACTCGGAATGTATGAGTTTCCCAATGCAGAACAAATCATTGATGAAGAATTCAAGACATTTATTGTTGAAAATGGTCAAAAATTTACTGCAGACCAAATCACTTTTATCCGAACCGTTAAAACTCAATTTTGAAGAAAAAACGAATCGAATATGCGGATTTTTATGAGCCGCCCTTTACTAATATCCCTAAAGCACCATCACCTCTATTTCGAGAGGAATTCCTTAAGCATGTGGTTGATTTTTGTAAAGATTTGGAAATCCAAGTAAAAGATTAGTCCCCCTTTGGTCCCCCCTTACTAATTTATTAAGGCTAAAGCAAGTAATGGATGCATGGTCTCAAAAGTTACTAATGAATGGATGACTATTCGCGCCAAAGTAAAGCGCAGTACTTTCATTGAGATGCAAAATTATTGTCAGCGCGAGGGAATCAAATCATCTAAATTCATCCGTGATCTCATCGAATCAAATGTGAGCGCTGTTGTGCCTGTTAATCATGCTGGAATTAACAAAATTGAGTATGATAAACGAAAAGATACGTTTTCATGGCATGTAGAACATGACAATGGGCCTCGGATTCAAATTGCCGATTCGTTACAACCATCATTCTTAGATAATTTGCTGCGCGAGGCAACCCAAAGCAAAGAAAATCGTTTAACCTATTTACGCCAATCCAATCCTGATTCCGTTCCTGTTCCCACCCGACTCAAAAAATTAAAAGGGGAAAACTAAATGCTTACTAGCGAACTCAAAGCTTCATTGAATAAATTATGGGACAAATTTTGGGCCGGTGGATTAGCAAATCCACTTACGGCTATTGAACAAATCTCTTATCTTATTTTCATTAAGCGATTGGAAGAGCTTGATAACCAGCACGTGAACCGTGCCAAAGCACGCAATGAAAAATTTAGCTCCGTGTTTGATGGAGATATTGTTATTGGGGGAATAAGGTATCCCAAAAATACTTGTAGGTGGTCTCAATGGAAGCATCATCCTGCTGACAAAATGATGGTGCACGTTCGAGATGTCGTTTTCCCATTCATCAAACAAATTCACAATGGAGGAAATGGAGATTTTTCACAATTGATGAAAGATGCCGCATTTTTAATCCCAAAACCATCCTTGCTCCAAGAAGCAGTTTCTATTTTAGATACCATTAACATTGAAGCACAAAATTACGATACGTTAGGAGATTTATATGAATATTTACTTTCTGAATTGAGTTCTGCTGGAAAAGTGGGACAGTTTCGCACACCGCGCCACATTATTCGCATGATGGTCGAGTTAGTTGACCCCAAAATTGGAGAAAGAATATGCGATCCAGCATGTGGAACGGCTGGGTTTTTGGTGAATGCCTATCAATACATGCTCAAACAACACACGAGTTCAGATATACTACAAATTGATCATGATGGGGTTACCCACAATCTAGTTGGGGATAAACTATCAGCTCAGCAGCATAAAAAACTCAAGAACGATACCTTTTTTGGTTATGATTTCGATCAAACCATGGTTCGCATCGCATCAATGAATATGATTTTGCATGGCATTGAGAAACCCAATATTATTCAAGCAGATACTCTCTCTAAAGCCTTTACATCCAAACCAACGTACGATGTGATTTTAGCTAATCCACCTTTTACGGGAAGCATTGATAAGAATGATATAAATGATCAATTGCGCGTGAAAACGAGTAAAACGGAATTGCTTTTCATTGAATTATTCTATAGCTTATTACAAATTGGTGGAAAAGCAGCCGTCATTGTTCCCAATGGAGTATTATTTGGTTCATCCAATGCCCATCAACATATTCGAAAATTATTACTTGAAAAATGCCAACTAGAAGCGGTTATTTCAATGCCGTCCGGGGTATTCAAGCCATACGCTGGAGTTGGAACGGCAGTATTGGTTTTCACCAAAGGAGATGAAACAAAAAACGTCTGGTTTTATGACATGAAATCCGACGGGTTTACACTCGATGATAAGCGTAACAAAATTGATGGAAAAGGAGACATTCCAGATATTCTAGAGAAATTCAAAACTAAAGCCATTTCAGCCAACTCAATCTTGGTCCCAATTGAAAAAATAAAGGAAAACGAATACAATTTGAGTATTTCACGCTACCAAGAAATCCCCCACGAAGAAATCCAATACGAAGATCCCAAAATCATCATTGAAAAAGTCATTCAACTCGAAAAAGAAATTCAACAAGAACTGGAAGAACTAAAAAGGATGATTTGATGCAACCAGTTAGAGCAAAATTGAAAGACATTTGCATTAAAATTTCAGACCGAAATCATACTACGCCTAATTATGTTAGTGATGGAATTCCAATTATATCACCAACAAATTTTTTTGGAATAAATAATATTGATTTTGCAAATGCAAAGAAAATTTCATTTGAAGATCATCAATTGAACAAACAAAAAACAGATGTGAGGAATGGTGATTTGCTACTTTCGAGGATTGGAACAATTGGATTAGTTCGATACATTGATTTTGATATTGAATTTAGTATTTTACATAGTATCGTTCAAATCCGTCCTGATAATAATATTATAAGTGGAAAATATCTGTATTTTGTTCTAAAATCACCGTTAATTCAAAAACAGTTCATTGGTGGGATTCAAAGCATTAGCGTTCCGGACTTAGGGATCAAAAAAATCCAAAATATAACTGTCCCAGTCCCCCCTCTTTCTGAACAAAAACGAATTGTGGAAATACTTGAACGGGTTGAAAAGTTGAAAGAGAAACGATCGAATTTAAAAAGCTCATTCCAATTAATTCAGAAAAGTATTTTTGTAAAAATATTTGGTGATCCAAATTCTCCAACTGAAAGATTTAATCACGAAAAAATAAAAAATTTGCTAACTTTAGTGAATGGCAGAGCATTTAAATCAGAAGAATGGAGTGATAACGGATATAGAATAATTCGGATTCAAAATCTAAACAATAAAAACGCTCCTTACAATCATTTTGCTGGCGATATATCTGAAAAAAACTTTGTAAATGCAGGTGATTTGCTTTTATCATGGTCTGGAACCCCTGGAACATCGTTTGGCGCTTTTTTTTGGACAGGTGAAAAAGCAGTCTTAAATCAGCACATTTTTAATGTAAAATTTAATTATGAGCTAATAAATCCCTATTTTTTAAGGACTTTTCTTAACTTGAAATTGAGCGAACTAATCCATAAGGCTCATGGTGGAGTAGGCCTACAACACATTACTAAAGCTGAATTAAACAAGATAAAAATTCTCTTGCCGCCGATAAGATTGCAGAGAGAATTTGAATCTATAATTAAAAAATATGAAATTATTTCTTTTAAAATCCAAGAATTAGAGAATTACAATGAAAGACTTTCTAATTCAATTATACAAAAAACCTTTTCATAGTGGTAGATATGGACTTAAAACTAATTAATTATAAAAAATTTAATGAATTGCATCAAATTCTTCATTCTCAATCGACACTTATTGAAAGTCAAATTTCCGCAATTGACTCAGATTTCACTGGACTAATAGTTGGATCGGTGTTGTCATTAATTTTAGGATTGGGAATTAGTATTCAATTGCAAATAATCACGTTTTGGGTTCCAACGCTGTTTCTTTTACTATTTTTATTTGGAATCTGGGGATTTTATTCTACTTATAAAAATGTTAAAAGCACTAATTCTAATGAGTTTTCAAAAATCTATAACTCGACCGATCATAGAGTATTGGATTGGCAATTCATACAATTTGCTGAAAGTATTAATCCATTTATTAATGGTATGATATTGCTGCATTTTGTTGCATTAATGATAATGATTTGGCTAATTCAAGAAAAAACTTACGAAATAAACGTTTTCATGTACTATATTGGTTATATTATTTTGAACATATATGGGTTGTTTTCATTTTCCCCTTCTATAGTAAACATGCACCAATCAGGTAAATTAAAAGAATCGCTGGCAAAAACAGAAAAGTATTCAAAAGCAATAAAATATTTTACATATTTTTATCTTCTTATAATTTTAGTGTTTTCAGTCATTTTCCCAATAATAATTTTTTTTCATTCTCTGAACCTATTTTCATTACAATATATCTCAGGATTTTTTTACTTATTTTTTACGTTGTTAATTCAATTATTATTTCTGGCAATTTCTGCCAGTTATATAAGTGCACTGAATGCAAAAGTGGCCCTCGTAAATATATTTTCAAATTATTATTCACTAATTCATCAGCTAAACAAGCTATATCTAAGTAATGAATTAAATGAAGTAGCTATTGATGAAATAGTAAAAAATATTACAGATTCGAATAAGCGAATATTACGAATTAGAAAAGAATTTATGTTTTTCAATTTTTACGGATTTGATACCCTGATACCAAAAAGCAAAAATAAGTAATAGGGAAAGATAGAAGTTGAAAGAGAGTACAATTTTAACGCGTGAATTTTGTTTGAGTGAATAATTCCTGTGACAAAATTATTCAGCACACATAATAACATGGTTTATGTGAACAGTGAATTTGGGCCCGAAGGCCCAAACTCGTGTTCGGTTTCAGTTCATTTGAACTGAATTAAAGGAGGTGATCCGTCCGCAGGTTCCCCTACGGACACCTTGTTACAACTTAGCCCGCCTCACAATATCCAGAATCGTAACGTCAATGGTTTGACGCTGCTCATCTGGACATCACTCGGCTGGCTTGATGGGCGGTGTGTGCAAAGCTCAGGGACTCATTCACCGCGCGATAATGACACGCGATTACTGGGGATTCCAGGCGTTCATGAGGGCGAGTTACAGCCCTCAATCTGAACTGCGGTGCAGGTTAGGGGATTACCTTACCCTTTCGGGCTCGAAACTCATTGTCTGCACCATTGTAGGCCGCGTGTGGCCCCGGAGATTCGGGCTATACAGACCTACTGTGGCCTTCTCCTTCCTCAACGTTACCGTTGCAGTCGGATTAGAGTGCACCCCCTGCGTACAGGGAATTAGCAACTAATCCTGAAGGTCTCGCCCGTTGCCTGAGTTAACAGGACGCTTCACAGTACGAGCTGCAAGTGGCCATACAGCACCTCTCAGCGTGTCAGGTAAGCCCGTTAGACTGACCATCATCCTGCTGTCACCCCGGGTGAGTTGTTCGGCGTTGTATCCGATTAAACCGCAGCCTCCACCCCTTGTAGTGAGCTCCCGCCAATTCCTTTAAGTTTCACCCTTGCGAGTGTACTTCCCAGGCGGTGGACTTAATGCCTTCGCGACGGCACCCGGTTTCCACGTAGGAAACCAAACACCTAGTCCACATCGTTTACAGCTGGGACTAACCGGGTATCTAATCCGGGTCGCTCCCCCAGCTTTCGTTCCTCACCGTCAGGATCATCCTGGTCAAGCGCCTTCGCTACTGGTAGTCCTGCAAGGATCACAACATTTCACCGTTACCCCTGCAATTCTCTTGACCTCGTATGACCTCAAAGCGAAGTAGTATCCTTAGCCATTTGACACGTTGAGCGTGCCACTTTCACCAAGGACTTTCTTCACGGGCTACGAACGCTTTAGGCCCAATATCAGTGGATACCACTCAGGGAGTACGTATTACCGCGGCGGCTGGCACGTATCTTACCCCCCCTTTATTCGCCAGACTTTTTAGGCCTGGCAAAAGCCAACAGTGTTGGCACTCGAACTACCCCTATCACGCTTGCGCGCATTGTAAAGGTTTCCTAACTGCTGCACCCCGTAGGGCTAGGGACCTTATCTCAGTTCCCTTCTCCGGGCTACCTCTTTCAAGGCCCGTACCGATCGCGGGCTTGGTGGGCCGTTACCCCGCCAACTACCTAATCGGCCGCCGTCTCATCGAAGTGCGATTACACGCAGCATGCGCGTGCATCCTCTCATCCTTCAATCGTTCCAGATTCGAAGGACTACGGTGTATTAGCCCCAATTTCTCGGGATTAACACCTCACTACGGTAGATTGACGACGTGTTACTGAGCCGTACGCCAAGGACGCGCGTAGCCGCATCCATGGACTTGCATGTCTAAGTGGAAGTTCGATAGCAGTATCCGCCAGCAGGATCAGCTGGAATGAACGTTTTCATTGCCTTATTTGCTTTTTTGCAAAAACAAAACAGGACAAAAAATACGACAAAACAGAATTGCAATTTTTCCAGTTCACGTTGCTTGCGCAACAAAACATGGCCGCTTTGCAAAACATCCTATACTAGCATCACTACACAAATATTTGGGAAAAAAACTTACACTCTTTTTGGAATCATTCTTTTGGTCGAATTTTTCCTCAAAAGTTTTCGAAATTGACGTTCACGCTAATTTATCACTTTCACTCGATCTATCGCTAGACCAAGCTAGTGTGAACTTGAATCTCTCTTTCAACCTTCCTCAACCCCAAGGCTTTCGCTGGTTTGGGGTATCATTTCCCGTGCGATTTCCAAAACGGAAACGCTTTTGATGAAACTTTTTCAAAAAGTTTCGAGGAGTCGAAATATACAGCATCAAGCTGTGAACGCGTGTAATACCAACCAAAATGGGGTATTATGCGTTGAAACCAAGCAAATCCCTCGAAAGGGCTTGTGGTAACTCATTTAGCGCTGGAGAAGATTTTTAAATGTGGATGCGAGGGCGTGCTCGGAGTCCCTACAAGAGCCGTTTCATCTCTGCCCCGCGTGGGCATCCCTGTCCTTTCGCCTCATTCCCCTTGAATCACTATGAATTCCGGCGGCAAGGGCTTTTTATATGGTGAAAATCTCCCTTGGACGGGTGATCATGTGAAACCACATGCAAACAATGCACATTTCGAACGGACGGCATTCAGTGTTGCCGTCGTATTGGTGTTGGCCGTCGGCCTCACACTAGCCAATAATTTTTCCACATCCAAAACAGGATTCGTGGGCAGCGGCAGCGTCGACTCGGGGGCGGATGCGAGCCCGGTCATTTGCCCCGTAGTCATCGGAGGAAAGTGCTTCGCGCGCGAGAAAGCGGGAATCAATCCCATTCCTGATGGGAAACTGACCGTTCCTCCTCGCAATGATGCGGATAAGCAGAAGATGATCGATTATCTCACCAAGACATTCGCTGATTTATCCGCGAAAGCATTGGCGAAATGCAAGGAAAAAGTTGACAGTTGCGTCAAGAACGGACCAAAGACCGAAGGAGAGACCCAAAAGGTTATTTGTGAGGCCGCCAAGCCATGCAAGTATAATGCGGGAATCATCGACACGAGTAAGAGCAATCCATGCCACATCACGAAGTGTACGGCCGTAGGGGTCATCCGCAATAACTTACGCGATTCCGCGGATTTCACCTTTACTCCGGGATCCTCCAGCAATGGATTGACGTTGAATGCGACTACGGGAGCGGTTACCGCGATCACGTTCACGGGTAATTTCCCGGATTCCACGATTCATTCTCCCACCAGTCTGGAGGGCGGAATCAATTGTTACGCGGACGGCGATGAGACTGTGGGCCCGGGTATTTGCTCGGCACCAACTTCATCTGCGGACACCCCGGGCGGACCCGGAGGTGGAGCGAGTTAAATCAGAAATAAAATACAAAAATAGTGACGGACAGGTATCGTAGTACGATACCTGGATTCCGGTCCAACCCGTCGGAATGGCTGAACCATTTCCCAAACGGTTCATCAAAAAGTGGACAGGTTTCATCGCAGTGAAACCTGGACTTCGGTGCAGCCGGACGAAAACGGCTAATTACTGTCGAGCGCGCTGTCGGAGATAGCGCTTCTTTCTGCGCTCGCGGCGCATTTTCTTCTTTTTCCATTTCCAGCGCTGTCGGGCGTGGGTCTTCTTGAAACGGCTAGTGTCTTTGTGTCGGGTTCCCAATCAAATCACCAATATATCATCAAAAAGCCCTGAATGGATTTATAAAAGCGACTCTATGTGAGTGGAAAATGTGCACTTCACGGGATGCTCTTGAAATACTCCGCGAATGCCCGTTCCAGTATCGCGCGTGCGGCCGGGGGAATGCTCAATCGTTGCAATCGTCCCTGCATTCCTGCAAGATCTTTTTTGGCGGTAATCGCATACAGATCTCCCAGAAATCGTTCGAACAGCCCACGTTGTGCGGGATTCAGTGAACCAGCCGATTGGCGCAACGCACTGATCTTACCCCGCAGGACTAAACGCTCCGCATTCAAGTCCCTAACGGGAGCAGGCGCCTGTTTCGGAGCACGTTTGCGGGAAGGCATCCCGTGGCGGGGGGAGGTCGAACTACCATGTGCGAGGACCTCTCGATATCCTCCGCGACCCCTATTGCGTGGCATGACCATATTTTGGGATGAGTGTTTTCTGTTTTATAAACATTCCTTCGCTTTTTCTGATAGTGTTTGCGCTTTGCCCCTATGGTGCAGTCCGGTCAAGCACAGAGGCCTTTCAAGCCTTTGACACGGGTTCAAATCCCGTTGGGGGCATCCGAGCAGGCGGGTGGATTTTTAATCCATCCGAGCCTGTTTTGAGTATTGAGTGGTATATTGAGGAACTATTATGGCCAAATCCCCTGAAGCAGAAAAGCGAACCTTTGCCAACATGTATATCTGCATGCGCTGCAATAACCGTAACCGCGGAAGCGAAGGCAAGAAACCCACGATCTGCCGCAACTGCGGTTCCACGCGACTGCGCTTGAAGAAGAAACGCAAGATCACGAAGGCGTAACATCGCATGCGTGCTGCGCGCTCATTCGATTTCAATGCCTATCTCCAGCTGTGCCGCCCACTGAATGCCGTGATGGCCGCGCTGGGGATGACGATTGGATACCTTCTCGCATTCCAGCCTACGCAAATGGGAATCATGCGCGTGGGCGAGTGGGCCTTCCCCCTCATCCAACCTTTTTCTGAAATATTCAATCTGAATTTTTTTCTGACTTTATTTTCCATCATCTTCATCATCTCCGGCGGGCAAGCCATCAATGATTATTTCGATCGCGACGTGGACGCGAAGCAGAAAAAAACACGCCCTATTCCCAGCGGAAAGGTTTCCCCCGAAAATGCGTTATTGTTCTCCATGATATTATTCGCTGCCGGCAATATTCTCGCATTGTTGGTGCAGAGCCCCACGCAGCTCACGTTTCCCATTGCCATTTTCTTTTCTTTCTTGTTCGTCATCTATTCCGCCTTCATGCAACGCCTGAAGTTCGCAGGAAATGTCGTTGTCGCATTAGGGGTGGGATTCACTTACCTCTTTGGCGCGAGCGCCGTGCAGCTCACCCCATTGGTGTTGGCCGTTTCGCTTGCTCCTTTCTTCGCCAATTGGGCGAGAGAGATCATCAAGGACGTGGAAGACAAGGAAATGGATCGCGGAAATAAACTCTCGCTCCCGCTGATCACTGGCCAAAAAAATGTTGAAATCATTACGGCAGTCGTATTGCTCGCGGGTGTTGTTGCAGGATATCTGCCCGCGATCTTTTTCAACGCAGGAACGGCGTATTTTGTCATTGTCACGCTGGCAAATACACGATTCTTCCGCGCATGGATGCAGCTCCAGTTGAATCACCCAGGAGAAGCCGCGTCCGCGATGAAGCACGGCATGCTCATTGCGCTGGTGGCGCAGCTGACGTTGCTCCTGGGATAAAGCAAGTGGATATGCGTTCAGCGCAACAACCCGTTCTTCTCCAGGAAATCATTCACCCCACGTACTGCGAGACGAGGATCGCCGGCACTAAAGCGGCGCCAATACTCTTCTTCGGCTTGCCTGAATAGTCGAGTGGTCGCGAAATCGTCCAGTCGCGTATAAATTTCTCCCATTTCTTTGAGGGTCGACACATAGGTGGTCGACTTGGAACGGCAGCGCAATACCTTTTCGTACTCGCGCAATGCCGCTTGGAGCCCTGATTCCGTCGTCGTATTTTGCGCCATGAACCATGCCCTTTCGGAGCGGATCTTTTCTTCGTAGACGGTCATTGGATAGCGTTGCAAGAAACGCTGGCTGTCGCGCATGAAATCGCTGTAGGAGTATTTGGGTTCATTCGAGCCATGATACGCACGGGTTAACGAACGACTGTAATCGTCGAGGCGAACCATTTCAGAAAACTCTGGAGGGATCAACCCATAGCGCTGTGCCAGCCGTATCTTCGCCGCAATGCGGGGATAGGACGTTTCGCCGTTCAATACCCCATGAAAAAACGGCCAGCGGCTTGGTTCTTCCGTGGCTTCCCCCAATTCAGCAATATCCTCGCGCAAATGAGTGCGGGCATATGGGGTAATGAATCCAAGCCGCAAGCATTCTGTCTGTTCCAATTTTGCCCTCACTTCATCCGAGTTAATTAATTTCAACCAATACTTGGCATTCTCTGCTGTGCTCAGATAGATGCTGTTCCCCTTCTCATCGGTTGAAATTTTTTTCCACTCGGATTCGAACTCAGGGTGTTTTTCTGCAATCGCATAAGCCTTGATATGCTTAATCTCGTGGTGGATGAGTTCTCTTAACATCCAACTCCTTCCACTTCCTTTTTTCGCAGAAATGTGATTCAGCATTGCATACCCGGAATGACCCTTGAATAACCATTGCGACGCCTGGTCGACGAAGTGTTTTTTCCAATAGGCATCGGACTCAATCTTGAACCAACCCAGCGAAAAATCCCCTTGCACGCGCTCGCGCTGAACGGCCTCACTGATGACGGGAATCATCTCTAAGTCCTGCTCGATATCCGATCTCCACCCCTGCAATTCAATCCCGTGCGTGCGAGCGAATTCTCTGCGGATTTCCGATGGATAAAGTTTATTGAACGCATAATTGCCGAAATAAAGCGCATTCGTGATAGCGTGAAAGAGCACAAACACATACGCTGCGCGCTTCGTGGCCAGCCCCATATTGCGGCGTAACGGAAGGGTTTTCCTCCATGCTTTTCCCACGCGCGTTTTTGGCTCTTTTAAGGGCTTCTTCTTGGAATAGTCTTTCTTCTTCGGCCAGAAGGGCAAGCGCAAGCGGAAAGGCATGGTGAAACAGAGAGACTGGCGTTTATATTTCCTAAACTCAATGGGGCTCAAATTCCGCTACAAAGGGTTTGACTGCATGGGGGTAATTGATCCCAATTGTCGTCGTGCAATCACTTCAAGTAAGCGGCCAAATCCAAGAGGTTCGCACCGGGATTGAATTGGGTGGCCCAATCATCCAGCAGGCTTACGGATTCACGGTCCAATTCCCTTCCGCGGAACAGTGATGTGCCGACGCTCAGGCCATCGCAGTAACGTTCTTGTAGCGTAGCCGTTGAACCCCCAGCCGCGAGCGGTTGGATCGGTTCGGATGGAGCAGTGGTATCGTATGTGTAGATGCTGACTCCTTCATCATATGCGATGAGGAGCGTCGCGCCGATCGTACCCGTAATCCCAGGGCGGCTCACCTGCACGCGGCGTGGGTTGGTCCCGACACCTCCAGTGGGATACGACATCGTCGTGATCTGTTGCATGATCTGGGCGTCGGTCAGGGAGGTGTTATAGGGACGATCGAACTGCATCGTAATCACTGCGCCAGCCCTTCCGGGGTTCTGTCCCTGATCGGTGTCATAGCAAATCGCCGTCACGTTGCGCGTCAACGAACTTGGGACCGATGTGCCGATGATTTGGAGGGTGCTATTGGCCAGGAAAAATGCCATAATCACCACTACGACTCCGATTAGGCCTATCTGTTGGATTGAGATACTTCGAGTTCGAGCGGGTGTCTTCATGCCTGTATGATTTAATCCACCTATTTAAAGATTCATTTCCGTAACAAGTGCCGCTTTTTATTCTCCTCCAGGCAGCTATTGGTCGTGTTACGCGAAAAGCTCTATGAGGAAGTCGTTCTCTCGCTTGCCCAGCGGGGATTCGAGACCAAGTCCTTCGTGGACATGAACAGTTGCTTCGACATCATCGCGCGCAAGCAAGGACTCGTGCTGATATTGAAAGTGCTCACGAACATCGATGCCTTGCGCCCCGAACACGCCCAAGAATTGCACAAGCTCGCGCATGCATTCAATGCCTCTCCCCTCATCGTGGGAGAACGCAGCAAGGTGCAGGAATTGCTTCCTTCGGTGCTGTATGAACGCTATGATTTGCCTGTGCTCTCCTTGCATGGATTCATTTCGCTATTGGACCAACAACTCCCCATGGAAAAATCATTCAAAGGAAAGAGCGTTGCGGTGTTGGATGCCCAAAAGTTGCGCGAAGAAAGAGAAGCATCCGAAATGACGTTGAAAGAACTCTCCGAGAAAGCGCACATCTCCATCGAAAGCCTGCACCGATATGAAAAAGGCGCTCCCGCATCGATGGAAGTGGCCGAAAAGCTGGAAAAGATCCTCCATACCAAGATCATCCAAGGCATCAACGTGTTCGAGTTGCCTGAAATCCCTGCAAAGCTCGAGGACAAGGCAGAAATCCCCTATAATTCGGCATTAGAACAACTCCATGAATTGGGTCTGAAGCTATCCGTTTTCGCGCATGCGCCGCTTACTGCCGCGGGAAAAGAACAGCCTTTACTCATCTCCCAAAGCGATAGCGATTCAGTGCTGAAGCGCAAGGCATTCTTGCTCTCGAAGACCCGATCCATCGTGCACCAACCCGGCATGATCATCACCAAGCAGAGCAAGCACGTGCGCGTGGAAAACATCCCGGTGGTGCAGGAGGAAGAGCTTTCGACTTTTTCTTCGGTAGAAGACATCATGCATGCATTACGAGAGAAAAAATATGCCCACAAAAAGAACCAGCAAAAATAAGCAGGACATCGACCCCACGCGCGAAGAATTCGTGCGATTGCGCGAAGGACTCATAGCGTACATGCAGCAGACCCAAGCGCTGCGGTCTTCTTTATTGACGAAGGCATTTCTCGAGATTCCGCGCGAACATTTTCTGCAAGAAGCCTATCGCATGCACGCGTACGAGGATATGTCCGTTCCAACTCTTGGAAACGAATCCACTTCCCAGCCGCGCGTGTTAGCGCAAATGATCGAATTGCTGGATGTGCAAGAAGGCATGCGCGTATTGGAAGTGGGCAGCGGCAGCGGGTATGCATTGGCATTGCTGTCCAAGCTCGTGGGAGCGAAGGGACATGCATTTGGCGTCGATTCGAATCCGGAACTCGTCCGATTTTCCATGAAAAAGCTCAAGGAACTCAAACTCAAAAATGTCAACGTCGTTGAAGGGGATGGCGCTTTAGGATTGGAAAAAGAAGCCCCATTCGATCGCATCCTTGTTTCAGCGGCCGTTCCATTTGTTCCTCCCGCGTTGTTCAAACAGCTCAAAGAAAAAGGACACATCATCGCCCCCATCGGGGATAGTTTTTCGCAGCAATTGCTGAAGATGTCCAAATTCCAAGGAAAGATCATCAAGCGCGAGATCGAGGGGAATCTCTATGAGTTTTCTCCCCTGCTAAGCAAAACACTCCAATTGAAGCGCGTGGAATAGCACCGAATAGACGGGCTTTTATTGCGTGGGATGAAAATATCCCTATGGGCGAGCTGATTCCGCAGAAATATCCCACGAAATCCAGCCACATCGGACTGCAATGGTTGTCGTTGAAGCATGGCACAGCGCCCGGGACGCTGGTGGATGCACTTTCTCGTTTTGCCACCGAGTTGCTACGCAAATACGAGCAAGTTGAAGGACGTACCGAAGTCGCACGCATGTATGGGCGCACCCACGCGCGCGACGATCCCTGGATTGGACTTGAAAAAGTAGAAGTATTCCTGCGCCAAATCCGTTATAATGCGAACATCGTGCGCTCACTTTGTGAAAACCACCATTTTGTGGTGGCCACACTCCCTCGAAAAGAAGGCGAACCCATTTCCATCGTGGGAGTCGCGCAATTCCTTGAAGGACCCAAGAAAAAGCTCATCGGGCAATTCACGTGCGTCTCTCCCGACATGCAGGGAAAAGGCATCATGGAAAAGATGCACCGCGCCATCCATGGATTTGGAAGGAAATATGGGTATCGCGTGTATGAGGCTGATCTCTCTTCCGCGGGATCGCTCAAATCATACGAGCGCATGCAGCGCAACCCGCGCAAACGCTATGGCAAAGCCATGCCCAAGGAGGGCGTGATGGAAAAGATTGAAATAAAACTCCCTAAGAAAAAAAATAAAGTCCCCAGCGTCAGAGTAAAAATATTTCCAGCACTACGACAGCGCAGGAGAAAGTGAAACCGATGCTTGCTGACCCCCTTCCGGCAGTGGGCCCCCTCTACGCGCATGCGACAGTTCCCATCTCGCACAGGAAAGCAAATAAAACCATCCCGCGGAAGAAATAGTATGCAGCTCCAACTCACCCATAAAACGCCGGGCGGAAAGCTCGTCCGATTGCAGATCGAATATTCGCATTTCGATGTCGAAAAAGTAAAAATCGCGGGAGACTTTTTCTTGCATCCCGAAGAGAGCATCGGCGATTTGGAGGGCGCACTCATCCATTTCTCGCGCGATATTTCGGTCGAACGCCTGATGCAGAAAATGGATGCGGCCCTGGCCATTCGTTCGGCTCAATTAGTGGGAATTGACACGCGCACCCTGGCGACGCTCATATGCACCGCCATCAAACCAACCGAAAGCACGAATGATTTTGATTATTGAGGAGGGCATGCAATCATGGACCACGCGAAATGGCGCTTCATCCCCCCGCATGCTCAAAATGCCTACATGAATGTGGCGTTAGAAGACGTATGCATCAACGCGGTCGCGGAAAAGAAAAGCCCACCCATTATCCGCTTCTATAATTGGGAGCCCTCCGCAGTCATTATTGGGTATTTCCAATCCCTCGAGCAGGAAGTCAATCTCCAAGCATGTAGAAGTGATGGCGTGGATGTCGTGCGAAGACGCACTGGAGGAGGGGGAATCTACCAAGACGTGCACGGGGGATTAACATACTCCGTGGTGGCACCTGACTCTTTCTTCCCGCGCGAAATCATTCCCTCCTATCAGCGCGTGGCCGAGTGGATGATCACAGGATTGAAGGAATTGAACATCGACGCGCAATTCGCCCCCATCAATGACATCCAAGTCCATGGGAAAAAGATCTCCGGGAATGCCCAGACGCGCAGGAAGGGAGTAATCCTCATTCATGGGACGCTGCTCTTCGATGTAAATCCCGAAAAGATGTTCACCTATTTGCGTGTCCCCGATGAAAAGATCAAAGACAAGATGATCGCTTCCGTCAAAGAACGCGTCATCGGAATCAAGCACTTCGGCGTGGGATCGCGTGAAGAAGGATATGCCGCGCTGAAAAAGGGATTCTTGCACGCAAAAGAATTCGAAGAAATGGAGCTCACGAGCGACGAATTGAACGCTGCCGAAGAGCTCGTGGAAGAAAAATACTCACTACCGCAATGGATCGCACAGCGGTAGGACTAGACATGCAAGCCTGTTGTCAAATCAACTCCGCGACGTTCCCACTCGCGGTTCCACCTATACTGAGGAAATGATACACCAGTGGAACCGGCACAGTGGTGTAGTCCGTTCCAACGAATAATTTTTGTCCGATTATGCTATTGCCAACACAATACTTTTCGGTCAATACCGCTTGATCGTCTTGACTATCGGGGACAGTACTCGTGGTCTCGGACGTGACGCTCTCATCCGCCGTCGTTGCGCCTGTACCCAAATCAAAATCAAGCGTGAGCATTCCACTAATAGGATTCCCCGTCACGCCCGGAGGCTGGAATGTGATTTTGTATTTGGCGGGAAGGCCCGAGTCGTCGACGACGCTCAATGAAGTAATATATCCAATCAACTGCGCGTTCGAAAGGCGCGTTTGAATGGGGCTATCCAACGCAACTACTGCAACCACCCCCGCGTCATATGGGAATTGTCCACTATCGGTATCATAACAAAATTCCGACACCGTGCGAGGAGGAGTAATGCTCGTGCCAATCGCTAAAAAAGTGGAATTGGCCAAGAAAAGTCCCAACACTACAATGACGACCCCAATCGCAACCATTTGCGGGAAATCGACTCGACCGCTGGTGGATTTCTTACTCATAGCATATCAACTCCAATATCAACATTCAATCAATTCCCCGTTTTTAATGTCGCGCCGCACGTCCAACCATCCGGTTGCGTCGCTGCGGAAACGCGCACGCTGACGGTGTTTGCGGTCTCGATATCCGTACACATCCCACTACCCAATTGTGTCGGAATCCCATTAGCCCCCACTACAAAGCCGGATTGCGTGGTATTGTAGATGCATTGCCGCTTCTGCGTGGAAGAAATCGTGGTGATGGATTGGCAGTAAGCCGTGGTGCAAGGGATATTGTTCTGCGTCTCGCAAGCGGTGCGAGCGGATTGGCATTGCGTTATCCCATCTTGTGCGGCCAGCGACATCGCTACGCCGCTACCCACATACGCGGGTACATTACGCTGTGTCGAAGAAGGGCATGCGGGGCCGGCAGGGGTTGTCGTAACCGTCGTATCCACTAAACCCGTGCGCACATCCGTTGGAGGAGTGGTAGGAGGGATGATGGGTGGTGGTGTAACCGGGGGAATAGTGGGTTGTGTCGGAATGGTGATGGGCGGTTGAACGGGCTGGTTCACGAATCCCTGGATCAAGAAAAATGCCATTAGCGTGATAACCGCTGCCCCTCCCACCAGGGCAATCGCCATTTGCTTTTCGTCCATATCCAAGGGGCGGAATTGGGGTTATTAAATCTGCAGCGTGGAGTGAATGAATTCAATAGTGCACGCCTTTCTTGAGTGCATTTTCGGCTGCTTCGGCGATGGCTTCGCTATAGGTTGGGTGGGGGTGCACCGTGCCCGCAATATCTTCCAACCGCGAAGCCGTCTCGATGGCGAATGCCACCTCGGAGATGAGTTCCGACACGCGACCTCCGACCAGTAATCCGCCCAACACGACATGCGAAACCGGATCGGCGATGAGTTTGACAAACCCCGCGGGACGATGACTTCCCAGCGCACGACCATTCGCAGAGAAAGGAAAAAACCCCGTGATGATCTGCCTTCCCTGCTTGAGGGCTTCTTGTTCTTGCAGCCCCACATAAGCGATCTCGGGATCCGAATACACCACGGAAGGGACGACTTGCGCATCATACGCAGAAGGCAAGCCTGCGCAAACTTCTGCGGCGATCTTTCCCATATAGAATCCGCGATGCGCCAGCATGGGATTTCCCGTCACGTCGCCGATCGCCAAAATTTTTGGATCGGAGGTGAAGCATTTCTCGTTCACGGCAACAAACCCTTGCTCATCCAATTTCACCTTTGTATTCTCTAACCCCAAATTCTCGGTGTTGGGCACGCGACCCGTTGCGACGAGGACTTTTTCCACGTCGAGTTGCGTCAGTGTCCCGTCTTTGGCTTTCGTGGAGAGAATCGTTCCGCTCTTGGATGCAGCTGCGGACGCGATCTCCGTGTTAGTGAGGATCTTCACGCCGAACTGCTCCAACTGCTTGCGCATGAGCTCGGAGACGATGGGATCGGCTTGCGAGAGAATCGTTGGAGAGCGTTGGATCATCGTGACTTGCGTGCCAAATTTCTGGTAGACGTGCGCGAGTTCCACCGCGATATAGCCTCCACCCACAATAGCCATGCTGTTAGGGATCTGCTGCAGCGAAAGGGCTTCTTTCGAGGTGATGACCGTTTGCCCGTTGAATGGGAGCTGCGGCAATTCCATCGGTCGCGCGCCCGAAGCGAGGATGATGTTGTCCGCGGTGAGCGTGAGCGTCTCATGGGCTTGCTCGATATGGAGTTGGTGGCTCTTCTCGAATGTCGCGGTGCCGAACATCACATCCACACCCGCTTTCTTGAGCAGGGTTTCAATTCCCTTCGTGAGTTGATCGATGACACTCGACTTGAATTGCTGGGTTTGCGTGAAATCCAGAGTGGCATTGGAGATGTGAATCCCTAACTCCTGCGAGTGCGTGCAGTCGTGAAAGAGATTCGCGGTATGGATGAGCGACTTGGAGGGGATGCATCCATGATGCAAACAAATCCCTCCCAAGCCCTTGGGGTCTTTCTCGATGAGCGTGACTTGCTTCCCCAATTTGCCCGCGCGCAGCGCCGCCACGTAACCGCCTGGACCGCTGCCGATGATCGCAATGTCAGTATGCTCGGTGGTTTCGCCCATGACCATAATCGTTCACACCCGCGTTAGACCACGTCCACGAGGAACAAGCCGGGGTCTTCCAAGTGTTGCAATACCTCATTGCAGAATCGCACGGCTTGCGCGCCATCGATGAGGCGATGGTCGAAGGTGAGAGAGACGGTCATCATGTGGCGCGGCATGATCTTTCCTTCTACTACTACGGGCCGCTGCGCGATCTTCCCCAATCCCAAAATGCCCACTTCTGGCCAGTTAATGACCGGCGTGGCATACGTACCACCGAGGCTGCCGATGTTGGTGATTGTGAAAGTACTTCCGCGCAAATTTTCCGGCGCCACCGTGCGTTCGCGTGCTTGCTGTGCGAGCGTTTGCATTTCTTTGGCGATTTCTACGATGGACTTCTTGTCCGCATCTCTTATGACGACGACCATCAACCCGTCTTCGGTGTCAACGGCAATGCCGATGTGATAGTATCTTTTGTAAACGGCTTCGCCGCTGGCGTCGTCGATAGAAGCATTCATCCAAGGATGGTTCTTCAGCGCCGCCACGCTGGCCTTGACGACGAAAGCGAGATAGGTGAGGGAGATCCCTTTCTTCTTGAGCTCTTCCTTTTTCTTCTCGCGGAGCTTGACCAATTCCGTCACGTCGACTTCGTCCATGTGCGTGACTTGCACCGCCGTAAACATGGACTTGACCATGCGATCGGAAATGGTCTTACGGATCCCCTTGATGGGAATCCTTTCCTCTGTTCCCTCGGGCTTCCACGCCGGCTTACCGGGTTCGAGTGAGGGGACATTAAGCAGGCGCGGACCCATTCCATTCGGTGAGGCAACAGGAGAACTTAATGTAGAAGTTGGCGTGGGCTTTGGAGTGCTGGCCGCATTTCCCCCTAAAGATTGGGCGCGCTTGACGTCGTCATCCGTAATTCTCCCGGCGGGGCCAGTGCCTTTCAACGTAGTAATATCAATTCCCAGCTGCCGTGCCAATTGACGCGTAGAGGGGGTGGCTAAAACGCTTCCCACTCCTCCTGCAGAAGCATTCATGGGGTTGGCAGCGGGTTTCTGTGGTGGAGTAGTCGCAGCCGCAGGAACGGGCTTGCTTGGAATTCCTGCAGGAGAGGGAGTAGGCGTCATGCCAATACCGCTTCTTTCTCCTGCATCCCCGATCTGGGCCAAGACCGATCCGACTTTGACGATCTCGCCTGCCTTGCCGAACAGCTTCAGAATCACTCCCGCGCGCGGCGCAGGGATTTCGACGACGGCTTTATCGGTCTCTATTTCCGCAAGGGGTTGGTCGGCCTTGATGGTGTCGCCTTCCTTGACCAACCATTTGATGAGCGTCCCCTCGGTGGTGCCTTCTCCTACATCCGGGAATTTGAAATCCAATGGCATATGCGAGAAAAATGGATTCGGGCAATTTAAAGGTGCATTGAAGCAGGAAATGAACCCTCATTTCGACAATCGATCCTTGCGCGGGGTGGCCTTCCCACCATTTTCCACGTCCGCGATGCAGGCATGATATACGCGCATGAAGAGTGGCATGAAATCCCGATTGGCATGCACGTGCACACGCGCGAGCATCTCCGTAATATCGCTTTCGTGCGGCACGCCTGCTTCTCGTGCACGCTGGGGGCGTAATTCCAATTCCATGCGTTGGGCCAATAACCACTTCGTGAGGCGCTGACGCAGCGCGGCATCCCTGATATTGAATGCATCCAAAACCACTTTGGCCGCGATGCGCGTGGTGCTCGTCACGATCCGGCGTTGCAGGAAATGGTCTTTCATCAGCACATTCTCAACCGTTTCTCGGGGAAATTTTTGGGCAACCAATTCCTCGACCTTACGGTTATTCGCGCGCTTGGCGGCATCAATCACATACTTGCGCATGATGGGGCCGACGTGATGCTTCACCACTTTTTTCCCGTGCTCGTGCGCGGGAGCAATTAATTCATGATGGTAGTTCCGGTGCAGCAGACTCTTTCGAGGAGAAGGACTATTTCCAGGCATAGGAATGGGAGTGCGATTGGATAATTTAAATAACTAGCAATATCGCACTACTGATGTTATCGTTTTGACCCGCTGCTACCACTATGCCACGAGAACCCAAAAAACCACGCCGCGCAAAAAAGGCAACTGCACCCGATGCGTTTGAGCACTCTCCCCATGGAAGGCTCATGACACGACGCGAGATGATGCTCTCTTTCGTGCGGAATCGTTTCGTCCGAACGGCTATTGAAACCTCTTTCATGAAAGCAGGTGCACTCGTAGCACACACTCTCCTCAATCGCGCGCGTTTTTCAAAAGCAGAATTGGAAGAATTGCGTGACTACGACATGACTCGCCGCAAGGGTGGGAAATGGTTGTTGGCCAGCGTAGTAGGTGCTCCCATGTGGGAAGAAATTTTCTTTCGTGCATTTCCCTCCAAGTTGCTCAACCAGTACATGCCTGGAAAGACGAAAGAAACGGTGTGGGAGGCAGGAATTCCGATTAGTATGATTTTTGCTGTTGCACATATTCCTAATGTCCCGAAAAAATTTCAAGGAAAATTCATGCCCATCAGCCAATTCATGATGGGGTGCTATTACTGGTATGTCATGCGTCAACGTGGATTATTGCCTGCAATGGCATCCCACAGCGAAGCGAATGCACTCATCCCGGTACTCGAAAAAGTTTTCAGATTGTAATCAGAATTGCATCGCTTTCTTCACACCATGCAAAACGCGCTCAGGGGAAGGGATGTAATAGTTCTCCAATTTGAAGTAGGGCATCATCGTGTCGAATCCCGTGACACGCACAATCGGAGACTTCAACGAAAGCAAGTCTTCTTCCGCCAGACGCGCGGCGATTTCCGCTCCTAATCCCAATGTTTTGGGAGCCTCTTGCACGATGACGCATCTCCCGGTCTTCTGCACGCTCTTGTGCACCGCAGGCCAATCCAGCGGAGAAAGCGTGCGCAAGTCGATCAACTCGATGGAATATTTTTCATTCTGCGCATTCAGCTGCAACGCCTCTTGGCAGGTCTTGACCATGGAACCCCACGCGATCAGCGTGACATCGCTCCCTTCTTGCACGACTTTTGCTTTTCCGAGGGGAATGGTGTACGCCTCCTCGGGGACTTCTTCCTTGTAGGCGCGATAGAGTTTCAAAGGTTCAAAGAAAATCACGGGGTCGGGATCCCGGATCGCTGCAGCGAGCAATCCTTTCGCATCATAGGGGGAAGCGGGCATGACGACTTTCAAGCCGGGAGTGTGGATGAAAAACGCTTCCGTGCTTTCGGAATGGTGCTCCAGCGCTTTGACTCCACCCGAACAGGGCGTGCGCACCACGATCCCGCTTGCGTATTTCCCGCGCGTACGATTGCGGATGCGCGCCGCGTGCGAAACGATTTGATTGAATGCCGGATAGATGAAACCCGAAAACTGCACCTCTGCCACGGGCTTCAACCCATAGATGGCCATCCCGATGCTCGTACCGATGATACCGCTTTCCGCGAGCGGGGTATCGATGACGCGCTGCTTCCCATACTTGGATTGCAATCCTTCAGTAACGCGAAAGACACCGCCATCCACGCCCACGTCTTCGCCCAATACCACTACGTCCTTGTTGGATTCCATCTCCAGCATGAGCGCGGAATTCAGGGCCTGGACCATATTCATCTTCGTCATCTACTTTTCCCCCTCATTCCCGAGCGGCTTGATCGTATCCAAGAACGCGTGCAACTCTTTCTTCTGCGCCTCCAAGTCAGCGGGGGTTTGCTTGTAGTGGTAATCGAAGATATCATCCACGCTCGGCGCGGGAAACTGCTCGTATTGCAATACCGCGGCTTCCACTTTTGCAGTGGATTCATTCTTGATCTGCTCATCCAGTTGCGGCGAAAGCATGCCCTGCGCCAAGAGGTATTTTTGCATGCGCAGGAGCGGGTCGCGTTCGCGCCAGTATTGGACTTCCTCGGGCGAACGATAGCGCGTGGCATCGTCGGCCGTGGTGTGATCGCCCATGCGGTAAGTCACACACTCGATCAGCGTGGGACCCTTTCCTGTTCGTGCACGGGCAAGCGCTTCTTGGGTTGCCGCATAGACGGCAAGGACGTCATTCCCATCCACTTGGATCCCTTCAATCCCATACGCGATGGCCTTCTGCGCAATCGTCTCGGCATGCGTCTGGGATTTGCGCGGGACGGAGATGGCCCACTGATTGTTCTGGCAAATGAATACGCAGGGAAGATTCAGCGTCCCGGCAAAATTCAGCGCCTCATGGAAATCCCCCTCCGATGTCCCGCCGTCGCCGAAGTATGCAATGGCAACGGCATCCTTCTGCTTGTACTGGATGCCCATGGCGATTCCTGCAGCGTGAAGCGTCTGCGATCCCACGGGAACCGAGTTAGGGAGAATGTTGTCAACGGGATACTTGGCATTACGCTCATCCCCACCGAAGTAGAGCATGATATTGAGCAGTGGCACCCCGCGCACGATCATCATCCCGTGCTCGCGGAAGGATTGGACGCTCCAGTCCTGTTTTTGCGTCGCATAAGCGCTTCCAATGGGGATGGCTTCTTGTCCCAGTCCTGGAGAGTACGTGCCAATTCGTCCTTGGCGTTGGAGCTTGAGGATCTTTTCATCCAGCGTTCGCGCCAACACCATGTGGGTGTAGATCTCTTTGAGTTGCGCGGGAGAGAGTTTGGGCAAGAGCTTTTCGTCGGCTTTCCCATCCTTATCCAGGATTGAAAGCTTGCGGATCGAGAAATTGGAATAGACCTCTTGCGGCATGCATGTAAGGAGAAATTCGCCTATATAAAGATGAATCGGCCGCCCACTATTCCTTCTGTGGCCCGCAACCCTCGATGACGGGGAAGCGTTTTTCCTCGTCGGGGATGATGGTTGCGCACAGGAAGGGACAGAGGTCGATCATTCCCGGTGCGTCGCAGTCGTAGTACCAACTCATCTCTGTCGTCGTGGGTGGCGTGGGAGAAGAAATGGTTGTGACAGGATTCGGATTGATCGTTCGACCGATCGCATTTCCAGTGGGTCGCGTGAATTGGTTCAATACCACGAGCAGGACCAGCACCACCAATACCACCACGAGAATCCGAGGATCCGGTTTGCTGCGACGGGAAACTTTCATAGGGCGATGGTGAAATCCGCGATTATTAAGTCTTTCTCTGGCTTTTCCCCCTTCCATTCCACTCGCATTTATTAACGGAATTTTCTTCTTTCATGGAATAGGAGTGAGGGATGATGGTTATGCTGGCACGCAGAGAGCAATTGATATCGGAGCGCGCATGCGCGTTTGGGGATGCGCCCGATGCGCGTTATTTGAATGCCCAGACCAAAGCCCATTATTCCCCCGATCGCGGATTCATCCCCCTGCGCATCCGCTTGGATCTCAAAGTCGACGTCAAGAAAAAGACTGCCGAAGGAAGCTGCAAGACCGAGATCGAACTCATCCACAAGCACGACGAATGGATCGCATTCGATGCCGTCGAGATGCAAATCCAAAAGGTATTGGTGAACGGCAAGAGCGTCAAATTCGAATACGACAAGAAACACATCAAGATCCACTCCAAGCACATCGCCCAACGCGGGAGCGTGGAAATATTCTATCGCGTGAGCAATCCCCCATTAGGGATCTTCTTCATCCACCCCACCAAAGACCAACCCCACAAACCCTATCAAGCATGGACGCACTCGGAAGCGCAAGAGGCACGGTATTGGTATCCCTGCCAGGACCAACCCGAGACCAAGTGCCCCATCGAAATGCACATCACCGCAGAGAAGCCATTCAAGGTAATCGCGAACGGAGATTTAGTTGGCGTGAAGACAAAAGGGAACTGGCAGACCTACTCATGGAAGTTTGATCACCCCAATCCGAGCTACTTGAACGCATTCATGATCGGCGACTTCGCCGAGGTCAAAGAGAAATGGGGCAAAGTGGACATATTGTATTACGGCGACAAAGGCCGCGAAGAAGATCTGAAGCGCTCCTTCGGGAAAACGCCTAAGATGATGCAGGCATTCTCCGAATTCACCGGTTATCCCTATCCCCACAAGAAGTATGCGCAGATCGCCGTGCATGATTTCATTTTCGGCGGGATGGAACACACTACCTGTACCACGCAAACCGAAGAAGCCCTGCAAGATGCCATCGCGGATGCCGAGAACAACGACTGGCCCGAAACCCTTTCCTCGCACGAGTTGGCCCATCAATGGTTCGGCGACCTCATCACGTGCAAGGACTGGCAGCACGGCTGGTTGAATGAAGGATTCGCCCGCTATTTCGAGGCAGTCTGGCAAGAGCACGCGTACGGGAAAGATGCCTACGACTATGACATCTACGAGAACTACCTCACCTACATGGACGAAGACAAGCTCAAGTATCGCCGTCCCATCGTGACGAACGTCTACATGGAACCCTCCAACTTGTTCGATAGCCACCTCTATGAGAAAGGAGCGCTCATGCTGCACATGCTCCGCGGGATCGTGGGAAAGGAGCTGTTCAAGAAGGCCATCCAATACTACGTCCAAAAGCACGCCCACCAGAATGTGATCACGGAAGACCTCATGGATGCATTCCGCGTCGTCACCGGAAAGAATCTCACCCAATTCATGGACCAATTCCTCTACCAAGGAGGGCATCCCGAGCTCAAAGCCAGCGTGTTCTATCAGAAGAAAGAGCACAAACTCGTGGTGCGCCTGATCCAAACCACGCAAGGGGAAGCATACGCATTCCCCCTGCAGATCGCAGTCACGCACACGAACAAGAAAGTCGTCCTCGAAACGAAACAGGTCAATGCCAAAGAGCACCGCTTCGAGTTCAAATTGGACCAAGAGCCCTTGAACGTGGTCATCGATCCCGAAAATTATGTGCTCAAGAACCTCTCCACGCAAAAGCCGCGCAGGATGTGGCAATACCAATTGCAGCACGACACCATTATCACCCAACGCATCCTTGCGGCGCAGGAAATCGCACGCTATGCTTCTCCCGAGGATTTGCGCTTGCTCAACGCCGCATTGCGCTCGGACGAGAGCTGGCGCGTGCGCGGGAACGTGGCACTCGCATTCATCGGCATCCGCTTGCCCCAAGCAGGAGAGATGCTCTTGCACGCGTATGGGTTCGAGAAGATGTATCGTGTAAAACGAACGATCATCATGGCGCTCAGCGAACACAAAACACCCGAAGTGCGCGAGTTCCTCTTGCGCGAGGCACAGCGCCAGGACAGCTACCTCATTCCCGCAGAGTCTTATCGCGCACTCGGAATGCGCAAGGACCCCAATGAGATACAGATATTGGAGCAAGGAATGAAGCGCGATGCGTGGTATGACGTGATTCGCACTGCCTCCATCAGCGGATTCGCGCAACTCCAGAGCGAAGAGGCCTATCGCCGCATCCTGCAAGCGCTCCATCCCAAGAACAGCAATTTCGTGCGCTTGGCGGCATGCAAGGCATTGGCGAACATCGGAAGGGGACGCGACGACACGCAGGCAAAACTAGTGGAAGCGGCCAACGACCCCTACATCTTAGTGCAAATCTATGCCATTTCGTCTCTCGCAGAAATAGGGGATGCGCGCGTGATCCCCGAGCTGGAGAAACTCACAAAAGGGCACCGCGATCCACGCGTAAAGCGCGGAGCCGTCGAAGCCATCCGCAAGATCAATGGCGGGATCGATTTGCCAAAATGGAAAGAAGAAAAGAAAGACGAGGAGTAAGCAGGATTCAACCCCAACTTCCAAGGGTTTTCTGCTTCTCGTCTTGGGGCTTCTTCTCCATCTTATTCAATGCATTCGTGACACGCGTCAGATCGAACCCGTGCGTGTGCACATAGAATTGGATCGCCGCCTCGCGGTCTTGCTTCGTTACGGGAAGTTTCTCAATCTCATGCGCAGCGGGGCGCAAGAACATTTCCTCGACGGCTTTCCAGTCGTATTCCACGGAGGCCTTGAGTCCCTCTAGAACGGCATCGAACGACTGCTTTCCCTGCACCGCTTTGAGGGCTTTTTTGGGACCGACGTTAGGAATTTTTTCATTGAAGTCCGTCCCGATCAGCATCCCGATCCAAATCAATTGCTCGCGCGAGAGCTGCAGGCGATGGAGTTCTTTGTGCAATTCGATCAGCTCCATGTGCACATCCACATAGGCATTACGATAAGGGAGTTTGCGCTTTCCGGTCACGCCGATGTTGCGGATGATTTTTGGGCAACCGAACAAGAGCGTGTCATAGTCTTGCGTCCCTGCGGCGTAGGCCAGACCCGCTTGCACGAGTTGCGTGGCTTGGGCTTCTCCTTCTTGTTTGCCCTCGATCACGGGAAAACCCAACACGTGCATGGCTTTCTTCGCCTCGGCGATCATTCCCGCATCCAACGAAACGGCACGCGAACCCATCAAGCGCGCTTTCTCGAAATCACCGCTTTCGATGGCTTTGTCCATCTCCTCTTTCGCTTGCGTTCGGATCTCATGGCGTTTTTGGAGGGTGAGTTGCTTCAGGGGATGGGGTTTCCCATCGAAAACAAAAACGGGTTTCATCCCTGCCTCGAGCCAATTGGATGTGCGGTAGAGCAGTCCCGCCAGGTGCGATGTCACCACCCCATTCTCATCCATCAGTGGTTTCCCATCCGGCCCGCGGATGGTCGTGAGGAATTGGTACAAGATATTGTGCGCATCTACTGCGATCACTTTATTCTGCAAATCCTCCAAGTCGATGTTCTCGCGCTCGATGAGGTCTCCGATTGCCGTTCCCATGTGGATGCACCTGCGGTAATGGAACTATTGGGGTTCGCGCCTTATTTAACGGGATGCGCCGCCAGCCAGGCATTGGTGTCGCGTTCCCATGAGGTGGACTGCGAAAAGAGCTCCTCGAACAGCTTCTTGTACTCATGGATGGTCTGCGGCGAATCCACTTTCATGGCGATGATCTGATTGTTGAGAAAAGTCGACAGCACCACGGTCTTGCTCGTGATGACCACGCGCGATGCGATGAGCGCCGGGCGGATGCGGATCTCGAAGCCATACAGGTCCATCAAACGCTTCGTGTCGCGGATGCGTTCTAATAAATAATCGCGACCGAATGCCTTGTCGACGCTTTCGAGGTAGTGGTGGAAGGTGGATGCATCAATGAGGTGTTTCTCGTTCTTGAACGCGCGCATGTGTCCCCATAGTTGTTGGCGGGATTCGCGTTTCTCTTTCATGGGAATATAATCCGGATTCAGCGCCCGGAATACCTTTACCGCTTCCGTCTCGGAGCGCGGAAAGAACTGTAGGGGAAGGGAATAGCCCACTTGCACGAAGTAGATGAATTCTCCTCCCGAAATCCAATCGAAATAGGCATTCTTGTACTCGGCCATGTCCGTGATGATCTGCATCTGGGGGTGCGAGGATTTGAGATCGGCCAACAACGCCTCTTTCTTGCGCTGGAATTGCTCGGCCTCGCGATTGATGAATTCGACGATGCGATCTTCGAGGGGATAACACGTATATTTTGCAGGATGGCCGTTCTTGACCACGAGGCCCTTGCGCTCCAGGTCCTGCAGCACCGCATAGATGCGTCCCATGGGAACAAGCGACTTCTGGCTGAGCGATTTCACATCAGATGATCCGTCGCGCAAGACCTGCAGGAGTTTGAGCTCATTCTCGTTGAAATGGAACTCTTGCCGCAATCGCTCAATGATATCCATACCACACCTTTATCGCTAACACGAGTTAATAAACAAAATGCTTAAATAGTAGCAGAATCACATATTGACTCACGTCTCGTCGATTTGCGTTAACACGGATCGTGAGCCTATCCCAAAAATAACATCCGTGTACGCACACATTTGGAGGAGAGGGGAACACACACCCCTGCTCCATCCGTTGTTTTTCCAATCGCTTTTTGCCATTGCTAACTATACATCTTGTCTTTGGCATTCACTTCTTCTTGCGCCGATTGCTCGCGCTTGACGAGGATCTTCTGCAACGCCGATTCGAAGTGCGTGTGACCGATCTTGTCCACGTCGCTGCGCAAGGCATGCATCCCCGCTTCGGTGCAGAGGGATTTGAGGTCCGCTCCGGAAAATCCTTCCGTGCGCTTGGCGAGCGCGGTGAAGTCAACGTCCTTGTGCAGGTGCATCTTCTTGGCATGGATGCCCAAAATCATCTTGCGGGATTTCTCATCCGGCAATGGGACTTCCACAATGCGATCGAATCGCCCGGGACGCAAGAGCGCGGGATCGATGACGTCGATGCGGTTCGTCGCTGCGATAATTTTGATATTCTTGCGGTCCTTGAAGCCATCGATTTCCGCGAGCAACTGGATCAACGTACGCTGGACCTCACGATCACCGCCCGATGTATCGTCCGTGCGGAATGTCCCGATGGAATCCAGTTCATCGATGAAGATGATGGCATTCTTCTTCTCGCGCGCCAGGGCAAATACATCCCTTACGAGGCGAGCGCCTTCTCCAATGTATTTGTGGATCAATTCCGAGCCCACCAATCCGATAAATGTGGCATCGGTTTCATTGGCGATGGCTTTGGCGAGGAGGGTTTTACCTGTTCCGGGTGCACCGTGCAATAACACACCGGAGGGGCTTTGGATTCCCAGCTTCTCAAACTTTTGCGGGTGCGTCATGGGCAGGATAACGCTTTCGCGGAGCAATTGGATCTCATTCCCGAGACCGCCTACCATGTCAAAGCTTTCCGTGGGTTTTTCCACTAATTCCATTGCGCGTGCGCGCGTATCTTTGATGTCGGGAAGCACTTCCAAAATGGCAAGGTTCTTCTGCGACATCGCCACGCGCTTACCCACATCCGGCGTTTCGAGCGGGACCATGGTTTCATTTGTAACTAAAAACTCGACTCCATTGGAATTGCGCACGATTGCGCGACCATTTCCCAGGATATCCTGGACCGCGCCCACCATGAGTGGAGGGACTTTGAAGCGATTCAATTCTTCGCGCAGGCGCTTGAGTTCCGCGTCCATCTGCTGGGCCTTCTCTTCCATGGCCAGGCGCTGGTTCTGCATCACGCGGAGTTGTTCTTCTAAGTTGAATACGTAATCGTAAAAGTTCGTACTGGATTTCTTTCCTGCAGGAATCGCTTCCATGGAGGGAACGGGAGATACGATTGGTGTGGAAGCCGTCTCTTCCTTCGGTTGATTCTGCGTTTCGCTGTCTGTCTCTGACATACTGAGCCTTCCCCAAAAATAATACTTATCACTAACTAATCCAAACGGGTTTATATAGATTCTTGCCCTGCCTCTGTTTGTTGTCATACAACCATTAAACGACTACTCCATTGCCCACGCGCATTGGATGAAACGATTGCATGCGATGAGCTGATGTACCGTGGAACCCGTAAAAAAAGCGCATGCGACTCCATGGATTATCTTGGCTGTTTTAGTGATTGGCATCTTCTTCCTCAATCCCATTTACTCCATTATCCTGTCAGTGCTGGTGGGAACCACTTACCTCATCAAGCACTTCCTTCCACAAGCACAGACATGGTATGTCATGTCCATGGTGCGCTTCACCAAACAACAAAAAATATTCGACCTATTCGTCAATCATGGGAAACTATTGAATTGGCTCACCGATATTGGGCTCGTTATTGGGTTCGGAGCCATTGCGGTGGACTACTTATGGCTGCAGAAAAAGAAAATGTGGCAGCGCGTGCTGGGTTTCTTGGCTGCTGCGATCATATTGGGAGCGGGAGTTGGATTCATTTTTCCCATTGAGAATCCCATCATCCCGGTATCGGATATCGTCGTGCGCGTGGCCTTTGGGCTGTTTGGAACCGCTGGATTTGTGTTAGTGAGTCTATTCTATTCGGGATTAGACATCATCCAAAAAATCACCCAAGGCAAGAATGCATGCGCAGGGGTGGCACCGGTTATTCCCGGGGTCTCACTCCCTAATTCCCCCATCACCGTCCCCTTGCACGCATGGCTTTCATTTGTCATTATCCTCATTTGGCACGAAGCATCCCATGGGTTTGTGGTGCGCAAGCTCGGAATGAAATTGAAAAGCTATGGACTGCTCTTGCTTGGATTCCTCCCTATTGGCGCATTCGTGGAACCCGACGAAAAACAATTGAAAGCATTGGAGAAAAAATCCCCCCTAGATGCATTGCGCTTGTATGCGGCGGGACCGGCAAGCAACTTTTACTTCTTCATTGGGGGAACGGCATTGCTCGCAGTGCTGGGAATGGCCATTTTCACTCCCTTCATCGCCCCCGCACTCACCGAAATCCATTCCAACTCGGTGAGCGGATTAGAGATAGTAAAAGTGGAAGAGAATATCGTGATTTGCGGCACCGAGTTCCCTGCTCCTGCGCACAATGTGTTACAGCCCGGGGATCAAATACTCGCCGTCAATGGCGCCAGCGTGCACACGACACAAGAATATTTTGCTGAGATCGTGGGCAAAGAGCAATTCGAACTCGAGATCAAACGCGGAGAAGAAGTGCGCACGGAATCTTTCGAGCCCAATGACTTGGGAAGGATCGGCATCAACGTCAAGGAATTGCCCAATGAGAATTACACTCCACCGGGGTGGTATGAACCCCTTATCCAAGTATTCGGATTCCTCGCCGGCTTTGTGGGATGGCTATTAATCCTGAATTTCTTGGTCGCAGTCGCCAATTTCATCCCTGTTGACCCATTCGATGGCGGAAAGATGGTCAAATTGCTCTTGTTCCCCTACTTCGGCTTCTTGAAGATGGGAGAAGAAGACACCAAGAAGTTCATCGCGCGCATCTTCATCGTAGTGCTGTTGGTGCTGATACTCATCAATGCGCTGCCATTAGTGATTGTCCACCCGTAGGGATGGAGCATCAGTTCACGTGTATCAAATTGAAAAAATCGCTTGTTGAAATTATAAAAAAAGAAAAAAATATCAGGTACTGCAACGCAGTACCTGTTCTCGGTCCGCACGCTCGAAAGCGTGCTTAGAGATAATTAATTCCGTAATCTCCGCTGCTACTGCTTCCTCCGCGAGAAGGCATGCTCGTGCGGCTCTTTTCTTGGCTGGACTTGATGAAGGGAGACTTGACTCCGGTAAAGATGGAAATGACTTCCACTTTATTCTCGAAAGTCGGGTCGACACGTGCTCCCCAAATCACGACGGCGCGCTGATCCAACTCTGTCGTCAAGAGCTTACCAATCTCATTGGCTTCTCCCAATGTGAGTTCGGGCCCTCCGGTAATGTGGATCAAGCAACCCTTCGCTCCGGCAATGTCAACGTCCAACAAGGAGTTCTTGAGCGTGTCTTCCACGACTTCATTCACCTTATCGACGGACTTGCTTTCTCCGACCGCGATCATGGACAAGCCTGTTCCGACCATCACAGAGCGGACATCGGCGTAATCCAGGTTGATCAAGGAAGGCTGGGTAATGGTTTCGGTGATTCCGCGAACCGTGCGTGCGATCAATTCATCGGCCACTTTGAAGGCATCCTGGATGGGCAGGTTAGGGACCAATTCCACCAAGCGGTTGTTATCGATGACGACAACGGTGTCCGCGATGCGGCGCAAGGTCTCGATTCCTTCTTCTGCCTTGATGGTACGAGCTCTTTCAAGCGTAAAGGGGTATGTGACCATGGCAATGACGATGGCTCCCTGTGCTTTTGCGATCTCTGCAACGATTGGTGCGGATCCTGTACCGGTTCCTCCACCCATTCCGGCGGAAATGAACAACATATCCACGCCAGCGAGGACTTCTTCCAATGCCTGGCGAGAGACTTCGGCTGCTTTGGCTCCAATCTCGGGATATCCGCCTGCGCCCAAACCGCGCGTGACAGACTTTCCGATTAACACCTTGGTGACTTCATCGGAGATAATGGACAAGTGTTGCTTATCCGTGTTGATGGCGACTAACTGTGCGCCTGAGATTCCCATCGTAGCTAAGCGGTTGATGGCGTTACATCCGGCACCACCGGCACCGATCACCATAATCTTTGGCTGGCCGAATTCTTCATATTTTTCTTCGACCTTGGGCGCGCCATGAGTCGCATTTTTGATAATGGATTCCATGCAAATAACCCCCTGTTATTCGATACGTTTGAAAACTCAATTTTTTGAGTTGCTTATGAGAGCAATTCGGACTTAATATACGTTTTGTTTTCTGAACGGAGCATAATTAACGGTTTGTTTATTTTTTAGTGAATTGATAATAGAAAATAGCCCAAATATCGGGCGGATTTCGCACCATGACGAAGAAAAAACCAATTTATGTTGAAAAGAATGGTTAAATGACCTTGAAATGGCACGTCAACCAAAAGGAGACGTTAAGCAGGCCGACACGGCATGGGGGGAGATGGATATTTTCGTTTGATTTATAACGGATTAGCCCCATCAATCATTCGGGCTAGTTCCGAGGGTTAGTCGTCCTCGTCCACGTGAAACCGACTTCATGCACGGAGCGAACGCCGGGACCGAATCATTTGCGAAGTATGCGATCGCCGTGTGCGTTTGCCGACCTTCTGTCCCGAAAGATTTCGTAGGCAATTGAACCCCGCCAGGCCCGGAAGGGAGCAACGGTGGATTACTTAGGGGATGCTTTCGGGGTAACGGAAGCGAGAACGCATGCAGCATTCAATCGCATGCCTTGCACGCGAGGGAACCGGAAGCCCATGTCCAGTTTCGATTGGACCAACCGAGAACGGGTACTTTTGTGAAAGTACCCGATGTTTCGCGAACCTCTCTCAAAGGTTCCGCGACACCCAATGAGGCTATTTTTCCATATAATAATTCTACTTGATGTTTGCTCACACAAATCCCAAGAAGTGCACAATCACGAAAGCGGCCAGCATGAGGATGATGAAGCCCGTCATCAGATTAACCCCTAAATTCTGCGCAGCATCCACTGAAACGGCCGAAACGACCGTGTGACCGATGTCTGCGAGAATATCCGTGATTGGATTTCCTGTTTCGGTGGCAGCGCCATTATCCACTTGTCCACTGCCAGGAGTCCCCCCACCAGGAGGCGCCGCAGGAGGAGCAGTGGGAGAAGAAGAGCTTCCACTCCCGCTTCCACCTCCACTTCCACCGCCTCCTCCACCACTGCCGCTGTTGAAACTGCTGTTGTTAGGGCTTGAATTGGGCGGGGCACACGCACCACAATCCAATGCACAGCTGCTGCACGTCTCAGTTTGTTCATCGCAGGTGTTATCGCCGCACGTGAGACACGCAGCAGTAGCGGAACAATCGCTATCACTGCAGTCCGATCCCCCATTCGGAGAACCGGTATCGCAATCATTATCCAACCCATCGCTGCAACTCGACTCCACGGCCTGATAGAACTGCCCATACGTAGTGGGAGTGCACGCCGCATAACTCGAGCCCACGCACGCCTGCTGCGCATTCGCGCATACGCCTACTTGCAACGGGCACAACGGAGCAGCACCACTACACGCGGAAGGGATGAGCGTCATCGCCGCTGGCACGGAATAACCGATCAGCGATGGATTCGTGGGATTCGTCGCGGAAATCGACCAGAGATAATTCCCGGGAGGCTGATCCGCAAGAAGATTGACGGAGAAAACTAAACCCGCAGGCGTCGCATGGAATGTCGCTTCATGCACCAAGATGTAATTCACCGGAGACGCCTGGCTTCCCCATACTTGGACGTGCAAGGGCTCGGTTGACACATCATTCTGGATGAGCGCGGAAAAGAGGACGGATGACCCTATCATGACTTGCGCATTCGGAGCAGGCGATTGTGCTATGACCGTGGGGGCATTAATGGAGGAATTGCTGATTGCCAATGCTAATGGATTCGATGCCCCATCGGCGTTGGACGCTTGGATGGAATGATTCCCCGCTCCCAGGGATTGCACATGGCTCTGCGTCAAGTCGAATGACATCGAAGAGGCATCGATGAACGTGACCGCACTCGCAGGCAACGCCACCCCGTCCACCAGAATCTGCGTAGCAGCCGTGAGATAATTTCCCTGCGAGAGAAGAATATCGCTCGCTGCCAGATTACCGGAATCGTGGTGGGAGAAATCACACCCAACGCAGGAGGATTAGGAGTAGGAGCGGGACCGTTCACCGAAAAATACAGCAAATTGCTATTCTGCGTCCCGACCGGCGTTGACACGATGACGCGCCAGGAATAATTCCCTGCAGCGGGAGGAGAATACGTGTGCGCATACGCAGTGCCACTCGGCGTCGCGGGAATAATCTGCGTATTCACCACTTGCTCATTCGGTTGCGACAAATCACGCACGCGCAATTCTACCGTCACGCTTTGCGGGATGAAACTATGGATGAGCGCGGAAAAAGGAACGGTGGCGCTGCTGGAAAAAGAAGCATTATTCACGGGAAGATACGTCGAACTGGAGGGTTTTCCTGTTGTGGCGAGCGCCACATTGGAGTAGGGAGAGGTATTGCTTCCGTTCACCGCGAAGACGCGGTACTCATAGATATTATCGCTCGTCGCGGAGGTATCGGCATAGGAATTGGAATTGGCCGCGAGCGCATTCGCAGTAATAGTCACAAATGAACTCGTACACACTGTGCTGGAAACGCACGTGCGGCGTTGGACGTGGTAGCCCGTCTCATTATTCGCCACGTCCGTCCAGGAAAGATTTACTGACGTGGGAGACGTGCCCGCTGCCGTCAAGCCGGTGGGAGCGGACGGGACCCCGCCGCTGGAAGGAGGAGTGATTACAGTGGCATACGCATACGGAGAATTATAATAGGGCGAGACATTGCTGTACGCGCGCAAGTCATATTGGATCGTGGTCCCTGGGGCGGCGGCAGTATCGGTGTAACTCGTGGAATTGGCCGGAATCGTGTCAGTAAGCAATTGCCCTGAGGCCGTGGAAGGCGTGTGCCTGACGATTTTGTAATTCGTCTCATTATCCACATCATCCCATGTCAACAGCACGTCCGTGGGGCCTAGTGCGGTCACGACAAAATTGGCTGGAGCATTGGGAATAGGCAGTCCTCCACCACTGCTAGGGGGAGTGCCGATATTCACCGTCACGGTGCTCGAGCTCGCCCCTCCAACACCGGTGCAGTTGAGCGTGAAATAGGAAGGGCTTGCGGTAATGGGAATGCTTGCGAGCGATCCATTCGCAGGAGCGATGCTTCCTGTCCAAGCAGCAGTGGAAGGAGACGCGGAAGCAGTACATGAGGTAGCGTTAGAAACGAGCCAGGAAAGCCCAATAGTAGTCGTTCCCGTCGGAACCCACGTGGAGCCGCCAGCCCCATTGGCATTGAGCGTGACCGAAGGAGGTTGTGCGGGAGGAGGCAGAACCGTTCCACCGGCATCGAAGTAATTCACGAAGAAGAAAGCGGCAGTGGAAATGGAATCCTCCCACTTGCCCAAAATCTTATTGTGATAGCTGCTGGGATATTGCGTGGAACGACACGTCAAGGGATTCACCTGCGCCGGGTTCGTGGTGTCGATCGCGCCACTGCCCAGATTCCATAACAAACCCTCTTTGAATAATTGCTGCGCCAACCCCACAAATTGTGGATCCCCGAGCGGGTTCTGGGGGGTTTGGGTGATCTTATTGTACATCATGATGGGATCCGCCAAATCGATGGGGTCGATGCGCGAAGTATAGAATCCCGGGATGTTGTAACCGAACGCGCTATCCCAGTGCGAGGCCATCTCATAGGGATAGTAACTCGTAGGACTGCCGGTTCCACCTAGCAGCAAATGCGTCCGGAAAAACTCGATCATGCGCTGGAACAACGCCACATACGTAGGATTGTTCAGGCCCGCGAGATAATATCCTTCTTCGGCTCCCTCGGTGAGCGTGGACTCCGACCAACCCACATTACAGGGCTGCGAAGCAGGAGAAATGGAATTAGGAAATGAACCGGGAGGACAACCAATCGAAATGGAGTGCTGCTCGCCATTGATGAGGGCAATCATCCAATTGTTGATGGCCGTATAGTAATTGGGTTTGCCCAGCACCTTGTAGGCCATCGCAATCGCAGAAATGGAACGCCCGGCGATTCTGCCTCCACCGCCATTGATGTATTTGAATACCCCTCCCACCATGGGAACGTTCGCGGAAAGATAATCCGCATATTGGGGGGTGCCATCCAGCATTTCAGGGGAGCCCGTGAGCAAGTACGACATCCACAAGCCGTGCGGCCAATAATGCGCTCCATTCGTGAGCGCGAGCGAATTGAATCCGCTCTCATATCGCGCCAAGCCATACGTGGAAGGATAGGCGCTCCCCCAGGCGGTGCCAAACGTATTATTGTGATACGCGCGCAATTGTCCATACTCGAATTGACGATAATCGAAGTCGCGCAGGAACTGCATGAGATTCCATCCGCCCGAGGCGACATAGTGATTATTCTCGCGGCCCCATCCCCCATCCATGTCATCTCCCGCAATGGTATTTCCCCACGAAGGCCAACCCCCAAATGTGGCACCTTGCTTCTGCAGGAGATCCGTGCACGTGAAGATGCTGTTGGTTTGCCACACACTGCTCGCGAGCGCCGTAGAATCCACTTGGATCTGGAATAATTTATCCGCGCGCGCGAACAAGGGACGGAAGCTCGCGGGAATGGTCGATGCATTCGCCCAATCGCGTTTAGGAGGCATCAGCATGGGAGTGGCTTCCGTGGCGGAAGTATACTCCGTGTCCGTGGGAACTGCCACCGGAGGATGATTGAACGCATCGAACCGGCGCTGGATCTCAGCAAAAGAAGTGGAAGCGGGATAGAATTGGATCAGCAAATCCTGATAATCCCGCGTGCCGCCGGGCATGACGTTGTTGCTGTTCGCGTTGTAATGGAACTCGGGATTCGTGATATCCAGCGTCTCGGGATGCACCAAATCCAACAATTCAGCCGTGCTCGCCCAATTGGGATCGGAAACGCAGCAGTGCGTGGGCGTGGTGATATTAGTGCGGAAGTAGGGAACGTACGTGTACTCGAATTGAGGCTGACCCGTGCGATTGCCCGGATACAAGGAGACGGCGATCTTGTTCTGGTTGACCCGATAATCTTTCGGAAACGTCTGCCAAAAACCACGCATGCCCATCGCAATCCCTTTCGTGGTGTCGCCCAGGATCACCGCGTCATCGAAGTGCGTATTCGCCTGCGTCGTGACCGTGTTTCCATTCGCGAACTGCGTGAAGAAATTATCGATAATGTTTGTCACCGTGGCATCGTTGGGCGCTTGGTGGAGCGCGTTGTGGTAGCGCTTATCGTATTTGGTGGGAGCCCCGCGCTGTGCGAGGATCAATTCATTCCCGGAAGCCGTGACGGGTGCATTGGAACCGAAGCGCGCCGTCTGGGTTCCGCTCAGTGCAGGATTCAGGATGACCTCCAATTCACGAAAGACCGCTTTGTCTTCCGGGGGGACCGATGCATTCGGGAAAGGACGACCGATTGCGCCATTATTCGTGAGGACGTGGCGCATTTCCACGTTCGAGGAATTCGCATAGAAGGTGAGGCGCACCACGGCATTCATGGGCTTGGTGTTTCCGAAGTTAGGAGTGATTCCCGGCGTGCTGGAGTTATCATAATAACCATTGATTTGGACGACAGCGCGCAGAGGACCGTTTTCCACGACCGTCACGCCATTGGGATTCACGATGAACGGATACGTGTTCGAGCCATCGGCATCGTCTTGCGCGCGCATCACTAATCCAGTATTATTCGGAGACAGCATGGATGTGCCGTTCACGGTCGCGGAATTGAATATTTTCCCAGTAGTTTTAGAAACATCAAATACCGCAGGACCGGTGTTCACGACGACCGAATTGGTCGTGTTCGAAACGATCGAAACCGGAGTCGCGGGAGCAGGGCCAGGAGCATTGGAGTTGTCGCAGTGCAGCGCATAACTGGTGTTGGTGCCTCCCGCCGGAAGCGACTGCACCAAAAAAGTCGTGAGTAACCATTGGATGGGTTTCGTGGCATCGGTCATCAATCCCCCGCGGCGCGAGATGACCGAAAATTGTGCGGGAACCGGAGAGCCATTCAGGCGGACCTGGCATTTCGTGGCATCCGTGATGGCAGTGTTTTTGGGAAATGGAATGCCGGAAGACACATAGGTGTTGCTGCCATCATAGGAAATGGGATCGTCGATGATACTGATGGTGGGACCCACCACGGTCAGGGGAACATTGAATGACGTGGGAGAAACCACCTGCGCGTGCGCGAGCGGAAGCAAGCACAGCACCAAAAATAAAATCACTGCATTTTTCATGAGAACATATGGGCAACTGGGTTGGAGTATTAAAACACACTAACTATTTTATGTATAATTCCTCGCATGGTAAACCAAACGGAATCATATCCATCCCATGAAATAGGCCATGAGCGATAGGCCTAGAACGAGCGCGATGATTCCCGCCATGAGATTCGTGGTCAGACTCGATGCAGCATCTGAGGAAATAGCCGAGACCAGCGTCTGCCCCATGCTCGCCAACACATTCGTGAGCGGGTTTCCTGTCTCGGTAGCGGGATTTGAAGAACTCGAGGCAGGGGGCGGAGTCGTATTGCTCCCGGGCGATGAAGGAGAAGAAGGACCGCTCGCCGGAGGAATAATCGGACCTCCACTGCCTCCGCCGCCACTTCCGCTTCCACCGCCACCGCCGCCACCGGTGTTCGTGCCGCCGGTACTGGCATTAGCGCAGGGACCACAATCCAGGCTGCACGTGGAACAGCTCTCCCCGGTCGCGCATACTCCATTACCGCACGCGACGCACGCGGATGCGAGGCTACAGCTGATGTCCGAGCAATCGGCCAGACCATCACAATCATTATCCAATCCATCCCCACAGCTCGACTCGACAGCCTGGAAATTGGAACCATAATCCGTGCTCGTGCACGCCACAAAGCTACCGCTCACGCATGCCTGCACACTCCCCGCACATACCCCTTGCTGTTGCCCGCATGCCGGAGGGGTGCCGCTGCACGTACTGCTAGGCGGCTGCACCACAAAAGATTGCACGGGCGTCAGAGTGGCACCGCTGGAATCGACGAGCACCACTTGCCAGTAATATGTCCCTTGCCCCAATGATGGAGAAGGCGCATACAGGTAACCCAGTGTGACACCGGACGATGTCGTGGTAAATGGAGGAGTCTGCAAGATGACGTCGCTCGCGCTCGTCAGGCTCGGGGGGCTCCCGAGGCGCATCAACAGGTAACTCGTCAACTGCTCATTGGGATCCGCATTGGAAACCGTCCCCTGGAATGGAATGCCTGCGCCGAATGCAAATGATTGATTTGCAGTGGGGGATTGCAGCACCACGACGGGAGGACCGCACATGCCACAGTCTTGCGAGCAGGAACTACAGGATTCGCCGGCCTCACAAACGAGATTCCCGCACACATTGCTCAAACAAATGGGTTGCGTGGCGCACTGGGAATCGCTGCAATCCACTGCGGCATCGCAGTCATTGTCCAAACCATCCGTGCAACTGGTTTCATTCGCCTGATACGTGGGCACGCCGCTCACATCGCAGCTGCCCCATACATTATTGGTGCACGCCTGCGAGGTGCCCGCGCAGACGCCGACCGTGCATAGCTGCACGTGCCCATTCACGCACATGCCCGGGCCGCTGTTGCCGGTTGTCCCCGAAATGATCAGGCGCGGCGTATTGGAGCTGGGAGCGGTGAAGACGTCGTTATTGGAATTGAATTGGCGCAGATTGACTGTCCCGCCCTCGTCCTGTGCACGGACCAAGAAACCATAATTCGGGCGCGTCCCGTCCATCCAGGCGCGCACGATCCCAGTGACATCCCACGTAATGGTCGTACCGACTGTCGCCGGAACGCTCGCGCTCGCCCCCTCAGCCACCGCATAATCGCCTTCGGCGCCGCACTGCGCAGAAGCGGCCACCCCCGAGAGGGAAGACGGACAATTGCCCCACAACCCAGCGCTCTGCACGCGACGGCGCCAGGTGCTTTCTCCAGTGGAGGTTGCGGAAGACTCGTCTCCAAAACCGGGAGCGCCCGAAGAAGTGAGCGGAAAGACCTGGATAGTCGTGGCGCTCGTCCCGCTTCCCTGGACCGCGCTCACTCTCATCTGCAGCGTTGCAGTGAAGGTATCGAGATCGAGCGTGGAAGGAATCGCACTCAAGTCGAATCGCAACAATGCACGGTTTTTCCCGGAAAAGCTCGTGTTATCGTATCCCGCCAGCAGTCCAGGAAGCTGTTTGTCGTAATTGTTGCTGTTGGACTGGATCGAAGTCTCTTCCGTGGTGCCCGGCTGCGTATAGTGCGGGTTCACCAACGTCGCACTCACCGCTTGCGCGCTCGTGATGAATGTAGAAAAGTTGGTGCTGACGGTGTTGGTGTACGCATCCGTTGCGACGATGTGATAGTTATAGGTCGTGCTCGGCGTGAGATTGTTAAGCGTCAGCGCATGCGCTGTCGCGAGCGTGGAATCGAGGGCATTGTTCTCCAACCCCGTGACGGGACCGTACTGCACCACGCCCGTCGTGGGAACCGAAGACTGCCAGTTGATCACTGCCGTGTCCGAGGAAGGAGTAGCGAGAATATTCGTAATCGTGAACGGCTGCTGCCCCGGCGGCAAGACCATAATCGTATGATTGGCTGACCCCACATTATTCGCGGGATCGCGGCAGAAAATGCGATAGATCACGTCGCCGGGCTGCGGGAGATTCGTGATGGTGGTGGAGTGGAGCGTCGTTCCCGTCGAGGTCATCGCGGGAATGCTCGGAGTCCCGCTGCTGGGAAAAGCATATGCGAGGTTCTGCGTGTAATAGCATGTCGCATTCTCATTGGTCTGCAGCGAAAGAACCACTTGCGTGAGACCGAACAGCATCCCATAGCTCGGGGCAAAATTACTCAGCTGGGGAGGGAATGTATCCCCGATGCAGAGCTGGGGCACCGGACTGCTCCCGCTGGGCTGGACGCAACACGTGGCTTGGCCCCCCGTGCCCACTGCAGCGGTCAGCACGCCCACACACTGCTGTGTGCCGCTGCAGAATTGCCCGCCTAGCCCGGCACAATCCGCTGCATTATTCACCACCCACAAACCCTCATCATATGTCAGCGCTTCCGGAATGGACTTGAACATCGCCCCCACATACTGGTCATCGCGCCCGCGCACGGGAGAATAACAAGTGGGATCGTTGAGGTTCACCTGCCCCCCAGCGGGACCGCTTGCGGGAGTCGCAGCGGAATTCCCTGCACCGCATGCCGCACCGGTAGGAGAATACACATACAGGATCCCATCGCGGATGAGGCGCTTCAGAATGGTGGGAATGAACACGCTGGGGTTCTGCCCGGGAATGCTCTGCAGCGCATAGTACATGTGCGCGAGCGTGGAAGAATGATACCCATTCGAGATGATGCGCGCGCCCTGGTAATCCCCTGCTTGCTGTGGGTCGTTATTGATCCATTGATACAAATCGATACACCCGTTCGTGATTTGGATCCCCCGCGTCGCATCGAAGGGCCAGCTGATTTGGGCAGGGTTATTGAAGACGCCGATGCTGGGATAAGCCGAACACGCCACGGCTTTCGTATAATGCGTTGGATTGGTTTCCGTGCCTATTTCAGTAAGCCCGATCCCTGGACCGAACGAATACGGCAAGCCATACCCATACGTGGAAGCAAAATTTGGAGTTGTCCCGCTCATGAATTCCGCGGACTTGCGCAGGTAGGTGAGGAGACCCGCGTCACGGGGATCGTTGTTGAGCGTCCCTGCTTGTTGTTTTAACAAAAGCATCCGTGCCATGGCCCGCATGACGGTGTTGTCCATCCATATCTTGTCGATCCCATGCAATGGCGTGCCGCTATCGGGATCGAAATTGAGCGCGAGATCGGCATTGAATGGGGGTTGCGTGCACTTGTAGACGTAATCGATGAAATTCGTGGACGCGGTAACGAGCAGTGGGTCGCCCGTGAACACGTAGCGGGTCACCGTGTCCTCGGCCGGCCAACCATAGAGGCGCGACCTTCCGAATGCGCAGTTGGAATTCGTAGAAGGCAACCCCACACTGATGGGCGTGCCGTTCTTGAGGATGTATTGATCGTACCACCGCTTGTTCACGGAAAGCGAGAGCCGGTCGCCCGTGAGGAATGCATACATCGTCTGCCCCTGATCCCATTGGTGCCCGCCATCGGGATAGAGGTATTGGTCCCCACGCTCATACAGCGTGGCCCCATTGAAGAACGAACCGTCTTTCCCGGGAGAGAATTGCAGCGTCCCGTGGTTGTTGAGCTGCGCATCCGCGAAGAGATTGATCCAGCGATAGAGCTCGGGCTTGGATACGTCTTCCTTCAGCACATTCAGCATGAGGACTTTCAACCATTCATAGAGATTCGAGTACGTCAACACATCCGTTGAGTCGCCGCGCTCCAACGCCCCCACGCGCGATTTTCCATAAGGTGCGACGGTCGCGTACCCCTTTCCCTTCTCGAAGTTGTACTGGTACTTGGATAGTTTTAATCCCTGCAACGGAACCGGATTCCCACTATTGGGATCGGAAACCGTCCAGTCGGTGATGACCTGATAGGATTTGATGTAACGGTTAACCGCCGCCTGCATGGGACCCCAACTAATCGCGGCGAGCTGGGCGTGCGTATAATAGGGTTCGATCCCGAAAAATGCTTTCGTGCTTTGGGTATAATCCGTATTGCGGGGGAGCAATTTGTTCCTGCGCGCTCTGGCAATGTCCATTTGCGATGCCAGCGATTCCCCTCCGCCGAAGAAACGAAAGCTGCTGCGTGTCGTATTGCGTTCCGCTCCGATGAGACGATAATACGTCGAACCATATAGCAAATCCTCCGCCCCGAAGGGACCGGTCCCATATTGTCCGATGCGGCGGATTCCCGAGGCGTTTCCGGCAGGGTGTGAAACGATCTTGATGGTCTGCCCATCCGTCTCGAAACCAAAAGGGGCTTCCTCCCAGAAGTATTGGTGGGGAAGGATGGCCACGCCTTTTGTCCCATCCCCCAATCCAATGGCATTCTCATAGCGCAAGCCCGGGGGATTGCTGAGAGGGATATTCTGCTCGGAAGTGAACTGGCAGCCGCTGCCGCACAGGTAATTGCTCGCACCCTGTCCGAGGTTCTGATAGAGCGTCGTCGTGGTTGTGCCTGCACGCTTATCGATACGGCCCCAAAAATTATCCAAGAGACGCGAATTCGTCGGATCTGCAGGCGTGGAGGGCGTGCGATTGTACACATCCACTTCGGCCGGATACATGTCCTGGAGCAGCGTGTAAGTCGTGGGAGCGGTAAAACTATCGCTCACGCCCGTCGTGCCCGTTCCCTGCGGAAGCGTGCCGAAATCGATCGTCTTCGTCCCGCTCAGGACGATGCTGCTCTGGATGTAGGCGTCGTTGAAGAGCAGATCCTGGGGCTTGGAATAATTGTTATTCCCCTGCTGGATGTAATCGATCCCGCGCGAGCCCCGATTGATGATGGATGTCTCCATGTCGACGACGCCGCTGGAGTAGATGTGATAGCGCACTTCCAATTCGATATCCGAAAGCACCTTACTCCCACCCACTTCGGCCAGTGTCCCCACGAGATGCAGCGTCGTGCGCAGGGGATTCTGTTCCTCGATCTCCGCTAATGAAATGCTCGCATTTGTGGCAGCGCTCGAGAATGTCTTTTTGGTCCCACTGATTTTTCGGACACCATACCCGAAACCCACTGCGATCGTCGTGGCAGGGGAGATCGTGATGGTGTGATTGGCTGGCGAAATGGATGTGATCGTGTGAGTGGGCAAGTTGATGATTGAAACCGGTTCATCGAGTTGATGAGTGAAACCCAATGGCGTCGTGAACGTGAGGCGATTCCCCGAGATGGATTGGATCGTCCGCGTCTCCTGTTTGCTACCGCTACCGATTCGGACTTGCATCCCCACGGCATACATGGGAATCCCCGTCGTTCCGATGGTGGAAGCGGGATACTTCACATTGAGATTGGAATTGCCGGCGGTGTTCGCCCCCGCGATGGAAGGGGAATCCACTTGGTCGAAGTGCTCGAATACGATTTGATCCCCCGTGCTGAAGACTTCTTCATGGTTCACGCCGATTACGCTACTCCCCGCCGCCAGAATGCGATCGGCAACTTCGGCGACCGTATCGAGCTCGAGATAGAAACCATCGGATGGATTTCCTGCGACAACATTGCTCCCGCCGATTGTCACATCATCGAATACCGTGAACTTCTGTTGGTTGATGCGATAGATGTAGTTCCCGCTCGTGACCACGAACTTATTCACACCCCCGATGTTCTGAGTGGTGACGCTAACGGGATTGGCGGGAAGGACTTGCGTGAGCCCCCCGTTGTTGTTGAACTTCACATAATAGGGCTTGACCTGATTACCGCTCGCCGTGACGGGAAAATCCAACCAGAGCATCTTGATGGAGTTGTTCCCTGAGACGGGGCCGTACCACCGCGACGCGATCGTGGGATACATCGGAATGGGGGTTTGCGTCTCATCGAGCACCTGGATCTTGGAAAGGATACTCGTCGGTGTGCCCGTGAATGCGTTCTGGCCGAACGTGAAAAAGGTGCGTACCATATCCCCGTTGCGTGGAGCATTTGCATATTCTTGGACGGTGATGGGGACTATCGTCGAGCCGGCTTGCAGTTCCAATACCGGCTGCTCGGGGAGCGTGTGCAGGGAAAAGGCGTCGCTCGAAGGAAGCGCGGGCGACAACGGAGTCGCATGCGCGTCCGGAATTACAATGGGGGCAGGAGCCACCGCAGACAATAATGTAGCAGTCGAGGTTGCTTGAAGAGCGAGCAGGAGCAAAAGTGTGCAGCAGAGCACCATCCAAGCCGACACGGCAATGACTGGAATCCTTTTCATCGAGACGCGATCCTAATCCAATCCGTTGGACCATAGAAAGATGGATAGAATATAAGCACGCGCAATAGATTGCCCGAATAGGACTCATACCGTGTAGGTATTGGTAATAATGTTCTTCGACACATTCCCTGCGTCATCCACCGCGCGAATACCGAAGTAGTAGGTCCCATTCATTCCAGGGGGAAATTGCACCAACAACACTTCCAGCACACCGGGTTGGCGAGGAGAGGGAATGGGCACATTGAAGCTACCCGCATCCTCCAGCGGCCCATGCAAGAGATCCCCATTCTGGCGCAACAGCGTGAATTGAACAGGATCCCGGATGGCATCAACCCCCAACCCACCCGTCAGCGAATCATGCACGAATGTGATTTCGACGGACTCCACCACGCCACCCTGCATCAACCCATCATCTCCCGGCCACACCCACGAAAGATAAATCGTGCGCGGCGAGGAAGGACTAAAGCTGATGTTGAATCCGCTCACATCACCCGGTGCAACCGAATCGCTCACCCGACAGCGCGAAAACGAATGATCGCCGATCTGATCGCACACTTGCTCGTCATAGGACTTCTCTGCTTGCTGGGAAACCCAATTATAGTTCTGCGGCACGATCGTCACCAACAACGCGAGCATGAGCACTAGGATAATGAGCGCACCCCCATACAGGAGGACGTACTCCAGCGCACTCTGCGCATTACGAGAAGCAACCAAGCGCATGCTCACTTGGAAGCGGTCTTGAGTATTAAACCCGACGGCATGCGCTCCAAGAGGGAAATCACACCAGTCCCATGAAATAACCAATCGCAATGAAGAGGAGAATGAGCACCCCTAGCCCGACCACGATACTCAATGAAAAGTCCGTGGCCGAGTCATTGGTGATGGCGCTCACCACCGTGCTCCCCAACCCCGCCAGGAAATCCGTGGCAGGATTGCCAGTTGAAATGGCTCCCCCGCCCTCATTCGATGCCGACGAGCCCGGATTAGCGGAACCGGAATCGGGATTAATAGTCGGAACAAATGGATTGCCCCCATTACCCGTTCCACGGCTGCCGCCACCGCCGCCACCGCCACCACCACCGCCGCCACCGCCTCCGCCATTACCAGGAGGCGCAGCGGGAGCGCATGTACAGTCGGTACTGCACGTCGTGCAGCTTTCGCTCGCAGCACAGATACTGTCTCCGCACACCGGGGGAGTAGGGGCCTGTTGCACGATGATGGTTTGTGCAGGCGAGACAGCGCTCTGACTCGTCGCCGGATTGTTGACGGCGAATGACCACGAGTAACTCCCTAAGACCGCCGCACTCGGAACTAAAAGCGGAAATGAATACGGGCTCCCGCTGGGACTCGCAGTGAATGCCTCTGTATTCACCGTCACGGGAGTCGACTGCCCTGGCCCCACAATCAGGAGAGAGACATCCAAGGGTTCGGATGCCGAAGCATTCGTGATGATAGCGGAAAACACGATGGTGGAATCGGGAGAAGTAACTGCATTATTCGCGGGCGCCGTCACAGCCACCTGCGGCGGAGCAGAGGCCGTTGGAGAAATGGTGAACGAGAGATTATTGGAAGTGCCGCTCGCATTCTGGACGTGCACCTGATGGACGCCATTCCCTAAATTACTAATATCATTGGCATAAAGCAAGAATGAGAGCTGCGTCGGGGAAATGATGGTCGTCGAGACGCTCGGAATATCAAGCGCACCCACCGCCACGGTCGTGCCAGAAATGAAATTAGTTCCGGTGAGCACGATTGTGATAGGACTCCCAGGAATTACGGTCGCCGGATCCACGGACGAAGGAGCGATCTGCGCGAGCGTGGGACCCGAACCGGAGAGCGGCGTCACGTTGAATGAATAAATATTGGAAGCGATCGTCCCAGCGACGTTCGTCACGGATAACCTCCAATTGTACATCCCTGTCGCCGCATTGCCGGGCAAGGAATATGCATACGTGAATGGAACTCCAGTCGGCGTAGCAGTCATTTGGCTCGAGGAAATGGTCGCAAGCGAAGGCTGCCCGGGCGCTTGCACTTGCACATTGACGGTAATCGATTCCGATGGGACGATGTTGGAAATTGTCGCAGCAAGCGGAATGCTCGACCCCTGGGAGAACGATGACCCGATGGCTGGAGTGAGATTCTGGACATTCGGAATCGTCGTGATGCCAAGAGGCAAGGTCCCAAGAGCGGATCCGCTATGCATGACCGTCAGCGTATGCACTCCCGCGCCGAGAGTCGTAGTCTGTTGCGCCGTCAATGCGAACGTTGCGCTGGTGGCGGAAGAGGCGCTTGGGGTGAGATTCAACACGCCATCGATGACGATGGATAATGGAGAGGGAAGATTGCAGCCCCCAATCGTAATGGTTGCGCCACTGCCAAGCGCCACTACGTTGGGGGAAAGGCTATTCACGAATGGACTGGTCGACGCGGGAGAGAGCAACGCCGCCATCGCCTGATGCACCTCATGCGTGAAAGGGGCCGCGATCTTGATATCGGCCGTTCCGAAATAAGAGTTTCTCCAGGAGGGTGCAATTAACCCGAGCGTGGAAGGGGAGTCTCCTTGCCAGCGGATCGTGTCCAAGACACGTTCGAGATTGCTTTTTGTCTGTGAGTCGCCGGTCTGCTTGTAGAGCCACGACAGTCCGACGAGGTGATAGAATACATTGTGATTATCCCCCGCATTGTCGAGATAGCACTCGATCAAATACGCATTGACGGAGCCCGTGAGAGGGGTGATAAGGCCAATATGACTATTGGGAAAATTACCCGAACCGAAACCTGACACGGTCGCACTACAGACACTTATCGCTTCGGCATTGGAGGGAGCGGAGGACTTACGATAAATGATATCCGTCTTTGGAACGCTAATCAGCCCCGTCCCGCTATTGTGTGCGCCGATGTAGGTGTCCGTCACCTCATCCACCACTTGGATCAACCACGGATGAATCGTGGCATCATAAGAACCAGTTTCCTTGTACCAAGCCTCATCCCATTCCACCAGTCCACGCATGAGATATCCCATCATGAAGGGCTGGAACGACCCATAGGTGTCATTAGCATACTGCAACGTGCAACTCGCCTCGCCATTCTGAGTCGTTTCCACCGCAAGATGCAATCCGAAACGCGTGGCGCAGGCATCCAAATACGTCTTGGTGGTCATGATCATCGTGCGCGCGGTTTGCAAGTACGTGGGATCGCGCTTCCATAAGTACAGGGCCACTAGCCCCTGGAGCTCCTTTCCACGATGACCGACTTCATCATTGTAATACGTATTTCCTGTCTGCGACCAACCGGAATAACCCCCCGTCAAATGCTTGGTGGCGAAACCCAGTGCATCCGCTGCAGCCCAGTCTCCTGTGACGGCGGCATACATGATTTTTCCGAACGCACCGCTATGACGACGGGAAGAACCCCCATACACCTGCTCGCTAAATCTCCAATCTCCAGCCTGATAGAAATAGCCATGATTAATCGGAAGATCGCTTGGGTTCTGCCAGAACCAAGTATTGTTGATCACCCACGTATCGAACTCGATCCATTGGAGTCCACGCACATCCTGGTTGCGGAGCGCCGTCATGAGAGCGCCTTCGCTGAGACCATAAGCATCGGCGTCACGCTGGATGCCTTCTCCCCATTGATGATCCCCATAGACATTCCACAGATAAGGAAACATCCCCGTGTGCGAATAGGAGCGGCCACCCCGTGCTAAGCGTTCAATCAATGTAATGCAATCGGCCGTGCTCACGCTGACATTCGTGCAGACATCCGTCCAGTCCCACATGCTCCGACCCCATTTCTCGGCCTGCTGGGCGGAAGTCCTAATATCAGAAGAAAAAGAAGACTCTGCGCTCCAGTCCCGCGCCTCGATGTAGAGCGAGAAAAAATCAGAAGCGGGAACACCATTCTGCCCTTGCGAACCCCAATACCAAGCGGGAGGGAGACCCATCGCGGGATACTGGTAGGCCTTGCCGTAATCGCCGAGACTCACCGGAAGCGTCGGATCGAAATTGAAACCAAAGCGATACACATGACCGGTGGCAGCCTCCAATACGTAGTTCTGCGTATCGGGAGGATAGAACAGATTACAGTTGGGATTGCTTGCACTCGTACAAGGGATTCCGCCCTCGTAGAACGAATACGTCGATGTCGATGTAGCCGATGTATAGTAGTGCGTCATCCCCTGCGCGTGCGTGAAATCATTCGTGGGATTTTGCTTGGGCCATAAGTGCAGGGCATATTGATTTCCGTTATCGATGCTGATCGATTTGGGACTTTGTTGCCAAAAATTATTGAACACGGAAGTAAAACGACCACTCGCATTGCTGACGGTAAACGATCCATTGGATTGCGTATTAGGGATGGGGACCAAAGGTTGGTTGGCGCTATAATTTGCCGTGGGAATACCCCCATTATTCACGACCAACGCACCGTCCTGGCGTACGCGGTAGTAAATATTATCGTACGCGTTCCCGGGAGTCGGATCATTTGTCCCATTCAGCGACGGAACGACGGAATAATCAACTTCTCCAGGGGTCGCGTCTTGGATGATTTGGATATCTTGCGTCGTGTAATTCGAATTGGTATAGAAATCACCGCTCACCGTTTTGGTGCCGGTCAGCCCCACATCACTCGCAAAATAACCCTCTTTGAACCGGACATGCGGACCATTCACTTGGAGCGTGCGCGAGCCGCGGTTCATGAAGGTGATGCTCTTGACATCGATACGCGACGTCCCCGCATGGAATTGGAGATAAGCCGTGTACGTGAGGAAATTTTGCCCATTCGCATACGTGATCGCGCCATCCACGCGCAACACTTTCGTGTAAGGGCCGTCCCACACCCAACTCATCGCCGTCGGTTGATTCAGGGAATCCGCCTGTACGTTCGAGGAATCCGTAAAAAAGAAACCACGCGTCGTCGTGTTCGTGGGCCAAATGAAAGTATTGCCCACTTTCACGCTCTTTGCGACCGAGAACTTCGTTTTGTCTATAATCGTTTCAACCGCTTGCCCGGCAGTCGAAGTAGTGAGTCGGAACTCATTCCCCAAATCAACTACTGCAAGGGGATTGGCGACGGGTTCATCCGTGAGCGTGGCAGTCCCAAAATACAAATAATACGTTTGCGCGGTGTTCGCGGAAATATTGATGGCGGGACGGAAGTAATAACGTACAAGGGAAATGCTCCCATCATTGTAGCTCGCGGAGACCTGGAATTGTGAAGGAATCGTTTCGTACTGCGACCCATTCAAGCGCAAGATACGCAATTTGGAGGGATCGCTGAGATAGCCTTTGGGCAGGGGAATTTGCCCCTCAATCGGTTCGAGATTACCCGCGCGCACGGCCCCAGCGATTTCTTCAACCTCCAAGGCAACAAGCTTCGTGGTATCGGGCGAGACAGGAGCGGCATGCGCTGCAGGAGCAAACGCGACCGACAAAAAAAGGACAACCATGATGCCGAAAAATATGTTGCGCATAGGCAGAGACAAAGTCGTACTATAAAAACACTCACGCTAGCGTCAGAATAACCCCAACAAGTGGATGACGAGCACGGAAGCCATTATCAGGATGGTGGACCACACAATAATGGTCGCCGCCACATCCGTCGAAAGCGATTGCACCGCCAAACCTTCGCTTGATGTCGGATTATCCACACTGGCAGGAGTGGAATCCGATGCAATCGGCGAGGCACTACCACCATTCTCCCCTCCATCCCCGGATCGGGATGGCGAATCGGTCGAGACACTCGAGGATTCAGGATTATTTTCGGGCGTGGTCACGGGAGCGATTGCAGGAACCGCTGCAGGACGCGCACCGCCGCCACCGCCACCGCCACCGCCTCCGCCGCCACCGCCGAATGAGCTGAACGGCTGCTGGGGAGCGCTTGTGGTACAGGCCGTACTGCTGCTGCAATCGGAATCACTACAATCGCTCGCCCCATCACAATCATTGTCCAAATTATCCTGACACACTTCCGCGATTCCGCCTATGGGGATTCCCACACACGCGCTGAGCGCCGTTCCCGTGGCATTACACGTTTGCGTTCCTTCCGCACAAATTCCGGGCAAGCCAGTCTGACAGGTAACGGGGGTATTGGCCACACAAATGAGCGGCGTACTACAATCGGAGTCAATTCCATCACTATCGCCATCGCAATCGTTATCCAATCCATCATTGCAGGAAAGTTCGGTGTTCTCAAAATTAGGCGCATTACAACTACCCCATTGTCCGCTTACGCTGCAGATCTGCGTGAAGCCTTGGCATACACCCACACTCGGACAAGCCGGCGCGCTTCCGCTACAAGTGGGACCGGCCGCATTGATAGTGAAACTACGCACATCGGAGGCCACGCCACTGTACCCGTTCCCCACGGCCAGTTGCCAATAGTACGTGCCAACTTCCCAGTCTCCGGGAGGAATATAGTTGATGGCATAAAAATTACCCGTAGGCGACGCAGGCAATGGAACGATGGCCAATTGATGAGATGGATCTGCCGGGTTCGGCTGCACATCATGACTCAACAAAAAAAGCAAATCCAAGTTCAGCGCAGGGGTCTGGAATAATGTCGCGCCAAAATTCACCGGATCGGTCGTATTGAATGATGCACCCGGCGTTGGTGTTTGGAGCGTCAGCCCGGGAGCAGGGGGAACGACCGTGACACTACTCCCATTGCTGTTCTGCCCGAACTGCGTGACCGAAACCGGATTGCTCCCGATGGACAAACTCGTGGAAGCCGTCTGCGAAAGCGTCCCTTGCAGTTGTGTCGGACTGATGCTGGAGGGAATGACGGTAACCGCTCCGAATTGAATTGTTGCACCCTGCACGAAATTCGTTCCATTGATGGTGAATGCGGTGCTTCCGCCATAATTGAAGGAAGAGGGACTGATGGACGCGATCGTGGGCGTAGGAGCCGTGACGATGAGCGGAAGCGAACTGGAAGAGCCACCGTTGCTCGTCACCAATACATTCGATTGCCCGGCCCCGAGCGTGGACAATTGGTTCGCGGTCAGGGCGAAGGCGAGCTGGGTCTGGGACAGGATGGTGGGCGCCAAGGAAATCGAACCCACTTGCACCGTCAAATTCGTCCCCGCGAAGAAGTTGGAACCAGTGACCGTGAAATTGGGATTCGTCCCCAATACGACCGTATTCGGACTGAGATTCATGATCGTGGGCCCGGGAATGGTGATGCTCAATCCCCCGCTCGTGCCACCGGTGCTTTGCGACAATGCGATCGTCGTAGCGCCCGGACCGAGCGCAACCGTATTGGCTGCGGAGAGGGAAAAGGAAATGGTATTGGGAGAAACGCTCACGTTGACGACGGGATTCGTGATTGGGATGGAAGCGCTGACCGAGCTGATCGTCACACCCACATTCGACGCAAAGTTCGTCCCGGATATCACGATGTTGTTGGTGGTGTTGTACTGGATCGTCCCCGGAGAGATACTGCTGATGGATGGAGGCCCTGTTGGCGTGGGAGGAGCGATCGTAAACGATTGGATTCCCGTGTTGGTGGTGGAAATTCCATTGGTCGCCACGATCTGCCAAAAATAAGTCGTGTTCTGCCAGCCGCCGGGAGGAGTATAATTGAACGTGAAAGGAACGCCACCCCCTGTGGCCGGCACGTTCGTCTGCATAATGATCTGGGATGCATTCCCGATCGTGGGAGAGGAATTGGGATTCAAGTAAAGCGTGACATCCACATTCCCATTCGGAAGCTGCCCGATGGTCGCGCTGAACGTCACTGGGAGATTGTTGGGCAACGTCGATGCATTCGTGGGAGTCTGGATGTTCACGGTCGGATTCTGCGGGTTCACCGCCACATTGAGCGCGTTCGAGCTCACTTGGAATGCACCCGAGTCCACGCTCAACACGAGCGAGTGCGTGCCGGTCCCGAGCTGGGCCCACTGCAAGGAATTCAATGCGAAAGTCGCCGTAGTGGAATTCACGATCGTAGGGACGAGCGTCAGGGAGCCGATCGTCAGCTGGGCCGAAACGAAATTGCTTCCGGAGAGCGTGATCGTGTTGGGATTCCCATACAGCCAAGGCGAAGCCGGCGTCACCGTCGCAAGCACGGGCGCGGGATTCACGTTCAGCGTGACGGCGTTGGATGTCTGGCTGTTCTGCACGACAGTGACCATATTCGCCCCCGTTGGTATCTGTGACCACTGCGATGCCAGGGAAAAGGTGATTTGCGTGGAGGAGATGGTCGGATTCTGGACCGCGACGGAGCCGACGAACACCTGTGCATTCGAGACGAAGTTGCTGCCGAAAATGGTGAATGTCCCGCCCGCGCCGCGTGTGACGGCATTCGGGGTAATGCTCCCGATAGTCGGCACCACGGGCGCAGGAACGATGCTGAATGCGCTTCCCGCGTTCCCGCTTGCTTGCGAAACATTGATGGTCCCGTTCCCCGCGCCCAATGCGCTTGTTTGCGTCGAGAAGAGCGTTGCCGTTATTTGCGAGGAAGAGATCGAGGGATTGGCCAGCGTAACCGTGTTCGAACCGATTACGATTTGCACCACTGCGTCGCTCGTGAAATTGCTTCCCGTGATGGTGATGAGATTGCTCGTTCCCAGCGTCACTGAATTAGGACTCACACCCGAAATGGATGGAGCGGGCAGGGGAGGAGGCAGTGTACTCGTGGTCGCGACAGGAGAATAAGAAGAATTTCCCGTTCCATTGTATGCCCGCACGCGATAGGAATAGGAGGTGCTGGGAGCGAGACCACTATTATTGTATGTCGTGATACCCGCCCCCACGACTTGGATCTCTTGGAAATTCGATGTGCCCCCGGGGGCGCGCTCAATCCTGAAACCGGACTCATTCGAGGAATTGTCGGTCCAGCTCAAATTGATCTGCGTGGAAGAAACAGCATTGGCCTGCAAATTACTCGGCGCAGCAGGAGGAGTGGGAGCGGTACCGCTTCCCTGCGCAAAATCCAATTTATGCGCCTGCGCAAGCGCGTCCACTAATGCCTGCGTGTCTTCGAGATGCCACTCGTACGAACGATATCCGCCGGGCTCGGTAAGATGCGTGATCCATCCTGCATTGCAGGAAGTCGCATCGGTGCAGGGCCAAAATCCATTCTCGACCGCAAAAAAGGGATAGCGTCCGGTACTCGTTCCGGCATAGACGGGCCACGCATTCGTGTAGGCATTGAATTGTCCCGCGCCGCTTTCGACGGATACCCCGGTCATATCTCCATCAATGGTATTCCGGTTATTGGGATTCAAGCCAAATACGAAATACAACGAACGCAAGCCCGCCTTGAGCATCGCATCGCGTTCGCTCGGATAATATTCTGCGACCCCTAAGTAGAACGCCGCCTGGTCCACCATGAATGCATTACTCGTCTTCTCGAATTGATTTCCTGTTCCAATCCCCAGGGGCTCGATCTCCAAGTATGCCACTTTATCCGAAGAGCCGGGAATGGCGCGCACATGCAGATAATTCGGCGCGGCTCCACCGGCCTGCTGGCCATTCGGATACACGACTTGAGGTATTTCCCCGAATGCATTCGCGAGCGAATTCGAAAGACCGTTTTCGGGCTGGAAGCGCTTCACGAAACCCCAATAGTCCAATATCATGCTGTCGAGCGTCCCCACCCATGATGCAGAGATGCCATTTTGCACGGCATAACGCTTCATCTCAAACCCAACGGTATTGAAGGCATTGTGGCGATGGATGGCGCAGCGCTGATTGGCTTCGGCGTTGTGGCGGATGCATCCCGTAATGTCGTCCGGGTCGCTCGTGGGAGCGCGTTGGATGGCACGGATCTCATTCAAGCGCGCAGTGAAATCAGCCAGCGCAGGCGCATGCCCGGCCAGATAGAGCGCGCCCGAACCCATCAGCTGCGAGAACTTGTATTCTTGGTAAACGGAATGATTCGCGAATGAGGCATTCGGAAAATTGCTCGAGCCGAGGCCGTTGTAGTTATACAGCGCCAACGCCTTGTTGAATAGATTCTGCGAGAGCGTGGGATTGATGGACTGCAACGCCTTGCTGCTGAGCGCCAAGCCCATGATCACAAAACCCCTCCCGCGCAAACCGGCTTCGCCGATGATCGATGAATTGGCTTGCGATCCCTGGAAGAGATTGCTATTCTGGTTGAGCGTCGAAGCGATCCTGCCTTGATCGGATTGGTTCGGGAGCACCGCGTCCGCGTACACGTTGTGCAACCCCTGCATGAGCGTGGGAACGACCGCATACTCGCTCGGGAAAGCCGCCTGGAAATTCGTCGCGCCCAATTCCAATACCTTTGCGAACGCATTCCCTACTCCACCCATGTGCCAGAAATACAAGCGATAATCCCCACCATCCACCCATCCGCCGCGCGAGAAATCACGCGGGACTGCCGTGGGAATTCCGATACCCGCGTCAGCGGAAAAAGTCCCTGCATTGGGCATCCAATCCCTGATCGTCAACGGAGACTCGCGCTCCGTCATGATGAAAAAGTTCAGGGCACGCTTCAGCATCTCACGATAATCATCGGCCGCCACACGGAAGTTTCGCGTCACGCCGCCATAGGCAATCGTGTAGGTCGTGCCGGGAGTTATCTGCTTTGTCTTGAGCTCGGAATAGAAATGCTTATTCCCGAAATGCCCTGCCGCATCCATGCGCGTGAAGGTCTCGGTCTGGGAGGCCTGTCCTGGGGCCGTAATGGTCGCCACCAGCGTCTGCTGCGTCGGGGCGAGGGAATCATCCCAGATGACGATGGGGATGAAATTCTCCGTGGAATTATTGAATTTGACCGCCGCATAATCAACGTGGGACGTGATGATGTCCGCTGCCGCCAGCACGGAAGGAGAAGCCCCCAAAATGCAAATAAAAAGCAAGACAAAAACAATGCGCATATGGAAAAATGTCCTCCCGCTTATTAAGGACTGGTCCCCCACCACGACTGTTTTGCACCCGCAGCCATGCCTTTAAAATGATTCCCAGAACCTTTAGATAAAGGTCCATCAAAGGGCAGGTGCCGACAGCGGTTGACGCCTGTGTCTCGTTACCGCGGGACGGAAACCACGATGCCCTGGTAGCTCAGCGGTAGAGCGCTCGGCTGTTAACCGATAGGTCGAAGGTTCGATCCCTTCCCAGGGCGATACGATTCAGGGCGAATCACTTTAGATGAAGCCCAAGAAATATGCCGCCGCCCCAAGCATGGCGAGCAGGATGACTACTCCGACCACCAGATTGGTCGCATAATTCTGTGCCGCATCGGCGGAAAAAGCGCCCACGACGCCGGAACCGATGCCATTCACGAGGGATAACACGGGATTCTGTTCCACAGTCGAAGCGATCTGGTCATTGCCGACAGAACCACCCTGCGAAACGGAACCATTACCCGATTGAGTATTGGGAATGGCGCTGGAACTACTACCCCCGCTTCCGCCGCTACCACTACCTCCACCGCCACCGCCGCCCGCACCGCCGGCGCTATTATTTGTAGTCGGATTCGAGCCTGTCGTGCAGCTGCCGCAGTCCGAAGGACAAGTCGAACATGTTTCGGTCGGGGCTTCACATGAATTATTTCCGCACGCCAAGAGAAACGTAATCTGGCTAGGGGGCGTTGTCACCGTGCTCGAGGGCGTGCTTGAATTCGTGACAGCAAAAAACCACCAATACGAACCGCTCACGGCGCCGGGAATGGTGATGACGGTCGAAAATAATGTTCCGCCCGGGGCAGCAGTCATCCCGGACTCGTACACCAACAGATAACCCTCCGTTTGCTGCGTGCTGGCGTATAGTTGCAGATTCAATGCCTCCGACTGATTCGCATTATACACCATCGCCGAAAACGGAACCGCCGAACCCGCAGTAATAGTGGCCCCGGGCAACGGCTCCACTGCCGTAATCGAAAAAATACCCGGGCTCGGCGCCGAAACGACATCAAAATCAAAATAATTCGAGTACGTCGTCGTCCCCAACTGAGAGACGCCGATCCTCCATTGATAGTCATCGATGGGGAGCGGAGTTGAAGGAGCATGCACATACGAGAAAGCCAAACCGCTTGAGTTCCCGGACAATGGAATGCTCGACACCACTACCTCGCTCGAACCCGGCATGACTAATCGCACTTCCACCGTGACAGGAAAACCGGTAACGGTGTTGATGATGTTCCCGCTAAACGTGACCGGGCTGCCGAACGCAATCGACGTGACGGGTTGGAAGGAATTGAATTGCAATTGTTGCAGGGGCGCAATTACTTGAATGGTTGAAGTTTGAGGATAGGATGTCGTGCTGGTCAGCAATTCAAGCGAAAGATTGCCGATGCCGAGCGTACCTGTTTGCGTACCCGTCAGGGTCAACGTGAAGCCCGTGGAAGACTGCGCGCTGATGCTGGAGAACGTAGCGGTACCGATTTTCACGGAAGTCACGCTCTGCAGATTCACTCCCGAAAAGATAATCGTCGCCGGAGACTGTTGGATAATCGGATTCGTGGCGAGGCCGTTCACCACGAAAGATGTAACGACTGGAGTCGTGCTCGCCGACAAAGTATTCACCGTCGTGCTCGTCACGGGAGAAGTGAATTGCGAATTGTATGCCCACAAATCATACTGGATCAAGCCCGTGGGAGCGGCAGAATGCGTGTACGTGGTTTGGTTCGCGGGAATCAAATCCGAAATCAACACAAACGAACCGCTGGGAGGAAAATGATAACCCAATTTGTAATGCCCCTCGTTCGCGACATCCGACCACGAGAGTTGGACGCTCGTCGTGGTCACGGCAGTCGCGGTGAAATTCGCAGGGGCATTTGGGATGGGAAGCGGAGTCGGAGGGATCACTACGCACGCGCACGTGGATGCGCTGACCTGGCAGGCTTGACCAACGGGACAACTGCCATTGCACACGGGCGCGCTCGAACCGCATGCGGACACGGGACTCAGCACGCGCACGCTGAAGGGTTGCGCATAGCTCGTCGATCCCACCAGTAACGTCACGGGCATGAAACCTGCTGTCAGGGTCCCGGTCTGTGCGGTGGAAAGCGTGAGCGTAAAACCCGTGGCGCTCTGATTCGTAATGCCCGTGGAGAAAGTGACGCTGCCGATCTGCACGCCGCTGACATTCTGGAGATTCGCGCCTGAAAAGATGAGGATGGCAGCAGACTGTTGCGCGATTTCACCGGGAGACGTGCCATTGATGCTCAGATAGTCCATTATGGGCGTGGTGGGGGGAGCCGCATTGAATAACGCGCGCGGCAAAAAACCATAGCGCGGATCCCCATTGAATGTGCTCGAGCTGAAGGTGGCTTGTCCCTCGGCGCGCATCCAATGGTACACGTCGGGAATGAAATCATAGAGCATCGCCGTTGCGGCCAATTGGTAGGAAAAATAACCATCCGAACGATATACCCCACCATGCGCGGCATCGCACAAGTTTCCGCCTTCTTGGAAGCAAAGGCCGGGGTTCAATGCATAGTATGACGCATTGTAGGCCCCATACACCTGCTGTGGCGTCGCCATCGGAGCGCCATTCGGATCGGTCGTGGCTTCACGATAAGAACCCAATCCCCAGGGACTCAGATCGGGCGTGGTGAAATGCCATGCATACCAACCCGCATCGAACTGCATCAAGCTCTGCACGGGATAACCCAAATCGCGCGCGGGACCGAACAAGTCCGCGGAAAGAATGGCTTGCATCCAGGGGGAATGACAGTTATCCGCGAGCGAGGGATCCACCACAAACGATCCTGCGCCGCACGCGCTGCTATACACCCACTGGTGCAACGGCGAAGGCAAATCCGCGGAAAAGAGCCCATTGTAGTTGGTCGCCGTCGTGTAGAGCGTCCGCCCGAACTGCCACATCTGCGTGTTCCATGACGTCGCAGGAATAGCGGGTTCGCCCGGCAATGATTGCGCGAGCGGAATATTCTGCATGCCGCGCCACACCACAATGGCATCCAAGAGCAATCCCTCGAAGTGGATGTCCTCGGGAGAATTATCTTCCGCAAGAGCAGCCGCATACAAGCGCGTGATCGCTGGGCGTGCCTGATAACGCTCGCCATAGGGAGAAGTCAGACCCCCGCCGGGTTGGTTCGTGCCACTCGTCGTGGGCCCGCGAGCGTACCCGGTTGCCAGCGAAGCGAACGAAGCCCAATACAGCAATTCCTCATAGTCCCAAAATCTTCCCGAGAGCAGGTAGGAGATGAAGTTGGGATTGTAGACGTGCGCATCGCTATATGCCCAATTCAGGGGACCATGCGTGTAGGGTCCCACGGGCGTGACTTCATCGATGGGATTCCCATACGTGGGAAAACCCGTGTATAACGAAACAGAAGGACGCGCATTCGTGGAGACCACTCTGCCGATAGCGGGAAGCGTGCCGAGCGCACCCGTGGTGGGATTGCGATCGAAAAATTTAGTGGGATCGCCTTCCCTGAAATGCACGGGAAACGAGGCAGCCAATTCTGCCATGCCCTCTGATACCTCACGGGCTTCCCAGCTCCCGCGGAACAGGCGACGCACATCCCAGTCGGGAGCCCAGCTCAATTCGGGCCGAGCGCCTCCCGATCCCATCGAGGTGTATTGGAAAATACCCTGTTGCATGAGACCGCGGTTGCTGGCGATCCAGGCATTGTAATTGTTCACGATCGTGCTCTGCGAAACCGAAACCGCAGGATCGAATGCGGGAATCAGCTTCGTCGCCGAAAGATAGTTCAAGCCATAATCGATATCCACTTTCGGCAACGCCGCTCCGGACCAGAAATCCCGACCCCAGCGAGAGGCATAGTGTTGCACCACATTGGATTGCGACAGCACCGTGGTAGGATTCGTCTGTCCCAGTTTCAGCGTGACAGAATCATAGGAGAGGTCCTGCATCGCCTCCGTATTGGCAATCTCCCCGATGTACATGACATAGTATTTGTTGATGCCCGGCCAAAAAGAAACATTGAAGATCGGGCGAAAACTCTTGAAGGGATCCCACCCCAAATCATACTGGCGATTCGCCGAATGATCGGCGAGCACGAGCGATGTGACCACGGGGCCGGAAAGCCACGTCTTTGCGACGGAATTGTTCTGCAGCATCGTGCGCGCGGAAGCGGATTGCGTCACGCCGCCCGAAACCAAATCGATCGTGGCATCGAAGTTGAAATTATTCAGCATCGCAGTCGAAAAAAAAAGAACATTACCCGTGCTGCTCTGATAGGAGCTATCTGAAATGCTTTGGAACGTAATAGTCTTGGTTTCGCCCACGCTTAGCGAAGACAAGATGAACGAAATGACAGCAAATTTCATACTCCCATCGGGCCAGCGATTCTTCACGTCCACTTGCGTCTGCACCGGAACGCCATTCACCACGACTTGAGGCCATGTCCCCAGCGGATACGCGCCCTGGATGAATGGCCGCCCCACCTGAACCGGGTAATCCGTTATCGCGGTGGGCTCGCGATTGGTAAATGTCATCGTGTTCGAAATCGATTGTGCATACACAAAACCAGGGAGTGCGCTCCCCAGCAGAATGAGCGCAAACAACAGGATGATTCCCCTATACCACATCAAAGAGGAAAAACGATCAGGCAATATAAATGAGGAAGGGAACTATGACGGAGAACACAAGCGATAGAATGAATCGACGCAAAAAAAGAATCGATGCAAAACAAAAAAAATTGGAACGCGTGCGGCGGTACCTACTCCGCCCACGCGCGTGAGCCATTCACACAGTTCGTGAGTCGAACCTCCTCTCAGAGCAATTGTATGCTCGTGAGCCCATCCCAGGTAGCTATACTATCGTTATTCCACATATATATATTTTACACCAGAAAAATCGATAATCTGGCAAAAAACAGCACATTTATAATGCAAATGTTGGAAAATTTCCAATATATGTTCGACACCATTGACAAAGCCATCTTGAATGCATTGCGCTGGGACGCGAAGGCGCCCCTGCAGACGATCGCCAAAAAAATCCATGTCCCTCTTTCCACGGTGCACCATCGTGTAAAGAGGTTTGAGAAGCTTAAAATCATTACGCGTTACGAAACGAAACTGGATTTCGTGCAGCTGGAACGGCCCATCCAGGCGTTCGTGCTGATCGATGCCATGAACATGCTGCCTTCGGGAAAGAAAGTCCTGCAGCAAGACCTCATGGAACAGCTCAAGCAGATCGATGGCGTAGAAGAAGCCTTCATCATTACGGGAGCGGCGGACTTGATGGTGCGCGTGCGCGTGAAGGACTTGGATGAGATGAATGAGTTGATTACGGTAAAGATGCGCAAGATCGATGGCATCGGCTCCACGCAATCGATGATGGTCATGAAAGAAAGCGCGCACAAGCCCGTCATCTGAACGTATGGACGTTATGGCGAATGGTTAAATAGGAAAAATCGATTCCATCCGTATGGCGAAACCACTCCACGAGAGATCGGCGAAGAACCGATTTTTCGCTTGGAAAAAAACACCCGATTCAGGCGATTGCGGCTCGCTCTCGCAGTCGCGTCAGCATTGGGACTCGGGTACGGGGCATACCACCAAAAATATGTCAATGATGTATTCCCCGCGCGGCTCGAGAAATCCCATTATGCCACCACTCCGCTTGGACAACCCATATCCGGAGAACGATTGCATGAACTCCCAACCGAAGCCCCACGTTATCGATTCGGAGGAAAAAGCAATTCGAACTGCGCATCGTATGTCAGGCAACTCGCGCATGAATATTTTGGTATCGATTACAATAGCGGCGATGCCTGGCGTTTCGCCAAAAGAAATAAACTGGTCTGGCAATTGGGCAAAACGAAACAACCACTTCAGGAAATCATCCGACCCGGACAGGTGCTGGGCATCCAGTGGCCGGGGTCCCATTACAACAGCTGGGCCCGCAAGTACACGCATCTGTTCATCGTCATTAAAAGGGATGGCAACAAGATTATCGTCGCACACAACTTTGGAAAGGAATTCCGTATGGGATTGCTCGAAGACGAACTCGCACGCATCAAAGGAAGAGTCATCGATATCATCGAACCACGGGATGAATGACATGGAACTCCCAAAAATGATCCGAGGAAAAGTCAAGCGCGCCCGCGTGCTAGGGAGTTTCGTGCGCAATTCGCTCATATTCAAGCTCAAACGCCAAGCCTTGCGACCGCGCTATTGGTTCAACCGCGTCTCGACGATTGTAGTGGACATGGATGGGACGCTCTTCGACGCGGACGCGGGAAACATCGGACTGCAAGTGGCTTATCCCCAAAAAGCAGACGGAAAAACATTGGGGGATATTTTTTACGAAGAACTATTACACAATCTCTCTAGTGGAAAGATGAACGTGGAAGAGGTGATCTATTACGGCAACCAATTACTGCAAGACCGGTCCTTTACACGCGAAGATTTTGAAGTGGTCTTGAAAAGAATGTGGCCCACGCTGCGCAAGGAATTAGTGAAAGCGCTGCGCCAGCTCAAAAAACAAACACACGCCAAGATCATCCTCGCAACGCTTTCCTCTCAAGAATTCGCGGAGATGACCAACAGGGAACTGAAGAAGGAATTCGGATTCTCATTCGACGGAGTGATCGGGAGCAATGTCACCTTCAACGCACAAGGAGAGATGACCGGCATCGCGCGCATCTTGGGATTCAAGAACGGAAGGATGAAAGGGATTCCCACGCGCACGAAACTCTCCGCGACAAAGGAATGGTGCAAGCAGCACCGTCATTCCTTCTCGATGAACCAAACCGTGCTCATCACGGACAGCTACGGGGACATCGAAATGGCCAAGCACGTGAAGACCATCCTCCTCACGCCCGAAAATCCCACGCTCGCACAGCACGTGAGCGAACGCTTCAAGCTCGCGGACCGTATCGTCGCCATCGACGAGAACCTGCGCGACAATATCATCGCATTATTCCACCAATCGCACGCCAGGAAATGATCATCGTCTGGGAAAGGTGAATCCAAACTTTTCCAAGTCGATCCTATTATTCACCAATTGCACGCCTTCGCTTTCGAGCAATCGCACTTTCTTTCGCAATCCAAACGCATAACCGCCCAACGAACCATCGCTCGCGACCACGCGATGGCAAGGGGTGTGCGGCGCGTTAGGGTTCTTGTTGCACGCGTTACCGATCGCGCGCGAAGCATTAGGATTCCCGATCGCGCGCGCGAGTTCCTTATACGTCGTCACTTTTCCGCGAGGAATGCGCTCCATCGCATCCCATACCTTCACATAGAATGCGGGGAAAACCGCTTTTTGGGATGGATGCGTGGCGGGCATAAACATCCTTTTAATCTTGGAAACTAAAAAGTCTTCGCATGGAGCAACGCCGCCACACCCAAAACATCTGCAACATCGGCAGCGCAGGACAGAAACGCAGGCGCATGATCGGGATTTTCTTGTTGGCATTCGCGGGGATGCTGAGCGGATTCCTCATCGCATTGCATTTCGAGACATGGCAACGCTTGATCGTATTCCCTTTCTTCGTCGCAGGATTCGTCGCGCTGCTGGAGAGCCAACAAAAAGTCTGCATCATCAACGCCTACACGGGAAAGGTGGAAGAATGAAACTCTTCAGCTCCATCAAGCACCCCTTCGAAGGGCAAGCCCAACTCATGTTGGCGGCCAATCGCATCCTGCTGCATGCGATCGTCGCCGGGGCCATTTGCACGATTGTCGTCCTCCTCATCTGAGGGCAGCATTATATTCGCGCACACGCACCTGGGATATGCCCTCACGCAAACAAGGATTGCCCATCCTCATTTCCGGGACGATTGGCACGGGAAAGAGCACTTTAGGGAAACACCTCGCGCGACGCATGAAGCGCCATTACATCAGCGCATCGCACATCCATCGCGGCATGCTGGAAAAACGCGTGCGCAAACAAGGGGTTAATCCCAATAATCCCACTTTCTGGGAAACGGCCGCAGGAAAAAAAGCCAACCGATTGCGCCAAAAAAACCATGCATTCGACCAGCAAGTGGACCGTGAGGTATTGCGCGCGCTCCGATCGCATCCGAACGCGGTAACGGATGCGCGCTTGGCACCGTGGATGTACAAGGGCAAGGCCATCCGGATTTGGATCCAAGTCTCGGACGCAGAGGCTGCGCGCAGGGTAGGGGAGAGAGACGGAATGCCCGCCGCCAAAGTATTCACCAAAATCCAACAACGCTATCGTTCCGATCAAAAATTATGGAAGCAGTTGTATGGGATCGCGTATGGTTCGGATCTCGCGCCCTTCGATCTCGTCATCAACACCGAAGGATTTCAGAAAGAAGACACCTTCCGCGTGATCTATGACTTCATCCGGACGAAGCTTTCCACCCACGAAAAGGGCAGCCATTAAATAGGTTTGTGACTTTTATTCGACTATGAAACGCCTCGTCGTCGTGCTGGCAGTTCTGGCTATCGTCATCCTTTCGGGATGCATCCACATCGCCTCACGCGACAACGTGGATCGGACCAACCAAGTGAACCAGGGATTGACTATGAAAGATGTAATCGAAGCCGGCGACAGCGTCACACTCTACTACAAAGGAACCCTCGAGGACGGAACCGTTTTCGATGAAACCTCTCCGGGGGATCCCGCCACATTCCAAGTAGGAGTGGGAGGACTCATCAAAGGGTTTGATGATGGCTTGTTGGGAATGCGCACGGGAGAAAGCAAACATATCGTGATTCCTGCAGTGGATGCCTATGGGGCGGTGAATCCCCAAGCAATCCTCACCGTGCCCATCCAACAACTACAGGATGCCAATGTGCCCATCCTCGTGGGAGCACGCATCAATTCAAGCCGCGGACAAGGGATTATTACGGAAGTGAATACCGATAGCAACACCGTCAAAATAGACTTCAACCATCCCTTAGCGGGAAAGAACTTGATCTTCGATGTGAATATCGTCAAGATCGAAGGCTAGTCGTATTCAAAAAAAGAGAAAAAAAAGAAAGCAGCTACTGTTTCTTTGTGGCTAAGCGGATATCCGCGCCGGTAATGGTCTTACGGTTAGCGTGCTTGGCGAAGACAGCGGCCTCTCTCGCGACCTGCATGCCAAGCTCTTCCAAGTGATCAGTCAAAACCTTGGAGGCCTCCTCAGAAACACGAATCCCTGTGGCCTTACGAATGATGCGGTCAACCGCTGCGAGTGGTAATTCAGGCATACTCAACCAACCATTATGTATTACTAACCCAATATTGGGCTACGCTGGATAATATAAATCCATAGGCCTGCGTTTGCCCAAATAACGCCTAAAATAGCCCGAAATAGTAAAAAAAGGCATTATAAGTGCGTATAAATGGGGATATTGGCGTTCCTCCATTGGAGGATTTAAAATAACACAAAAGAGAACGTTGTTAGCAGGACCCATTATGGAACATGTTTCCCATCCCCTCATTAAACCAAGCAAGGTCGAACGAAGACTCTACCAAGAAGTCATCGCCGCGCAGGTCGTGGAACGCGGAAACACACTCGTTGTTGCCCCGACCGCATTAGGGAAGACCATCATCGCCGCACTCCTGAGCGCGCAACTCCTGCAACAGAATCCCGAGGGCAAAATCCTATTTCTTTCTCCAACCAAACCCCTTGCCGTGCAGCACAGCAATAGTTTGCGCGAGGTACTGGCGTTGCACCCGGAAACCATCAATGTCCTTACCGGCGCCAATTCTCCAGAGGAACGCCAGCGCATCTGGAATGAATCAACGATCATTTCGGCAACACCTCAAACCATCGAGAATGATCTGCTCACAGGAAAAACGTCACTGGAAAACGTCCAATTGCTCATTTTCGATGAGGCCCATCGCGCCGTCAAAGACTACAGTTATGTATTCCTCGCCAAAAAATACGCCGCGCTCGCATACGCCCCCGCAACGGAAAAGAAGAAGTCCAAAAAATACGTGCTGGCGCTGACGGCATCCCCTGGTAGCACGGAAGAAGACATCCAGGACGTGTGCAAGAACCTCTTCATCTCCCACGTCGTAGTCAAAACGCTCGAGGACGAGGATGTCAAACCCTACATGCATGACATCCATGTGGACTGGATCAAAGTCGCATTGCCCAGCGAATTCCAAGAAATCAAGACCCAACTCCATGCATTCGTGAAAGAACAACTCATCTTCTTCAAGAAACTCGGATACGCCCAAAAGATGCACCTCCCATTCATCCGCAGCCGCGAATTGCTGGAATTGCAGACCCAGTTGCGCCAGGACATGATGCAGTACGGCCCCACAAAACCCCAACTCTACCAAGCCGTCTCGCGCGCGGCCGCGGTCATGAAAGTCTGGCACGCCATCACGCTGTTGGACTCGCAAGGCATCACGCCCTTGAATGATTACTTCGCCAAAATGAAAGAGGCCGCCAAGCAAAGCGGTAGCAGTAAGGCCGCCAAGCTCATCGTGGAAGACCTCGCCATGCGCCGTGCATTCGCCATCGGCGAACGCCTTTCCAACGAATCCATCGAACATCCCAAGCTGCACAAGCTCAAAGAAATCCTCGAACGCCAATTCAAGGAAAACCCCGAGTCGCGCGTGATCGTGTTCAACCACTACCGCGACAGCGTCACGTTCGTGTCCGAGGAACTCAACAAAATTGAAGGCATCCGCGCCGTACGCTTCATCGGGCAAGCCACGAAGAGTGTGAAAGACAAAGGGCTCTCGCAGAAGAACCAGATCAAGGTATTGCAAGCATTCAGGGATGGCACGCACAACACATTGGTGGCCAGCAGCGTAGCCGAAGAGGGGTTGGACATCCCATCCGTGGATTTGGTGATATTCTATGAGCCCGCTCCCAGCGAAATACGCCTCATCCAGCGCCGCGGAAGAACAGGAAGGAAGCACGACGGGAAAGTCATCATCCTCATGGCCGAAAAGACCATGGATGAAGCGATGTATTGGTCCGCGAAAAAGAAAGAGAAAGCCATGCACGACATCCTGCATACGCTCGCGCGCCAGACAGAGTCCATCGTTCCCGCAACCAAACAAACATCCCCCATGCAACAAACCCTGCTCAAGTTCGCGGAAGAAAAGCTGGAGCGCATCCAAATCTATGTGGACCAGCGCGAGCAAGCATCGACCGTTATCAAAGCGCTATCGGAATACACCGACGTGGACGTGCACATGAAACAGCTCGAAGTCGGAGACTTCGTCATAGGCCCCGATGTAGTTATCGAACGCAAGGCCGTGGAAGACTTCCTCAGCAGCATACTGGATGGACGCCTGCTCGCGCAGCTCATGAACATGAGCCAAGCCTATGCGCGACCGCTGCTGTTGCTGGAAGGGAAGCCCGAAGAACTATTCATCACGCGCAACATCCATGAACATGCCATCATCGGAATGCTCTCTGCGATCGCGCTCACGTATCGCATTCCCATCCTCTTCACCAAAGACGCACGCGACACGGCGCGGTATGTGTATTTGATGGCCAAGCGGGAACAGATCAGCAAAGACAAAGAAATCCGCCTGCGCATGGGACGCAAAGGCCTTACGATGGAGGAACAGCAACAGTTCATCGTGGAAAGCCTGCCATCCGTGGGACCGAACCTGGCCAAATCACTATTGGAACACTTCGGAAGCATCCAAAAGATATCCAATGCGAGCCTGGATGAATTGAAGGAAGTGGAAAAAATAGGCCCCAAGAAAGCACAAACCATCCTCAATGTACTCACAGAAAAATACGCTCCCAAAAAGCAAAAGCAAACACCTGCTGCTCCACTCACTCCCATGGAGCGCGCCAACAATGAAATGGACGCATTCGTGGAAGGAGAAATGGGCGAAACCCTCTCCCTCGAAGAAAACGAAGACATGCTGATGGGCCCTGCCGAAGAAGAGCCGCTGGATTAACCTGCAATGAACTCCATCACCCGCGCATGATCGGATGCATAGGGCATGCGCAGGTGCGGGCAATTTTCCTGTTCCAGTATCCCAAGTTTTACGAACTGGCTCTCGAGCTCGCGCTGCCCGATGTACACATAGGTCGCGTTGAATTGGCGCATGCGCTGCGAGAAGGTTTCGCAGGAAGAAGTCGAATGAACGGCCCACATCGCATCGATGCGCGCATCCAACTCGTGCGCGAACTCGAAGTATCCGTCCACCACTTGGGGCAAGTGCGTGTAATAGGCGAGTGCATGCCCAACATCCCACATGCTCAAAACCGCTTCCCGGGGATGCGCATACGCGAACAACCACTGCGCAGCCGCTTTCTCTCCCGGAAGAAAATTGGGAGCGGGCGTGCTCATCACGGCATAGATTGTGATAACGCCCAATAGCAGGAAAAGGACACCAAAGACCGCTACGGCTTTCTCGTCGCGATGGATGAGCTCCAACACGCGCATGAAACCATAGCCGGCCACAATGGCATAGAAGGGAAGCGCAAACACCATCATGCGCGTGCCCAGCATCCCGATGGCCAGCGTGAGGACGAGCCACAGGAGCAGCGGAAAAGGCATTTTCTTCCATTGCGTAAAAGCGAAAAAGAAAAACGCCCATGCTAGGGGAAACAACAAGAAGAAGTCCAGCAATTGGAAGCGTGCGAACTCCGAGGCGGAAAGCGCCACGTGGGAGGCATAATTGGAGAGCGCAAGCCCTTGCAATTGCAGCCAAACGACAAACACCCCCAACATCCCCAGCAGCGCAACAGGAATGAGCGGGGAAGCGGTTTCTTTACGAATCAGGCTTGCAACGAATAAACTTCCCAGCAGCGCAGCTAACACCACGGCAGAAAGGGGGTGCAATAACACCAATACCACACTCACCAGCAACGCCATCACACTACGGCGTTGCAACCAGAGCAAGAGGATGAAGGGAATGAGCGTTGTCGCCAATCCATCCGGACGCAAAAAACCACTCGTACGCAACACGCTGATGCTGCACAACACCGCGAAGAGCGCGGATGCCAGCGCAATCCCATTGGATTTCGACCAGTGACGCGCCAACAAGAAAACGCTCACCCCAAATAGCGCACCGACAATGATGCCCAACCACTTGTAAGCAATCTCAACCGGCAAACCGGAAAAAATGCTCGTGGCGGCGATCAATAGATGCAGGAGTGGGGGATAGGAATAGATCCTTCCCTGCTCCGAAAGCGCATCCCATAGCGGCAACGCGTGCGTGTCGATGATCTGTTGGGCCATGCGCGCGTGGAAAAACGCATCGGGATCCGAAAACTCGGCGAACTGCAGCGGAACGCTGCGCACCAACACCCCCAACAAAAATATCAGCAGCAATAAGATGGGAATGAATCGCGGCGATTCGAGCATGGACAAGAAAGCATGTGCCTTGGATGGAGCGGAAGCAGGCATGACATCACGACTCAAACAATGCACTGCGCTCGAGCGCAAAAGATTCCTTATCCAACGGCCACGCCTTTGATGGGCGGATGGTTTGTCCCCACGTCACTTTCTTCGAAGCGATGCCCAATGATTTGCATAGTGCGGGGATGAAACTCTTGGGGAGCGCGGAAAGGTTTCCCACGAAAACGAGCACAATCTCTTGCTTGCCGGACTTGATCCCAACGCGGTCTTGCGCATCCGGTATCTGCCGCACCCCGGCGAGGTGGCATAATAGTTCCATCTCGGGTTTCTTGGCATGCATGGTGTTGGACTTCCATGCATTGAACGACGCGAACGCCGCCCAGCCCAGGTGGTGCTTCCCGGCAACGCCGGAAGGAGAAAAAACCTGGAAAAAACCCTCAATTCCAGAGGGCAACTCAGAATATAGCTTTTTAAGCCATTCCTGGGAGGCTTTGGTAGTTATTGTTCCTTCGCAATAGCAAAGGCCATCTTTTCCGTTGGGGAAAACCATACGCGAAAGGGGCATATGCTGAATAGGGACAAACACGGATTTAAAACACGGGGATTGAAACACATGACGCAATGGCATCTGAAAAGCGCACGCAAAGAAACCGGCGGATTACGCAATAGCGTAAACGGCAAGACCAAACGCCTCTACACCAAGGGCGGAGACTTCACTACGACCACGATGGCCGACGCCAGCGAGATGTTGGTCGCCGCAGGAAGAGGAAAGACCTCCAAAGCCAAGTTGCGCAAAGCCTCTGTTGCCAATGTGACCGATCCCAAGAGCAAGAAGACCACTAAAATGAAAATCATCTGGGTCCACGAAAACAAAGCCAACCGCTTGTACGTGAGACGAAACATCATCACGAAAGGCACGGAAATCGAAGTCGAAGCCAATGGCAGCAAACACTATGCCCAAGTGACTTCACGCCCCGGACAAGATGGAAGCGTCAACGCCGTGTTGCGCGACACCGCACCTGCATCGGTTGAAGCCAAGGCCGCAAAAGCAGCCAAAACCAGCAGCAACAAGAAAACCGCTGCAGCCACCCCTGCACCCGCAGCCAAAGCAAAGAAAGCAGAAAAGAAATAATTCCAAAACCAAGGCCCGAAAGGGCTTTGGAGTTCTCTGATTTTAGAGTTAACCAACTGGTTATGCAACAGTGACTGGATAGCCATGAACTCCATTGACGTAAGGATTCATTTCCCCTTTTGAAGTTGTTTCGATAAAAGTCTGAACTTTTCCAGTATCAACGTAAACGATTACATGATTAATCTTCTCTGGGCTTTTTGGATTATCACCATCAATATAATACAATTTTACCTCCCAATTTGGGTCTACTGCCTTCAATAAACTTGCCATTAAAATTGAAGTATCTTCACAATCTCCGCCGCCACCTGTTAATGTTTCAATTGGGTAACGCGGGGTTTCCTTTATTTCTTTCACATACACTGGCCCTTGCTTGATTATGTTAAACAGCTCCTCAATTATTGCATAGTCATCAGTCGCAGCATCTTTGATTGGTTTTACTACATTAATAAATGGTCCAGAATTAATAAAAAACGTATAATCATAAAAATTTTCATTAACTCCATTGAGATTAATATTAATTCTTGGAATTGAGTTCTCGTTCTCGAATTCTTTGACGCTCCGCAGAGTTGAGCTCAGATAATTTTCACAATTTACGTTAACTCCTGCAGCTACCATCGCATTACAAAAATTAACATAATTATTGTATATAGAATACTGCTCCTGAATTATTTCAGGAGCTAAAGTACGGAGGTATTCGCCGCGAAAATAACTCCTTTCATAACTTTCAATAGGCAGGGTCCACGTCTCGATATCGCCCGATAACAATTTGAATGAAAACTCAAATTGACGACCATGAATTAAAGTATAAGGTGGGTTCACGCCAGAATCAACAGGCAGAACAGTAAGTATTCTTGGGTTATTGTTGTTTAATTTATTATATTCTTCTTCTAATCGATTTTTTTGATCTTTCACTACTGCAAGTTCAGATTTTAGCTGGGTTATTTCATCAGGCAGATTATTAGCATCAACGGGGCTGTTTTTCGACCCATTAAAGGATAGTGAAACAATATAGAAAAATGAACCAACCAATAGAAATGTAATAATGAGAAATACTGCCAATGAGTGTTTGTGTAAAATCAGCCTAATTTGTTCATTAATTATCTTCATCTCATTATTATCAGCCTTCATATCAGGGACACCAAACTATAGATTTTAATCAAAGCAGCACACAACCCCTCGATTTTTGCACCAATTTTTCGAGTGCACTATTTAAGCTTCGGATACTTTATTTATAAAGAAAACAACCTCGTTTATATATAAGGTCAGCCCCATATATTATATCGACTCGTTCTTGTGATACTTCTCTTCCGTGAAAGCGGGAAATATCCCATGCGTGAGTGAGCCCATATCCCACAAACCAACCCCAGGTGATCCCCTGAATGTCTAACCTCGTCTGCCCTGAATGCGGAAGCACCAAAGTAAGAAAAGACTCCGAGAAAGGAGAAGTCGTTTGCCAGCAGTGCGGACTCATCGTTTCGGAAGATGAAATGGATTTTGGAAAGGAATGGAGAACCTTCGACGGAGACGGATTCGAAGACTCTGCTCGTACGGGCTCCCCAATGAAGTATGTCAAGCTCAACAAAGGGCTTGTCACCATGATCGACCGCCGCGGATCGGACTCGCGCGGAAACAAATTATCATCTAAATCCAAAGCCCAAATGTATCGCCTCATCAAGTGGCACAAACGCGCGAGCATTTCCTCGAGCATGCAGCGTAATTTGAGCATTGCCTTGACGGAATTGCGTCGTGTCGCATCCTACCTCAACATCCCAGAGCAGCTCGTTGAAGCCGCTGCATTGCTTTACAGAAAGACCGTGAAGAAAGGACTCATCCGCGGACGCTTAATCGAAGCCGTGGTTGCAGCTGTCTTGTACACGGTATGTAGAACCTACCAGGTCCCCCGTACTCTGAACGAAATGGCCGAAGCCTCCGGTCTCACGAAGAAAGAAATCGGCAGAACCTACCGCTTCCTCGTGAGAGAACTGAAATTGGAAGTTCCGCTGACGAATCCCATCCACTACATCCCCCGCTTCGCTTCCGAGCTCAATTTGAGCGGTGAAGTCCAAGAAGAAGGACGCAAGATCTTGGAAGACGCCATCGGAAAAGGACTCATCTCCGGACGCGGTCCAACGGGCGTTGCAGCTGCAGCGGTTTACATCGCCGGCCTCCTGAAGGGAGAACGCCGCACGCAAAAAGAAGTGGCCAACGTTGCAGGTGTGACCGAAGTCACGATCCGCAATCGTTACCGCGAATTGAAGAAACGCTTGGACATTGAAGTCTCGGCGTAAGCATACACCATTAAGCCGGTTGGAGGAAATGCCCTCCAACCCCAATTTCTTTCAACACCACCTATTTTGTGAATGAAAAGGCATTATAGCCATTCCTGCCGCGAATGATGGGTTTCTCTTTCTTCCAATAAGCGTTCCTTCAGCCTCACCATGTCCACGGGACGCAAAGGCTTGCCCGTATCGAGATAGTGCTCCACGTTCTCCGTAAAGACGTGCCCGCCAATGATTTCGCTCAACACCACGTAGTCCGCGCCCGCCTTGTAGAGTTCCCATGCATCCTCATAGTAGCTTGCCTTCACGAACACGGGAACCTTCGGGTGGGTGCGTTTGAGGTAGTTGAGTACGAATTTTGCCTCTTCCTCATCCGGCATCGTGCACACCACGAGACGTGCTTTTTCCACGTGCAAGTGGTCCAATATTTCGGTGTTGTGCGCATTCCCATAAACGCTCATCATCCCCTTTTTACGGAAGAATTGGACCACATTGGGGTCGTGATCCACCACCACAATGGGATAGCTCTTGCCCAGGTTCAACGCCATATGTTTTCCCGTCCTTCCACCGCCGAGGACGATGATGTGATGGTGGAGTTTCTTCTCGGAGACATGCTGCAGCGCCTTCAGCTTGCGCGAGAACAGCTCATAATTGGAGAAGAACTTGAGCTTCGACGATTTCTTCAACGACTCCACGATGCGCGGACCGTGTTCCATCATGTAGGGGGTTACCGCCATGGAAAAAGCCGCGAGCATGATCGTGAACGAATACTCAGCAGGAGGGATGACGGCGGAATTCTTTCCCTGCACCAACAAAATCAGCGAGAACTCGGACATCTGCAGCAACCCAAACGCCACTTTAGAAGCAGTGTTGGTCCCATAACCCGCGATTTGGGTAATCACATAGAATACGAGTGGTTTGAGGATGAACAGCAGCAAAATAATCGAAACCACATACGAGAGCGGAACGCTTCCCACATTGAAATCTAATTGCGTCCCTAATGCAACGAAAAAGAGCATCACAAAGAAATCCCGCAGCCCGCGCATGGAGCTAGCGGCTTCGACGTTGTAGGGGAGGCGCGCAATCGCTAAGCCCCCTAAAAATGCACCAATCGCCAGCGAGAGCTGCAAGAAATAGGCCAATCCGATGAATGCGAAGCATGTCGCGAGCGCGGTGAGATACAACAACTCGCTGCTATGCGCGGCGCTGGCATAGAGCTTGGGAAAAGCCATCTTGGAAAGCAAAATAAGCGCACCGATGAGCACGATCCCTTTCAAGGCCAGCAATTCAAAATAACCGATATTCAGCGAGCTCACATCCGCCGCGAGCAAGGGAAGCGCGAGGATTACGGCTAAATCCTGCACCAGCAGGAAACCCAATATCAGCTGCCCATGCAGGGAATGGAGCATCTTCTTGTCCTGGAGGAGCTTTACCACCAGCATCGTTGAGGAAAGCGCCACGGCCAACCCCACATAGAGCCCCGCCTGCAATCCGATGGAGGGCAGGACAAAGAGGACGATGAGGATCGTAAGCAGGATCTGGGCAAAACCGCCGATCAATAGCGTGGGACCCGAACGCAAGAATTTGAGCAAATCGGTTTCCGCTCCCACCGTGAAGAGGAGAAAAATGATCCCCAATTCCGAAACGAGCGCAATCTCTTCCGGGGAATTGATCAATTTCAATCCCGCTGGACCCACAATAATTCCCGCGAGCAAATAACCCAGCAGCGCCGGTTGCTTGAACCAGCGCGCGATGAACAATGAAAAGGCCGCCGCCACAATCATGAACCCCAGCGTCAGCAAAATAGAAAGCTCGGCCATGTGCAGAAAGAAAAAAGTTGAGGTTATAAATGACAAGGGATTATGTTGAGGATTCTTTAGTCCCCAATAGGACAACCCATAAATAGTTCGCCCGCTGAAAAGTGTTTGGTGCAAAAAAATGGGATGGCCTGATCTGTTAGTGCTGGTCCGCCATGGCGAATCAGAAGGAAACGTACGCAGCCTCGACGAGCGCGCGGCCTATCACATGCCCACGCACGGGTATCCTCTCACGGAACGCGGAAAGAAACAAGCCGAAATCACGGGCAATTACCTCCGTGAGCGCTATGGAAAATTCGACGCCTATTACACTTCCTATTACACCCGCGCCAAAGACACCATGCGCCTCATGTACCCGGATGCAAAAATATACGAAGACCCGCGCCTCGCCGAAGGACAACGCGGGATATGGCATACGATGACGAAAGAACAAGTCGAACAACAATTCCCCGGAGAAATCGAACGCAAAGAACGCGAGGGATTGTACCACTACCGCCCCTGGGGAGGAGAGAATTGGCCCGATATCGAGCTGCGCATCCACTCATTCTTGGGTACGCTCGCACGCGACTATGAAGGCAAAAAAGTGCTCATCGTCGTGCATGGGCACTGGCTCATCTTGTTCCAACGACTCATCCATCATTTTTCCATCGATGACGCCATGCTGCGCTACAAGCACCACCTCATCAAGAACACGGGCGTCGTCATCTACGAGGGGAAAAACATCGGCGGGAAGTCACGTCTCCAATTACTGCAAGAGAACATCGTCCCATGGGAAGGACAGCTCGACGTGATTGCGACGAAACCGGCCTAATGCGCCGGCTTCAAGGCCTTCAACTCGAACCCTTCCTTCGTATCCAGCACCGCAAACCCTTCTTTCTCGATTTGCGCACGCAGCGCATCGCTCTGGGCCCAATCCTTCGACTTGCGCGCGGCCTCGCGCTGCTGGGCCAGCTGCAAAACGTTGGCGGGAATAATCGTTTCCTGCTGCGCAAAATCAAACACGCCCAGAACCTCATCCACATCCTGCAAGAATTCCAAAATCTTCCGCGTGTCCGCTTTACTGAGTTTTTGCTGGTCCATCAACCCATTCACGCGGCGCTGGAACTGCGACAATTCCCCTAGTGCTTCCGCGGTGTTGATATCATCATCGAATGACGCCTCCACTTTCTCTTTCGCCTGCGCAATAAGGGCGTTGATTTCGTTATTGGAGTGCGCTCCGGCATATTTCTGCAGGCGCTGGATGAACTCGTTCCATTTATCCAATGTGGTTTGCGCCGCACGGATGCTTTCCCAGGTGAAATTGAGCTCGGAACGGTAATGCGTCGTGAGAAGGAGGAAGCGATACGCCAGGGGTTTCAATTGGTGATTCTCAATATCACGGATCAAATACACATTCTTCAGCGACTTGGACATCTTCTGGTTGTCGATGCGCATGAAGGCGGAATGCAACCAATAATCCGCGAACTTCTTTCCAGTGGCAGCTTCGCTCTGTGCGATCTCATTGGGGTGGTGGATGTTGATGTGATCGTTCCCCCCGGTATGGATGTCAAAGTGCTCCCCCAAATATTTCATGCTCATGGCCGAGCACTCGATATGCCAACCCGGATACCCTCTCCCCCATGGAGAATCCCACTGCTGCAGGTGATGGGGCTGGTTCAATTGCCATAGGCGGAAATCCGCGGGATGCTTCTTCGCGTCATCGCGTTCGACGTCTTGCCTCACCGCCTTGAGCTCATCCATATTCAGATTGGCCATCTTCCCATACTGAGGGAATTTCTGCGTGTCGAAGTAGACCCCAGAGGGAGTGGTGTAGGTATAGCCCTTCTTCTCGAGCTTTTGGATGAGCGCAATCATCTCGGGGATATGCTTACGCGCTTTGACGAGGTGATGGGGCAACTGCACGCGCATCTTTTCCAAGTCATACAAAAAGGCATCCGTGTAGAAATCCGCGATCTCCTCGGGAGACTTCTGTTGTTCACGCGCGGTCTTCTCGATCTTGTCTTCCCCCGAGTCGTCGTCGCTCACGAGGTGCCCGACATCCGTGATGTTCATCACGTGCGTGACCTTGAACTTGCGCTGTTCCAAGAGGCGGCGCAACACATCCCAAGCCACATACGGACGCAGATTTCCGATGTGCGCAAAGTAGTAGACCGTCGGACCGCAGCAATACATCCCTACCTTCTGTCCAGGCTCCTTGTGAAAGAGCTCTTTGGAGCGCGAAAGCGTGTTGTAGAACTGAATGACCATATACCCACCAAATGGGCAAAAAAGCAATTAAAGGAATGCGGGTTTTGGCCGAAACTATGCCCCCACGAGCGCAGCAAAGAAGCCCGTGAGCGAGCTCACGATGAATGAGTAGAGCAGCATCACGATGATGCTCCAGAAGACCGTGGTCTTGAGATAGATGGAAACGCTCAGGTAAAGCGCATAGACGGAATACAACACCAGCACCACGAACAACAAGAAAAATATTAACGTAATGAAAATGGCCAGATCGGAAATGCCGGCAAGCGTCTCACCGATTGCCGCCTCAAACTCCTGCGGACCGATCGTCCCATCCTGTAACTCCTGAAAGCTGGCAGGGAGTTGGGGCGCGAGCACAAAAGGAAAAATGAAACCGATTAATACGAGCATCAGAAAAGAATAGAAACTCAAACTCGCCAACATCGAGAGCGCCTGCACGAACGTATGGGAATTCGCTTGGATACGCTTGAAGACCACCCCCAAGACGAACAGCAATAACCCCCCGCTCACGAGGCGAACCACATCACCGAGCAGGTTGACGAGCAACACCTGCACGTCCAGCTGCCCCACCAGCACCAGCATCATCAGCGTCGCAAAGAGTGTGGCAAGGATGACCAACCCAAACGCGCGCACTGCCGAAGGCTGCTCGAACGCATGCATGACCGCCTGCTTGGGGCGCAAAATCAAATCCGAATAATAGGACATACCACTCAATCCCAAAATTGGAGACTATATAAACGGGTGCCTATTCGGGTTTGCGCGAGTAAAACAGAGAAATAAGAGGAGAAGCCAGAATGCGTTGGATGCGATCCCTTTGAGAAGGATATGCCATCGTGAGCATCGTGCGTAAGGGTTTACCTTGGAGCTTGGGGTCCTTGATAACCATCGCTTTACGGCTCATCGCCGCATCCACGAAATCAGCGAGCGCAATCACGACAGAAACATCATGCAATAGGCGCTCGGATTGATGGCTGAGTTCGAGACCCATCTCCTTGGGTTCAATCCCATACCCGCTGCTGTGCTCATTATGGTGCATCCCCGCCATTGCCGAGCAGAACTTGAAATGATCCCGCAATAAATCGAATCCATCCTTTGCATGAGCCTTGATGCGTGCGTATTCATCGGCATTGATATCTCTTCCAGTCAGCAAGCTGTGTTCGGTGAGCGCTTTGCCCGTGTCATGCAGCGCGCCCCCGTAGAATCCCAGCGTGGGATCGCGCCCTTCGCCTTCAAGTAGGGCAGAAGCCAATAGCCCTACGCGCAAATTATGGAAGTAAGTAGGTTCAGAGTGCAAACGAATCACGGAAAGAATAGCCAGCGCACTTTTTCCAAGGAAGCGCCTATCGCGTGTACGCATCTCTTTTACGCGCTGCCGGAACATGCGCTCGATTGTGCTGAGATTCTTTATCTCATAATATTGTTTGACATCCTTGTCGAACTCCTTTCCGGGAGGAATTCCCTTACGCTTCTGTGCACCACGAATCTGGCCTTCCCATAACGCATAAGCGGCTTTTCCACCTTTATTCTTGATGCGGCGCTTTTGGCGTTGACGAATTTGTGTTTGGCGCTGTCGACCGGAAGGCATGCGAAAAAGAGAAATTACCCTATATTTAACCTTTGGAGCAGACAGGTGCCACGCTGGCACCTGGATCTCGGAGCAGCCGGACGAAAACGGCTAGCGCGTCACTTTCAATTGCTCGAATTCCTCTTTCAGCTTCAATACGCGCGGATGCTCCAAGTGCTTGCGCGCAGGAGCTAAAATATCCGCAAGCGTCTGTCCCACACCTGCTTTCAAATCCATGGGATGCAGCTTCCCATGCGCAAAATCGGCCTCGAGCTCTTTGTACGTGGAATAGGAAACGTTTCCCCCGAACTTTTCCGGGCGCAAAATTTGGATTTCTTTCGTGAAAGGAAACACCAGATGCTGCGCCCAATCCAGTACGGGATTGTAACCAATCTCTTTCTCCATGCAGAACGCATTGTTGATTTTTTTCTTAACTTCGGATTCAGAATCTCCCAAAAATACCGCACTACCCACTACGGACTTGGACATCTTCATGGCTGCACGCACTTCGCTCAAATTCTCTTGCGGAATAGGCCACACCGGGGGCTTTTGCAGTCCCGAGACGAGGTGATGATGCACGGCAATGGGAGTAATCGTTTTCCCTTGGTGCTTGATCCCATGGTATTGCAGTTTCTCCGCGACTTCACGCGCAACCACATGCGCCTTGCGTTGGTCCATTCCCGCATGCACAATCGTGAGTTGCTGGAAATAGATATCCGCTACTTGCATGGCGGGATAGAGGAGCTTGGCAAAGTCCAGGTTATCCCCTTCCTTCCTCCCCAGAATCGTAATCGAACGCTGCATGCGCGCAAGGGTGGTGTGCTTGGCCACATCCACGACAGTTTCCCAATAGCCATCCTGTTGGTGATATAATTCGCTCCCCAGCACAAAGCGGATCTTCTCATCATCCACTCCCACGACTTTTGCCGCAGCCGAAAAGCACTCCTTGAAGTAACCCTTTCCCACGCGCTGAATGGCTTGCTTGTCGCCGCCTAATTTGTCATTGATCCACGCATGCCAGTCCGCCAAAAAGATCGAACAATCCGCACCCGCTTCCATGAAATGCTTGATGTGGTAGAGCGATTTGATCGCCGCACCGATGTGGGGGGTGCCCGAAATTTCAAAACCAATATAGTGCTTCAGCGGAACCCCTGTTTCGATGGCGTGCTTCAGCGTCTCAGGGGTGAGAATTTCTTCTAATCCGGTTGAAAAACGTTCGATGCGTGCATGCGAATCCATAGGCATCATGTAGAAAAATGAAGATAAAGAGAGGGGTGCAAGCAGGCTTGCATCCAAAAAGACGGGGGAGCGATTAAAAGTCGTCTCCACCATCGCTGTCGCCATCATCTTCGGCGTCTTCGCTGTCTTCTTCCTCTTCATCCTCGAAGTCGAATTCTTCATCATCCGAGTCGCCTTCTTCAAAGTCGCCGCCGTCTCCGTCATCGCCGTCGATGGTAAAGCGTTCGAGATAGTCAATTGCTTGCATATAATCCACACTCCTGCGGAAAAAGTATTACTCTTAGTCCCCCAACGATTTATAAAGTTTCTATCGAGGAATGCCGAAAAAACACCATCAAAAAAAGAATTAATGTAGCAGGCCGCTTTCGCGCGGCCGCCACGAGAACAGGTATTGCAAGCAATACCTGATTTGGCGCCATTTACAGAATATGCAAGGTACCGAATTTGCCGGTTGAAAGCTGCAATTGCCCCTTGTATTCGGAAACCCAGCCATTCTCAATGCGAATGCGCGTGCCCTCATTGACTTGGTCGATCTGCTCATTCCAGAGAGAGACCTGGACCTCGCCGGTCTCATCCTTTCCGGCCACATTGCAGACCTTTCCCTGGCCCTTGGCGGAAGCGAATTCGCGTGGTTCACCCTTGGAAACGACTTCCAGTTCGATAAAGACATTCCCCATACGCGGTTTCAATTGTTTGACTTTCATCAATTCGGCCATACGAATCACTCCATCCTGAAAAGCGGCAAACCTAGGTCTACACACCCTACGTTAGCAGTATTTCCATTCCCCTCATTAAAAAAACTAATACGTCAGTTTGGTAAAAATAGTGAGCGGTTTTAAAGGAAAATGGACCCATGTTAGGTGTATTATCCCATTCTAGGAGGAACTTTACATGACATTAGTTGGACAAAAGGCACCCGAATTCAATAGTATGGCCTACCACGACGGCAAATTCAAGAAAGTCAGCCTGAAAGACTACAAAGGAAAATGGGTCGTGCTATTCTTCTACCCACTCGACTTCACCTTCGTCTGCCCCACCGAAATCAAAGGATTCGCACGCGCAGAAGGAGAATTCAAGAAATTGAACGCGGCCATCGTGGGAGCAAGCACCGACTCCGAACACTCTCACAAAGCATGGATCGAACGCGACATGCCCGAGATCAAATTCCCCATCCTTGCGGATACTAACCACCACGTCGCACGCTCATTCGGCGTGTTGAAGGAAGACCAAGGAATCGCCTACCGCGGAACATTCATCATCGACCCCGAAGGATTCATCCGCTTCGAGACGGTTACCGACTTGGACGTCGGTCGTAGTGTCAAAGAAACATTACGCGTATTGCAGGCATTCCAGACCGGCGGACTATGCGAAGTCGACTGGTCCCCAGGCATGGAAAATTTGAACAAAAAGAAAAAATAAACAAAATTCAATCGAGGGGAAAAAAGCCCTCGAAATTCTATTTTTTATGAACGGATTCTTTTTCTGGCACGACGCGCTTGATTGAATTTCTTTTTTTGGCGCAATCGATTAAGCAATGCTGCTTTTTTTTGGCGTTGTGCGATTATTCTTCCAGCCTCATCCATTTCAGCACTTAGCCGAATGTGTTTATCAAAAGGATCAAATGAGGAACGGCTCATTCTTGCTTCTCTATCTTTTTTCAAACCGGTATTGACAACCAATGAAAAAACATTACTTTGGCCCTTTTCATTTTTAGTTAAAGTATAATTCAATGCCTCTTCCAAGCCATAACCGGCACGGCGAGCTAGAACCGGGTGACCCCGAGCATCAAGAGCTATCCCAAATAACTTCAACCATGCCTTATTGCCCAAAAATAATGGCTTCAACGCAGAAAAACGAATCGCACGCTGCCCGCTAAAAAGTGAAAAACCATCCAGGTCCTCTCCAATCGTCATCTTTTGAGAAGGATTGTGAAGGAGTGGATCAACCAACTTCACTATTTCAACTGGATCAAATGGTTTGAGATTTGCATCCAACGTAACAATATAATCGGGATTTTCCCTCGCCACCTCGAACAATCCCTTGCAGAATGCGAAACTTTTTCCAGCATTTGCCCTTAGGGATAATACCCTTGCCCCTAACGCCTCTGCGAGACGACCCGAAGTATCGGCACTTCCATCATCCACAACAACATAGTCCGAAATCACCTTTTGCTCCTTTGCTCTGTTCAACGAACGAACCACATTTTGAATGTGTAAATCCATATTGAACACGGGAACAATTACCACTATTTTTTGCATAAAGATGAAAACAATTACCCCTATTTATTACTTCAATGATTGATGGGGTAACTTACTCTTAATGACGGCCAAATCCCTGAACACGGCAGTTAATTCGGCTGAACGGATTCTTTTTCTCTCCCATATTTATCCTCAAAACGCACGATGTCGTTTTCATCGAATTTCCCGAATGCAATCTCCAATACGCGCGCGGTCTTTGAGGCGCTTAAGCGGTGTTTTGTTTCGCGCGGAACAAAAAGTGTCTCTCCAGGAGAAAGAAAATGCTTTTGCCCCGCTGCCTCAGCGACGATCCCCTCATCCAGAGCCACCCATAACTCGTCACGGAAATGATGCAATTGCAAGCTGAGGATTTCGCCGCCCTTTATCTCAATCACCTTAACGGTAGAAAGCACATCGTGCGTGTATTGCGTAAAATTCCCCCACGGACGCGACTCGAAATAGATGTTGGAAATAGGATTAGAGAGAGTGTTTTCCGCCAATTCATCACCTACACTCCTCCTGCGTCAAATGCATAAATAGATTCTGGTGGATTCATCGATTCAAAAAATCCATTTTTAAAGCCAAGCAATTTCTTTTCAACATGCTCAAGTTCTTATTGCGCCCACTGGTACCGCGCTTCATCGCAGGCGAAACCGTCGAAGGAGCCCTCGCCTATGCCAAGGGACTCCGCTCGCGCAAAATCCTGCCCATCTTCGATGTATTAGGAGAACACGCCCAAAAGAAAGCCGAAATCGTACGCGTGATGGGACAGTACCTTGAATTATTGGAGAAGATGAACCAATCCAATGTGAAAGGAGCCATCGCCGTCAAGCTCACCGCATTAGGGCTGGACATCGACCCCCTACTCTGCTATCGCGCCGTCTTACGAGTGGTGCAGCGCGCGGATGATTTGGAAGTGGTAGTTTGGTTGGACATGGAAGACTCCCCTTACACGCAACGGACCATTTCCACGTACAACAAGCTCCATCAGCAGCATTCCAATGTAGGAGTTTGCATCCAAGCAGACCTCAAACGCTCCAAGAAAGACGTGCTCGCGCTCCTGCTGGATTCCCCACGCATCCGATTGGTCAAAGGCGTTTATGCCGAATCAACCACCATCGCATTCGCATCCCATCGCGAAATAACGCAGCACTACAAGGAATTGCTCAAGCTCTGCTTGCAGCGGAATGCGAACGTGGCAGTTGCATCCCACGACCCGGAGATACTCGCGTATGCACTGCAGCTGAACCCCGAAAAAACAAAAATAGAATTCCAGTTGTTGAAAGGCGTGCGTGATGATGAAAAGAAAATGCTCGTCGAGAAAGGATATCGCGTGTATGAGTATGTGCCCTTCGGAAAAGAATGGGAAAAATACATCATGCGCCGCATCGGAGAAGGCTGGCGAAACATGTGGTGGAGAATATCGGAAATAAGGGTGAGATGATTCATCGACCACCTTTCTTCAGGCGCGCCTTCGCGTGCGATAGGTGCGAGTAAACCGTCTCTCGTGCGATCCCAAGGCGCTGAGCGACTTCACTGCGTGAAAAGCCCACACTCAACAAGCGGACGACTTTCCATTCCATCGAATTAGGAGGGGTGACGCGCAACAATGGATTCCAGGAATGAGGTTGAGGGTTTTCTCCAACGGAGCGAGACGGAATCTCTTCGACTGGAATCGAATCACGTTTGGGCTTTTTCTTGCCACGACCAGACTTCTGACGCATCGCATCGATCACGAAATATCTGATGCGTTTACGAACATATTTTTCCCACTTTTCTTTCACGGGCAGATCCCCGTTCATCTTTTCGGGATCGAAATAATTCACTTCATTTTCGAGACGTTCATATACCGCATCAATCAATTCTTCTTTGAAGAATCCACTATGACCACGCATTATTTGCGGAAGTAATTTGTACACATCAAAAAGGAGACTCCAACGCAGATCTTCCGGAAGCGCGTTCGGCTTGCGTTTCCTGCTGATAACGGACTGATAGCGACGACCTGCTGCCAATCGATCATTGGCCGTGTTAAGATTGTTCGCCCGAATGAATGCGCTAATGATATGCCGTGATGGGACCGGACGCCCATTGGATTCTAACTGGAGCAGGGCATGGATTTCAGCCACTCCATGCGATGGAGCCAGCGTCACCATGCGATGCAAATACCAAAACCTGGGAAGATCCAACACCCAGCTACGATTCGGATTGCGTATCGCCTCCTGATAGAAGGCATACAACGCTGCGTTGCGTTTTGAGGCATTGGCACGAATGGGTGAAAGCCCTTGCAAGATATCACGAGCAGACGATTCCAACACCCCTGCTCTTTCCGCAATCCGAGTCACGGGCGTGAGCGGCATCAATCCCTGTTTGAGAAAATACTTGCGCTGGCGAGGAGTCAGTTTGTCCAATCGACGCTTTATCCATGCTGGAATCGAGGACGGGGCCATCATGCGAATAGGCCATTCACCCTTAATAATTCAAGCTGAAAAGAAAAGACTTTGGACAAAGCCATTGACGCACTCATCACGAGTAGCCAGACGAAAAGTCATTGGGAAAAAAAAGCCCATCAGAATCTGGAATGAAAACCTTTCCGGCCCGCACGGACAAAACCGTGCAGTCCGAAACGGGCATTAAATATACTTCAAATCGAAATCGCTGCCGCTATTGCTGCGCGCAGGGGCTGCATTGCTACGACCCATGCTGCTACTGGCGGATTGCTTTCCTTTGTTGATGAAAGGGCTCTTCACCCCGGTAAAGACCGTGATGATCTCCACTTTGTTGTCGAAGGTAGGATTGATCCTCGCGCCCCAAATGACGGTTGCGCGCGTATCGATCTGTTCGGTCAACATCTCACCAATCGCATTGGCTTCTCCCAATGTGAGTTCGGGTCCGCCCGTAATGTGGATCAATGCGCCCTTTGCCCCGGAGATATCGACGTCCAACAAGGTGTTGTTGAGCGTGTCCGCAACCGCTTCTTCGACGCGATTCACGGACTTGCTTTCTCCGACCGCAATCATGGACAAGCCGTGGCCCGTCATAATGCTACGAACATCGGCGAAGTCCAGGTTGATCAAGGAAGGCTGGGTAATCGTCTCGGTAATACCCGAAACAACGCGTGCCACCAACTCATCCGCCACGCGGAATGCGTCTTGGATGGGCAGGTTAGGCACCAATTCGGCCAAGCGATTGTTGTCGATCACAATGACGGTATCGCAGATATCGCTCAAGCGTTGGATACCTTCCTCCGCTTTGATGGTTCTCGCTCGTTCGAGGGAGAAGGGATAAGTCACCATGGCAATGACGATGGCACCCTGCGCTTTGGCAATCTCCGCAACGACAGGAGCGGACCCCGTACCGGTCCCTCCACCCATTCCGGCGGAAACGAAGAGCATGTCCACTCCCTTCAGCACGGCTTCCAAATCGCTCTTGGAGACTTCGGCTGCTTTGGCTCCGATCTCGGGATATCCACCCGCACCCAACCCGCGCGTGACAGACTTTCCAATCAAAATCTTGGTGATGTTGTCGGAGATGATGGACAAGTGCTGCTTATCCGTGTTGATCGCCACAAGCTGTGCGCCCGCGACATTCATGCTCGCGAGACGGTTAACGGCATTACACCCTGCGCCGCCGCATCCCATTACCATAATCTTTGGAACGGACAAATCTTCCATTCGTGTTTCTTTTTCACTACTCATCGTTGGTCCTTTTCGGACTGCTTCATCAATCATGGAACGCATAGTTTCACCCCTGGTTTTCCCCTATTGCTCCTGCGCGCGCAAGTGTTTGCTCCAATAACGCACGAAGACGCGGATCCATTTCTGTTGTATTACTCATTTTTACATTAATAAACATATTCGACCCATGCGCGAGAAAAAAATCGTTGCGCGCAGCAAAAAAACACCAACCCATTATGTAGCGGCGTGCGAAGAATAGGTGGTCTTATTCGACCATAAAGCGGAATGAGCCCTTCTTCACTTGCTGTCGGGAGCGGTGCGATCGATCTGATCCACGTAACTTCCTACGCAGTGGTCGGGGCCGATATCATACACATCATAGACCCCTTCCGCATTCTTCTCGAGCAAGCACGTAGCGGAAGTGCCGGCGAAAGAGCTCGTGGAATCGGCATTCACATACACACGGACTTTGCACAATTCCTTTCCTTCTGCCAAGGAAGTGACATCCAATCCTGCCGATTCGAAGTCGAGCACTTGCCCATCCGAGGTGGACCAAAAAGCCGCAACCGCGCGATTGCAGGCAGCCAGTGCGTCTTCGAAACATACTTCTCCTTCATACCCACCCCCACACTGCTGGAGGATGTCGCCTGGGCCGGATCCGGGATCGGGGAGATTCTCGATGTATTGGTCCAAATCATCCTGGGGAGTGGGCACGACCGCGTTCGCATTCGCATCCGGCGTCTGAATAGGAGCAGGAGCAGCGACGCAGCCCAAGAACAAAATAGCCATCAAAATACCAAAAACGACTAACTCTGAACGCATGACCATGAAACTCCTCAGGAACATATAAATGTAGGGGCGCCCCACCAAACAGGCCTTTGTTTTACGAATAACGTTCTTCTTGCCAGGGATCGGCCGTATTCGAGTAACCGCGGACCTCCCAAAAACCAGGCTCATCCTTTTCCACGAATTTGAGCTTGCGCAACCACTTTGCGCTCTTGTAGAAATACTTATGCGGCACCAGCGCGCGCACGGGACCCCCATGCTTGGCCTCGAGGGGCTGCCCATCATAGGCATCCGCTATCATCACATTGGGCTTGAGCATTTCCTCCAATGGAAGCGAAGTCGTGTGACCGCCCTCGCATTCCATCACCACGAACTTTGCCTTCTTGGTGGGTTTGATTATCTTTACTAAATCCGTGAAGAGGATCCCGCGCCACTTCGTGTCCAGCTTGCTCCACGTCGTGACGCAATGAATGTCCACTTGCACGTTAGAATGAGGCAGCGCCTGCAATTGTTCGAAGTTCCACTTCTGGGGTTTCTCGATTTCCCCGTACACTTCCAAGTCCCAATTGTGCGCATTCAACTCATCATGGATTCTGCCGCTTTGCAGGACGGGAAAGGCTTTTGTTTCGAATTGACCAGGGGGAACGCGCGAAGGCATAATAGATAGACGAATGTGCGCAGCGGAATTTAATGATTCTCCCAGGTGCGGATAAAGGTTATAACATATTCGAATGACCGAATCCCTATGACACGCGCCTGGAAGACAACCGCAACAGGACTCATCTACGAAAACAAATGGGCCCGATTGCGCCATGATCAAGTGGTGGCGCCGGATGGGAGCAACACCACATACACCTTTATCGAAAAACCGGATTGCGTCGCCATTATCGCACGCAACAGGGACGGGGGCATCTATCTCATCCGCGAATACCGTTATCCCGTCCAACAAACGCTCTGGCAACTCCCGGCGGGAGGATTTGAAAAAGGCCTGACATTCCAAGAGAATGCACAAAAAGAACTCAAAGAAGAAACAGGCATCACCGCACAGAAGTGGGAAAAACTAGGCCACATCTTTATCCACCCGGGATCCGAAAGCACTTGCATGCACGTATTTTTGGCCCAAGAACTCGACGAGAAAAACGTGGGGACGCACGGACAAGAGACAAACGAAGCGATCGAGCATATCGAAAAAATAAGCCCCCAAAAGCTCGACCAACTCATCCGAGACAATGCCATCGTTTGTGGCTGGACGCTGGCGGCGCTCAACCTATTTCTCCACCGATTTCCCCCAAAGAAAAACTGAGATTTATTAACCCAAAACCCACTTCTTGGAATATGGTCTTTGAATTCTTGAAGAAGCTCCTCGGAAACAAGAAGCCCGAACCCAAAGAAGAAGCGCGCGAGGAAAATCCTTTTGCGGAAGCGAAAGAGACGACACCCGTCATTCGCCACCCCAAAACACACCCTCCAAGCGCACGCAAGAAAGCGAGCACGCGCACGGAAGATGTGTCGGATCCGGACGATGAGTCGTTCCCCCACTACCCCGAAAAGCTCACCGAAATCCCCGATGAAGAAAACGAAACGGAAATGGAACCCGTGCTCATCCCCAAAAAAGGAGCCCAACGCATTTCGAGCGAAGAAGCCATCAAAGTGATGGAAGCCGCGCTCTTCATGAGCAGCAAGGGATTGAGCATCGAAGAACTCGGAAACACCGCCAACTTACCCCTCATGAAAGCACGCGAACTCATCCCCGAACTCGTGGACGGATTCAACGCGCGCGGATCCGCACTGGAAATCGTCGAAGACCTGGGAGGGTATCGCATGAAGGTGCGCTCTCCCTTCGATGAAAAAGTCAACCACCTCGCGGGAGGAACGGAACTCTCCGCGGGAGAGATGAAGACGCTCGCGTTCATCGCCTACAAGCAACCCCTCATCCAGTCCCAACTCGTGCAAGTGCGCAGCAACACCGCATATGAGCACTTGCAGCGATTGGTGGAAATGGGTTTTGTTTCAAAGGAACCCAAGGGACGCACCTATCTCCTGCGCACCACCAAGAAATTCTCCGAATACTTCGGCGCACACGCATTGAAATTGCGCCCGATGACCGTCGAAGAGAAACTCGAAAGCCGCTCGCGCAACATGCACCCCGAAGAGAACAAGGGAGATCAGAGCGCGAGCGAAGATCTCGTCTAAATCATCCTCCATTATGCCTGCTGCGCCGACGGATATCATTGCGGAATTCTACGAAAGATATCCCTATCCCCTGCTCTCCAATCTCTCACGCAAGCACCTGGAGACGTACGCAGACCAACTCTTGGCATGTGCCGATTTGACCACGCGACAGCTCGAAGGAAAAACCATCTTGGATGGAGGATGCGGAACAGGGGAAATAACCTGTAGCATGGCCACGCACGCCAAGAAAGTGATCGGGATCGATCTCAGCTCTACTTCCATCACACACGCGCAGTCATTAGCTAAAAAATATGCCTTGGAAAATATCACATTTATCCAGCAGGATATTTTGCAGTTACGAATGAAAGAAAAATTCGATCTCGTCACATCTTTTGGAGTATTGCATCATACCCAGAATCCAACAAAAGGATTTGAAATCATCTCACAACGCGTGAAAAAAAATGGAATTCTCATCATCGGATTCTATCACTCGCTTGGAGGATGGAAACAACGCCTGCAGAAATGGATTGTCGGAATGCTCGCTGGAAAAGACCCCCAAAAACGACTTGCGTTCATTGAACAATTCCTAGGAAAAAAACTCGGACCCCATCAACGCGCATTCTGGATGGATCGCATCGCGAATCCGCGCGAGCGATACCATTCCATCCCCGCGATGAAGAGAATGTTCGAAAGGAATGGATTTGAAATCATCGGCATCCAAGCCCACAAACCCGCATTCAGCATCAAAGATATAGCCAATCCCCTCGATGTTTTTTTGTTTGAATCATTCCTATTTGTGAAGGGGTTCCGCTTCGCCATCATCGCGGGAAAGAATCAGAACAAGCGCGTCTGATAGCGCGCATCCATCAAGCGCACATTGGTTCCCCACTTCTTGCGCGCGCAAGCGGGAAGGGCATTATACTCCTGGATGTATTTCTGCAAAAAAGAAATCGTACGCTCATCATGCGAATAACCGCTGCCGATGTCCCCGAACTTCTGGAATTCATCCTGGAGTTTCTTGATCTCGCGATCGCGTTCCACTTTGGCCAGGATCGATGCAGCCGAAACGATGGGATAATTCACATCCGCCTTGTGTTCGGCGACGATTTTGGGCTTGAATGTGAGATAGGCATAGATGCGCTTCCCGAAATTACTTGCCAATGGGTCGGGAGAATCCACATACACGACTTCGGGTTTCACCTTCAGATTATTGAGCAGATGTCCTATCTTCATGGCCTCGATCTCATTCAGGGACTCCTGCTCCATCAACGCATCCATCTCGGGCGCGTGCAGCTGCACAGTCGCAAAATCGGACAGGGTGGACTGCATGAGCGGATAGAGCCTTTCACGCTCGGGTTCGGGAATCAGCTTCGAGTCCTTGGCTCCGAGCTCTTTCAGGAGGGGTTCTTTTTCGACCTCAATGACGGCAGCGGCTAATACCATGGGGCCAATCGCCGGTCCCCTGCCTGCTTCGTCAACGCCACAAATGAGCATACAATGATAGACATCCGTGCAGATTAATAGTGTAGGCCCTATTTCAGATAGTCAGCACTTAAATTATCGAAAATGGCATAGGGGGTGTCCACGAGATCACGTCCCAAATTATTGCCTGCAAAAAATCGGTTCTGCACCGCCACACTCGTCAGTGTCTGCCCATTGGAACCAGTATACGTGCTCGTTATGCAATACTTCTCATTCAAAATGGCCCGCGACACCCCATTATTATTTGTTGGTTCGCCAGGAGTGAAATTGCCGGCATTACCGGAACCCACATCTGTGTAAATGAATAAGCTAACATTTCCAATCATGAAGACAAAACCATTCGTAAAGGGATTGTTGGGGTTCGAATTAGAAGAATTTGGTGGAAAAAGATACGCGGATGAATTCACCCCGGTGCCAACCCCCAATCCACTCACACCAGCAAAAAAAGCACCCACCCCACTAGGGAGCGGCTGGGGAGAGACAAGAAGCACGGTAACGCCTGGCTCCCCTGGCTTGATACCATTGTCAGAATCATAGCAATAACTGTATAGCCCCGCCGAAGCGGAATTAGAAATTACAGTTGAAGATCCGATTGAGCTGCCAATAACAAACCCCCCAGCGGAAGCGTTATTGAGGAGCAACAGCCCCACCCCTGCAATCGCAACCAATGCAATCAGGAGCGCAATACGCTCGTAATGAGGAGGCATAAGGGATGGAAAATCACAAGAGTATTTAAGCCTGAACAGAACCGCTTAGAGGTGGCTTTATAAGCGTTTTTCAGGGCTTTTCTCATATGAATGGCGTAATCAAGAACTACCGACGCGGGAAGAACACCCAGCACGAAAATCAGTATGTGATTGAAGTGGATGGAGTGGAAACCAAAGCCCAAGCCTCCGGATTGACCGGGAAGAAGGTTACTTGGGTTTCAGTCGGAAACACCAAGATCGTCGGCAAAGTCATGGCCCCCCACGGAAGCTCCGGAGCGGTAAGAGCAAAATTCCTCAAAGGATTGCCCGGCCAAGCCATTGGACAGCGCGTTTCAGTCCAATAACGCGCAATTCCTGCTTTATTTTTTTCTATTCTCTTTTCGCTTATGAATGAAATAGTGTCCAAGAATGTGCCTAAAACTTTTGATAACAGTTTTATCAAAAACGAAGGATTGCCCAAAATTCTATTAGGCTGCCCCACGCACCAATACAAAGCCGATTCGCTCAAGGCATATTTTGAGGGCATTGAAAGCCTCACCTATCCTCATTTCGATGTCGTGTTAGAGGATAACTCTCCCACCCCCAATTATTCCGAAAAACTCAAACAACTCGCAAAGCAATGGGAAGAAAAACATCCGGGCAGGAGCTTCCGCGTCATCTATTCCGGCGAAACATCCCCAAAAGGAAGGGCACGCCTCGTGCATGGGCGCAACTTGATTCGGGACATGGTGTTGAAAGAAAACTATGATTATTTCCTATCCCTCGAGCAAGACGTCGTACCCCCAACCGATATCATTGAACGATTTTTAGCACATCAAAAAGAATTCGTCTCAGGCGTGTATTGGAATAAGGAGCTCGCATCGCCTGCCGCACAACCCAAACTCGTGGTCATGGCCGGAACGTATGCCAATGACGAAGACAAGCAGAAAAAACTGGTGCGCAGCGTGGGAATGTTACAATTATTGCCATCGCGACTCATTGAAGTCGCTTACACGGGATTAGGATGCGCATTGATTTCACGCAGACTCTTGGAGAAAATCCCTTTCCGCTATGACGAAAAACAGCTCGCATGCGACGATGTGTATTTCTGTTTGGACGCGGAAGCGCTCGGAGAAAAGATCTACCTTGATTCAAGTGTATGGTGCGCGCACCACTTCAATGACGCGTTCAGGAAGACGGAATACTAAGTAGTAAGGGCCAGAACTATAAACCTTGAAACCATTGCAGTATCATGCCTCGTGTGAAGCAACGGCACCCGCCACATATACAGGAGTTACTTCGCCACATGCGGCAGCTGCCGCCAGATAGACGAATTGGAATGCGCCCCAGTGCACAACTCCATGCGATACGAAAATTTGGACGCACATTCATGGATTCGTTCCCAGATAAAATTATTCGTAATACGCATGGAACAGTACGTATCAATATTAATTTTAGCGCAAACGAATCAGGGATTGCCATCGCCACGATGGACGGCAGTGGAGATATGCGTAAACACTTATGTGGTCATGTCAGAATAGGATTTGAGCCCCAGACACTTATCGTCGAAGCCATTCAAGGACACTTTGGCAGGAAAAATAATATTGATCAAGTCAATGCGGTACTGGGAAAACCCTGGGCTAATTATGCGTTGGAACTCGCTGAACAGCATGCTCGCCAGTGCGGACTGCAACGCGTAAAGATTGCATCTCCACGAACGAATTACTGGTTCAACCACCCGCAAGTACTGAAAAAAGTAAAGGATTTCGAGTGGGAGTATGCTGAGGTGACAGATGCCAATGAGAAAGAAGCACTACAACGACAAATACTCGGATTCTATGCCATCATCGCCAAAAAGATGGGATACAAAAAACAAGGCGATTACTACGTCAAAGAATTGTAACTGCCACTACTATTCCAAATCCATTTCAAGGATCGTCACGGGCACTTGAATTCCTAACCGTTGCAATATCTCAGGATGCATCTCCCCCATGAAACCGCCGAGTTTTCCTACTTGCATTTTTGCGGTACGGCCCTCGATGAACCCGGGCAATTTTTCCGTTGAATATGTTGCTTGCACTCCAATCTGTCGCGCGATTGCTTCTGCAATGGCTTTCATTTCAGTGAACGAAGAGGTTGCGTGCGCTAATACCACGCAGAGCTTGCTGCGCGTACGCGTTCCGGTGTCCGTCTTGGCATCCACCACAATCACGTGACCCACTTCAAACAACTTGAACGGCAAGCGCTTGCTGCGGTTCGCGAGTAACGCGCGCATGGTTTCGGGATAGAGCATGTTGCGGCACATCGTGAGGCCCTGTTCTTTCACCATTCCTAATTTCACATGCTCTGATTCCTCGCGATTGAATGCGGCGAAGTGGTGCTCATGCGAAGTGAGGACCCACGTGATGACCTCTTGGAAACCCAATCCCACTAAACAACTCTTCACATCATCTTCGAATTGGGTCTGGGGAAGGATCCCTCCCACTGTGTAGACTTCTGGAGCGACGGGTTTGAGGTTGGCATAATTATAGGCGCGCGCAATATCATCCACCAAATCCAATGGATGCAACACATCCGCCCGGAAGAGGGGGTGCTGCACGGTAATTTGTTTCGGGTTTACCTTCGTGACATTGTACATCATGCTCTCGAGTAATGGAACAATTTTATCGGCTTGTAAATTGGTTCCAAGCGTTTGATTGACCAGCTCCACTTCCAATACGTGCTCATGCATGTGCAATTCGGGCGTTGAAATGGTACGCTCGGGAAACTCCACGTGCACCTCATAGATTTCCCCACCCATATCGGAAAACAACAACGCAAGGATGTCGCATATCGCGCTCTGCGTAGGCCAATAGTGCCCAGACACTTCCACGAATAGCTCGCGATCCTTCTCGGTTACTTTTCCGGCCGTATGGGAGTTGATGATGGGCGGCATGGAGAGCACGTTGTTTTTTGCATCCATGAAGACAGGATAGATAGGCAAATCCTTGAGCAAGTGCGCATACTTCTTCCCTTTGGGGTGTTGTTCCAATATTTCTTTTCCGGTGAGAGTGGTTTGCATCTCCAGGGGCTGGAATTTGATCTCGTGGGGTTTCATTCCCTTGAAAGAGATAGGCCAATGAATGACCGATAGGGGATAAATCCCAATCGAGGCCTTCTTGCGATCGCGCGCGAACGTAGCATGGAGCTTTTCTTGCACCCAAATGATTTCCTTCAATTTCTCCTCGTCCAAGCGCACGTTCTTCACCACGAATGCAGCGGTATATGGGCGCACGGGCTGGACGGATTTTTCGAGGATGACTTTGTAGTCGGATTTTTTCTTTTCAAGAGATGGAACGCCTTTCGTGTAGCCCAAAAAAGCATTCAATGCGCGCGCTAATCCAGGAGTGGAAACCAAATCGGCACGTTCCGCGGTGATGTCGATTTTCGTTTCGGCGGGATTGGCGTCCTCTAATTCCAGGCCCATCTGATAGAGGGTTTCCTCGAGCTTCGTGATCGTCAGCGGCTTCTTCATGTAACCGTTGATGTTCTGCAATGACGTTTCGAGCATGACCATCAGACATCACGCCCCGAGAGTTTCTTTTCCAACACGGAAAGCTTCTCATTCCCTTCCCAGGTGTGCGTGGTTTCATTGTAGGTGCGGATGAAATCGAGATCGACTTCGGGACCCATCACTTCTTTGGTGGTTTTCTTGTCGTGCAAGAGCATGGCCAGTCGTTCAACGCCCAATCCCCACGAGATCACGGGCACGTTGATCCCCAGCGGCTTCAGCGTCTCGGGACGGAAAACGCCCGAGTTGATGAGCTCGACCCATTTCTTGAGTTTGGGATTGTACGCATACGCTTCCATGCTGGGTTCCGTGTAGGGATTGTAGGTGGGTTTGAACTTGATTTCTTTCAACCCCAGTTTGGCATAGAATTCTTGCACGATCCCCATGAGGTGGCGCAAGCTCATCCCTTCCGCGAGGATGTAGCCATCCACTTGATGGAACTCCGCCAGGTGCGTCGCATCAATGGCTTCGTTCCGGAATACCCTTCCGATGGAAAAGCGTTTCACGGGCATCTTTTGGGGCAGCGACATGGTACGATACGTGGTGGCGCTTCCGTGCGTGCGCAAGAGCAATTGCATCCCTACAGCGGGGTTCCATTCATACCCGTGTCCTTTCGACCCGCTTTTACCGCCATGCTCATGAGTTGCCTTGACGCGCTTCACGAGTTCGGCATCTTCCAGCACCGCCTTCCCGGGGAGATAGAACGTGTCCTGGATTTCGCGCGCGGGATGATCTTGGGGAATGAACATGACGTCCATGTTCCAGAAAGCGCTTTCCACGAGGGGAGAGGACATCTCATAGAAGCCCATTTCCACCATGATGCGGCGGATATCGCGCATCGTATGGGTAAGTGGATGCAGCCTTCCGGGAAACGTTTCCTCGACGGGAAGGTGCACATCATAGGGCTTGAATGCCGCATCTTTCCACTTCCCCGAAACGATCAATTCCGGCGTGAGTTGGGCGATTTTTGTTTGTGAAATGGGGATTGCGGTCTTGAGGATTTCCAATCCCTTGGGGGTGATCGTCATCAATTCTTCCGTGCGCGTTTTACTCTCGATCAATCCACGGGCTTTCAATTCGATGACCGTGGGAGCGTTTTGTTCCACCTCTTCTTCACGCGCAATGGCTTGCAGCACATGGAATGTGGGGGAGTTGGTTGCGGCTTTCTTTCCAAGCGGAGTGATCTCCAATAGTGTCTTGTCCTCTTTTTTTTGGATGGAAACCCAATTGGACTTCTTCGCGAGACCGAATGCAACCGAAAATGTTTGGGGATTGGAAAAATGGGATTGGATTTTTTGGAGTTCCAAGGGTTGCGCGTGCAATAGCTCTAACAATTTCATCTCCGGCAAACCCTTCTCCTGAATGGCTTGTTGGCCTGTTTTTGTGAGAATGAATGAATCGTTTTTCTCGCGCTGCACGGACACCCATGCATGCTGTTCGAGTTCGGTCAACGAACGACGCACGGCATCGGGAGAAAGCTTAGCCTTTTGGGCAACGGCCTCTAGCGCGTGCGGTTTTTGGTCGTGCAAGACCTGCAATATCCCATAAAGCGCGGCATCGAGCTGCATACGACAGAACAGGAGATAAAAGACTTTAAACGACCCCCTGCAAGGCATTTTTAAGCCAGGAAAGAGGGATTAGAGCATGGTGAATGGGTTTGTAGTAGTGGGACTTATTGGCACCCTATTATGCCTATCCGGCTGCATCGGCCTGCCGCCCGAAAGCGGGTATGATATCGAAAATCAGGCCCTACCCCATGTCGATTCCGCGCTCGCTTGCCAACAGGACTCGGATTGCGTGTATGCCATTAATGCTTTCGATGCCCCGCGCTGCGCCTCGCCCAATTGCCCGCCTGAAGAGCAGACGCAACCCCAGCCCTATGCGGAGGGATATGAGTGGGAGAATGGTTTCCGCGAGGGATGCATTAATCCCGCTGCGACGCAAGGAAAAGACGCCCAAGGGGAGGAATTCCAAATCAATCCCCGCGCCAGTTGCGCATGCGTATCCGTTGAAAATTCCAATCAGAAAATGTGCCAGACGAACTAGTTGTCGGCCGCAACATCCAGTTGAGTGGTAAAGAATTCTGCCTTCGGGTTGAATGACTGCCTTGAAATAAATGCGTTAACTGGCTGCGCGCACAAGCTTTGGAATCTGGGCCCCAAAAAAGAGCAAGAACAACAACATCACAATCGTCCCGCTGGGGGGGATGTTCAGATAGTAGGAAGCGATGATCCCGATCAGCGTAGCGAGGATACTTGCGATCGTACTCATCACGAGCGTCCCCTTGAATGACTTGGATAATTGCAACGCAATCAGTGTAGGTATAACTAACATCGCCGAAACCAATAGGATTCCCACGGCACGAATGCTGATGACGACCGTCAGCGCTACCAGCAGGATAAACACGGTGTTGATGAAAATCGTTTTCTTGCTACGCAATTCAGCCAACTCTTGGTTGAAACTGCTGAAGACCAGTTGTTTGTATCCCCAGACCAAGAAGAGGACGATAAGCACGAGCATGGCGACGGCCAGTGCAATATCCAAATAGCTCAGGGACAACAGGCTGCCGATCAGATAACTGAACAGATTCACATTGAACCCGCGCGCCAATCCAATTACAATAATCCCCAATCCAACCCCGAATGAAAGAATCAAGGAAATGGCCGCATCGCCGTACAAATTCTTCTTGACCAGCTTCTGCACGACGAATCCGCCTACTACTGCGGAAATAAGCGCTGCGATGATGGGTTCGATCCCCAGCAACAAACCCAGGGCGATTCCCCCAAAGGAAAAATGGGCGATCCCATCCCCCAATAACGAAAGGCGGCGCAACACGATGAACGGGCTCATGAGCCCGCATGTGAATGCGATGAGGAAGCCTCCAAGCAAGGCTTTTTGCATAAACCCATAGGATAACAATTCAAGCATGTCGTTTCCTCATTCGTGATGGTGGTGCATGACCGCCAACTGTCCATAGGTCTTTTTCACCAATTCAGGCGTTTCGCTGGCAGGGCCATAGCAGCACACCTGATGGTTGATGCATAATACCGATTTGCAATACGATGGAATCATCCCCACGTCGTGCGTGATCAGCATAATCGTAACATTTTCTTTATCATTCAATTGCTTCAGCAATGCATAAAACTCGCGCTGGGTCTTCAGATCGATACCTACACTCGGCTCGTCCAAAATCAGGATTTTAGGATTGGCCTGCAAGGCTAATGCAATCACGACGCGCTGCTGTTGTCCGCCCGATAATTCCGTAAAGCGCTTGTCGTGAAAGGATTCAATGCCCAAGCGTTCATGCAAACGATGATCCAACGGCCCGTTCAAGGCCAAAATTTCATCCACGGTCGCGGGAAATAATTTGTCAATCGTAATTTTTTGAGGCACATATCCAATCCATTTGGAGACCTGTTCGTGCGAAATAGGATTTCCGAACAATTGGATACTCCCCTTCTGAGGGGGCAACATGCCCAATAGCAACTTCGCCAATGTGGTTTTTCCCGAACCATTGGGTCCGATGACCGCGACGAAATCCCCTTCCTTGATGGAGAAGGAAATATCGCCCAGGACGGGAAAACCATTATAGGCAAAACTCAAATCCTTGACTTTAATCGCTGCCATCACGAACACTCTAAGGCCAGCTTTAAATGATTGAGGTTCTCTCGCATAATAGAGAAATAATCCTCGTCGGGATTACTACTTCCTTCCGCGGGATTCAATTCCAATGTTTGAGCCCCCACTTCCTGTGCAATCGCATTGGAAACGCGGGGATCGACTAATTCTTCATAAAAAATATACTTCAAATCATGCTCTTTAGCCGCATCGACCAATTCTCTAATTTGATCCGGAGTGGGTTCGGATTCGGGTTCTAATCCAGAAATATGAATGGTCTGGAATCCATAATCATTTGCCAGATAGGAAAAGGCATTATGGCTGACTAGGACAATATCTTTATTGCATTGCGAAAGACCCTGTGCGTATTCTTGATCTAATTGCATTAAATTGGCAATTAATTGCTGGGTGTTTTGTTCGTACAACGTTGCATTATCGGGAAATGCATTCATTAATCCCGCACTAATGTTTTGAGCCATTACTTGCATATTTTTTGGAGAAAGCCAAATATGGGGGTCTTTTCCCGTGTGCTCTTCCTCATGCTCTTCTTCATGCGCATGCTCTTCCATGTGTTCTTCCTCATGCTCATGCTCGTGCTCTTCATCGCCGTCCAACAAAACAATTCCTTTTTCCGCGTGAATTACCGTAATAGGGGCAGAACGGCTTTCGATGAATTCTCCTTCAAGGTGTTCAAATTCTAATCCCATTGTAATGAATGCGCGCGCATTTTGAAATGAAACAAATTCTTGGGGAGAAGGCTCATAATCATGGGGCTCAATCCCGGAAGGAACAATCGAGAATACCTCGGCCGTATCTCCAACAATCTTTTTGGTCAGATCCTGTAGTGGAAAAAATGTGGTTGCAATTGCCATTGAATGGTTTTGCCCAGTGGGTTGAGGATTTGAAATACATCCCATCGCCACGATTACTGCTATTAATCCAATTGCAACAAACCACTTCATTTTGTTCAACCCCGCTTGCATTTTAAAAAAAATCTGGGATTTTTCGCACAAGGAGTTGGAGAACTGCTTATGGGAGCCCACCCAGACAGGTAAAGAATAGAAAGGCATTATCAATTTATAAGGCAAATGTTAATAACTATGTATCGCTTTAGATCCTAAAATTAATAAGAGGTAAAAAAATGACCGAAATCATTAGCATGTCGCTGGATGAGAAGACACTCCAAAATCTGGATAGTTTGCAGAAAGAACTGGGTTCCACCGGCAGAAGCGAAACCATCCGCCAGTGCATCCGCATGTTCGCCAATGAAAAAAAACAATTCCAAAAGATGAGCGGTGAAGTGAATGGAGTGGTATTGGTCGTGCACCCTGATGACCACTCCGAGACCATCACGGATATCCGCCACCACTACCAAGCGATCATCAAGACCCAACTCCATAACCATCTCGAGAACCACGTGTGTCTGGAACTGTTCATGGTCAAGGGACTCGGAGATACCGTCAAGAAATTCGTCTCATCCTTGCAGGCAAGCCGAAAAACAGACCTCGTGAAACTCATTATCGTGTAAGGCTTAGCCGAAATAGCAAGCCTTTTTACGCCTGGCCTGTTTCGGCAGGCCGCCTCGAAATCCAGGTGCCAATTTGATTAGCACCTGTCTGCTCATGACTACCTTTATATGTGCTTAGTAGCCATTTTTCATAGTCAATATTGGCCTACTGGACCATTGCAAGATGGTTCTAACGTAGTCCTTCGTATGATCGGGACGAAATCCGATTGCGGGGTTGGCAGAGTGGTCTATAGCGGCAGCCTGCTAAGCTGTTCTGGGAAACCAGGCGAGGGTTCGAATCCCTCACCCCGCGTCCAATTTCGATTGGACCAACCGAGAACAGGTATTGCAATGCAATACCTGATGGCTCCTTTCGCGCACCTTTTTCAAAGGCGCGTTTGTATCCCTCGCCCCGCGATTACTATTTCTTTTCAAACCAGCAAGCGAGCTTCGGGCTTACGAAAACATCTTGTCTTCCAATTTTTGTAGAATGTAGTCTTGGAGCGCTCCTGCTTTGTAATATTGCTTTTTGAGTTTGGGTTCCAACGAAGGAAACTGCCCTATGGTGCCACGACATTTTTTCGACCCGCAATTGCATTCCATTGCCCATTCTCGATAGCGCCCAAATTTCTCATGGGTCCACTCAGTCGTTGAATAATCAAATGTGAGTTCTTCGCCTTTCTTTACATCCCTGAGCGCAAATAGCTCATTCTCCTTTCTTATTCCACAATTGGGAGCACATGAATGATTGATGAACACATAAGGTGCTGCAAGATCGATATATTTTTTGTCACCAATCTGCAAGGGATTGGATATCTTTTCTTTTCCGGATGCATATCTTCTCTTGAGCTCGTTCACCCCAATTCTTTCGCCGCGCATCAAACAAAGAGCTTCGCCCTTTTTTATGTTCTTGGAAGCAACAACCCCAGTTCCTTGAATGGCTGATTCAATTACTTGGATGTGATTAAACATAGGGAATAGACCAACGCCAAGGAATTTATATCTTGCCTAAAACCATTTCTTTGCAATACAATATCTGCGCTATTTGCAATACTCATCAAACGCAGCAGTGAGCTTCTGCGCCAATGCAGCAGGATCTCTTCCCTCAATATCGGAGCGCTGCAACGCAAAAACACATTTCCCGTCTTTCAGCAAAAAGATGGAAGGAGACGAAGGGGGAAATTCGGGAATGGCGGCTCGCGCGCGATGTGTGGCTTCTCGATCTACACCGGCGAAGACCGTAACGGCGTGCATGGGTAAGGGTTTGTGCTGCATCGCGAGCTTGACAGCGGGACGCGCGCAACCCGCACCGCAGCCGCAGACGGAATTGACCACGAGCAACATCGTGCCTTTTTGCGCTAGCGCTTGCTCGACTTCGGGAATGGTATTGAGAGGTTTGACGCCGATGGATTGGAGCTCCGCTTGCATGGGAGCGGTATATGCGGGATCGTACATAGGGTGAAAGTGCATATGTATCAATTGAGTTGATCATTTATTAGGGGAATGCTAAAACGCAGCGTTATTCATCCAATAAGGACGGGCACACGCGCAACACGATCTTGCGCTGCTCTTCTTCTTTCATGGTGGACCAGCGCGCAATCTCATCGGTGGTGCGCCCGCAGCCCGTGCAGATCGTACCATCGAGGATGCAGATGTTATTGCAAGGAGAAGGGACGGACATGACTATGATTTAGTCAGAAAAGTTAATTAGCCATTGGGTGTCGCGAAGCGATACCCATTCTCGAGGCGGCCTGCCGAAACAGGCCTAGAACTTCCAATTCCAGTCGTGCTGGTGCTTGAAGAAGAGATATGCGAGGTGGATCCAGGAAAGCACGAATGGAAAAATCAAGAACGAAATGCTGGGACCGATCAACGTGCTCGCAGAGGTTTGGACGTTCTCGGCGACGAAGAATGTAATCACCGTATTCGCGTAAGCGGGGGAAGGGACCGCATCCACTGCCTGCAGTATTTGGACAATAGGGAATACGGGAGAAAATGTAAGCAAAACGCTAATCAGACTGGTGAAAAAAATAGCGATGGTGAGGGCATTTTTTTGGATGTACACGTTTCCGAGCCCGGGCAATAAGAGATTGGAGAAAATAGTAACGAAAATGGATTTCTGTCCCGCATTCTTTTGCATCTTGCGCGCGTTCGATTGGATGGCTTTCCAGTCTTTCTTGACATTGATGGGGCGCTCTTTCTGCGTGACGGGCCAGATCTTGCTGCGCTTGAAGTGCCCCAACTCATTGACGTCAAAATCTTCCGGATCAAACGTCTGGGCCTGTGCCAATTTGCGTTTTGCATTTCTCTTCGAAGAGCGCTTCATTCTCCAGAGCAGAAAATCAGACTATATAAAAGAGGCATTCGCATGCGCGAAAGTAAATGAAAAAGTGGAAACGAACAAAATCAGCGCAATAAATCCATTCGGGCCGGAAAACAACTTGCGTCCGGAAAACTCATTGGGTTACTGCTTACAATTGGACACTAGAAACTAGTATCCGGTTGTTTGCTTCTGCTGCATGTAGCAATCTCGGCAGAACACAGGTCTTCCGGCTTTGGGCTGGAAAGGAACTTGTGTGGCTTTACCGCACTTACTGCATGTTGCATCGTACATCTGGCGAGGACCTTGTTGAAAGTCTCCGCGAGGTTGGAATGCCATTCTTTTCGACTCCTTTTTTACTAATCTCAGACCTTTTGAGGGGCCTAAGTAACCAATTATCCGTTCCAAGGAGTTATAAAGTCATGGATGGAAAGACGCCAAAAAGGCCAATTCAGGCTTAAAATGCTATAAAAACCCATGATTAGGCTTTTTGGAAAAGTGCATCGACCCAAGTCACGATGATGATTCTGCCTTGGATGTCACTTATGGAAAATAACCCCAGGGATCCGCTGTCCGTACTGGCATTACGGTTATCCCCCATCACCACTACTTTTCCGCTTGGAACCCTGAATTGAGTGGTACGCAGCTGCTCCATGAGCACGTCATAATGCTGCGAATCCGCACGCTCAAGGAGGTAGGGTTCGAGGAGGAGGGAGTCATTCAGGTATAGCTGTCCCTCCCGCAACTCCAGCTTGTCCCCCGGCAATGCAATCACGCGTTTGGCCAGGGGGATTACAGAGGCAACCTGCACGATATCCCCATGCGCAAGAGGATTATCAGCATAATAGCCCGCGATGAAGAGCACGCGCTGATTGCTTTGAAGCGTGGGATTCATGGAATTGCCCACGACTTGGACAAACGAACACGCGTGAGAATGGCAATACTTCTGATATATCGCGGGAAAGAACTCCAAACCGGCTTTGGATTCGAGGAAATAAATGCCCCCAATCGCTGCAACGAGGAGAATGAGCAAGGCCGCTCCTACTCCCAACACCCATCCATGCGATTGCATGTGCAACAGAACATGAGCGGCAATAAAAATGAAGGGATAAAAGAAAGTGCACGCAGGCGAACGCGCAGAAAAGAGAACATGGGGCATCAACGCAGTTGATACCCTTTCTCGCTCCAAACCGCCGAAACGGTTTATGCACGAGGGCGGATTCGAACCGCCGAAGACACTAAGTCACCAGATCTTGAGTCTGGCGCGTTTGACCGCTTCGCTACCCGTGCATGGGCGATTTCGTCCGCCCGATACGAGATCCAGGTGCCGCGTATGGCGACACCTGTCCTTTGATGAACCTTTATCTAAAGGTTCAGGAGAAACCATAAAAAGGCATGGATTTGGCCCCTTGCGCAGTTAATGGCTTTTATTCCAAAATACCCCCATTACGGCATGGCAGTCTATGGAAAAGGGAGGAAAGGAAGGCCCATCCCGCAAGCGCGTGCGCTAGGACAAGTGTTTCGGTCGTGGCACCGAGCTCCGATCATTGAGCCCTCTGCTAATCACCGTCGCTTTGAAGCCATCGGCGCGGTGTTCTCTCACCAACTACGCTTTCCCATCGGAAAATGGATCAACAAGCGCTTCCGCAAAACAGGCAAACCCGCAGTCGTGGTGGAATGGGGCTGCCGCTCGGGGCAGGCAATCGATTATCTCACGCACCAATATGGGGATCGCATCCAGGCATATGGGTATTCCATACAGAGCCACCCCGAATGGGAACACAACAGCCGCGTGAAATTCATCTGGAACGACCCCTTCAAGATGTTGCGCTATTTCAAGAAAGGAAGCGTCGACCTCATCTATTCGCGATTTGGATTATTCCAATTTTTTCCTCAAATGCATGGGACACGCGCCTCCGATCCAGTAACGGCCAATCCATCCCTTGCGATCGATTATATCCACCGCCTCGGGGAACGATTGCGCGTGGGAGGGGTATTAGTGACGCACGTCAATGATGGATTAATCGGCCCCCTCTCGCTTTTCAACTGGAAAGCCGCCGGGTTCAAGTTCCGGTTACATGGGCGATTCAATTATGTGAATCCAAGAACGAGGAGCGCTAACAGTGTTCCCCCGCGCATCACGCTCGAGCGAGTGGCTTGATCACGCATGGGCATTGAGCCAGTCCAAAACTTCTTGCTTGAGCGTTTGCCGTGCATCGAACATCCGCGCGCCATGACCGGCATCTTCGATCGTCAGCAATTGCTTGTCCGCGATGGTAGCGCTAGTGAACAGCGTCTGGCTGCTCTGTGCAGCATAATGATCCTCTTGGCTCGCCACAATCAGCATGGGACAACGCGTGGATTGGGCCGCTGCTAATGTAGTAAGACCGCGATAGTCCAACCCCGGAGAGAGTAGCACCACTCCTGCGCAACTGCTTTCATCCGCCCCATAATTGAGCGCGGCATTTGCACCGATGCTGGCCCCTACCACGAGCACTTTCTCCACATTCAAATAATCCCGCGCCGCTTGGATGTCTCCCGCGACCAATTGCCAATCGGCAGGAGTGAAATCGAGATAGGTCGCATTCCCGGGGCGCGATTCGCCATGACCGCGCATGTCGAACGATAAGACGCTAAACCCATTCGCAAAAGCAAACGCGGCAAAATCATCCAAGGAATGGCGATCGCTCCCGAGCTCGTGCACTAGAATGAGCGGTGGGCGCGTCGAATCGGGATTATCCCAGCGCGTCCCGATGAGCTTGAATCCATCCGCTCCGCCAAATTCCACTTGTACGCCTTGAAGCACATCCGCGTTCGTGGATGGGCGTGGAATTACACAACCGCTCAACACGAGCAACGCCAATAGACCGAGAACCAATACCTTACGCATGGGTCTTTCGTCCCTCCAATAGTTTTCCGAGTTGCCCACGCAGCGCGGGAGAGATGACGGAAATGCCTCCACTCATATTCTGCGCATGCGCAAATCCACGTTCGCGCAGGAATTGAGTCACACCCACACTGCGATTCCCGTGCGCGCAGAGAACAAGTAGTGGGTGCTCTTTCCCAAAGCGATCGAAATCGGAAGGTTTAGCAGTTGAAAGGGGAAGGGAAATGGAATGCGCGATATGCTCTTGCTCCCATTCCCAGGGCTCGCGGACATCCACCATCATCGCATGCGGATCGGACTGCAGCAGGGCAAGGGCTTGCTCGGGATTCAGGTGCATGGATTGGAAACCATCTTTAGCAGCGACCATACAGCATTTCCCCATTCCGAGGAATTTAAAATGAGGTTTTGATTCCCTTAGCGTATGACGGAAACCCCTGCCCAACTCAAGGCGCGCTGGAAGAAAATAGAGCACCAACTCGAAAAGCTCTATGCCAACCCCAAAGTAGGGCTGGACTTCCAAAATCCCTTCCAATTGACCATTGCCACGATCCTGAGCGCCCAATGCACGGACATACGCGTGAACATGGTGACGAAAGAATTATTCAAGAAATACAAGCAACCCGAAGACTTCTTACGCGTTCCCGGAAAGGAACTGCAGCAGGACATCCGTTCAACGGGCTTCTACAAGAACAAAGCCAAGAACATCCGCGGGTGCTGCCAGCGACTCATTGAGGTGTTCGGGGGAAAAGTACCCCAAACCATGGAAGAACTTATTACACTCCCGGGCGTTGGAAGGAAGACCGCCAACATCGTATTATGGGCAGGCTATGGAAAACTCGAAGGAATCGCCGTCGACACGCACGTGTTCCGGGTTTCACGACGACTGGGATTGGCAAAGGGAAACAATCCCCAAAAAGTAGAACAAGAACTCGTGCAGATCGTGGACAAACCCAAATGGGGAACGTTCACGGACGTACTCATCTGGCATGGCCGAAAAGTATGCGACGCGCGCCTGCCCAAGTGCACGCCATGCGTCCTATTCAAAAACAAATTATGCCCCCGAATAGGAGTAGTCAAGCATGCGTAGCCTGATTTATGTCATGGGATTGCTTTCCATCCTCCTCTTCCTGAGCGGATGCATCACCACCGAGAATCAAGAATTCCACGCGCATGCGGATTTTGCACTATTCATCGACGGACAGCGCATGGACTTCAATCGCGCCGCATTCATGAGCGATGCGAATACGCAATTGGATGGGTTGACGCACTTGCATGATTTCAACCCTTTTGTCATCCACTACCACGCGCAAAACATCCCATTGAAGCGCTTCTTCAATAGCTTGGACATGAAATGGCAAGACGATTGCTTTACTATTGGGAACCAAACCCCATTGTGCAACGATACTGCAACGGGAAAGAGTTGGAAGCTCTATGTGAACGGCCAACTCAATCCCCAGAATGAAAATTATATCGCCAAGGACTTGGATCGCATCCTGATCGCGTATGGGAATAACACCCCCCAGGAATTGCACGACCTCTTGAATGCCGTTACGGATGTGGCATGCATCCAATCCAGCAAATGCCCCGAGCGTGGTACACCGACTAATGAGACATGCACGACTGCGGGGGGATGCTCCCTCGACTTGAACCATCTCGCCGCAAAGACATGCATCGGCGTCGGATCCATCAAGTATTGCTTTTGACCCACGCCCTTAAAGATTCCGCGTACCGGAAAAAATCCTATGGAAGTACGCGGCCGCATCCAAGACATCGCTGAGACTCATCGCCTCATCGCCGAGTTGGGGGGAATCAAACTCAACACCTACGCATTCGAGGATCGCATCTATTTTTTGCCCGGAACCACTTCACTCGAAAAAGGATACGTGCGCATCCGCTCTCCCCCGGGATATGACAATTCCCAGCGCTTTCAGATCACCAAGAAAATAACACAGGATGGGCAGCGACTGGAAGTGTATCGCAGCTTTGCCAGCGACCTCGAACGCGCAAAAGCCAAGATCGCAGGGCACTGGATCGCATGCATCATCGCCCGAAAAGGAACGCAATACCGACTAGGCAATGGGCTGATGTATGTGGAAGAAATCGAAGAATTCGGGAATAGCATCGAAGCCCTTTACTCCAGCGAAGTCGAAGGCAGGGAATGGCTGCACCAACTGAATGCCACGGAAATATCCATGCACTCCATGCCCTTGCAATTCATGATCCATAAAAATATGCCCAAGCATGAGCCCGCCCCAAAACCTAATTAAGCCCTCCAACCCCTTTTTGCGCATGGCCATCAATAAAGAAATTGCAGCCATCTTCTATGCCATCGCCGATCTGCTCGACTTGCAAGGAGTCGAATGGAAACCCATTGCATTCCGCAAAGCCGCACGGACGCTGGAGAATTATTCCGAGCCCATGGACAAAATCGTCAAAGCAAAAGGAATCAAAGGCGTGATGGAACTTCCCGGAATCGGAGAAGGGATTGGAAAAAAGATCGTGCAGTACGTCGAAGAAGGAAAGATCGATGAATATGAAGAGCTGAAGAAAGAGATTCCTGCCGGCGTACGCCTCATGCTGAATGTCCCCGGAATGGGCCCCAAAAAAGCCGCTCGCCTCTACAAGGAACTCAAAATCGACTCGCTCGAAAAACTCGAGGCATTCGCCAAAGAAGGAAAAATACGCGCACTGAGCGGATTCGGAGAAAAGAGCGAGCAAGATATCCTCATGGGATTGGAGCTGGTCAAGAAAGGACAAGAACGCAAGCTCATGGGAATCATCCTCCCCTACGCGCGCGAGCTCGCAAAAAAAATCAATTCCATCCCGGGAGTGCAACGCGTCGAACTCGCGGGGAGCCTGCGCCGACGCAGAGAGACGGTCAAGGACATCGACATCCTCGCGCTCGCAAAAGATGGAAAGAAAGTCATGGATGCATTCGTGAAGCTGCCCGATGTTGAGAAAGTGGTCTCCAAAGGAGACACCAAAACAGCCGTCATCCTCAAGATGGGACTGAATTGCGACCTACGCGTGCTTTCGCCGGAAGTCTATGGCGCGGGACTGGTGCACTTCACGGGAAGCAAAGAACACAACGTCGCATTGCGCATGCTGGCCATCAAGAAAGGGATGAAATTGGACGAGTATGGGCTCTTCGACAACAAAAGCGGCAAAAACCTCGCGTGCAAGAACGAAGAAGACGTCTATGCGCGCTTGGGCATGCAATACATCCCTCCCGAGATGCGCGAGAATACTGGCGAGATCGAGCTCGCGCAACAGAAAAAAATACCCGAGCTCATCGGCTATGACGCCATCCATGGGGATTTGCACACCCACACGAATTGGAGCGATGGCGCCAACACCACGGAAGAAATGGTCGTGCGCGCCGTAGAACTCGGATACGACTACTATGCGATTACCGACCACTCCAAGAGCGACGTCATCGCCAATGGACTGAATGAAAAACGCGTCAAAGAACACTTCAAGGAAATTGACGCGCTGCAAAAGAAATTCCCACAGATCCAATTGCTGAAAGGGGCGGAAGTAGCCATCTTGAGCAACGGGAAATTGGACTATGGCGCTGAAACCCTCAAGGAGATGGACATCGTCGTCGGAAGCATCCACTCCGGGTTCAAGACCCCACCCAAAGAGATGACCAAGCGCCTGCTCACGGCGATGGAAAATGAATACCTCACCTTTCTCGGACACCCTACCGGTAGGCTCCTGAACCAGCGCAATCCCTATGAGTATGACATCGAAAAAATACTCGAAACCGCCGCATCCAACCGCATCGCCGTCGAAGTGAATGCGTTTCCCTCGCGCATGGACTTCGACGCCGATCACATCCGGCTGGCGCTGCAAAAGAAAGTCAAGCTCGTCATCAATACCGACTCCCACTCCACCCAAAATCTGGACTTCATGGAGTTCGGCATCGCACAAGCGCGCAGGGGATGGGCGAAAAAAGAGGACGTGCTCAATGCGCTGCCCTGGAAAGCATTCCAAAGAGAAGTATTGCGTTAGCCGCATACAGGCAGGATGAAAAAATACTCTTTTTTTCTCGGAAAGAGAAAAAATAATCCAGTTTTTCCTTGTTGTGCAAAAAATTTCTCATGCGCCGATATGTATAACGAGCCAAAAAGTAGATTTAAAAGTGCAACTCATGGAACTGTATGGATTCACCCGCGATGTTGGCGTTGTTTTTTCGCCGATTACGGGCAATTACCTACGCATTTACCTACAGATTCGATTCAGTTATCAGAGCCAACTCAGTCATCAAACTTCCCAGACGTGATATGCCATGATGTCCATCCCCGTAATGAAAACATTCACCGAAAACCTCCACCAATTATGTATCGATTTCCAGCAGAACGTCAAAGAGAGCGAGCACCCCAGCATCGATAAGAAAGTACAGCTCTCCGCGGAGACGCTCGAACAATTCCTCCTCACCCAGCAATTCACCCCCATTCAAGAGAATACGCTCCTGAAATTGGATTCAATCGCCCAACTCGTCCCCCAAACGCAGGCGGCCTATCGCTATTACCAAGAAGACCTGGAACGCTCCTATGCCCAAGAGCTCGTGGCCAATAACGAGTCCGAACTCGATTTCACCCACTCCCACCTGCGCCGCGAGGGATTATTGGCATCGAAAGAAGCGCATTTCTCCAACCTCAGCGAACACGATCGCGTGCTGGTCATCGGAACGGGTTATTTCCCCCTGCATGCCATGGTCTATGCCGGGCAGTTCAATGCCAAAGTCATCGGACTCGAGACCCAGCAGCACGTCCGCGAGCATGCGACGCGTGTGGTGGAAAGCATGGAGATGGGCAACCAAATCAAGATCCAGGATATCCGCAACCTCTATGCGCAAGCCGCCAAAGCCAATGTCATTTTCGTGTCGCGCGACATGAACGATAAAGTGCCACTCATCAATTCCCTCGCCGAACACCTCAAACCCGGAACGCGTGTGATGTGCCGCACCGGGTTTGGGTTGCGCGCCATGTTGCATGCGCACGTCCCCCACAAGCAATTGCAGGGATTCACGCAAATGGGCGTATTGGATGCAGGAAAGAGCAGCTTGCAGAGCTCGCTCTGCTTATTACGCTAAAATAAACTCGTTACCGCCCACGGGAAACTGTGCGCGCGGCAATGGTAAGGTGGTGCCCACAATGAGGACAATACTTATCCCGCCAATCCACTAATTTTTCACACGAGCGACAGCGAATAAACTTCCCAGGAATACGCTTGGGATGCTCACGCAACCATTTTTGGGTCTGCATGAGGGATAACAATCGTTGCTCGATCTTCGCGGCATTCGGACCATAGAATATTTGGTGGTGCACCACTTCGTTGTGCTCATAAGCCAAATGCAATTCCTTTGAAATCACTCCCTTGCTCTCGACTTCCACGAGATCATGCAAGTAGATCTCCAGCACGACCTCGGGATACCGCAACTGTTCCGCTTGCTTGGTGAGAAAGAGCATGCGCTGCGTCGTCACGGCAATGACGCCACTCATGCGCGACGCGACAGGGACATTTTCCTTCACCGGAATGCGTTGCGGCAGCATCCCAAACAAGGGCTTTTCTTCCTCTACCCATTGCGCTTCCAAGCGGAACCCATCCATTTGCATGGGGAAGAAGAATAGCACGGACTCGTTGGGATGCAAAAAAATATGCGAGATCCATTCCATGCTCATATGCATGCGAGCCGGAAATTGGACTATTTAATTGGAGACTGCAGGCGGGTTGGTGCCCACTACCTTGCCTATCACAAATCCCTCATCCACAAACCCATAATCCAGGCTATCAAAGCCAGCCTCGGCGTTATCCGAAATCACAAACACTTTGTGCAGCGGGACTACGCGCGAGGTAGCGGGAGAAGGATATTTGAACAAAGGAAAGGAATCCGACGTGAATGGTTGGCCGACCGGGTGCGTTAACGCTACCACTCCATTTACTGCGATATCCCCTGCCGGAGTGATTTGCACATTATCTCCAGGCAAACCAACTAAGCGCTTCACGCGCAAGCTATTGTCGACATTGAAATCGATGATGACGATGTCATTGCGTTGCAGGGGAAAGAACGCGTAGTAATCGATCCCGATCCGGATCAAATCCCCCTCACGCAATGCGGGTTCCATCGAGTGCCCAGAAACGGATTTATCTATGCAAGGGTGAGCGCTACAATAATCGGATGCCATCGAAGCAGTCAGACAGCCGGCAAGGAAAAGGACAAGGGATAAGATCGACAGTGCGGCGCGCATACGAGTAGATGTGTGCCGCAGTTTAATGCATTATCTGCACACGTTCACGCACACACCGACCGTTCCGAACCACCAAGTGGGAGGAGTATAAAGCGGGGGAGTGGGACCTGCATCGGTGGACGCGAAAGCAAGCGCATTCGCGAGCTGCGGATCGACGGATGCGAGCTTCTGCTTGCCGTCTATATCCCCAGCCGTGCTCGGGTCGCCTTCTCCGCCTGTTTCCGTTAAAGGATCAGTCCCAGTGCCAGAAGGCTCGGTAACGCCACCAGAGTAGCCGACATCGGGACCACCCACGACGCCTCCATCCATGACGCCTACTGCGCTTACTTTACACTCACAAGTTGGACTATCAGGCGCTCCCGTGTTCTGGCATGACTCGCCAGGATTGGGACAGCTCCCTCCACACCATGTGACGGTTGGGCCCACGACCCCTGCTGGAGGGCTGGCAGTGTTCTTTTTACAGGTGGCTCCCATCCCCGTATACACTACCCCACCCCCACCAACGTACGGGGACTGTTGCCCGTTCGGGGCGTTAATCAGATGAAACGGCGGCGGAAGCAATGGAGGGCTGGGGGGATAGACAATGGTAAAGGACTGAACCGGCACGACCGTGTGCGGAATATCAATTCCAGTGGGATAGCACATGCTCGCAGCCAAATTAGGATGGGATGCCGGGCACGAAGGAGGAGAACAAACCCCGATAGCGTTGTTGGTGCTCAACCCGCCCGAACTCGGCAGCACGAGAGGACCTACCGCCCAAGGACAGCTCAAGCGGATCAACTTATTGTTGGCCGGAGCGCCCTGGGCCAGGACGACTTTTGGAGCTAAATAATTCACTTTGACCAACCCGGGGATTTGGGATTGCACATTGATGACTTCCGTGGGCTGCAAGAACTGTATTGCAAAGACGCCAGCGACCACGAGCAATGCGACGATGACGAACGAAATCAATGGATGGAGTCGTGTCATGGTCACACCTTTAGGCATTCTTGGTGCAGACATTCACGATGCTCCCGACGTATGCAGAAAAGAATGTGATATTGTAATTGATAATCGAGCCATTGCCCGCGTAGACGGGAGACAGGACATAGGACATCCCCAATCCGCCCGGTTCGAAATAGACGCCCTTAGAGGTATAAGCGGTCCCGCCAATGGTGGGGCAAGCAATATCGGACGCGCCATTAGGGCAATTAGCAGCGGAGTAATTATTCATCAGATCCTGCAAGGAAAAAGGTTGCCCGGGCGCAGCGGTCGCAATCGGCCCCCCGGCCACAGGACAGCGCATGTAAATGGTATCATTCCCGCCTGCAGCCGCCAACACCTGCGCCAACGTCCAGGTTTCGAGATGATTCGCATTCAACGCCACGTTCGCCGTGTTCGCGGTAACTGCACTTTCCGCAACGACACCCGAACCCGTTCCCCATGCAGCGGCTTGCACGAACTTCTGCATCGTGGCTAAAGGTTCCGGAACCGGAACGCCTGCAACGGTTGGCGTGATTGGCGCGGGCCGACCGGAGGGATAACCGCTAAAGGCTTGGGTGAAATCGATATCGCCCACGCGATGACTGACAGTGCCACTTCCGGGAGTCGATCCGGCTTGCGCGCTGACCCCGACGATGAGGCCCAAAACGACCAATCCCGCGATCGCCACCACCAGCAAGTGCGTGGGGATTGAAACAGAAGGCATTGCAGGCGTCTGCGTGGAAGTCGCATCTTGTTTCGAATGATTTTTTGCAGCAAAGCGTCCGGACATGTGACACACCTATGCATGAGGGATTATTTCCGCCTATAAATACCTTGCTTCACGCACAGGCAAAACAAACCCCCTCAGCCGAAAAACTCGTTCAAACGCTTCTGTTTGGGAGGAGAAGCGAAGCCACCCACCCTCAACCCCACACGACGTAAGGGAAGCGGGGCATTGGATAGGAGGGATTGGAACAGCTGTTCGACCTCCGAGAACAATTGCTCGGAAGAAACGCACGCGACATTGAGCGTCGTGGAGCGTGTCATCTGCTTGAGGGCGATGTCCACTCCCACCACGGAGATCTGGGTGAAGAACTTCCCTTGCGCAGCGGTCTCATCCCACAACTCCAATGCTTTCTCGCGCACCAACGCGCGCAATTCATTCCAATCCTGCGTGTCGCGCTGCAACGTCCAGATGCTGGAGCGCTGCTGCTTCTCATAATTCGTCTCCAGCGGCGACTCATCGATCCCACGCGACGCATGGAAAAAATATTGCCCGCGCGCCGCACCGAAAAGCGCAACCAATTCCCCCGCGCCGCACGCGCGCAATTGCGCAATGGTGTGGATGTTCTTCTCCACGAGTTGTTGCTCGGTCTTCGGGCCAATCCCCAACAGCGATTTCACCGGCAATGGATCCAAGAACGATTGCACGCTTTCGGGTTTGACGATCGTGAACCCATTGGGCTTCTGGAAATCGGAAGCGATCTTGGCCAACAACTTATTGGGCGCAATGCCCACCGAACAGCCCAGGTTGAATTCCTTCTGGATCTTTTGCTGGAACTCGCGCATCAGCCTTTCGGCATGCGCATAGTCGCCTTGCGTTTTTTGTGTTAAATCGGCATATGCCTCATCGATGCTCGCCATTTCCACGGCATCGCCATACGCGAATAGCCGTGTGAAAATCTGATCCGATATCTGCCCATACAATGTATGATTCACCGGCACAAAATGGCCCTTCGCACAAAGCTGTTTGGCTTGCACGATGGGCATTCCGGCACGAACCCCTAACTTACGCGCATCATACGAGGCTGAGCTCACCACCCCCGAGTCCAATGTCCTTCCGGAGAAGACGCAGACCACAATGGGTTCGTTCTTCCACTCGGGATGCGCATTCTGCTCGATCGCAGCGAAGAAGGCATTCATGTCCACGTGCGCGACGATCCGAGGCATGGCATCTTCCTCCTGGGGAAATACTATTGCTTGGACCATGGGTAATTAAAAGTCCTTTTCCGTAGGGAGTTCATATCACGCTCATGCAGCGATCAATAGGTGAAACCATGGTGCAAGAACTCAACTCCAACAACTTCCAAAGCAACGTGCTCGAGAGCAAGACACCCGTCATCGTCGATTTCTGGGCAGCATGGTGCGGCCCCTGTAAGTTGCTCTCCCCCATTTTCGAGGAACTCGAAAAAGAATTCAAAGGAAAACTCCATTTCGCCAAGATCAACGTGGATGAAAATCCCGCGATCGCGCAGAGCTATGATATCATGAGCATCCCTTGCTTAGTACTGTTCCACAAAGGGAAGGAAGCCGAACGCTTCGTGGGATTGATGCAGAAAGCCGAGTTGAAGAAGCTCATCAGCGATGCGTTACAGAGGATCTGACGCACCCTGTCCTTTTTCTAGCCCATCATTTCACGACAAAATAGATTCCACGCGCATAGCGGTGCAATTCTGCAGTGAACTGCTTGGGAATCATCTTTTTCCGCGAGACGGCCCAAATCCTGAAATGATGCGCATGCACTTCGAAGGCATGCCATCCGCGCGAAGAAAAACGCAACTCCACGTGGGATGCATCCACGTGCACGCGCTTGAGCGGGGGCTGCAGCAACAGGGCATCCGCCAGCGAGATGGCCTTCGCATTCGCCTTGACGGGAAAGAGCATGGATTCGTCGAGCGGGATATGGTGGGACGCGATCCATTTCATCCATCCCGAGGAACGCTGTTTCTTCCCCGCAGGCGGGAGCAAGAACGTCAAGCGCTTCGCGAGCGAATGGAAGAAACGCGCTTTCGCGGTAGTCAAAGAATGCTTGGCCCGATGCGGTGCCGAACGGACGCGATGCGAAAGCGAAGAAGGGAAATGCGAAATGCGCACGACCATCGTACGCCACACCCGCTCGAAAGAAGGGATTTTTCTCTCTTGATTGTAGATCGCGAGCAATGTAGCGGCGAACGCCAACAACGCCAGAAGCGCGATCAGACCCACAATACCCCATGCATCGAGCGCGGCGAATGAGATGATTTGGAGCAATGCAACCATATGCACACGCAAAAAATCCAACAATATAAATGGCCGCTATCCTAGATCCCGGGAGCCGCACCCAACCAGGAGCCGATCAAGTAGCCCGCAAGCGCTGCGCCGATCCCGATGAGGGCCAGCTCGATACCCGAGCGCCACCACACCACCTTGGTGAAGCGCCCCTTGATGGCGCCGGCGACGAACAAGACCACGAGCGAGAAGGGAACCGTGAACTCGACAGCCACCTGCACAGGAAACAAGAAGAAAGGGATGAGCGGAAAAACGGCTCCCACCAATGCAGCGATACCCACCACGATTCCCGAACGCAAGGGGGATTCGCCGTCCTTGAAGAGCTTCAGCTCCTCTTCCATCATCACACCCAACCAACGTTCGCGGTTAGAAGTGAGTTTTTGCACGACCATCTCCAATTCCTTGCCGCGGAAGCCCTTCGCATAATAGATGCGCCGCACTTCCTCGCGTTCTTCCTCGGGCAAGCGCTCGATCTCATCCATTTCTCTTCGCTTCTCGCGGTCGTAGAATTCCAATGCGGCTTTGCTGGAAGTGTATGCAACCGCGCCCATGGAAATCCCTTCCGCAAACATTGCGGCAAGGCCTGAGATGATGATGAGGCGCGCGTCTTGTGTTGCGGTAGCGACCCCGAGCACGAGGCCTAATACGTTCACGAGCCCGTCTTGCCCGCCCAAAATGAGATCGCGCAGCCACTCTCCACCTTGCTCATCATGGGGGTCGTGTCCCTTCGCATGGGGGGAGTGCCAATTACGCGCGGGTTTTCGTGCCATACCACCACCAAAAAGCAGGAGTATATAATTGCACCCAACACCGATTAAGCAGGTGTTTGTGGCGCGGGTTCTTTCGCGACAATCGTGCTAACAAAAATCTCTCCGAATAAAGAATCCTGCCACGCCGCGAGCTTCCCCCCATTCACCAAAAAAAGCAAACCCAAAAAGAGCTCGATGACGTGGCCTGTTTTTTTCCCCTCGGCCATGTGCGAAAACAACGCCAATCCCGTGGAATCAGCATGCTTCTTCGCGGAGACCATGACTTCATCCATGACCGCATTCACGTTCATTCCCTGAAATGGAATTTGGAACTGTGGGCGATTTCTTCCAGACAATTCGCGCTGGACTTTCGTCTTCGTCTTCTCGAGGATGGACTCGATGCTCTCCACGAGCTGATCCAGGGTCACCTTTCCTTCGCGCACCAAGCGAGGATTCACCAATTCAGGCATCATCCCGCCGAGAAGTTGTTCTTCGGTCAAGAGCGACTTGAAATCCACATCCGCTTCCTCCTCGATCGAACTCAAACGCAGCGCACGGGCTTTGAATTTCAACAAGATGGCGGAAGCGAGAATGGCATTCGCGGGCAAACGCAAATCCGAATGCTGCATGCTTTGGATTTTCTCCAAGTATTTTTGGGCCAACACCTTCACATCAATATTCCACGGATCCATGCGCTCGCTCTTCACGAGTGAGATGAGGATGGTTTTCCAATCGGGTTGGTCGATCAGCGAAACAAAATCCTCGGGCTTCTGCAGCACCACGGAGGTCTCGACCAGCTGCGCTCCATCGAAATCGGCATCCAGTTCATCCACGACTTCCTCGCGCGAAAGTGATTTCGATTTCTTGGGCATAAATGCAAGTAGCCATCTCGGCCATTTTAAGGGTTGCTTGCGCAAGGTATAAGAAGCCCAAAAAAGTGCTTCCGGAGAGAGGCAAAATCCATGCAACGCATCCCATCTGGCATCATCGGTTTGGACGAACTCATCGAAGGCGGTTTCCCGGAAGGGAGTTCCATCCTATTGAGCGGCGGACCCGGTGCAGGAAAGACGATCGGGGCGATGCAATTCATCTACGAGGGCGCGCGCACGTATGGCGAGCCGGGATTGTATGTTACTTTAGAAAGCAACCTCAAAGACATCACGTGGAACATGCAACGCTTCAATTGGGACATCAAATCCATGCAGGAAAAGAACCTCATGAAGATCTATCGCTTGAATCTGGGGAACGTGAAGAACGCCGAAGCCATGGAAGAACAAATCCAACGCGAACTGGAGATCATCGCACGCATGGTGGACAGCATCGGCGCCAAACGCCTGGCCATCGACTCCACCACATCCTTCGGCGTCTGGATCTCCGACCCCGGGACGCTGCGCCACATCCTATTCGAGTTCGTGAACAAGCTCAAGGACATCGGATGTACCACTATCCTCACCAGCGAAATCGCCAACGAAGACAAGAATAAGTTTTCCGCGTTCGGAGTGGAAGAGTTCGTCGTCGATGGGGTGATCGCACTCTATTTCGTCCCGCCGAACCGCAGCATCTTCATCCGCAAAATGCGCGGGACCAACCATAACAAGGCCATCCATGCCTATGACATCACCGACAAAGGGATCGAAGTCCGCCCACGCGATGAAATGCTGTGGAGCTCATTGCGCTGATGCCAGCGTACGCTCAGCGGATAATCGCATCCACGAGCGGCTTGACGGCCTTGATGACGTCCTCATGCACCTGCTCCGGCGTCTGATTGGCATTGATGAAAACGATCTTTTCTTTGGGCAATAACTGCGGAAGACGCGCATAATTTTCCTTGACCTTCTCGAGGAATTCACGATGCTCAAAAATCTGCTCATCGGCCTTGCGCGATTGCAAGCGACTCATGACCGTGTCCACGCTGGCGTTGAAGACAATGGTGATATCGGGAATCGGGAACCCATTATTCTCTTCGACGAGACGCGTAGTCGCAACCCCTTGCGCTCCTTGGTAGCAGATGGTAGAATGCTTGTAGCGATCCGATACCACAATGGCATTCTTGGCGAGATTGGGCACGATCATGTTGTCCACGTGGTATTCGCGATCCAACACATACAATTCCATCAGGCGCTCCCTATTCTCATCGGGATTGTGCATCTCTTTCAGGCGGCGACGGATTTCTTGTGCGAAGCGGGAGTTGGTGTATTCGCGCGTGAGTACGACCGAATCGATGCTCTTCGAATAATCGAAAAGCCATTGGGCGAGCTTGATGGATTGGGTCGATTTCCCGGTCCCTTCCATTCCCTCGCACACGATGAAAAGCCCTTTCGAAACCATGCCGACCAACTCCCAAAAAATACGCTCATTCCAATATGCTTAATGCGGTCTTTGCTTGTTTTAAGGCTGACTGCGGCGAGCGATTGGCGTTGATGTAGAAGACAGGATAACGTTGCGCGGCCCACTCTACCAGGGGAAGGGTTTCCCTCTGGTAAACGCGAAAACGATCGTGTAATACCCCTTTGGTATCGTCTTTCCGCCGGATGAGTTTTCCACCGCACGCGTTGCAAATCCCTTTCTTTTTGGGCTTGATCTGCAACCCATAGATGCGATGGCACTTCTCGCATTGCACGCGTGCACGAATGCGCTCCCAACTCACTTTTTCCGTCGCATCGAAGAAAAGGAATGCCGTGAAAGAGGACTTGAATTTCTTCAATACTTTTTCCATCGCACGCGCCTGAGAAACATTTCGGGGCGTTCCATCGAGGAGTACTTTTTTGTTGTGATGGGCTCGGAAGAAATCATCTTCCAGATGCGCAACCATCGCATTCGGGACGAGTTTCCCTCGCTTCAGGAATGCGGCCAATTTCTTCGCACGCGGGCTTTTTCCCGCAGCCATATCACGCAGGGCTTGTCCGGCCGAAAAGACGATCCAACCATGGTGGTCCACCAGCGTCTGGGCAAACGTTCCTTTTCCGGAAGCAGGAGGACCCAGCAGGACGATGATCATGCTCTGACGAAATGATTTGAGTTAAAAAAGACCTTATTTGGTTTGCGTGCGCTTCCCGCCCTTTACGCGCAAGACCGCGCACATCTGGACTTTGCGCGGGGAGAATTGGAGGACTTTCCGGATGTCTTCGACGCGAGCGCTCCCTTTCACTTCCTGCAATCCTTTCTCGAGCTTTTTCCACATCTCGTGCAGGGGTTTCTTGTTGGAAACGAAAGCATAGCAGTGGATCGTGCCCCCCGCGGGAGAAAGGCAATTTACCGCGGCCGCAAGGTATTTCGTCGCACTCTCAGGGGCGGGCATGATGACGTGATCGCACTGTCCAAGAATGTGCCCAACTTTCTTCACGTCCGCATGCATCGGGATCACGATGTCTTGGACCTTGTTCTTGCGCACATTCATCTCCAGCCAGGGAATCGCATCCGGGTTCCATTCGATGGCGAATACGCGCGCGGGCTTGGCGTGCTTGGCGAGCGTGATGGCGTAAGGACCCACACCCGCAAAGAAAACGGCGACAGTCTCTCCTTTTTTCACATACGAAGCGATGCGCTGGCGTTCAGTACTCAAACGCGGAGAGAAGAACACTTTCCCGGGCATCAACTCGAATTCGCAATTCCACTCTTTGTAAGCGGTAGAGGAGATTTTTTTTCCTGCGAGAAAACGCACCTTCTCCAAGCGAAATTTCCCCTCATGCCCGCCGACTTTCTCATAGACGGATTCGACGTTCTTGACGGCGTGCAATAATGCCGAGGCGATTTTCTTTTTCTTCTTCTGCAGCTTCCGCGGGATCTCGATGAGGGCCAATTTGCCCAGGACATCGTACGCGAAAATAGCCTCTTTCAGCTCGGCCGGGGAAAGGATTTGAGTTAATAGCTCGCGAAAGGAAGGGGCGTGCGTCATACTACAGAGATTCGGGATTTTCCTTATAAGGCTCTGCCTGGGCATGATAGGTATGGCATTGGACTTGAATGCATTCGTCTATGACAATTTCATCCGCCCGATGATCGATCCCAGCGTGCAGGGATACAATCCCGTCAACACAATCGTGTATGGGATCATCCTCCTGGGAATCGCATTCTATGTCATCTATCCCTTCCTCAACAAGCACGGGATCAAATTCGACTTCGCCTTCTTGCAGATGCTTTTACCCTACATCGTCTTCGGCAGCAGCCTGCGCGTGTTGGAGGACCAACAACTACTCATGCGCAGCGCGAACCCGCTCGAGTTCGGATTCTATCTCTTCACTCCTGGGATTTGGTTCCTCACATTCGCATTCGTCGCCATCGGGATGCTCATCGCGTGGTTCGCGCAGAAGAAATTCAATCACCGATTCCACACCATCGCAACCCTCTTCGGCGCGCTCGTCGCTGCTCCGCTAGTGCTCTACAATCTATTGCAATTCACGGAATGGATTGCACTTCTCGCGATCGTCGCGCTCGCGGGCATCCTCTCTTATGCCGTATTCTGGATCGGCAAACGCCAGCAGTGGAGATTCTTGGAGAACCCACTCGCCAAAGCCGCATTCTTCGGACAGCTCCTCGATGCATCCGCGACATTCATCGCATTGCAATTCTTTTCCTGCGGCGAACAGCACTTCCTGCCACGCTTACTCTTCGGAGCGTTTGGCCCGGTTTCTTTCTTCTTCGTGAAGATTCCGCTGATGCTGTTGGTGCTGCATTACATCCACAAGGAATTCATGCACGACGAAAAAGCCGATAAGAACCTGCTGGGATTCATCCTCCTCTTCCTCGCCATTTTGGGTTTTGCCACGGGGATGAGGGATTTATTGACAGTGGCAGTGGGAACGTGCAATTAACCGTGCGCATGAAGCACCTTTATTAGCCCTTTTTGGGGATAATCAGCTATGTTTCGCCTCATCGGAATAGGACTCAACCCGCGCCAGCTCACATTGGAAGCGCTCCATGCCATCCAGGCCAGCGACAAGGTGTACGTGGAGAATTATACCTCCAAGTTCGCAGAAGGGGATTTGAAAAAACTCGAAACCATCATCCAAAAACCCATCCACTTGCTCCAGCGCAAGGATGTGGAGGATTATTCGGAGTCCTTCTTGAGCGAAGCCAAAACGCACTCCATTTCATTATTGATTTTCGGCAACCCGCTCACGGCGACGACGCACATCTCATTGCTGGAATACTGCAAGCAAGAAAAGATCCATTACGAAGTCATTCCGGGCATTTCCATCTTCAATTATCGCGGGATATGCGGATTGGATGAGTATCGTTTTGGTCGCACGACCACGTTCGTCTTCCCACGCGAAGGCGATGAGCCGCTTTCCCCATTCGATGTGATCGTGAAAAACAAAGCGATGGGGTTGCACACCCACTGCCTGTTCGATCTGCATCCGGACGCGCAACGCTTCATGAGCGTGGACGAAGCCATCGGGTTCATTCGCCGCGCCGCCGTGGCGCGTGAAGTGGACATCCATGATTGGGTTGGTGTAGGATTAGGGGGCATGGGGCACAGCAAGCAACTCGTACGAGCAGGGAAACTCGACGCGATCGAGAAACACGCCTGGAATGTCTTTCCGCAAAGCCTCATCATCTGCGGCCACTTGCAGGAGTATGAACACGAGGCATTGCAAAAACTGGGAGGGATGAAATGACTCCAAAAAAAGTTGCTGCGAAGAAAAACAAAACCGCAAAACCGAAAGCCAACCAAAACCTCCAGCACGCACTCGAGGCAAAAGTCGCACGCTACGAGACGCTCACAAAAAAAGGACTGGAAAAGATCTCCATCCTCGCGCGCAAGGGGACGAAAGAATATGCAGTGGCGATGGACTATGTCTCCATGGCCCAGAATTACTTCAACGATGCCAAGCACTTCCGCGCGCAAGGGGAATTGCTCATCGCGCTGGCCGCATTCTCATACGCTCATGCCTGGTTGGACGCGGGCGTGCGTGCAGGATTGTTCGACGGGAAAAACGACGACCAACTATTCACCTTGCCTTGACATGGAAACGACTGTGATCGCATGCGCTACGCCGAAGGAGAAGAAAAAAACACATGCGAACGCTTCATCGCGCTCTCCGCAGAGATAGCCAAAAAATCCCATTGCCTGCGCTCGGGCTGCGGCAGTGTGATCGTTAAAGAGAATGAGATCATCGGCGCCGGGTTCAACTCGCTTCCGCTCAATGAAAAACCCACTTTCTGCATCAAGGACCAGCTCCCAAAGGATTTCAAATCCGACAAGACATGCTGCATTCATGCGGAGCAACGCGCCATCATGGAAGCGCTCGCCAAGCATGCGGACAAGATCAAGGGTTCACGTATCTACTTCGTGCGCGTCGATGAGCAGCACCGCCCCATTCCGGCGGGAAAACCCTACTGCACCATCTGCAGCAAATTCGCATTAGACACGGGGATCGCGGAGTTCGTGCTATGGCACAAAGAAGGCTATGCTGTCTATTCCACCGATGAATACAACCAGCTTTCCTTCGCTTATCGCGAGTAGCCCAAATACAAACCTAAAAAAACCCCTTTTCGTTCAATAGAGCATGAAAGTCTACAAACGCAACCCCTTGGATATGGATTTAGCCGGGATTGAAGGGCTATTATTGCCCGCGCTCGGCGTGCTCATCCTGCTCTTCCTCGCATTCCTTTTCTTGGGAGGCAGCAGCCCCAATGTGGTCACTGCGCGCTTGGTGCAGAATCCCTTATCGCTTTCCGCCAACGACTCGACGGTGCTGCAAGTGCAAGTATCCAATCCCACCTCTCAAATGGCACAGGACATGATCGTACAAGTGACTGCGCCCAGCGCCCCGAAATTATCCATCACGCCCAAACGCCAAACCATCCCATTCCTCGGGAGCAATGAAACGCGCACGCTCGAATTCCTGGTCTTGCCAGTGGATGCGGCCAGCGACCCCTTTACGCCCGGAAGCTATAGCATCACGATTTCGACGCAACTCCAAGGAGAACCCTACACGACGCAGGTGAAAGTGCAAGTGGTGAAGTAGCTATGAAATCCGCATTCAACGACAACCTCTTCCAGCAAGAGTTCTTCGAACAGAACAAGATCGATGCGCTCTACATCGTGTCGAATGAGCAATTGGTCGATCCCCTGCTCACGAAACTGACCGGCATCACCATGCTCAACTTCGGCTATCGCTTCTTGCAGACGGCGGAAAAGAACCTTCTCCTGTGTGGCCCGCTGGAAGCACGCAGCGTGGGAAAGCAATACCGAGGCAAGATGAAGACCGTGCGCTCGCGCAAGGACATCTTGAAGAACCTGCATTCATTTTTCCACAAAAAACGCGTGGGACTGAATCACGCCTACCTCACGGCGGGACAATTGCTCGCGCTCCAAGAAAAATTCCCCAAAACAAAATTCATTGATGTGAGCAATGCCCTTTATCATTCGCGCGGGGTCAAGACCAAGGAAGAAATCAAGAAAATAAGCGAGGCCGCACGCATCTCGCAAGAGGTATCGCATCAGTTTCCGGAATGGGTGCACAAGAACATCACCGAGCAACAACTGCTCGCGCGCATCAATTATGAGTTCGCCCGCAACGGGTGCGAAGAAGCCTTTCCAACGCTGGTGTGTTTTGGAGACAACGCGCGCGACATCCACCACTTCGTCTCCCACAAGAAATTGAAGAAGAATGAGACGATCCTCATCGACTTCGGGGCGAAATACCAAGGATATTGCTCCGACCTTTCTCGAACCATGCACTTCGGAAAAGCCGCGGAGCAAAAACATGCATTTTACCGGAAGACATTCGCCGCCCAAGAAGCGGGCATCGCGGAGCTCATCCCCGGAAACCCTTCCAAGAAAGCCCACTTGGCTGCGGAGAAAGTATTAGGGCACAAGATCCCGCATGGACTCGGGCATGGAGTGGGACTGGAAACGCACGATTCCCCGGGCGTCATCTCTCCCTATCAGGAATGGAAAGTCATGCCCGGGATGGTACTGGCGGTAGAACCAGGATACTATGGCACAAGCGGAGGAATCCGCATCGAAGACAATATCGTTACGACTCCAAATGGCAATAAGCGCCTCAGCAAGGCCCCCAAGGAACTGCTCGAGATATAGTTTCTTGCTCGGACGCTAGCCATATAATTCTGCTGAATCACACTCCTATGATGGAACTCGAAGCCGCCAAGGAATCGCTGGATCGCGCGCTGGCGCGGAAAGACCTCATCATGTTGATCGGGGACTGTCGCGTGCTCTATCACGGAAGGGCTGCCAGCAATCTCCCGCTCGGCTCGCGCCTGCTGCTCATCAAGGGAGATGGGAGCTTCGCCATCCACCAGAACAAGTTACTACGACCCACCAATTACCTCATGGCCAACTCTTGGTCCACAAAAATGGAGGACGGAAAGCTCGTGATCGCGGCCACGAAACGAACGCCAAAGGAATCGCTCACGGTGACGCTGGAAAAGGTAGAGATGCTCAACCTCCACACGATGGAAGACAAGAAGAGCGACTTCAAGTTAGTCGGAAGCGAACGCGAACTATCCAATCAGCTGATGGATGATCTCGAAGTGCTGGAGAAAGGACTCAAACCCCTCAAACAAGAATCGCATCTCCGCAAGGGGATGATCGATATCCTTGCCGAGGATAAGGATGGCCACCTCGTCGTCATCGAATTGAAACGCAGGCAAGCCGATTATGACTCGGTGATGCAGCTGCAGCGCTACGTGACGGAAGTCAAAAAGACCAAGGGAAGGACCACGCGCGGCATCTTGGTGGCGCCAGAAATACGCAAGACCGCGATGGAATTGCTGAAGAACAATGGATTGGAATTCCGTTCCTACCAATTCGACGTCTCACAACCCAAGGCAACGATTGCGGGAATTGAAAAGAAACAAAGAACTATTTTCGAAGCGTTCGATGAAAATACAATTACTGCAAAGAAAAAGGAAACAAAAAAATAAAAAGAAAAAAACAAGGGGTTATTGCAACGCAATAACCCGTTCTCGAGGCAGCCTGCCGAAACAGGCCTATTTCGTCTTCCATCCGTCATACAACAATGGAACGCCCGTGACAATGGCCAACAACGCGGAACCGTACATTCCCACCACGCTGGGGAAGAATGCGATCAGCACGAATGCAATGGCATTGAGCACGCCCACTCCATAATAGAATTTGGAGCGAGGCTTCCAAGTGTAACCCGTTGCCAAAAAGCCAATGGCCATCAACAACGCCCAGTATCCCCATGCCTTGAAAAACAAGGGAACGATTTTCCATACGGCGAGCCAGTGGTAGACCATCCCCAGCACGGAGATGAGCAACCATACCTTTACCACGTCCAATTTCATGGCATTAGGCACCCATTTGAGCATGGCTGCGACACCGATCACCGTCAAGACACTCCACAAAATCATCGGATTGGGAAAATTGGGATCCGTGAGCAGGAATTGGTACACCCCATAGCCCACCAAGGAAATCAATCCCCACAAGAAAATACTTTTACCAAAGTGATTCATGTTAACCCTCCAAAGGATTACCATTTCTGAGTGGAATACCCTTTATAGATGCGATTTATTCACCCTATTCGCGCCAAAATATAGGATTAAAAGCGCCCGAATCGTTCTTGGGGGGAGAGGGGTACTCATTATGAAAGCATTCATCATTTTCCTAGCATTCCTATTGTTCGTCGGAGGCGCTTGGGGGCTCGCGCAGGAACCGCCATCCACGCTCGATGAGACGCTGGAAGGGATCGTGCACAATGGAATCGATGTCTCTTACACCCCGCTCGCGTGGTCGAGCCAATACAACCTGCCCCAGTCCTATTTCTCCGTCGACACGGTCGATTTCTATGATAACGCCATTGATTTTTCCGGAGTCGCCTATTTCGCGCTCGGACTCAGCTATTTACAAAACCCCCAACTCGCGGATTTGGATCTCAACCAAAACACTCAACAAGAGATTGTCGCCATCGCCGATCGCATCCTCCCATTCGTATGGACACCCGAAGGAACGGATTTCGGAACCCACCACAAGGGAACGCTGCCCAATAGCGTCATCACGAATGTCGTTCCCCAAGTCCAAGGAATCTACGGGCCCAGCAACGTGTGCCATGACATCGCGGTCGCATACAATGCATGGGGCGTCCCCGAGAGCACGACGAATGCGCTGACGACGTCAAACCTCGATTCCATCAGCGGAATCGGAACGCTCTTCCTGTTGGCGGCCAACTCCAACACCCCCAACAAGCAAAATTACATCACCACTGCCACGAACATGGGAAATCTATTGCTGAGCGCAATGGTCACGCCCCCCACCGAGTCTTTCGGCATCCATCCCGAGCAAGTGATGGACGACTACAACAACTCCCTCCCCGTCGGAATGCTCCCGCGTGAATTCACCGTCAAGACCGATAGCCCCGACTCCGCGCTCTGCACGGACGGCGGAACGATCAAGGTCCAGGAGAACGAGAAGACACAACTGGCTTTCACCGCCATCTTCTTCGATCGCCTCCATCAGCAAACCAAGGACGAACGCTATCAACGCGCAAAAGACTACATCATCGACGGCATCCTCTCATTGCAGGAATGCGATGGGAGTTTCCGCAACTATTCGCGATGGGAAGGCCCCGGCACGCGCGTGATCACGTGTACGCCCTCCGACGGGAGCGCGGAGTATGAACCCTATCCCTCCAACGCGACCCTCGCCGACACGCGTGGATTGATCCAGGACAATGCCGTCCTCCTATATCTCTTGCAGCTTGCAGAACCCAACATCTATGACGAAAAACCACGCTATCGCACGGCCGTGCAGTTCTTGCTCGAATTGGAAGAGAAAGACATCGGGAACGGATTCCGCAAGAACGGAAGCCCACTACGCTATGCCAGCTATTCGCTTCCCGAGAAGAATGAACCCTTCGCGCGATTGCTATTGTCCAACGTCTTCCTGCAATCGTCCTGCCGCGAAAGCAGTTCTGACACCGAGAAGCGCCTGCAAGCGAAAGCATACAACCTCATGAACGCCAGCAATGGATTCATCCAGACCGAAATCGAATCCAAGATCGCCAAGGCCGTAGGACCAAATGTTGGACCTCATTTCGCTGCGATCGCGGCGACCGCCAATAGTTGGAAGATCATCTCCAAGGGCTGCGAGGACTGCGTGGACGTGGATGGCGATGGATTCATCGACGGCGCATGCGCAGGGGACACGGTGAAGTACGATTGCAATGAGAACGACAACAAAGTATTCCCCGGCGCCACCGAGATATGCGACCTGGTCGACAACGACTGCGATGGGCATGTCGACGATGGATTCGATGCCGACAATGACGGTGTCAGCGTCTGCGCCAACGACTGCAACGACAACGACGACAAGATCTACCCCGGCGCCAAAGAATTGCTGGATGAAAAAGACAACGACTGCAACGAGAAAGCCGACGACACCGGAATCGTGGTGCGTGTCATGGATGACTTGAACAATGGCATCCCCGACATCCAAGTCCGCTTCGTCACCCACGGCAATGCATGCGTGAATTCATTCGCGCAGCGCGTGGAGAACATCCCGTCCATTGTGGCGCAGTGCAAGATCGAAGCCGAGTGCACGACGGACCTGACCGGCACATGCCTGGGGTTCTTCGAGAAGAACGGAGAATACGAAGCCATCGCCGCCGTGGGGAATGAAGCGCTCTTCTCGGATGCGCAAACATTCATCATCGGCAACCGCATCGATCTCAATATGCAGACCACTACCGGGGTGAATGCCGCAACCGTGAATGGGAATGGAACGAGCGGAGCGACCAATGCAACCCAAGCAAGCGGGGATGGAAGCTATCTCTTCTTGGGACTCGTCGTCATCCTGCTCGTGATCGCCGGAGTGGGGGTTGCACTCTTCTATCGCATGGGCAAGATGCCACGCATCACGCTCAACTTGGACAACAAACCCACCACTCCAAAAACGGCTAGCATGCCCGCAAGGCCCATGAGTCCGCCCGCTTCCATGCCTCGAAAAGTGGACGCACCCCAAGGGTTGAAGAAAGAAATGCCCGCTCCGAGTGCCCCCGCCCCACGCATCCCGCGCGAGCCCAACAAACCAAAATGGAAGGGCAGCGATAAGACGATGCCAAAAGAGAGCCAGTAGCGCAGAGGCCGTTCGATGAATGAAAATCGCAACCCGGAATTGAAAACACGTGATACGCGTGTGGAAATTCCATTCGAGGATTTGAATGAACGCATTCGACAAAAAATAAAATTTTTAATGGACTATCGAAGCCATCGGATAATGAGTGAACTATTTGGGTCACTTGCAGTATCAACGAGTTTACCGCAAATCCCCAAAGTTGCACTAACTGTTGGTGGATATTATACTGTATTAAGAGCCGCATTCGCAAACCGCATCCAAAAAATGCATCAAGAGATTGTGAATGACTTCAATAGGTATGGTGTCCTCGACACCGCCAACGAGGGGAATTATCCACGCGATTGGATGAATCCAAGCATCGTAGGCAAGACACACCCGACCTTTTTTGTAAAAGGAAATGGCAATATCGTTTTCGTGAAAGAATCGAAAAAAGAATATTGGCGATACCAGGTCCAGCAAAAAAAATTAATCCAACGCCTAGGAGCAAACCCTTGGAGGTGGAGGGGTATCCTGCGACCTCCAACAGCGCCCGAATCATTCAAAAAGAAAGTCGCACAACAGTTGCGAGCACTAACTGCAAAAGTCCCCCGAATGGTTTCTCCGCGCAGGAGGCCTGCATTCAGGGCAGTCGGCATTCACTCCATGCAAAGACGGCGCCGGCACCGACCGTAATAGAAACAGCAGGAAGTCGGCTCCCGAAAATCACACCCCTTGGCCAGTTCGGCTCGCCGCTCCGAGGAATGGTTATTGCAGCGCAATAACCCAACTTTTTCTTTTTGACTGGGCGTCGTACCCAACTTTAGATAAAGTTGGGTCAAAGGAGTGGTTGCAGCTGCAACCACTCGTTCTCTTTTGATGAACCTTTTGTAAAAGGTTCCTGCGACGACTACTTTTTCTTTTTTCTAAAAAGAAAAAGGAGCGCAATTATTTCCCAAAAACCGCTTTCTTCCCCAAACTCTCTTCGATGCGCATCAATTGATTGTACTTGTTGACGCGTTCGCTTCGGGAAAGCGCACCGAACTTCGCATAGTTCGCGTGCAATCCCACTGCAAAGTCGGCGAGGAAAGAATCTTCGCTCTCTCCGGCGCGGGCGGAAACGATCGTGGTCCACTTCGCTTCCTTGGCCATCTGATAGGCCTGCATGGCCTCGGAGATAGTGCCGATTTGGTTGATCTTCAGATCCAACCCATTACAGGCCTTCAAATCCATCACACGCTTCATGCGCATGGGATTGGAAACGAGCAAGTCGTCTCCCACAATGGGATGCGTCGAACCGATTCGCTGCACCGCGCCCTGGAATCCCTGGATATCGTCTTCGGAAAAAGGATCGATCAGCACGGAAATAGGATACTGCGCCACGAGGTTGGCATAGAAGTTGACCAACTGGCGGTGCGTGAGGGTCTTGTCGCCCAAGTGATAGGCTCCCTTCTTGACGATATGGGACGCGGCCACATTCAAGCCCACTTTGATCTGCTTCTCGTAACCCAATTGCTTGGCGGCTTCCATGACATGATCCAGGGCAACGTTCAAATCACTCACAGGAATAGCGAACCCGCCCAATTCTCCCACGTTCACGGAAGTAGGACCGTATTTTTGTGCGAGCAATTGCTTGAGCGTGAGATAGATTTCTTGGGTGATCTGCAATGCATGCTCGGCCGACTTGGCTTTCGTGGGTTCGATCAAGATTTCTTCCACCGGCAACTGATTACCCGCGTGCTTTCCGCCATTGATGACATTCACCAACGGCATGGGCAGCTTGTAGAGCTTTTCCTTGCTTTGTGTCAACTGCGAGACGTGTTCGTAAACCGTACGATCCTGGAGTTGGGCACCCAACTTACAGATGGCCATGGAAACGGCAATCATGGCATTGGCGCCGAGCTTGTTCTTCTGAGGAGTTCCATCCAAATCGATCAAGGCCTTGTCGACTTCCTGCTGGGCACAGGCATTCATTCCCTGCAATTCGCGAGAGATGGACCCGTTGACATTCTTGACGGCCTTCGAGACACCCATCCCCAAATAGGCCTTTTCCTCATCGCGGAGGTCATGGGCTTCATGGCGTCCTTTGCTGGTGCCTGCAGGCGCAATCGCGCGGGCCATCATCTGCCCGGAAATGGCTTCGACTTCCACCGTGGGCACGCCACGCGAGTCAAATACCTGTCTTGCTCGTATTTTTTCGACAGCAAACGGACTTTTCATGTTTTTTAACACCTATCCCCGAATAATGCTGTATTTATGCTCGCGAAAGATTAAAATCAAGACGTTTAGGAGTGGCTACATGGAATAAAATGGGAAATAACGGGGTTATAGAGCCATTATTGCCAAAATGGCCATTTTTACCATGTATGCGGCCAAAAACTCATTCCTTGGACTCTTTTTTCCCAGCGTCCGTTTCGGCGTGCATCTTTTCCTTTACCGCACGCAAGTCAATCACTTTTTTCTGCAGCGAAAATCCTTGCCCGCCGAAGAGTTCTTTGCTGATCGTCGTCACAACGAACTCGTCCAAGCGCTTGTAATCGATCGCAGGGGCTTTCCCTTCCAGCAAGGGAAGCAACTCATCCCAGACCAATCCGATGTGCCACAATCCCTCGACACGCTCCGTGGCCAAATGCCCTTTGCTGCTGAGCGCACTCTCGATGAATGCGGTGTCGACCTTGGAGAAGCGGCGCGTGTAGAAGCCATCGAACCAATAATCATGGCCCACGAACAATACCTTTTCCGGAGCGAGGTTCTTTTTCTTCATCAAATCCAACAGCTGCACCTGGCGTGCGTATTCGTCTTTGCAGGATTCATCTTCTTTGCACTTCTTCTCATACAATTCACGGTCGATCTCCGTCATTTGGTGGATGAAATCATTATCCACTGCGAGCGTGTTCTCCTCCGTAAAGAATTTTTCGAGCCCCGCTTCGGCAATCTTTTTCTGGCAAACGCCTACTTTGAGGGCTGAAATGCCATAGTAGCTAAATCCCGGATTGGATTTGGCATACTTCTGCAGGGATTTGAGGAATTGCTCCACGCGCGCGGAGTCGATGGCCGCATTGACCGTCCCGGGAAAGAAAATGTCCTCGAGCAAGAGCACTAAAACGGTTTTTTTAGGGGAAGAAACAGCACCATCTGCAGTCATATACTCAAAATGGAAATGAACGCTTAAAAACGCCTTATGCGTCGCGGGAGAGACCTCTTCCCATTGGAAAAACAACCGCTTTAAAACACTTTTTCATTATAATGAGTTAATATGAAGTGTGTGGTTTGTTCCAAAAAATCATCCGCTAACAATACGCTCGGATTGCCCTCGTGCAAGGAGCACCTCAACCTTCCCATCGAACCCCCAAAATGCCCCGAGTGCGAAACTCCCATGGAATTGCGCCATCGCAAGAATGGAGCCTTCTGGGGATGCCCCTCTTTCCCCAACTGCTTCGGTTCGCGTAACCTCGTGAAGCCCATGGAAGAAATGGATATTCTGTAATCGCCCAAAAATAAACCAATTCATTTACACACGCGACGCAAATGCATACCCGCTCGACGACGCAGCTCGGCCACGTGTTTACGTAAATTTTCTTTGTGCGAGGAGAATACCACTATAGTGGCCTGCGACGCAACTGCTTGCGCTGGACTTTGCGCTGTTTCGCGGCGCGCTTGATCACGTTGTCGTGCAATGACCCGAGTGGAGATTTGAATCGGCCTTCACGTTTGAACTTCAAATCATACAACGAATTCAAACTTAACGCGGAGACACGTTCAAACTCGGGAATAAAATGTCGCACTACTCCAAAAGAGGATTTGCGTAAGACGAATGCCTCTTGAATCAAGCGCGATTGATTGTTGACGCACAACTCCAGATATTCCCCGAACACCTTTCCGCGCAGCTCGAACGGCCACTCCCATCGATGCACGCGTGTTTTTTCGGCAAGCTCACGGGGGTTGACATGGTGGTCCAAGATAATCAAGCGATTCCCGAACCGCCCATGCATCCCGCGGACGAACCCTTTTATCATGGCGTCAGCCTCATCCAACTGACGCTTGGCCTCTGCAGGAAATGCATCCGAATCGTGACGTAAAGGCCATTGCAGGATAATCACTCCCGCATGCGGGTCGCGCTGGACCTTTTTCAATGTGTGCGCCCACAACCGCAACAGAAATGCGAGTTTCTTTCGAGGAAAAGAGTTTCGTAGCTGAAATTTTTCCCCATGATAATCATGATCGGGCAAATACCAGTGGTGCCACAACGAATAGAAAGGATGGATTAGCACATAGAGCTGCTTGACCACTAACGGAGAATTTTCCTGCATCACGTTCACTCACTCTTTGGCGGGCCATCTCTTTCAAGCGCAAGCGCATCCTCTTTCTCTTTCGCCTCTTTCCCCGCGCCCGGTAGCCCTACTTTTGGCATCGCGGGAATGCGTTCTTTCAATTGCGAAAGATTTTGTAACGCCATGCTCAAGCGTTCTCTGCGCGAGAGTTTCTTGGCCTGAGCGTCATTGAATTCCTTCAATTTCTTCAAGCGCTCCTCGATCACGGAATGCCAGTGATAGAATTTGGAGATGGACTTGGAATCCAAATAGAACGAATCCACATCCATGAGTTGTCCCGCGAACTTTTCCTTGAGCTCCTTGGAGAAAGCCGTGTACTCGGAAAAATCCCCATGCAGCGAGTGCACCATCAACTGGGCCATGCGAATACCCTCGCCTTCTCCCGCAAACACCACGGAGGGATTCTCTTGCACCCATTGCACCACTTTCTTTATCGTAGCGGGGGAGTGGGCTTTGATGAAGGTAATGGCTTGGAAGTGCAACCCCAATTTCTGCAGATTCGGCAGCGCCATGAAGCGATCGATGAATTGCTCTTGCAGCAAGCGCGAGCGAATACGCGTTACAGTAGGTTGGGAGGTCTTGAGGCGTTGCGCCAATTCACGATCCGACAAGCGCGCGTTCTTGGAGAGCTCCAAAAATACGGCGCGTTCCTTGCTGGAAAGAGAAGAACTCATGCCCATAGGAAGAGTTTTGAGCATTTTAACGCTTTTCATCCATTCATCGAAGGGTCATATGCGCCCCTAAAAAGTAATTATGTCGACTCATACATGAATGAAATGAAATTTTTTGACAAAAAGATGAATCAATCATTCATTTTCGCCCCAAAATGGTTTTGGCAGACTTTTATACGCGAAATAACGTAAAAGAAAGAGAGGTGGTTGACGAGACGGCGCATGATTGAAACAATCCAACGCGATCCAAACCCTGTTTGGAAGGCTCACTCAGCTCGAAGGGTTCATCAGCGCTAATCAACCGCCTTTTACACTTGCTTTTTGACCCCAGAAAGCAAAAAAGAAGAGAAGCTGCATAACACCCCATTTTCTCCTCCAATCCAGCCGACCGTTCCCCGACGGTCGGCTACTCCTTTTACTTTTTACAACGCAACAGCATCTCGGCGATGCATAACCCATTGCGTTTTAACACTATCTTTGTCATCTTCTATTAGTACGGATTCTCGTTGTTCCATGCACGGCTTGCATCCGCGCCCAATGCTATGATTACGCATCTCACCCAAAAATATCCCGAAAAAGAAGTCTATGCGGCCTTGCATCCACTCCTCGGGGCATTCTTCAAGCACCACTTCAAAGGCTTCACCGAGCCCCAGCTCTATTCGATTGTAAACATCCACCAGCGCCAAAACATCCTCATCTCCGCTCCCACGGGGACGGGAAAAACACTCTCTGCGTTTGCCGCAGTATTGTCCGAACTCATGACGCTTTCGGACGCGGGAAAGCTCGAGGACAAAATCTATTGCGTGTACATTTCTCCTTTACGCGCGCTCTCCAACGACATCGAAAAAAACTTGAATGGCCCGCTGGAAGAAATCCAGAAAGCCGCCAAAAAACTAGGAAAGGAATTCCCTATCCGCGTTGCGGTCAGGACAGGAGACACTACGGCATCGGAAAAGAGCAAGATGCTTTCTAAACCTCCGCACATCCTCATTACGACTCCTGAGTCCATGGCCATCACGCTTACCGCGCCCAAGTTCTCCCTCAACATGAAGGAAGCGCAATGGATGATCATCGATGAAATCCACGCACTCGCCGCAGGAAAGCGCGGCGTCCAAATGGCGTTGACGCTGGAATCCCTCCAACGCATCGCCCCCGCGATTACGCGCATCGGCCTCTCTGCAACGGTCGCGCCCATCGACGAGGTCGCAAAATACCTCGTGGGAAACTGGCATGCCGGAACCGAACGCGATTGCAAGGTAGTGGATATCTCGCACATCAAGAAGATGGACTTGAAAGTCCTCTCTCCGCTGCCGGACCTCATCAACACCACGACTAAAAAAACGCATGAGGCGCTCTATCGCACGCTGGATGATTTGATCCAGGCCCACAAAACAACCATTGTTTTCACCAACACCCGCGCCGCAACCGAGCGCGTCGTGCATCATCTGAAGGAAAAATCCCCCGGAACGTATGAGGGATTCATCGGGGCCCACCACTCTTCCCTTTCGCGCGAGCACCGCTTGATGGTAGAGAACCAGTTGAAGGAAGGAAAGCTCAAGTGCTGCGTCTCCTCCACTTCATTGGAATTAGGGATTGACATCGGGTATGTGGATTTGGTCATTTTGCTAGGCAGCCCCAAAGGCGTCGCACGCGCACTGCAGCGCATCGGTCGCGCAGGGCATCGTCTGCATGACACGGTCAAAGGACGCATCGTCGTCATGGACCGCGACGACCTCGTAGAATGTGGAGTGTTGCTCAAGAATGCATTGGAAAAGAAAATCGACCGCGTGAATATCCCAAAAAATTGCCTCGATGTGTTGGCGCAGCATATTTTTGGAATGGTCGTGAATGAGCCGCGGGGCGTGGACGAAGTATTCGACGAAATCCGGCGCGCATACCCCTACTCCAACCTCGCACGCGCCGATTTCCAAGAGGTGCTGAACTATCTCTCGGGCGTGTATGCGGGACTGGAAGTCCGTAATGTGTATGCCAAAATATGGGTAGACGAAAAGACCGGCCTCATGGGAAAACGCGGAAAACTCGCACGCGTGCTCTATATGACGAACGTGGGAACCATCCCCGACGAAGCCAAGATGACCGTCAAGATCGGCGAGAACCGCATCGGAACCCTCGATGAAGGATTCATGGAACGGTTGAAGCGCGGAGATAAATTCGTCCTAGGGGGAAGCGTGTTCGAGTACCTCTTTGCGCGCGGGATGACCGTGCAGGCCAAGCCAGCGACAGGACAACTTCCCACCGTTCCCGCGTGGTTCTCGGAGATGCTCCCACTTTCGTATGACTTGGCCATGGACATCCAGAAGTTCCGCCAGCTCATGGACGAAAAGTTCCGCGCCAAGCGCAGCAAAAAAGAAATCGTCGAGTTCGTGGACAAATACTTGTATGTGGACGCGAATGCGGCGAATGCCATCTATGAATACTTCAAAGAACAATTCGAATACGCCGAAATCCCCCACCACGGAAAACTCATCATCGAGACGGTGCGCGAAGGAGATATGAGCTATTGGGTCTTCCACACGCTCTTTGGAAGAAGAGTCAACGACGCCCTTTCCCGTGCATATGCATTTGCGCTAGGAAGGCTATTGCACAAGGATATCGACATATTACTCTCCGACAACGGATTCGCACTCCTATTCCACGGAAAAGCCTCCCCCGAAAAACTCATGGCATCCGTCCACTCCTGGGAATTCCGCAAGATACTCGAAGTGGCGCTGCGCGACAGCGAAGTCCTCCGCAGGCGATTCCGCCATTGCGCCACGCGCGCACTCATGATCCTGCGCAATTACCGCGGGCGCGTGAAGAGCGTGGGAAGGCAGCAGATGTCCTCACGCCTCTTGCTTTCAGCAGTTATGCGATTGGACGAGAATTTTTCGGTCTTGCGCGAGGCCCGGCGCGAGGTCATGGAAGACCTCATGGACATCACGCACGCGCACGAGATCGTCATCGCGTTGGAACAGAAGATGATGGGCACGCAAATCATCCAACCCGAGAGCTTCACCCCCTTTGCATTCTCATTGATTGCGCAAGGACATCACGACACGGTGAAGATGGAAGACCGCCTCGCATTCATCAAGCGCATGCACGAAAAGGTATTGCTCAAGGTCGAGGCCAAAGAAGCCAAGGCGAAAAGCAAATAACCCCCAAAACGATCGCACTACCATCCCATGCCAAAACCAACCCTCATCGAAAGCAAAACCCACTCCCCTTTACCCGTCGAATTAGCGCCCGGATTCCACGCCATCGATTTGGGATTATACATTGCAGCGGACGATTGTTTGGTCATCTCTGATTTGCAGTTGGGGATCGAAGAACACTACAACTCCATGGGCGTGATGATCCCACGATTCAATTTCATCGAAGTCAAAAAACACTTCAAGAAGATATTCGAGAAGAAAATGCACTTCTCGCACATCGTGCTGGACGGAGACATCAAGCATGAGTTCGCCAAGAGCTCCAACCAGGAATGGAGAGAAATTATTGAGCTATTGGAATTACTCTCCTTGCATGCCGCGCACATCTCCATCGTCAAAGGCAATCATGATCTGTGGATCGACCCCATTGCGCGCTTCGCCAAGGTCGACATCCACAATCAAGGGCTGTATCTCGAAAAGAGCAATACCTATTTGTGCCACGGCCATGAAATCCCTCAAACACTGGAGTATGAAAAGGCCACTACCATCGTGATCGGACACGACCACCCTGCCATCGAATTGCAAGAAGGAGCCAAGCGCGAGAAATTCAAATGCTTTTTAGTTGGAAAATATGGAAAGAAACGCTTGATTGTTTTGCCATCGTTCAATTTCGCCGCCGTGGGAAGCGATCCACGCGTGGCGGCGCTTTCTCCTTTCCTCAAGCAAAATCTGGACAGCTTCCAAGCATGGATGGTGGAGGATGAAGTGTATGCCTTCGGGAAACTCAAGGACTTGCCCTGATTATCCAGCTTGCCCGCGTGAAAGGAATCGGAAATAAGCACTACTTGTCCTTGGAAAAGAAACGCTTCACGGGCTGCTTCCACTTGGCAACGGGGTAATCGGAAAACTCCGCGAGCAATCCCTTCTCATACAGCAAGCGCGAGAAGCACTCGGCCGCGCGCTTGGCGTCGTCCAATGCGTTATGCGCTCCCGCGCGACGGACCAACCCCACGAACTCGCAGATGTCATCCAGCCCCAGCTTGTGCACGCCGCCTTTGAGTTGGATATGGTGATTGTTTTCGAGGTGGCGCAACCACGCCAGGGTGTGGAGCTCGATCATCTTGTTCATGAAGGGCCATTTCAAGTGATAGCGCAACGCACCCTTCCACAAGAACAACATATCCCATGCCATGCTCTGCCCCGCGAGCGTGCGATTGGGAATTTTTTCGGCCCATTGAAAAAACTGCTCCAACAATTGCTTCTCGCTCAAGTGGAGCTTGGAGAGATATTCTTGCGTGAAACCATGCGCCGTCGCGGCCTGCTCATCCCACTCGCTTCCGGGACGGGGCTTGCATTCGAGATAGAGCGTATTCGTGGGGTGCTCGAAATCGACCGCGGCCAAGCTGATGATGGAATGCGTTTCGGGATCGAGTCCGGTAAATTCCAAATCAATGACAATCATTTTCCATCCACCAATCATTCATCCATTATTCCAACATATTCGGGACGCCGTTCTTGATGGAATAAGCGTGCTTGCATACATCGCACACGAGCTGATGCCTTTCTTTCTCATAGTGCAAGGTTCCCTGATCCTTGGGACAAACCAGCACCGAAAGCAGCTCGGGCGTCAAATAATGGCTCATACACCCATTGGGCTGTTTACGGTTTTATAAAAGGAATGAATGGGATTTGATTATTCTATGTCCATCAAACGCATCGCTTTCCAGGGCAAGGAAATCATCCTCGTCGGGACGGCGCACATCTCACGCGCATCCGTTGAATTGGTCGAAAAAACAATCGCAGAGGAAAAGCCCAACATCATCGCCGTGGAACTCGACGAATCGCGTTTGCGTCAGTTGCTGGAGGGACAGCAATACGAAAAGATGAACATGTCCGAGCTCATCCAAAAAGGACAAGCGGGGCTGTTGCTCCTGAATCTCTTTTTGGCCAACATGCAAAAGCGCCTCGGAGAAAACGTCGGAGTGAAACCCGGCGAAGAAATGTTGGTGGCAGTCAAGGCCGCACAAGCCGGCAAGACACCCATCCTCCTCGCGGATCGCGATCTCAAAATCACCTTCCAGCGCGCGCTCGCGTCCATTTCGTTGTTCGAGAAACTCAAGCTCGGCGGGAGCATTTTTACCGGTTTCTTCGAGGAACAGAAACCATTCGATAAGGAACAGATCGAAAAGATGAAAGACCAAGACCTGATCTCGCACTTGTTGGAGGAGCTCAGCAAGCAATACCCCAAGCTCAAGCAGACGCTCGTGGACGAACGCGATGCATATCTGGCGCACAAGATTATGCTCTCCCCCGGAAAGAAAACCGTTGCCGTCGTGGGAGCAGGACACATGCAGGGGATCCAAAGCCACATCGCCGCGCATGAGCAACAACTGCAATTGCTCAAGAAGGAAGCCAAAAAAGCAGAAAAAGAAAAGGACACGAAAATTATGCAGCCCGCGCCCATCATTCCTTCGCTCGCGGAATTGGAAACGCTCCCCAAACCAAAACCATGGGGCAAAATCATCGAGTGGGGAATACCACTCATTTTCCTCGCGGCACTCATCTATTTCTTCTTTACCAAGGGAGCAGAGCTCTCTATTGAGTTCGCCATCGCATGGATTGTTTCCCATGGCGTGCTCGCGGCTCTCGGAGCATTCATCGGAGGCGCACGCCTGCGCACGGTGGGATGGGTCGCGCTCACGGCATGGTTCGCCGCCATCCACCCCCTTATTGCAACCGGATGGATTGCTGCCGCGGCCGAACTAAAAGCAAAACCCCCCACGATCCAGGAATTCACTCAACTCTCAGAGTTACGCACGCTGGGGGATTTTAGACGAAACCGCGTGACACAAATACTACTCATTACCGTCCTCGCAAATATTGGAGGGATGTTGGCGGGATTCATCATCATCCCCTACTTATTCGGGTTCAAACTCTAAGCCGTAAAACAGTCAGCGCACTTCCGCACCGCTCTTCACGGGTTTTTCTGCCACTAGCAAGGAGAATTTCCCCTCATCATCGAGCGCGGCCAAAATCATCCCTTGGCTCATCACGCCTCCGAGCTTTTTGGCTTCCAAATTCGCCACGACGCAAATGGTTTTTCCCACGAGCTCTTCGGGAGAATACCACTGCCGAATGCCGGAAACAATCGTGCGTGTCTCATTTCCCATTTCAACGGTCAGCTGGTATAATTTATCCTTGTTCGCCACAGGTACCGCAGAAATCACTTTGGCGGTGCGGAGCTCCACCGTATTCATGAAGATGTCAATCGTAATAGGTGCATGGCTTCGTTTCGCTTCGGCAGGATTCGGTTGGTCGTTCATACACGCAAAGGGAAGGGAATCTCTTTTATGCTTAGCGGGGAGATTTGATTTCGTGCGAAAAATCAGCGTTCTTTTCCCGCTTTCAAATAAGGAAGGATCGCCCCTTTCTTTTCTGCTGCAGCAATCAATTTTCGGGCATACATCATGCGTTGCACGGAACCAATAATCGCAACCACTACCAATACCCATAACGTGCTGCTCATGATCTGCACGCCCTGCAATGGATGCAGTGCGGCCCATAGCGTTCCAAACCACAACACCGCAAACTTATCCGCGTGCTCTCCAATCGCTGGCCAGTCGTGATTGTCCATGATGATCACTAACCCAGCGCGGGGTTTCGCATAACTGGAAAGCAAACCAAAACCTAGCGCTGCGATCGCAGCGATGGGCGCAATGAATGCGAGCCCGATGAAAATGAGAATCTCCACGACTTTGTCGATCATCGTCTCGAAGTAATTTCCCCACAGTGATTGCAGTTCCTGCGCGCGTGCGACCGTTCCATCAATGGCATCCCACAAACCAGCGACGGGCACCAAAATGAGCGCAGCCCACCAGTCGTGCGAGAGATAGGCATAGCCTGCCCACGCGGCAAAAGGAATCCCTAGCAGCGTAACCCATTTTGGGTGCACGTGAAGGGCGATGAAAGGCTGTGCAAGCAACCCAAAAAGAGGTTTGAGGATTCCACGGAACTGAGAGAGCATGCAAAAAACACTCATGGGGGGTTTATGAAATGAAACCCTTATTATGTAGCACACAATGGCAATCGTCGAAAGAAGCATTCACTCACTCGCGTTAATCTATGAAATTATTGCTTTGTTTTGAAAATAGGGCGTATTCTGAACCCCTTTCGGGCAAAAAGACGCGAAATACGAACCATTACGTATATAAAGGAGAAAGTACAGAAAACAAAGCTATCTGCAAGGAAATGGTTCGGATTCCCGCACCAGAACCTTAAAGAATCTCCAATACGACAAACAAACGCCCCCCACGTGCGTTGAGGTGACTCCCAATATGAGTTTAGTAAGCTTAACATTCGGCGATGGTCGAAATAAAATGAGTGTCCAGTCGGAACTCCAGGTGCTCTCGCGCCCGGTCGACCACATCAAAGTAGCCCCCGGTTCCGAGCCCAAGCTGGAAGTCCAAAAGGTCTCCACCTTCTTAGGATTCGATGGCGTCTATATCATCGGAAAAGTGACCTCAGGCGTTGTGGCCCCCACCATGATGGGCGTGTCCAGCACCGGCAAGACATTCAAAATTTCCGAAATCGAAAGCAAATACCCCAATTGCACGGTCGGAAAACAAGGCATGACCATTGGCATTTCCGCTCACGGAATAGGCAAAGAAGACATTGCCCAAGGCGCGACCATTTTCTTCCAATAATTCCGTGAAGAAAACCGCGCCCTTTTAATCCCTCAATCCTTTCACCCCTAGCATGCACAGTAAGTTAAGCCTCAATACTTTCACCAATCCCAAAATGACCCTCCAGCATGCGCGAGCCGACAAAGAGCTGGCAGCCCATTACATGATTCAGCGCATCCCGATCGTCCGGGATAATTGGAATATCGCACAAATCCACCAATACCTGCATGACAACAAACAATTCGAATCGACGAATTATGTTTATGTTTTGGACGGCCATGAAAAACTCGTGGGAGTCGTTTCACTCCATGAAATATTCGAACACCGGGATACATCCATCCGCAAGCTCATGCATCGCGAAATCATCGCCGTGACGCCGGACACGCATATCGAACGCGTGGCAAAATTGGCACTCGAACACAACCTACGCGCCATCCCCGTCGTCAAACGCGGAACACTCGCAGGGGTCATCGAGACCCAAAAGATCCTTTCGATTCTCAATCGTGCGCTCCGCGAGCACGTCATGTCATTCGGTGGTGTCCACAAGGGGCATTTGGACTACGACGACATCATGAAGATGCCGCTATTCACCAGCATCACCCACCGACTGCCATGGCTATTGATTGGGTTGCTGGGCGTCATCGTGGCGGCGGCCGCCATCGACCGGTTTGCGGCCGTACTGAACGCACACATTATCCTGGCATTCTTCATCCCGGCCATCGTATATATGAGCGGCGCACTCGGCGCCCAAAACCAAACCCTTTTCGTCCGGGATTTAGCGCTCATGGGGAGCGAATTGAAGATTCCCCAATACTTCTTCCGCACCACTGCCATCAGTTTCAGCATGAGCCTAGTGATTGGAGCCCTCGTTTTCGCGCTGACTACCCTCATCTGGCACAACACGCGCGTGGCGTTGGTGATTGCCATTGCCATGTTCGCGACCCTCATGGTTTCCTGTTTCACGTCCCTCCTCACCACGCTCCTGTTCAAATACCTCAAACAAGACCCCGCGCTCGGAAGCGGGCCTTTCGGCACCATCGTGTCGGATTTATCCTCCATCATCATCTATTTCGTGATCGTCTCGCTATTGCTATAGCACTACCCCCACCATAATCAGACGTGACGATGCGCAAAAAAATAATAGAAAAAAAAAAGCATTCCATCATTGGATGAAATGCAACGCGAGCAAATGCCCATCATAGGGAATGGGAACTAAAATGGTCGTGGTTTTCTTCTTCTTACCGCTCTTGTGCTTCCACACAATCGTATTCGAGGAACCGGCGCCTGATTCCATGGCATTCGAGAAGGCTTTCACCAATTTCTTTTGACTCGACGCATCCACGAACAACTCCAAAAAGTGTTTCTTGGACTTGAAAGCCGCCGCGGGAGTGGCATACCCCACGAGCTCCCCGAACTTCTTATTCCAGACGACGTGGTGGTCGTCCAAGTAGATGTAGACTGCCTGCTCCGAGTAATCAAAAAAGTCCTTGAATTGCTTATGGATTCCGCTCAATACTTCTGCATGATGCGCTTCAGCCGTCAAGATAATCACCACCTTGAATGAAGCGCTCACGCATATAATACTAGCCCCATCAGCTCAAATTCCCTTAACCGCTCGCGAAATGGCGCAAGATTAATAACCATCCTCCGAGGCAATAGTCCCTATAACGAGCGCTTTGGGCGCTTGCCAGGGGTATTGGAGGAATAGAAGATGGTTGGAATGTTTGATGATTCTCCGAGTGACGTCGAAATGCGCAAACAGGCATTTCTGCAGGGCGTGCAGCGCTGGAAGAACGTAGAGCAACGCCGCGTGGGATTGGGAGACGGATTCTTCGTGAACGGGGAGATGTTCATCGAGATGCAAACTACCTTGCGCACCATTCGCGTGGCGGTTCGCCTGCCCAATACGCACCAACAGCGCGCGTTGAACAACAATATGGCTCGCGCGCATCGCGAACCCATGCAATTCCGCGCGGGATGGGTGGAAATCGATGTTGATTCCGAGGAAGCGCTTGAAAACGCACTCACATTGACACGACAAGGCTACATGGCGTTCGGGCGATAATCTAGGATGCTTTTCACTAATTTACTCGAAAAAAAATTGACTCAAATTAGAAGGATTTGAATATGATGTCTTGGAAGGAAGTACATTTAGTGGCGAATAGGAGACCAACTACTTCCTTTAATATCCAGCTATGCTATTGCTTTCATGTCAGAGTATAAACCAATTATTATTGGAATTGAACACGTTCAGGAAAACCTTCCCGCAGCCAAGCGAGTAATACTGAACTTAAAAAAAAAAGGAATTCGAACGATTGCACTTGAAGAGACGGCAATGTTAGACGGCAGTACGCTGCATCTCGTAAGTAATGAATCAGACACTGACACGGCAACAAAATTAAAGTTAACCCGTGTTTTTGCAACACTTTCAAGTTGGCCAAATCTTGGATTTTTCGAAGAACTCAAAAATTATGCGAAAAAATTAGGCATTGAAGTGAAAAGCATTGAATCCCGCAGACTTCAGCGCTTAAAAAATGTGCTTCTCTGGCGTGCAATTCGTGACCATATTAAAGAAGGCAAAAATCTTGACTATAATGACAAGCATTATCTTTCCAGTCAAATAGAAGAAATAAGAAAACAAGAATTCAGAAATACATTCCCTCGAGACGTTTATATTAACATGGGTTTGCGTACAAAGAACATGATAACGAGGACAAGAATACATCAGTACGAAGCTGTCATCGTTGGAGGGGCTCATGCAATTGATATTGCTCGTGCATTTGGAATGACCCCGCGCAGAATCACATATGTTGTTAACAGAAGAATCCTGAAGCCTCATTTACCCTCTAAACGAGGAGGATACAACATAATCACAAAAAAAATAGATGCCATGAAGCAATATAGAACACAATACGCCAATTATTCTAAAAATCGCGCACAGAATAGAGTGCGACGAAGACAGAGTTGAATGCCTTTGTTTTTGGCCTTAGATTAGTAATAGTGAGTCAGCTATCGTTCGACCAAATAGTTGCGTGCCGTTTGATAGTATACGTTCCACTAGCATTTCACACATAGAAAAAAAGGCTCAATGGAGAAACGCTAACTATACATGCGTTCGCTAAAGTATTTTTCATCTAGTTACAACAGAATTTCTTATGAGCATTCATTTTTCTAGGAATGATTGAGATTAATGCATAATATAGTTTGGCATTGCCAATCCAATAATTTTTGAGTTAGCGTTTGTTAATGGACTCAAGAAACAAACTCGATAAATGAATGCGGGAATTACAGTCTTTAAAAAACTGGATTACCTTTATCACTTGAAAATGCAAATCACTAATCCGGCATCTCGTATTCCACAAAATCTTTCTTCGAGGAGTAAAGGGATTCCAACCATCCCGAGGTCATCTTCCCAATCCCCTGGAATTCCTGGAAGCACTCGTTCAATTGCTTCGCGAGGATAGGGGAATTTTGGCTTTCTTTCTTGCAGTGCTCGATCCATTTTAGCGCAGAACCGAATTGCTTCTGTTTTTGTTGGATGATCTTTGCATTCTGCAAGACAGCGCGCATCTTGAACTTATTCTTGATCATGCCCTCAGCTTGCATGAAGGAATCCAAGTCATTCTCGTCCATTTTGGCCAGCTTTTTCACGTCAAACTGATAGAAGGCTTTCTGGATCTGCGGCCACTTCTTCTCCACGAGGCGATAGTTGAAACGGATTACAAACACAATAAAGGAAATCTGGTCCAATAACCCGGAATCGGTTTTGGCCTTGTAAACGCGCTGCTTCATAGAAGGATTTTTCCAAAAAAGAGATTAATAGGCTATGGATGCCAGTTCGCCAGGAAAAAGCATTTAAGCCCAAAATGAATACCATCGTCATGCCATCCAAGCTTCCGCCGAAGCAAAAGTATAAGCAGCGTGCCCTGCGGTTCTTGGACAAGTCCACAAAGTCATTCCGAAACATGACGCGACAGTATGAGAGACTAGGAAGAATCCAGGACTACCTCAGACAACACCCGGATGATGCCATCGTTCGCGTGAAATTTGAAGCAATGAAGAAAACTTTTTTGAAATCCAATCGCGTGCGTGACCGACTCCAACAAGCCGCAGTGGCATATGGGAATTATCTCAATGAACCCGGAGCCGAACCCATCAAAATACCAATAAGAGACTTAAAACGCGCCACGCGGGGATATTATGGCATACCGCAATTAGAAAATAAAGCTACCACCCATCCACCCAAACGCTTGGCCGGTCCAAAGCCTGTTTCCGCTCAACCCGATAAGAAACCAAGTGCCACGCCAACGAGGCTAGAAACGATGGTTCGCGCACAATTTAATGAACTAAGAAACACCAGCGAAGGCGGGAGCCTTGTCGCGGGGCCCTTGCTGCGTTACTTGCAAGAACCCATTTCTGCAAGGGCGCTTGCAAGCTTGCATGAGCGATTGAAACAGATCAATCGCCTCCTGAACAATGGGAAAATAGGCGAGGCGGTAGAGCGATTCCAACAGACGAATGATGCCATTTCGATGCACCAGCGCAAACAAAAGAAAACAACTCCTTCGGCTCAGAAACCCGCTGCAAAGGAGCGCGAAGCCCGACCAAGCCGATTCAAAACTAAAGTGAAAAAAATATGGGAGCGAATGAAAAGCCCATTTAGCACGCGCAATAGAGTTGGAAAAAAATCCCCCAATGAGGCGCTCACCATTGTGTATAAAAAAATCCAGCCAAAAGTAAAAGGATCGATGACCCTATTTCGAGACTCGATTGCAGTACTGCGCAACGTATTGAATAATTCAGCGATTGACCCAGAACAAAAGAAAAAAATACCCTCCGCCATTCTTGCAGCCGCAACTCACATCGACCGCAATGAGCACCTCAAAGCAAAGGATCTGCTCGAATCCGCAGCAAAAGAAGTAAGGCCTTTAGTAAAAAGAAACTATATACGTGCAATCGAATAATAATTCACTTCATTCTCTCCATCCACTACCGCCAACACGGCTTGCGTGTGCAGGGTTTGCGCTAGGCGGATGAAGCGCGCGAGTTGAGTGAGTGATAATCTTTCTTGCGGCGAATGCACATTCACAATCATTTCCGTGTGCGCTTCTCCAACTCTCTTTCCTTTTGGATAAACTCTAAAATCGCTTCCGAATTTGAAACCCGTTTTCACCGAATGGCCTTTCGTGCGCAAATCATGAAATACTTGGAATTGGTTGAAGAAGTTGGGATTTGATTTTTGGAATTTTTGCAAGAGTTTTTCCGAGGCAATTCTTTTGTTCTTGGAATCCTTCACGGAAATCTTTTCTTTCTCGAGCAAGAAAACGAGTTCAAACGCATCCAAGACGAATTGTTTTTCCTTGTTTTCTCCGAATCCGCCATTGCGCAGCTGATCGGCCTTGCGGGGGTCCATGACGAGGCCTTTTTCCCCCATGAGCTTCACGACATCCGAGATTTTTGCACTAGCCATACGCAAGCGCTGGAAAATGGAGCTTTTAAACGCGTGCCAGGAAGGAATAAAAGTCTCTATCACCACATCCCCTCATGGCCACTCCCCCAAGAAAACGTTGGCGAAAAATACCATCCAAGCGCCTGGTTCGTGCAGGAGTCCTCACGCGTTTCGCGCGCGCATATGAACTGGCCGCGGAAGCAGGAAAACTCCGCCCCAGCAAGAAAGAAAAACAAGCCCGGATTAAGAAGGCCTTGGAGTGGATAACGCGGCGGTATCCCACTAAACTCCCGGAACTCCATCACCAGCTCGATACTCAGCTCCATCGGTTGAGCGATCAACTCTGGCGATTGACATGGATAACATCCCGGAATGATGACCCCGTGAATGCAGCCGAACGCGAAAGGATGTCGCGTGCGAAGGGCGGTATTGTGGACTTCCTGTATTCCACGAATAGCCTACAAGCCAAACTCTACGCTTTCGCTCGATTACGGATGATCCTGCAGGCGAGTAAGATATTGCTGCAAAGACATGACATCGAACGCCAGCGCATCATGATCCAACAAGTCGAACGCCTCCAAAAAGAACTCCAACAGGGAGGATGGGGAGCATAAGCTGCCCACCCTTTCTTTTAAACACGAAGTCGCATGCATTGGGTATATGACCGCTTCCCAAGAGACACGACCCGCCATCGACCCATGGGGAGACAATCTGATCCAGGACTACAAGAAAGTAGTCACGCAATTCGGATTGGAACCCTTTGACGCGAAGCCCTTCCCGGAACCCAATCGCCTCATGCGCAGAGGCATTACTTTCGCGGGAAGGGATTTGAAGCGCATCGCGGAATGCATCCAAAAAAAGAAGCCCTTCTACACGCTGACCGGGATACAACCCAGCGCCGAAAAAATCCATTTGGGAACGCGCAGCGTCATCGAGAACGTGAAATACTTCCAAGAGCATGGCGCCAAAACCTTTGTCCTAGTCGCCGACCTCGAGTCAGCAGCCACGCGCGGAATTTCGGTCGAAGAGGGAAAAAAACGCGCCATCCAATTCCACATTCCCGCCTACTTGGCGTTGGGGCTGGACATCGAAAAGACACAATTCTATTTCCAGAGCGAAAACCCCACGACTTTCAGACTGGCCTTTGAGGCATCGCAAAAAATCACACTGAACGAATTCAAGGGAGCCTATGGAAACCCGGATCCCGGAAAAATAATGGCCGCACTCGCACAGTTTGCCGATATGATTTTGCCGCAAGAATTGGAGAAGAAACCTTTCCCCGGAATCATCCCCGTCGGAATCGACCAGGAACCCCACATCCGGTTGTGCCGCGATTACTTGCACAAAATCGAATCGCAGAAACGATTCATGCCCATTTCGTCCATCTACAACAAATTCATGCCCTCCATGGATGGACAACTGAAGATGTCCAAGTCCAACCCCAAGGGAAGCATTTCCTTGCCCGAGGACCCCAAGGCGGCCGAGAAAGTCATCAAGTCCGCCTTCACCGGCGGCCGCGCGACCATGGAAGAACAACGCCGCTTGGGCGCGGAAGTGGACAAGGACATGGTGTTCGAATTGCTCAAGCAACATTTGGTGGAAAGCGACAAAGATCTCGAGAAGATCCGCATGGAATATGCGGCCGGGAAAATGCTTTCCGGAGAAATCAAACAACTCGCTTCCGAGAAAATGGCTCAGTTTTTGGAGAAGTTCGATGCAGACATGGACTATTACCAAAAACATATTAAGGACGTGCAATTCTTAGGATTCGAATGACCTGGATCGTTTCCGCTTTCATCAAGGACCTGCAAGACAAGAGCTCGACGCACTGGAGTCTCGTCGTCACGCTCCTCATCATGGCGTTCGCGCGCGCGAATGTGTATGCGCTGGTGCCCATCGACGCATTCCTCAAATCCCTCGTCGCTTCCACGGATGCGCAATCGTTGATGGTGATGGAATGGTTCGCTTTCTTGGCCGCAGGAATCCTACTCTTCCTCGTCTTCACCGGCGTCTTCGAATTGGTTTTCCGCCTCCAACGTAAGGGGAAAAAATAAACGCATCAGATGATTTCCACCGGAATCTGCGTGTGGTGCTGCAATTGCAGCTGCATGTGATCGAAGTGAGGATTCTTTTCCGCGTTGTGCAATACGATCTTCTTCACCTGTTTCATCTCGGCGATTTGAGCTATTTTTTCGATGGTGCTGCCCCACTCGATGATATCATTGCATAATTTCTTGTGCGCGCGGATGGATCGCTTCAACGCATCCGTGGTCTTGCGCCCATTCAATATCTCGCTGGCCTTGAATCCGAAATCCGTGGCGGAACCCGAATCCAGCACCAACAGCACATGCACGACCGAGGCACCCTTTACGGCGTGCGAAACAAATGCATCCGAGCAATCTTTTGGGGAAAGCACGGGAATGAGGATGCGCATACTCCAACTGATGCAATTTCCATTTTTAAGCGCAATGAAAGGAATTATGTATTATCCAAGGAAGGGGTTGCTTAATCGTTATAATGCACGCACCCGAATGTATCCTATGAACGATTTGCCTAGCCCAGAAGTTTATGAAAAAGAATTCAAGTATATGCCATGGGGCGAACTAATCAATGACTTGCTCCAACTTATCGAGCGAGACGTCAAACCCCAATCGGAATTACTCGATCTCATGTGCGGCCCGGGTTATTTGTTGAGCAAAATTAGCACGATGCGACCTGACTTAAAATTGACGGGGGTGGACATTGATAAGCGTTACACTCATTATACTAGAAACAAATACTCATCCATCGAATGCATCACTGCTGACGTACTAAAGTGGCAAACGAATAGGAAATTCGATACGATAGTATGCACGGGAGGGATCCATCACATTCCTTACCCACAGCAACATGCAATCGTGCAGAAAATTTTTACACTCTTGAATGATGATGGATTTTGCATCGTTGCCGACCCTTATGTTTCCGACTACTCAAATGAAGAAGAAAGAAAGTTGGCAGCAGCAGAGTTGGGGTATGAGTATCTGGCAGCAGTGATTAGAAAAAATGCCCCGAACGAAATCATCACGGCAGCCGTTGACATCCTTGAAAATGACTTATTCATGACTGAATACAAAACATCGGTGAAAAAGAATACGCTACTCTTCAAAAAATATTTCTCATCCGTTGAAATCCATAAAACATGGCCTAAAAAAGAATCAGAATATGGGGACTATTATTTTATATTGAAAAAATCAACCCACATACGCAAATGAATCCTTGCGCTTCTCGATGATGCTGCCTTCTTCCTTGGCGAACTCCAGGATGATCTTCGCCAACACGGGCGGCAACTTGCTCGTGGCAGCGATCTCTTTCAACTCGGCTTTCTTCAACCCCTTCATGGCCTGCATGACAAGGGGCATCTGCGCTTCGAGTTGAGCCGCTACGATGAGGTAGTAGAATCCGTCGAAGGTCTTCAATCCCTTCACTTCATTCGATTTCATGCGATCCGCCAACTCATACGAGCGCTGCTTCGCCGCACCCTCATTGCGCAAAATCTCAAACCCATCCGTGTCCAGGCGGTATTCTTCCACGGGCTTCTCTGAAATGATCGTGGGAATCGCACGCGCGGGAGCAGCAGGCGCAGGAGTTGCACTCAAGCGCACTTCGCGATAGATCCCTAAGTTGTATTTGGGAGAGGAACGGAATGCCTCCACTTTCTTGTTCAACAATAACTCCTTGAACGCGCGCTGCTCTTCCGAGGAAAGGAATTGCTCAAATTTCCCTTCCACTAAATCACCGGGCCCATGGGTTTTCATGAGGCGCAATATCTTGAGATGGATGGGCTGTAATACAAAGTCACCTGCAGGAACGGATGCAATCGGAGAAGTGGGAGAAATGGAAGATGCGCCATTTTGGAGAGGACTGGTGTTTGTGAGAATCCAAATCCCATCTTTCACGTACGAAAGCTCAAGTTCTCCTTCCGCTGGCAAGCGTAATCCTTGGGTTTCTTGGGGAGAAATGGACTCCAATAATTTCCGGATCGGAATACGGGCATTAGGCATAGGGGATTAACGAACTCTCCGCCGACCTAGCTTTAAAGCTACGGGAAATAAATCGCCAAAGCCCGGCAGGAGGAGTAGCTACCATTAGCCGCCCAGCAAATCCTTGGGAGGGACAATTGCCACGCCGCTCTTGGTGAAGTGCATGTCCATGACCCCATTATAGTGATTCGTCCCCCGCATCTTCAGGACCTCGATCTTGTGCTTGCGGTGGATGTTGCCGTTTTCGTCCTCGACCTTGCTGTAATAGAACAACACGATCCCATCCGTGAGAAAACCAATCTCCCCCGCAGTGCCTTCTTTTTCCGTTGAGATTTCTTCGGCGATGATAAGGGAGGTGCATCCCCACTTCACGAGGAAATCAAAAAACACCAACAAGGCCTCGCGCTGCTTGTATTCGTCGCGGAACAGCAAGCCATAGGCGGTAATCGAATCGATCACCAACCGTTTCGCGCCGATTTCCTGGATGGCATCCCTTACCGCGCCACCGCCTTCTTCCAACAACTTATTGACTTGGTGGGCCTTGTAGAAGAGGTGACGCGCCAATCCCTGCTGCTCCAACGCATAGAAGTCCCACCCAAAATTGAGGGCATGACGGAAGATACTGTCCTTCGACTCGGCGAAGCTCAAGTACACCCCGGGCTCGTTGTATTGAATGGCTCCCTGATAGAGGAATTGCAACGAAAACGTCGTCTTGCCCGTGCCCGCATAACCTTGCACGAGCGTATTCGTCTTTTCCTCGAGCCCACCCTCGATCAGCTCATCGAAGCCGGGAATCCCCGTGGGGATGCGACGGATGTTGGGCTTCGAATTGGGGATAGCAGCCGGGACAACAGGCACTTCAGGCATGCCAAGAGAAAATGGATAAGGCTTATTAAAGGCCATTCCAAAGCCCAGAGAACCACCCCATCATACGTCGGCGGCACGCGACAAGGGCGCTTAAAATCATGCCGTTCATCTTTCATGCATGCTGCCGGAGGGAGTCCCATTTCGATTCGATTCGGCAAGGCCAATCCAGGAAAAACTCATCACGGATGCGCACAACGCATTCATGGAAAAGAAAATACTCCTTGCACATGCTGAAACGGGATTAGGAAAGACAGATGCATCGCTTTCGGCGGCCATCGGAGCGATGCTCAAATTGGAGCCGCAGAAGACCATTCTTTTCCTCACCCCCAAGAATGCACAGCACCAGATCGCACTCGAAGTATTACGCGGACTCAACACCAAGTTCGACCTGAAATTACGCGTCGTCGATCTCGTCGGAAAAAAACACATGTGCGCGGACGAAGCCGTTTCCCAGAAAGAAGGAAGGGGATTCTATGAGATGTGCAGCAAGAAAAAACGCTTCGAGGCCTGCACATTCTACGGCAACAGCAAGGGATACGATCTCGCCGGCAGAGAAAAAGCAAAAATGGGCAAAACGGAGTTTGTAAAATTCATGAATGGGATCTTTTCCTCCGAAGAGATCAAAGAAGAAGCCGAGGCATTCCAGTTAGGGCTTACGCCCTTCGGGTTATGCCCCTACGAGGCCGCGCTCGAACTCGCAAAAAAAGCGAACGTCATCATCGCCGACTACTTCCATATCTTTTCTCCCGGCGTCGCGGAGCAGATCCTTCCAAAGTTAGGGAAAAAACCCGAGGACATCATCCTCATCGTGGACGAAGCCCATAATCTCCCCGAGCGCGTGCGCGGTCTCCTCTCGACGTCGCTTTCTACTTTCAATCTCCGCAAAGCCAGGGAAGAAGCGCTATTCCTCGAACAGAAAGTGTTGGCCGAACAATTACTGGAACTCGAAAAAGCCATCCAACAATTCGGGGAGAGCAAGCTCTCGACCGCGAAAGAACGCGAAGCCACGCTCAAGATGCAAGACCTCACCAGCGCCGTGAAAGCGAGCATCCCCCATTTAGAGGAGATGGCGCTCGACTGCGAGCGATTCGGAGTGGACTACCTCGAAAAAAGCCAACGCGATTCCGCCACGCTCATCGGAGTGGGAGAATTCTTGGACGCATGGGCGCAAGAGATCGAAGGGCAAGTGCGCGTGCTCAAGAAATGGGGAAACAACACCAATGATTACTCGCTCTCGCTGAAGGGATTGGATCCCTCCCCCATCACGAACAAGATCCTCTCCAGCGTCCACGCTGCACTCTTGATGTCGGGGACCTTGCACCCATTGGAGATGTACGCGGACGTGTTAGGGGCGCCAAAGGAACGCGTGCGCCTGGAACAATACGCTTCGCCTTTCAATCCCAAAAACAGGCTCAACCTCATCGTGACCACGGTAACGACCCAATACACGCAGCGCAACGAGAGCGAGTACGATAAGATCGCTGCGCACGCAGTCGAGATCGTCAATGCCATCCCGGGAAATTCGATCGTCTTCTTCCCCTCATTCGCCATGCTCGACATCATCGGCAATCGCATGGTGGAAAAGATCCCGCGCCACGTGTTGCGGCAACGCGAGGGAATGAGCATCGCCGAAACCCAGCAACTCCTCCAGGAATTCCGCGGACACGCACAAGCATTCGGGTGCGTGCTCCTCGCGTGCGCGAGCGGGAGCATCGCCGAGGGATTGGATTTTCCCGGGAACCAATTGCTGGCGGCCGTGATCGTGGGAATTCCGCTTGCGGAGATGAACCTGGAAACCCAAGCGTTGGTGCAGTACTACGACCACAAGTTCAAGCAGGGATGGCATTACGGTTACATCTTCCCGGCCATGGGAAAGGCCATCCAAGCATCGGGAAGGGTCATCCGCACGCCCGAGGACCAAGGGATCATCGTTTTCTTGGACAAACGCTATGCGTGGGACAACTACAAGAACTGCCTCCCACCCACGCAAGAATTCACCATCACCCCCACCCCGCTCGAGGATGTCAAACGCTTCTGGAAGGAGCGCGCGGGAAATTAACGGTCGCACGAACATAACACTTATTATTCAAGGGCGCACTCACTCACGCATATGGGAATCGCTATCCGCCCCAGCACGCGCCGCATGCGCAAGGCAACCCGTCGATTCGTCGAATGGCAAAATGCCAGCGCGCTCGCGGCGGCGCCTATTGCACCCACGCGCAAGATGCAGCGCGTCAAACAACGCCAAGTCATGCTGCAGGGAAAAGCAGCAACCACGCAAGCGGCTGTCGCCACCGTGCTTGCGCGACGCGCCGCAGCAAAAGCACGTCGCCCCGCATTGTTGCGATGGACTCCCTTGCTGAATCGTCGCGAGCGTAAACTCAACATCCGCGTGGCATCGCTGCAGGCGCAAGAGCGCGCGGAAGGAAATGTATTCAGGTCGCTCGAAGCGGCAAAAAAAGCGGCGCTAACGGCCGATGCAAAACAACGCGAAGAGGCGTACAAGCGCGCCGACGCCCGATTGGCGCCAAAACTCACCACCCTCAAAAAGCGCTACACGCAACGCATCGCAAATATCCAACGCCTGTATGGGGGATCCATGTATGCAAGCCTCAACCCGCGCCAGCAAGCAAAGCTCGCGGGATGGTTCACGGATGCCATGCGCAAGATCAATGGCATTTCAAACGGTACCACGCTCATCATGGCGCATGCCTTGTTGGCGGATTCCCAAGAATACCTCCGCAACCGCGACTACCGAAGGGCCGCGCGCATGCTCTATCGCATCACCCAATTATAGGACATTTTACCCCTAGTCCCTTCCGACGCACGCCTACCACTTAGCATTTAAAAAGGGCAAAAAACCTCATCTAGGTGGTTGGTGGATAGAATGGCCGAACGTAGTACTGGAATTATCCTCATCATCGCACTCATCATCATTGCCGGCGGAGCATGGTATTTTTTCATTAACCAGCCAGCCAGCCCCTCCAATACCACTTCTACCAGCACTTTCACGGATGGTTTTTCCGCCATCCAACGCGCCCACGCTTTTCCGATGCAGGGAATGGACGAGGGTTATTTTACCCGCATGCTCGACATGACGGCGGCCGAACAACAAACGACAACGGCGGCGATTCGATCTATCCACGATTCGCTCATCACCCAAAGCAATGACACCGCTTATCGCCTGAGCCAAATCACGTCCATCATCAATTCCATACTCGCCGCAACCGATGCGCGCGGAGAATTGAATGCGGCCAACGACCAGATACTCGCACTCGAATTGGACGATTACTGCGACCACCTACCATTATTCACCCAACGCGATCAAGCAGGAGAAAGGATGCTCACTTCCCTGCGCCAAGCCCAGGCAGCAATCCAAACATTCGTCAATAATTACCCTGCCGAAGCCGCACAACTCCAACTCACTACGAACGCATTACAATTTGGAGATTATGAAAACGATATGACAAATGCAAAAGCAGCAACACAATCCCTTGCCCAGGCATGCACAGGAGGAATATGATGCGCCCACACCTGATTGGATCCATTTTACTACTTTTATTGTTCGCCGGTTTGGTGCACGCAAGTGAAATCAATCTCTACGCGAAGCTTGATACGAGCCTGCAAACCCTCATCGATGCGGACAGGGACATCTACTACAAGGACGTCATCAAGATATTCCCAGAAGGAGGAGACAAGCCCATTTACACAATCGAGTATGACTATGTGGGGAGCCCTAATTATCACAAACTTACCATTTCAAAACTAGGACAATCAACGCCTGAAATAAAGTATTTTGGAGAGAATTTGAATGGCGGAAGCAAATTTTCTATTTTTGGAGGCGACACCATTGAGGGACAATTTGACAATTATGAATTCGGCAGTAAAACCGCCATCTACTACATGAAGCTGCAAATGTCCGAAAAAACGATCGCGGGATTCAATGCCTATTTTTCTGCGGAAAAACTGGCCCAAAATCCATCCCAAAAAGAAATGGAGTTCAGCGCCAAACAGGATGGAACCACACTCCAGTTTGATACGGCAACCAAACGATTCTCGCTGCTAAACGATTCCCCCGTCGTCTTGACTATCCAGAATACCACGGGAAAACAGTTACTTATCGGAACCAACTACCAGCTTCCCTCAGCACCCACCACAGTGCCTAGCGCAACCAAAATTACCGACCCCGCAAAAGCAGACATCCCCCTGAATGGAACGGTTGAATTGAGCGCTTGCACCCAACTCGGCGTCGCCAATACCTGCGTGATTACGATTGAAAAAATCAATGGAAAAGCAATCAAGGACATCGATTTTTCATCGGGACTCGGCATCACCGTTACGCGCGACAGCGATGGAGACGATAAATTTTCCGCAGTAGACTCGCGAACGATTACATTAAACGCAACCGAATCATATGTCGTCGCCGCGCAAGGTAACGCTCCAACGCTCACCCAGCTCAAGCGCATAGGGACTACGAACCAGTTTGAGCTCGCGGCTGACCAAATCATCACCGTTGGATTCCAGGGAGCCAAAAAAGATTCCGAAAAATTCGTCAGCTATGGAACCACTCCAATCACGGATTTCACTAGCGCTGCACGCAGTGCGAAAACCATCGGCAGCGACCTCGCATTAACAACGGGGGCCATTTACAGGGTCACAGATGCATTCACCTTTGGATCCGTTGGAGGAAAAACCATCCGTGCAGCTGAGGGATTCGAGCTCACCTATTACATCAATCTCGACAACGACCCTGCCATTGCGGCCAACGAAAAACAGACCATCACATTCCTCCCAAAAAAAAGCATTGATGCCCAATTCTTCTATGAGGACAACCAACCCATCACCAAAAGCCAAGAGGACCAAGACACCTACTTGCTCGAAAAGGATGCAAAAATCCGCATCCAAGTGAAAGGGATGAAAGAAGATAAGTCCGGAAATATTGCCACCGCTACGCTGGTCAACGGATTTTCCAGTGAATCTGGTCTTTCATTCGAAAACTACATCAACACCCGCTCGGTCGTCGCAACACCCGCTCCCCCGCTGCAAGGATATGATTTGGGAGAAAACACGATCCCCATCCTCCTCGAACGCGAATACTGCCAACGGACAGGAACGAGCGACACCTATCAGTGCACGATCCTCCTGAAATCGATCGATGAGAAGGCCATCACCAAAAACACGGAATTTGGAATCGTCATCCTCTACGATGCAGACGGAAATGATAAGTATGAAGGCAGTAAAGGAGAAATCAGCACATACACATTCAAACCCATCGCGCCCGCGTGTGCGACCATATTGGAGTGCTTATCTCAGTTGGATAAGACCATTGCCACCAAATATGTGCAAGGAAATTAAGCCAGTAAAAGAAACGCCGGCTACGAATCATCCTTGTCGCTAAGCAGCAGGCGAGGACGGAGTGTCTGATTTGCTCGGTGGCGTTTTTTCCGACACACCAATCGTCGCCTTTACCTCTTTCACGAAGGGCTTGGGTTTGGGCATCATCTTACGCATGCGCGCACGGAAGTCCGCCGAAAAGACGATCAATGCAGCCACAATCAGGACCAAGACCCCTATCAATGGGCGTGCAATCCCGCTCACAAAGCCCGTGATCCGAGATAGGTCGCTGGGATTGGAGTGGCTTTGCACATGGATTGTTTTCACGAGCACCCCATCATCATAGACCAATACCACCAAGGATGCCGATTCTGATTTAGGAGCCGTGACGCGGAGGACGGCCGTCAGCGACTCGCCTTGCAATAACGAAGCGCGCGCAGGCACAATAGTGGCTTTCCAACCAGTGGGAAGGTTGCGGAGTTGCATGGTAATGTTGTCCCACTCCGCTCCCGAGTCATTCTCAACCACCACTTCGAGCGTGCGCGTTTCCACTTCATCCAACACGATTACGGCGGGCACGGTCGTGATGGTGAAGGAAACGGAATTGTCATAGTCGGAGTTGAACACATAGATGGTTTCTGTTTGCTTCCCGAGAGAAGTGGATCCATTCAACGTTACGGGAACGGAAAGGCTACTGTTCGCAGGAATATGCAACTGCGTCGCAGAGAGCTCGACGCTGGGGGAAGAGGACTGGAGCAGCACATCCAAGTCACTCGATTCCGTATTCTGGATGGTCAGGAACGACTGCATGCTCGCGCCCTTTTCCAATTGGATGCTTTGGAATGGCACGGAAAGCAATGCGTTCGTGGTCTTGGTGACGGTCACATCGATATTGCCCAGGAACATCTTCTCTTGCGTCACGCGATTACGGGCATAGACCGAAACGGGAATCGTCTCGAAAGGCGATGTCGTGAAGGCACGCAGCTCGATATCCGAACGCACGGTCTCGCCGGCATCCACGAAGGAATGATTCGGTGTGACGACGGATGCGAAGATCCCAATGGGCTGGGGATTGAACTCAATGGCATAATCAGTCGGGTTCCCCAGATTGCGGAAGGAAACCGTCGCATACTGGACCTCGCCGCGCTGCAAGGAAATAGTACGCGGGGATAATTGGATGCGATCGATGCTCGGGGACAATGTCGAGTTCGAGCTCGTGAAATAAGTCACGCGCTCCTTTTGGGAGACGTGGACGATGATGGGGAAGGGATAGTGATAGGTCTGCCCATCCAAGGAAGCGTGCATCGTCAATTGCAACGCATAATCCCCCGGAGGAACATCCCTACTCACATCGATACGGATTTGGCGCGAAAACTTCCCTGTGGTAGCAATCCCGTGCAACGCACCATCGATAGTGATGCCTTCCACTTGGTTGATGGAGAAGGAAATGGGAACCAATTCGGAAGAAGTGATGTCCACATCCAGGTGCGCGCGCACATCCGAGCCCGGCTGCATCCAGAATTCATTTCCGGAGAGCGAGGCTGAGGCGAATCCATACGCCCGGGCGTTCATGGAGAAAAGCAATAAGGCCATCCCAAATAGGATCAGGCTGAAGCGCAAGGGATGGAAGCGCATCCAATTCCAAATGGTGAGATTCGCCATGGGGTCACATCCTGCAGTCGTTTTACTCACTCTTGTGGGCATCCTTCCAGGTCTGGTCTTGGGTGGGAGTGCGATAGGCATAGCCTAATGCCAACAACACCACAAAGACCAACACAATCAATCCCAGTCCCGTGTTCCCGATGAAGGAAACGAAGCCCGTGAAGACGCCGCTGAAGGGATTCCCAGAGACGATGTCCACTTGGAAGGAAGTCGATCCCGCTGCATTGCTACCGTCGGCAAGCAAAACCGCGGCCGCTTTCCCGACATCGGCATCGCGGCTGGCCTGCAGCGTGAGCGTGATCGTGCGCGTTTCGTATGGCGCGAGGATGAGCAACTCATCGGACACCACTGCAATCCCTGCCTGCTTTGCCTCTCCCGAAACACGGAATCCAATCTCTTGCAACGCCGCATCCGTGGGATTGTGCACGATCACTTGGATCTCGCGGGTTTCGCCTTGGGCGATGGAGACCAATTCGGGTGCGGAGAGGAACTCCAACACAAATGTCTCGTCCTCAATAGGCGCGGGAGCGATAGTGAAGGAAATGGGATAAGTCACCGTTTCCTTGCCGACCGCCACAATGCTATTCTGGACGTTGTTCGTAGTGGTATTGGTCGCGGGCACGATCTTCAATTCCACCGTCACACGCTGTCCGGCTCCGAGGTTGACGCTGGAGGGAGAGAATGTATAGTCCACTCCCGGCGTGGCGCTCTGCATTCCCAGTTGGACGAGTTGGGTGGTGTCGCCGTCATTATGCAACTGGAACGTCACCGTGGTGGTGCGTCCTTTTTGCGCCGTAAATGCGGGAATGTTGGCCAACAACTCGAAGTGGTCTGCAGCGATCACTTTCACATTGAACAACTTGGACTGCGAATAGGTTTCGGTGGAGGCGATGAACTCGACCGTGTAAGTCCCTGCCGGCACGCTGGCGTCCGGGGTGAAAGGGATTTGCACCGTGGCATTCTCTCCCTTAGGGATTTGGATGGTCTTGTTTTCGGATGGGATGCCGGAGTTGGTCGCAAGCGTGATCGTCTGCGTCTCATCCGAGAGATTGCGGATCTGCACCGGAACAAATGTCGTCTTGAATTTGACCAAACTGCGCTGGTTCGTGGGCAGGGTCATTTCGATGGGTTTCTTGGCGGGAGCCGCGCAGTCGTTGACTTCCACCGAGAATGCTTTCTGGGCCCAAATCTGAGCGGTCTTGACCAACACGACACCATCGTAATCACCCGCTGAAAGCGGAGCGGTGTGGATGATCATGGAAAAGAACTCCGTCTCGCCGCGCCCAATCACCATTTCTTCCGGCTCCACGCTGGGAGAAAGATAGGATTGCTCGGCGCTGGCTTCGACCAATACGGAGGTCGTGAGGCTGTTGCGCACGCTGAATGAGACGTTGTGCGCATAATCATTCGCACACACATCTTCGTTGAATGTGACGATATTGAGGAAGGGATTGGTCCCCACATACACGGTGTAAGGGATAATGGAAAGCTGTCCATCCGCTTCCACGCGGACATCCAAGGAATAGGAATCATTAGATGCATCGCTGTTAGCAGTAATGGCAATGCCGAATTCAGCGGACTGATCCGTTGCCAATTCGATTTCCTTCACGAGTGAGTTGCCCTTGATTAGGTTGGAGTTGGTGTCGATGCTGATCTTAACATCATGCGCATCCACATCCAAGTTGGTGATCTTGATGGGAACGCTGAGGGAGTGACCTTTCTCCAATGCAATGGTTTGGGGACCCAATGCTTCCGCGGTGAAGGGGAAGGCCATTGCCATTCCGGCAAATGCCACCGCCAACACAACAATCAATCCCAGTTTTGCGAATACGTGCATCTTAGTTTCCCTCCAGGCGTTTACGGATGCGAATGGCCAATCCGAGGATCAGCATAATGATGACGACCACCAAGATGAGATTGGCGATGATGGCGAGGTTTTGTCCCAATCCGAAGAAGATGGAAAACCCCGAAGCAGGGGAAATGCCAATCCCATCGCTCACGCGGATGCGCAAGGGCACTTCTTGGGTTTGTGTTCCCCAGCGGATGATAGCCTTGCCGGTGTACACATCATTGGTGCGCAGCCCAGCAATCGGCTTGAGCGTAGCGGCGAGGGATGCGACAGCATTCGAGTTTGTGAGTTCATTTCCTGTGATGGATTCCGTGGTGAATGGACCATACAATGAAACCTCGGGAACGGCGCGCGAAGGCAAGGGATTAGTTGATGTGAGCACGACCGTTGCGGGAGAACTGCCGTTGAAGACAATTTCTTTGGCCTCTAAGGCATGGGTTTGCTGGACAAACGTGAGGGCTAAGAAAAATGTCAGGACGATGAGGATGAGCTTGTAGTGGTTTTCCATAAACAGTTCCGGCTGTTTGGTGCGGAATCCAGATGCTGCTTCGCAGCACCTGTCATCCACTAACCCCGCGAGAGGTTAGTTCACTTCTTCTAGTGAATAAGGAATATACCATCGACGAATTATTTAAAGGGAGCGGGGAAGATTATATACTCGAAATCGCATGCTCGAAGACTTTATTCAGGCAAACGACGTAAAAGGTAAAATCATTACCTTCGAGCAAGAAGTCGCACACTGTTCCCAAGTGGCCGAAATTGAAGAATATACTCCCGTGGCCAAAAGCATCCTTTTCGCCTGCGAGGACAAGGGATTTGTGCTGGCCATCGTCGAGGGGAAGAAAAAGATCAACCAAACCAAGCTCGCCCATGCCATTGGAACAAAGCATTGCCGACTGGCCACCGCAGAAGAAGTGTTGAGCGTAACGGGCTATGAAGCGGGAGGCGTGCCGCCCATTTCCATCTACGGAATCCCCACGATTTTGGACCCAGGCGTACTCGCGCACGAGTGGGTGCTTACAGGGGGCGGGGACAAATTTTCCTTATTGAAAATTCGTTCGGAAGAAATCACGCGCGTGGGATGGGATGTGCGTGTGGAAGCAATTGCGCAGTGAGCGGTGACGCAAGTAAACACCAAAGCCATTGCTCAAAATAACCGAACGAGTAACCCATGCGCGTGCATTGAAAAAAAATCCGGCGCAGGACTAGCACCAAAAGAAACCCGTACATCCGTAGCCGCTATTGCGGTAGGAGAAATCAGAGAGAGAAGTCGTTCCGTACGCGACATAGCCTGGCCCATAGGTGTAGCTGGGCACTACCGGAGCGTATGAATAGGCATATCCCCCATAGGGCATGAATGATCCCCCGCCGAGCGTGGGATAGGGCGTGTAGGTGTTGTAGGAGTAGTAATCCCAGTGCGGGCTCTGATCGTAGGCGTAAGAAGGAGAGTGATAGATTCCGCGGAAGTAATAGTCCGAATTGATGGACTGCTGACCATAGTAGCCATATGCCTGGGCAACACCCATGAAAGCAAATAAGGCAAGGATCATCACACAAACTTGGACAAACTTCATTCACTGCACCTCGTTAATCAATTACAGCCTTTGAAGTATAAAAGAGTGCATTTTCTTAATTCGGGAAAGGACGATGATGTGAAAGTTGTATGAGAAAAAACCAAAATTGGGTGCCACCGCGTGGCACTCATTCTCGGCGCGGCCGGGCGAAAACGGCCTAGAAGTCAAACGGCTTCAATGTCTTTCTTCCGCCCTGCGAGCAGCGTTCGATGGCGCGCTTGATCATGTGTTCGACTTGTTCGTTCAATGAATCGTACGCGTCCGAGGACATCATCATGTCCTTGCTGCGGATCATGTCTGCGACTTTACTCTTGACAATATAGGTTTCTGCCATACTGAATCCTCCCAGTGCCCAACCATAGGCATACCACCCCTGACCTCCTGGAACTATATAAAACACAGCGAAAAATACCCTCCTAAAAGCCCGTGAGGAGGGGGTTTGATGGGTTTTTAGGGGTTTTGAGCCTCCAGTCTATCGCAGAATGACGAATTCGTAATCATCCTGAAAATCATGATGAATGATGGGCGAGCCGACTGCAAAACTACTTTTCTTCACAACTTCTTCATCAGCGCATCATCGACAGGAGCGGGGGGCGATGCGGCGCTCGGGAGGATTGCCTTTCCACCACCATCCGCAACCGCCGCAATGGGAGTGAAGCCGAATGATTTGGTGCGCTGGAGGTTCTGCACCACAAACCAGCCCGCGGCGAATCCCACGAACTCCAGCACGACGAAGATCAAACCCAGCGCGAGCGAGATACCCAAACCGATTCCGAGCGGCAATAATGAAAATACCCCTGCGAGGGTCGCGCGCACCAACAATTCTTTCTTGCGCGTGTCCGCGGACTTGATTTGATTGAACATCTTGCGGTAGACCGAATCCGATGCGATCCCCGCGAGTGTGCAGATGCCGATGAAGATGGCCGTGGCGCTGGGACCCGTTACTTCCACCAAATCACTTGCGAATTGGCGCACGCCATTGGAGAAGCGGCGCACGGACTCGACAATGGTGCGCGGGATCACAATAGGGGTGCCAATAATTTCCACTCCCCCATCATCATGGACTTTCACAATATCCGTTGGACGCGCACCGCCACCGCCCCCACCGCCGCCTCCACCTCCACCGCCGCCACCGCTACCGCCACCTGTCCCGCCCGTACCGCTCGGACCTGTTGGTCCGCCCGAACCATTTGGCACTGAAGGAATCGAAAAAGAATAGGTCGGAAAAGAATTATTTCCCAACCCATCCGATGCACTGACACGCACCGTATAGTTGGAGGCGGCGCTCGTGTTGATGCCGACGAAATTAACCACACAATCCAACGAGTTGGCTCCACCGCCCGGGCAGGTGAATGGAATCGGATTCCCGTTGAGCGTGACCTCGTATACGTTTTCGATCGCCGAGTAATCCGACAACGTAAAGCTTCCAGTGGAAGGGAATGAAGGCTGTGCGTCCGTCGGAAAAGTATTCGAGAGGGATGGACCCGAGTCGTCGACAAGTACACCAAAGATGGGAATGGTGTTGCTTATGATCCCGTCCTCGGACAAATCAAAGCGCAAATCATAGAGGTTCTCGGGCAATACCGTGTTGTTGAGCGGAAACGTACAGGCGTATTGGTTGTTCGACGCATCGAGGCTACACTTTGGATTGAGCACTCCGTATTCGCTGACGGAATAATTGATGGGCAGTAGGTTCGCATTCTGGGCGCTCGCCGTCATGACCACGTGCAAGAATTGGGCGAATAAGGGCTTGGAAATGCTGAATTGAACGAGTGGGCTGCCTTGCGATATCCCCTGAGTAATCTGCTGTCCATGGGTCGGGCTAGAGACATCGAATTGGCCCTGACTCATGTTCACGACCACCTGGCCCGTATTCGATGTAGCCGACCCGCCATGCGTGTCCGTAATGCGCGCAAGCACATAATATGTCCCGTCAGGGATAGCGAGTTGAGTCGTGGGAGAGATGATGGTTCCCACCACACTACAGTTACGCATCGTCGCAAAGCCGCCATTCGGCCCCCCGCCACAATTAGCATCGAGCGAGGGATTGTCCTGCGCGCCCAAGAGATCCATATTCGATACGATGGGATATTGGATGGCCGCGGGAGTGGTGCCAAGGCCAATCGTCACATAAAGTCCTTCCACCCCGAACGGAACGGCATCGTTGTCGCGCGCGGAAAAGGAAAATGTACGCGTGACAGTGGGAACGGCCATGTTCGTCTGCTGCGGAGCATTCCAACTATTCGCCGGCAACGGCGATAAACTAATCGTGGGAGCATTGTTGGGTGACGTCGAGAGCCCTGTGACGGAATACAACCACGCAGTACTGCTCTCATTCACCATCAAATCCGTGCGACCAAATCCGAGTGTGGGGCCGATACTTTCGAGCGCGGGCTGGGTCGCACCATTGACGGAAAGATCCATGATGCCTTGCCCGAGCCACGCAGAATTAACGACGTACAAGCGATGCACTCCGTCAGACCCATCTAAATCCGCAAAGGTGAAAGCAGCATTGCCGTCGTGGCTCTGATCGAACTCGCCAAGGTCATGGCCTGAAATCATATTGAGGGCTGCGTTCTTAACCCAACTCGAATTGGCCCCACACGTGGGCTGAATGCAGGTATAGGAATTAAGGTGCGTATCGCCATTGGCAATCGCCTCCTGCACCAAAATCGTCAAGCTGTTCGCGGCGGCCGTCAGAGTATAGAGGAACCCCACCGCCGAATCATGCATGAAATTCAACTGGTAATTGGCATTTCCCTGCGCCATGCTCCAATTCTCGCTAATGTCGTCGAAGGCGGAATAGTAGAAGTGTCCGCTGTCTTTCCATACTGCGTGGAGCGACCCATTTACGCTTGCGAGCTGAGACTCACGCACATCAACAGACAAATTATGTGTGACATCGGAACCGAATCCCGAATTAGAAGGGGATTTCCACGCCGCTGTTTGGGTGCATGCATTACTACAAAAATAATGGAACAACCCGCGTCGGTGTTGGGGACCCAAAGAGGAATCATAGAAAAGCACATGCATCCTGCTGGCGACCCCCAATTCCAAGTCGGCAGACGAAAATTGATTCGTGTACTGGGAAGGAAGAGTTTGCGTGGTCGTGAGGAGCGAATTCAGAATAGGAGTGGGGGTCGACCATTGCGCGGCTTGACCGCAATTCCCAGCAGCATTGCACTGAGAGTAGAAAAGCGCCGTGTTGCCAGTATTGTTTCCGCGCACCGTCAGCACGACAGCGGGCCGGGCCGTGGCAGATGGAGCAAAGTCAGCCTGCACAATCTGGAAACCACCCTCACCAGTAGGCAAGTTCGCGGGAGAAATCATGGATAAGAAATTGATATTCCCCGACCACGTGGCGCCGTCATCCGATGAGGTCAGGAAGGAAAATCCATTGTTACCGGCAATTGCCGCTACCAATCCCGAATTGGAGTAACGAAAGACATGTTGCAGCTTATGCTCAGACGAGGGAAGAAAACCAGTCGCAATGGTCTTCGCGTCGACCCCTACGACGAGCGGGGCAGTCACGGGAATGGGCACACAATTGGACTGGAGATTGCAGCATGAGGCAGTGAAAGGAATTACGCCCACACGATTAACAATTTGCGCGGAACAGGTGATGGGATTATTGGATTGGAATCCCGACGAACAGAGCAGTGACGATGACGCCGGCGTGCATGTGCCAGTCCCACTCATGCACACTGCCAAACGATTCCAGGGAGCGGCCGTCAGATTGCACGTCGCACTGAATTGTGCCACTCCGTTCGCAAGAGGACTATTGGCAAAGATGGAATATCCCGTCACCGCTACTTCCGACCCGGTATCGTTTCCCGCAGTACCTAAACCACTAGCACCCGCATCGACTTGTGCATACGCCAGGGAAGACCAGAGGACACTCGCCAGCAATAAGAAAACAACCCATTTTTTGACTTGCTGCGATGCCATGGCAATTCCATGAAATGGGCCTAGAAAAAGCTTTGTTTTTTGCCCCATGGAGTAAGGGTTTATAACGAGGTTCAACCCCATTTGCTTCATTGTCCAGTTGGGATGGAGGAATGAGTAATGGCAGAAGAACACAAGAAGAAAATGGAAGAAACCCCCCAGGAAGAAGCCGTCGCGGGGAGCGAAGAAGAAGGAACCATCGAAGAAAGCAAACTTCCATTTCCACGCGCTACTGTCACGAACATGATGCGCCAATACTTGGATGAAGGCAAGCAAATCAAGGGCGTCGTCAAGGATGAGATGAACATCTGGTTAGGAAAGATGGTCGAACGCATCGCGAAGAAAATGAACGCGCACCCCTATTCGTATGTGGACTATCAGATGTTCAAGGAAGCCGTCGAGCCCTACGAAAAGATCCAAGACGTGGAACTGGAAAAAGAACACATCATCAAGCAATTGGAAGCCGTCAAGAGCCAGTGCGATGTGTTGATCCGCGAAGTGGACCGCAAGTTCACCCTCTAATTATTTTTTGTGCGCGCAAGTATGGCGCGCATTCCATCCTTTTTTCTCTACTCATACTACTTGCTTTTTTTCAATAAATGGAATGTGCCACTTTCTTAGCTGTGGAAAAAAGCGCAGCACAAACATGAAGAAGAACAAAAACATCCACAGCGCAAGATAGTCCGTCAACACGTCCTTGAGCGAATAAGCCAAGCTTACGTGAGAGCGCGTGAGCCAATAACTAATATTGTGCAAGAACACGGCCACCACGAATAGTTTTGCAATGGAAAAAGGCTTGAACTCCTTCATATGCTTGGCCAACAAAAACACCCACAATGCAATAGCCACGTGCATGAGTTGGTGGAATAAGAAATCCACGAGAAAAAGAAGATTGCTCTGATAATAGGGTAGCGCCACAAATGGAATACTCAACAAGAGGGGCTGCCCACGATACGAAACACCCATGCCAATCCAGAGAAAAAGAATGATGGTTTTAATCCAAATGAGGGCTTGAACGCTCACATAATACTTAAAGTCATGCCAGAAAGTATGCGCGGGAGTTCCAACAACAAAGTGGGAGTGCGGGTCCATTCCAAAAAAAATAATACCGCGTTCAAAAACCCACCACATTATGTTGAGTCTGCAGCGTGTTGAGGGATCCACTCACGCGCAGCTGCTTCGACTTTGAGCATTTTCAACAATAGCTTAGAAGGAATCGTTTTTCCCCCAAACAACGCATGCTTCAGCTGCGAAACATTGTGGGTCTTGCGCACATACGAGGCTTTCTCGAAGTCGATGATGAAGACGTGCTTCTTCTTGTCCACGAGAATATTCGCCAGCTTCCCGCCGAGTTGCCCGTGATCGATACCTGCGCGATCGAGCTTTTCCGCTTGCGCAAATAATTCTGCCACCACCCGCAGCAGGAGTTTCTTGTCGTCGCATTGTGCGATGAACGCGTGCAGCGTAACGCCATCGATGAATGCCATGATGATGATGCGCGCTTCCGCACTGGAATCGATTAGCTGTGGGCCGATGCCGATCTCATTGGCCATTTTGAGCTGCAACACCTCTCTTTCGAGCATCTGCTTGCGATAGGATTTTTCGTGCTCGCATTTGGCGGCGAACTTCATCCCATTCTTTTGGACTAACCATACGCCTGCGGACTTGCCGCGTGCGATAAGGGAATGAGGGGAGTACCCATTCGCCTCCAGCCAAGCCATTTGGACATCCGTGAGGATAGGGGAAAAGTGCATGGAATGATGGAAGGGAAGAGGGCTTATATCTTCACACTTGCCTCATACACCCATCTCATAGTCACTCATATCCAGCCAAAAACCATGTTCGATTATAAACAGTAATATCCATCTATATCTCTATTACCTGGCTAAATGGCCCCAGAAACGCCGTTTAGAGGGTGAAAAAAGGATATTTTACGATTTTTAACGAAAAAATTGGAGGAATCAATTATGGCCGATAATCGCCAAATGAACCAACCCATGATGTTTTTGCCCGAAGGCAGCCGCCGCGTACTCGGAAGAGACGCGCAGCGCGTGAACATCTTGATCGCAAAAGCCGTCGCCAACGCCGTCAAATCCACCTTGGGACCCAAGGGAATGGACAAGATGATCGTGGATGACTTAGGAGACGTTACTATTTCCAACGATGGCGCCACCATCCTGCAAGAAATGCAGATCGAACACCCTGTAGGCAAAATGATGGTCGAAGTCGCCAAGACCCAAGACGCGGAAGTCGGAGACGGAACCACTACGGCCGTCGTTATCGCCGGCGGACTCTTGCAGAAAGCCGAGACGTTGTTGGATGACGAAATCCACCCTTCCATCATCATCAATGGATACCGCATGGCCGAGAAGAAAGCCAAAGAAATCGTCAACGACATCGCAGACGATATCTCATTCGACGACGTCAAAGAATTGCGCAAGATCGCCATGACCTCGATGATCGGAAAATCAGCAGAAGCCGAAGCAAAGCTCGCCGATTTAGTGGTTGAAGCGGTTCGCAGCGTCGCAGAAAAAGACGAAGGAAAATACAAAGTCGATCTCGAAAACGTAAAGGTCGAAAAGAAAACCGGCGCTTCCTTGCACGAAAGCGAATTGATCAAGGGAATTGTGTTGGACAAAGAAGTCGTCCATTCGCAAATGCCTCGCCACATCGATAACGCCAAGATCGCATTGATCGATATCGCATTGGAAATCAAAGAAACCGAAACCGATGCCAAGATCGAAATCACTTCTCCCGACCAATTGCAAGCATTCTTGGACCAAGAAGAAGGCATGCTGCGCAAGATGGTGGAGAACATCAAGAAGTCCGGCGCCAACGTCGTTATCTGCCAGAAAGGCATTGACGATCTCGCTCAACACTTCCTCGCCAAAGAAGGCATCCTCGCCGTTCGCCGCGTGAAGCAGAGCGACCTGCAGAAATTGGCCAAAGCAACCGGCGGAAAGATCATCTCCCGCTTGCAGGACATGACCAAAGAAGACTTGGGCAATGCCAAGCTCGTGCACGAGAAAAAGATCGCCGGCGACAGCATGGTCTTCATCGAAGGATGCAAGAACCCCAAGGCCGTCACCATCCTCGTCCGCGGAGGAAGCGAACACGTCACCGATGAAGCCCAGCGCGCCATCAACGACGCATTAGGCGCGGTTACAACCGCCATCAAGGACGGAAAAAGCGTTACCGGAGGCGGAAGCACCGAAGTGGAAGTCGCCATGCAATTGCACGAATACGCCAAATCCGTCGGCGGAAGAGAACAATTGGCCATCAACGCATTCGCCGAAGCCTTGGAGATCATCCCCAAGACGCTCGCAGAGACTGCGGGAATGGACCCCATCGACACATTAGTCGGTTTGCGCGCCCGCCACAAAGGAAAGGACGGCAAATACATCGGCGTGAATGTCTACGATGCGAAATTGGACGACATGAAACGCATGAATGTCTTGGAACCCCTGCGCATCAAGACCCAAGCCCTTACCTCAGCTTCTGAGGTTGCCCAAATGATATTGCGCATCGACGATATCATCGCCGGCAGCGGAGGAAGCAAAGGCGGCGCCGGACGCGGAATGCCAGAAGGAATGGACATGGACATGTAGGCACGCTTTCGAGCGTGCGGACCGAGAACAGGTGACCGCTGCGGCGGCACCTGATTTTCGCCATTTTCTTTTTCTATTATCTTTCGGGTTTCCAATCCAATAATCTCCGAACTTCTTTCTCGGACAGGTTGAGCTTTCCCGCCATGACAGCAATCCTCTCTCTCGGCACGTGAGGAGGCAAATTGAAACGAGCGTCATTCATCATGATGGAAAGACTCGAACGATTTACACGCAGTCTTTTGGCAGCCTGGATTTCGTTGAACCCCCTGTTTTGGAGCAGGCGAGCACGCCATGCATATCGAAAACGTTTCAATAAATTTGATGCATCCACCGGGCGCATGCTTTTACGAAAAATAGCACTCAATTGAGTTGCAAGCAGGCGAAAATCCGGTTTTCTGGCGGTCATCGCGCGAAACAATAGCAAGGTAGACGAAGGCCCATTTTTCTGCTTGGGAGGACGCGCGGGAAAATGGGCAGTGGACTTTATTCTACTAGGCGTAGAACCCGTACGGGAAGACATATCCTTGGGAATGCACACGCCTATAAATGCCTTTACCAACTCCAAATAATCAGCAAGGCCCGTAGCTCAGCCTGGTAGAGCGGCGTTCTTATACAGCGATGGTCGCAGGTTCAAATCCTGCCGGGCCTAATTCCACTCCTTTTTCTTTTTTAGAAAAAGAAAAAGTAGACGGCCAGTCAAAAAGAAAAACAGGGGTATCGCGACGCGATACCCGTACTCGAGGTGGCCTGCCGAAACAGGCCGTTCCGAATCCTGCCGGGCCTAATTCTTATTTATCGGGAATTGTTCTAGCGAACACTTCTTTGAAAGATTCAACGAGTGGACGCCAAGCAGGATTCACCGTTTGAATTGCCAAATCAAACAAACGATAGAATTGATTACGCGATTTGGATAAGTCTCGCAACACATACACGAGGTTAGCCGCTTTATCTTTTTTTGAAAACTTTACCAGGGACCCAATTGATTCCTCTGCACCACTGCGAATAAGGCTATCAATGTCCACTACCACTACGCCACTGCGCGGATGTTCAAAGAAAGTGAGCGCATCCAATGGCGGAGCAAAACCAGCATTCAATATTTTGGCGGCCTCAACAGCTGCAAGCTCACGCTGTGCCTCAGAGGCATGGACACGAGTAGTAGAAAGTTTCCCATGGCGTAAGTTCCCGAACAATTGCATTACTTGATGCCACTCTTGCCGAAGACCTTCTGCACGCGCAAATTTCATCATCCCCATCTTAGGGATGTTCACTCCTGCCTTGCGCAGGCGCTCAATCGTCCTTTGATAGCGAGCAGCATAGGAATCAGGAATGGGGTGCTTGAACATTTTGATTGCGACCCAATGACGCGAGCTCTTACCATTATTTCCATTCCTCATGCGCATGCGCCCCACAAGGACATGGCCCACGTTGCCGCTTTTTGGCCAAGCAGCATCCATTTTTGGCGCTTCGAAGTGAGAACGATGAACTGCAATACCTGTTACTTGCCTAGCAGACTTCCATCTTTTGACCGCCATGGTAGTCGGTTACATTCCAACGCTTTTAAACCATTCATTGCCCATTCTGAGCATATGCATAGCTTGCATCCCTCCACCGGAAAAGCCCCCTTGCCGCGCAACTATGACTTCAAGGCATTAGAGGAAAGGGCCCAACAAACGTGGAAGTCCCACCGTGTAATCGAGAAGAGCATCGCTTACGATAAAGAAAAGGAACTATTCGCATTCTTGGAAGGACCCCCAACCGCAAATGCCCCGCCTGCGCTGCACCATACGGAAATGCGCGTGATCAAAGACGTGGTGTGCCGCTACCAGTTCATGCAAGGGAAAACAGTCCCGCGCAAAGGCGGATGGGACACGCATGGATTGCCGGTGGAAGTGCAAGTGGAAAAGAAATTGGGACTGAAAGACAAAAAAGCCATTGAAGCGTTCGGCGTCGAAAAGTTCGTCGAGATGTGCCGCGCCGACGTCTTCACATTCATCCAAGAATGGGATCGCTTCACCGAAAAACTCGCGTATTGGGTGGACTTAGAAAATCCCTACATCACGTACGACAACAATTACATCGAAAGCATTTGGTGGTCGCTGAAAGAACTGCATAACCGCGGTTTCCTCTATGAAGGGCATCGACCCTCGCCTTTCTGCACGCGCTGCCAGACATCACTCTCATCGCACGAAGTCGCACAAGGATACAAAACTACTACGGATCAAACCGTCGTCGTCAAATTCCAATCCAAAAAAAATCCCAAGCGATTCTTACTCGCATGGACTACTACCCCATGGACGCTGCCAGGGAACATCGCATTAGCCGTGCACCCTTCAACGGACTATGCCATCGTCGAGCACGAGGGAAACGAATACGTCCTCGCAAAAGATCTCGTCGAGAAAAACTTCACCCCTCACACGAAAATAAAGCACATCGTTAAAGGCAAAGAATTGGAAGGCGAAAAGTACACGCCGCTATTCGACACCTATTCCGAAAAAATGCAGCACGCCAAAGAAAAGCACTGGGAAATCACCACGGGAGAATTTGTCACCACCACGGATGGAACAGGAATCGTGCACATCGCCCCGGGATTCGGAGAAGACGATTACACCACCGCCAAAGAAAAGGGATTCGCATTCGTGCAGCACGTGAAAGAAGACGGGACTTTTGTGGAAGAATTGGAATCACTCGGATTAGCCGGCAAGAAAGCCATGCAGTCGAACAAAGAAATCGTCGCATTGTTGAAAGAAAAAGACTTGGTTTTCAAAGAACTCCCCTACGAGCACGAGTATCCCTTCTGCTGGCGATGCAACACTCCCTTGATGTATTACGCCATGAAGTCCTGGCAGATCGCCGTTTCAAAAATCCGCCATAAACTCGTGGAAAACAATGCCCATATTCATTGGGAACCCGAGCACATCAAAGAAGGGCGCTTCGGCGAATGGTTGTTGAACCTGAAGGATTGGAATCTCTCGCGCAAGCGCTATTGGGGAACACCCCTCCCGGTGTGGAAGTGCACCAATGCCAAGTGCGGTCATGTCGAAGTTATTGGCAGCGTGAAAGAGTTACGCGAGAAAGGGAAGAATGTCCACGCAGATGCGACCATCGACCTGCACAAACCCCAAATGGACCTCGTGACAATGGAATGCGCCAAATGCAAACACGAGATGAAGCGCGAACCCTATGTGATCGATGTATGGTATGACTCCGGCGCTGCACCTTTTGCGCAATTGCACTATCCTTTCGAGAACAAGGAATTGTTTGATGCGTATTTCCCCTATGCCTATATCGCCGAAGCCATCGACCAGACGCGCGGGTGGTTCTATTCCTTGCATGCGTTAGGCGTTTTGCTGTTCGACCGCAACGCGGTACAAAGCATCGTGTGCGGTGGGCACCTGCTCGATTCGAAAGGAGAAAAGATGTCCAAGTCCAAGGGGAATGTCATCAATCCCTGGGAAGTATTCGAGAAATATGGCGTAGACGCGCTGCGTATGCAGATGTGCCTCACTCCCGCGGGAGATCCCAAGCGCATCGGAATGGATTCCTTCAAGGAAAGCGTGCAGCCCATGCTCACGATCCTATGGAACAGCCTCCAGTTCGCGCTTCCATTATTGGAAGAAGGCAAGAAGATGAGCACAACAGGAAATCCGCCTGCGCTCCGGAAAGAAGACCAATGGATTCTTTCCCGCTTAGCCGACACCCATGAACAAGTCACGCAAGGAATGGAAAACTATTGGTTCCACCAGGCGACGCGCGCTTTACTGCAATTCGTGAATGTGGACTTATCTCGCAACTACATCAAGATGGTCCGCGATCGCGCAAAAGAGAATGATGCCGCTGTCGCATACGTGTTCTATCAGACATTTTACACGCTATCCAAACTCCTCGCGCCGCTCGCGCCATATGTGAGCGAAGCAGTGTATGAAGCCGTCGGCGGAGAAGAGAAGAGCGTGCACCTCTCCGCTTGGCCCAAGTCGTTGCCGTTCCGACGCGATGAAGAGTTAGAGAAAGCCATGCAAGTAGCCCAAGAAGTCATCGCCTCCGCGCTCAGCCTTCGCGAGAAAGCCAAGATGCCCGTGCGTTGGCCGCTCGCGACGCTCAGCATCCGCACCAACAAGGGAGAGATCGTCTCCGGATTGCAACAGATGGAAGAAATCGTGCTGCAGCAATTGAACGTAAAACAACTCACCTTCAACCAAAAGACATTCGAGCATGGAATGGTATTGCCCATGGACGGCGAAGGAATGCTTTCCCTGGACATGACCCTCACACCCCAATTGGAAGCCGAAGGATTCGCGCGCGAGCTCACGCGCAAGGTACAAGAACTACGCAAGCAAGCCAAGACGAATCCCGGGGACTTGATCGAAGTCCATTGCATCTGCTCCCGCCACCTGCAGCACACCCTCGAAGGGCAATTGCAGGACATGAAAGAAAAAGTCCGCGCGCTCGAATGGGTGTATGTGGGAGAGCTGAAGGGAACGCCGCTCGCGCACGTCGAAGAGCAAATCAGGGATGAAAAAGTGGCACTGGGAATCTATCCCTCAAAACAGTAAAGAAAATTAATTTTCGCGAGCGGATCAAACGCCCATGATGCCGGAAATCTTGATAGCGAGAATGATGACAATCAATGCAATGGCCGCACCAAACACCATCGTGGGCGTCAATTGCGGCCCGCCTTGTTGCTGATCGAAGAAGCGCTGCACCCCGATAGCGGAAGAAGGACCTTGTCCCTGTGGAGCGGATTGCGTGAATTTGACCATGCAAGAAAAAGGCAGCCACACGCTTATAAATCTGCACGGAATTTGCTCTTGGTATGGCCGAAATGCGACCCGTAGCGAAAGACCTCTATCACGTGGGGATGGCCATCGTGCTCGTCCTTGCGATATTGGGATTGCTCACGTGGAGCGGCATCATCTCCTGCCGCGACGTACCTGGGTTCTGCAGCGTATATTATGCCATCAAGGGACCGCCAAAAACACTCATCGTATTCGGCGAGACAGGGCTAGGGGATCCTGCGCTCCTCGCACAAGAACTGCGCAATCGCAGTGGCGCTGCTGCAACGAACATCTCTCAACAGGATGTGGAATTCGTTTCCGCCGGAAATCTCAAGCAATTCGATTTGGTCATCGTGACGCGCGCAAGGAGCATCCCCACGCGCACATTGAAGGCATTCATGGAATACGTGGATGGAGGCGGCAGGCTCGTGTGGACGGGAGATGCAGGCATCGAATTGTCGCGGGATGACCAATTCCTCTATGCGAACGATGTGGATGCCAACGCCCCGCGACGATTGATCTCTCCATGGGCACGCAAGGATGTCACGGAACAAGAAGCCATCCGATTCGATCGGTATATTTCCGTCAATTACATCAACAACTACTGCACTGTCCGCGCGTGCGTGGGCGAACAACAAGTGGGACCGCTCGTCCCCGAAGCAGGAGCGGATCACAAGCTCATCTACGGCATTTCGAACAACCTCAAGCTCTATGGCGACTTCGCATTGGTCGAGGACCAGGGCATCGGAAGCACGCGCGTGCTGAGCGTGGATACGCAAACCGATCTGATCGAGAAGAACGCATTCGACAATAATTCCTCGCGCGACATCGGAAAAGTATTCCCCATCATCGTGACGTCCGGAATCGGAGAAAAGATCATCTACTATGCCATCCCCCCCGAAATCCTGGCGCAACCCCCGATGCAATACAAGTTGTTTGTGGAAAATTTGTATGATGGGATCCTGCGCTGAGTGAAATCCATGGCCTTAAGAAAACCAAAAATAACCAAACCAACCATTTTCAAACGATTCCTTGCCAGAATCAATTTCGTAAAGGCCCTACGCGAGCGAAAAAAATATGGGAAAAAAGTCCTCTTACGCGCGTTCACCGATAGCGGGATGCAAATGGAGTTGAGGCATAATCATTCCCGCCCTTTCCGCGTGCAAATCCAGGGCAGCGGATTCATCTTGCCTCATCCCGATCCCAACGCACGACGCGCAGTGGTGTGGACCATGGTCAATGGAAAAGTGCTGTGCTTCTATCGCAGCATCAGCGGAGGCGGGCAATGGACCCCTTGCGCCGGAATCCGAAGCCTGCCACGAGGAGGGTATGCGATCGACCCTTTGCGTTATCGGAACAAACACCCACCCGAATGGACGAAGAAAGTCGGCGGTCAAATTGCGACTTCGATTGAGAACGGGATCATGCGGCTGACGGAAACGACCGACATCAAATCCATACTGGACTATCAACGCCATCTGCTCAAACTTCCCCACCTGCAGACCCAAGAACAAGTCGAGGGATACTTCCACCTCCCCCGTGATTACGACTAGTGAGCGGGCGAGCAATTCTTTATAAAGAACGGAACCGACCATTTGCTATTAACCCGGAAAGGGAAGGAAGGAGTGAATGTTTATGGCGGAAGCATACCCGGACGAAGGCGGAGACTTGCCCCCACTGGAATCACCAGGCGGCTTTTCTCGCATGCACATCAATTTTGAGGGGCTCATCCCCATCATCCTCATCGTCGTGATTGGGTTCTTGCTCTTGGCGAGAATTGGGGTATTGGATTCATCAACGCCCGTCATTGGAGCATTCGTCAGCGCCGTCTCTCCGAATCAGAGCGCAAACGTGCTGATTATTGGCGCACCCTCCCCTGAATTGATTAATGTGCTGAACGCCAACAAGGACCTAGTAGGTAAACCCGTGATACGGGCCGCAGAAGCGTTCACGCGAGACCCCATTAATCAACTTTCAACCTACAACATCATCATCCTCGACCAGTCCGGGCAGATCAATAAAGAGATTCCCCGCCAATTGGGAGATGCCTTGCAGAGCTTCGTCAAGACCGGCGGAAAACTCATCATCGTGAAAGATTCCGGAATCGAACGCCCCGGGGCATTGGACATCTTAGGATGGAAAGCCAACTTCGGGGACATCGTCCCAGTGAATTGTGACATTGTCTTGGATGGACAGCCCACCTGCAAGCGACCACTCGCCGTTGTGGGAGTACTATGGAGACAAGACTTCAAGCACCCCATCATGCAAGGAATCGAACGCGTCCCTGCGCAAGCGGAAGCCGGATACTTGGTGTTGGAAACCTTTGATGTCGGCGTAACGGGAAATGAAATCACCTACATCGAAGACGCGAGAACGGGACAAAGCTATCCCGGAATCGTCGAACACGCCCAAATCGGCGGAGGAAAAGTCATTTACTTCAACTACAACCCCGGCATCACACCCGGAATATTAGAAAATACGATCAAGTATCTGAAATAAGCCGCTTTCGCGCGGCTGCCACGAGAACAGGTACAACTATGTTGTACCTGATTTTTCTTTTTTATTTCTTTTTTTGTGCTGGCAAGCCTAGCGCTTCACGCGTGCGCAACTTATCCATATCCAACTCCCAACGAGCAATATAACTCTCCCCCACTTTCCCACGCGAACCTGGAACACGTTTGAAATAATGCTTTGCCAGCATGGGATACAATTGATTTGCGATATTATTAGTGGGAAAATAATCATCATAAACGGACCAGCGCCATGTCATCTTCTTCCCGGAAAGTATTTCGGCGCGATGCCGATGCAAAAACTGGATCAGCAAAAATTCAGTAGGGTGAACCCCATTCAATTGGGATTGAAATTCCTTGCTGGCAAGGGTTTCGCGCCTAGCATAACTTGATGGGTGTTCATCCGCAGAAAGCCATTCCATCGTGCGACAACGCTGAATTTCTTCCAATTGGATTTCTCCATCGCGCAAACGATACGAAAGCGTAAAGCGCGCCACCCCGCGCGGATCGCGCAACACCAAATGGGGAAGTGGAGAAACAGACGGAGAAAAGTGACGATAGCCGTGCACGGGTTGAGGGTACAATTCCTTGTAATGCCACTTGTCTGTTTTTTCAATGCGATAATGTGATGCAGGCGTTTGAAATGCGCGCATGGCAATGGACACACGCACAGGGGTTTGCGTTTTGGGAGGAGAACGCCACCGCACAAGCGCCTTTTTTACTCGCCGGGTCCGCTTCCCCATGAAACCTCTGAGCTTATTCCACCAGCGCGGCATAATGGCCAAGAGGCAGGCCAGGTATATAATCCATCAATTCCCCTAATCCGAGGCATCCACTCAGGGATAGGTTGCCTTTCTGTAACCAAAAGCTATATATAGTCATGATGATATCATGATGGCACATGACGAGTCATGATGCCCTCTTCACCGCCCAAGCGCTGATTGAGCAGATTTCCCCAGAATTTGCCCAATTGACCGCCGACGTAAAAGAAGTCGCCAAGGCATCCAGGGACCCGGCATTGATTGCTGTGCTATTGTTCAAATTGGCCCAAGAACGCCAAAAAACCAACCAGTTGTTGGAAGAACAGGCGCGCAAGCACGAAGAGCTGCTCACGCAACTCAAAAATCACACTACCCAAAGTCCTTCCTTAACTAACCCAACCCAATCCAATACGTTTGGCGGCCCGGCGACCATTGCGGTCCTGCCGGAAGCCGACCAAAAAATCCTATCCTATGTCCAGACCCAAGGACAAGCGGATGCCATGCAAGTCCAACAAAGCATGGGCTACAAGAATCCAAACGCCGCTTCGCAGCGATTGAACGCGCTGGCGAAACAAGGACACCTCTCCAAGGTCCAAAGCGGAAAACGCGTGGTGTTCCTACCACGCTAACTCACACTTGAACGCGGGCGCGCACCCTTCTTAACTCCAAAAACCCAACCAACCCAACCAATCGCGCGCTCGCATTCAAAACTTTTTCCAGCAACTCATTTCTCCTTCAAGAGTTGCATGATTGTCATCTTCTTCTTGGGATGGATAATTTCCTCCGTAATGGGGACCGATTCCTGCAGCTTGTTTTGGATGATCCAATAATCGCTTGCGATGATCTTTCTCTTGGGAAGCTTTGCGAGCGGAAACCACTTCAGATAGCTTTTTTCTTTCACCAGCGTTTTAGGGGTTACAAGCGCCGTCATCAACAGAAAACCATGCTGGTAATTCCCTTTCTCGAGCAAACGCTCATACGTAATCGAGACAAAACGGTGGGCATCCACTTCCACTTCTGCCTTTTCTCGCATGATGCGCTTGATGGCATCGGAAAGGGATTCAGTGATGAGCAAGCGACCCGAAACCAAACTCCACAAACCCTGATAAGGACGCTTATTGCGTTGCAGTAGCAAGATGTCTCCATCCGACACGCAGGCAATCAATACCACCACTAATGGGCTGATGCTCTCTTGGTTCGGCACGAAGAATGGGAGATATTTTTCGGCGGCAAGCGTGAGCTTATACCCATTCACGCTTTTTTCGAGCAATCCCTTCTTGATCATCCCATTCAAATAGTACGCGAGAAGATTGGATCCGATCTTCGTACGCGCATGCAACTCCGAAAAGCGGAGCGTCTGCGCATAGACGAATTGCTGGAAAATCTTGCCCCTCAATTTACCCATCACCGGCGTCTGCATTTACTCAATATTTCTTGAGCAACTATTAAAATACAGCCTCGCACGCAACCCATGTGAGGTGGGCTCATGGATAATCAAAAAACACACTACGTCGTGGCGACGGGAATCATCGTGAAAGACGGAAAATATCTCATCGCAAAGCGCGCATCATTCGAAAAAGCATTCCCAAACAGATGGACTGTCCCGGGAGGAAAGCTCGAAAGCAAAGAATTCACCCAACGACCCCACGACGCAGGAACGCAGTGGTACAACGTCATTGAAGACCTTGTGGAACGCGAAATCAAAGAAGAAACAGACCTCGAAGTCAAGAATATCGGATACGTGACGAGCTTGGCATACATGCGCAGCGATGGCATTCCGACCATTATCATCAGCTTATGCGCCGACTACAAAACGGGCGAAATCAAGCTATGCAATGCCCTTACCGAGTACGCATGGGTGACGCTCGAAGAAGCACGTAACTATGATCTGATCGAGGGAATCTATGAGGAACTGGCAATCCTGGACCATTATCGCCGTACCGGCAAACAAACAAAATGGGAGCCGCACCTGTCGGCTAGGTGATCAGTAATAGCTCTGCTTGATCCACATTCCAACGGAGATTCCAAATACTAACAAGCACACGAGCATCAGCCCCAACTCGAAGAAAGGGATTTGAGGGATGGACTGGATCGCGACTTGCGCGGCGTCCGCAGCGGCAGGAGAAACCAATGCGCTAGCGCTTTCAACAGCGGGAGGGATAATCGCTGCAGAAGCCTTCGCGGTCGCATCGACAACGCGGGAACCCGCATCGACTGCCAACGTATCTGCCAGCGGCGCAGCATTTTTTGCCATGGCATCCGAAGCAATGCCTGCACTTCCTTGCACAAATGAAAATGAATTCGCAGCAGAAGCCGCAGCAAAATGCTGCAATTGCGAGTAGGCCAGGACCCCTGCGCCAACAGCACCCACGAGACTCGTTCCGAGCAATACCAAAATACGCTTGTCCTGCGGCTCGAGAAGGGATTTTCCTTTGACGGTGAGCTCGATGTATTTCCACTTGTGACCGTCATCGATTTCTCTCACTAATCCGGCACGCGCGAGGATGTCGATGTGTTCTTTGACAGTTGGAGCGGCAATCCCTATTCCCTTCGCCAATTCGGATTGCGTCTTGCGTCTTTCGCGCAATGACTTCATCACCGCAATGCGCGTCTCTCCTGCTAAAGCTTTGAAGACTTCCTTGTCTAAAGTGATTTCATCAGGCATATGGCACTAAAGGGCAAAAATTCCTTTAAATGGGTGTTATGATGCAAAGGGAAATGCCTAACCAAACTATTCGTCACCAGCCAAATCATGGATCTGCTCGCGCAGCACATCCAATTTCTTCTTGCTCTCTTGGAGTTGCGTAAAGGTATTTTTTGCATCCGCATCATCCACTTGCAACTCGATCAATCCTTTCTGGTTGCGCGTGAAGGAGACGTTATTCCCATAATGTTCATGCAAGTGCTCGAGCAAATCCTCTTCCTGGAAAATACGCTTCAAGCGCATCTCGATGAGATTCTTGAGCTTGTTGAGTTCGAGAATATGGGATTCCACTTCCCGCAGGACATCCTCACTCTTGCCTGCAGTGAAATGGATCGGCACAGGGGAAAGGCCCGCATCCGTGACGACATCGGACAACTCCTCGTGCTTCCCATGCAACTTCTCGAGTAGGCGCGTGAACTTATCCACGTCCGCATCGATTTTCTTGAGCAATGTTTGGAGGGCTTCTTCTTGGACCTTCAAATCCTGTGGAGGCATAACGAGACCATGCATTTCAGGTTTAAATAGGCCAATCCTTTCTTGCTCGTGTTAGCTATGGCCGATATCGATTTTACGAATAAAAATACTATCGTGGGACGCTCCCAGGAAGACATCGCCAAGTACAAGGAAGACGGCACCGCATATATCGGAAAGGTCGTCATGAGCTCGGGAGAAAATCCCGTGCTGGGAAGAAAAGTATTGATGGACGTCTCGCGACCGCACGTCGTGTTGGTTTGCGGCAAACGCGGGGGAGGAAAGTCGTATTCCCTCGGCGTACTCATCGAGGAATTCGCACGCTTGTCTCCCGAGTTGAAAAAACGCATCTCGGTGATCGTCATCGATATGGTGGGAATATTCTGGACGCTCAAGATACCATCCAAACAAGAAAAAGATCTGCTGGAATGGGGGCTGACACCGCAAGGGCTGGACGTGCAGATCCTCGTCCCAAAAGGAAAACTCGATTTCTACCGCGAGAAACAAATCCCAGTGGATGGACCACTCACGCTGCGCGCGGGAGAATTGGACATCACGGAGTGGATGGCCTTATTCCGTTACACGTGGCATGACACGGAAGCCGTCTTGCTGGGGCGCGTCATTGAGGATTTGAAAGAAAAGATGGGCGTGCGATTCGGAATCGAAGAAGTCATTTCTGCTGTTGAATTGGATCCCGAATCCGACTCGCTCACGAAGCAAGCCCTCAAGAACCGCCTCGAAATGGCCGCGCAATGGGGGTTGCTCGAAAAAGAAGGGACGAAGATCAAGGACATCGCACAGGGCGGAAAAATCACCGTCATCGATGTCTCGGCGTATCGTCAAGCCATCGGCATGGAAGGGACCAAGGACATCATTGTGGGTCTGATCGGCAAAAAACTATTCGAAGAACGCATGCTCTACCGCAAAGAAGAAGAGATGCGCCTGATGAAGGGACTGGGAAGAGAAAGCTCCATGCCCATCGTGTGGATGATGATCGATGAAGCGCACATGTTCATGCCCAAGGACGAACCCAATATCGCATTGAATGTATTGCTCGAATGGGTGCGCGTGGGAAGGCAGCCCGGTTGGAGTCTCGTGCTGGCGACGCAACGACCCAACAAATTGCACCCGGATGCCATCTCGCAATGCGATATTTTCATCTCCCACCGCATGACGGCACAGGATGACATCATGGCCGTTTCGCAGCTCCGTCCCTCTTACATGCACGGGGACTTCGATAAGGTATATGCGGAAATGCCCAAAGGGAAAGGATACGCATTGCTGTTGGACGACAACGCCGAAAGCATCTACACCATCAAGACCCGCCCCCGGCTCACATGGGATGGCGGCGTAACGGCGAATGCATTTACCAAATGAAGCCCGTTTATGGCACTTTATGGTCATTGTACCTGTTGAATTAAAAGTGGTTTTGAGGGATTAGTGGCTATGGCAGAACCTTTGCGGGAGAGCATATTGGGCCACCCCCTATTCCCGTTGGCATACCTCCTCTTCTTGATTGCACTCGGCGTGCTGGCGCTCATTGGGCCATTATTCTGGATCACGGTGCTATTCAACATCGTCCTCATCTACATCGCATGCTTCTTCATGATCAGCTTCTTCGACACTACCGTCACGGCACGCCCCATCCTGCAAAAATGGCCCATGGTATCCATTTTGATTCCGGCCCACAATCGCGGCGACAGTTTGCGCACGTGCCTGAATAAGGTGCTGGAAATGGAATACCCCGGAAAAAAAGAAATCTTTGTCATGAATGATGCCTCCACGGATCATACGAGAAAAATACTCGCCGAGTTCAAGGGCAAGGGAATCCATATCATCCACAACGAAAAGAACAAAGGAAAAGCACGCACGCTGAATGAGACCATCCCCAAAACAAAAGGGCAGTTCATCGCCGTCATGGATGGGGATAGCTTTCCCGAAAAAGATATTTTGCTGAAAACCATCCCGCGCTTCTATGAAAAAGAAAATATTGGCGCCGTTACTACGCTGGTGCGCGTCAACAATCCTGACGGGATTTTGGAGCAGATCCAGGAGTTGGAATACTTCCTCTCCTTCGGCATCCACAACACCGTGCTCAGCGCCCACGACGGGATCTATGTGACCCCGGGACCATTCACCGTCTACACCAAAGAAGCCATGCAAAAAGTCGGGGGATATGACGAGGAGAACATCACCGAGGACATGGAAATCACCTTCCACCTGCACGCAGCAGGATATTCGGTCGTATTGGAACCCGAAGCCCGCGTATACACGGACGTCCCTGACACCATGTACAAGCTCTGGAGACAGCGCAAGCGCTGGAGCTTCGGAAGCTGGCAGACCATGTTCAAGTACCGCGCCGATATGTTCAAGCCCCAGAAAAGCTTCTTCACATTCTTCTTCCCCAAGCGCGTGCTGTTGGAAGGGAGTTCAGTGGTATTCTTGTTCATGATCCTGCGCATGGTCTTGGATATGCTCGGGACATTCAATGAAGCCTTCCAATCCATCGCAAAAATAGGATTCGAAGTCGTGAGCTTGCCTCCGTGGTACTTGAGCAGCAGCGCCACGCTCTATGCCACGCTCATCCTCTTGTGGTTGGGATTGATGGTGCTGGGAATCCATATCTCGCGCGCCAGCTATCGCAAGATGCTCTCGCCCGCGCTCGTGTTATTCTTGGCCGTCTATGGGATTTTCATCATCACCGTGCAGGCCTATAGCCTATTGCGCGTCATCATCGGGAGGAGACAGACATGGTACTGAGCGTCTACTGGAAAGCCCTCATCATGACCCTCCTCATCTTGGGCGCATGGGCCCTGCTTTCGAGCACCTTCGAGTCCCAGCGCAATGCCCATACGCTCGAGCAAATCGACTCCATCATCACACAAGAGAATGCCATCAACGCATACTTGGATTATGTTGAATCCACGGGTAATGAAGCAAGATTCTGCACCGTGCTCCAAGAACACATCGAATTGCAGAACGAAAAACTATTTTCACTGCTCGAGAGCCTCGAAGAGACACGCTACAACACGCTCGACAACCAATACCAACTCGCGCGCCAGCGATTCCAATCCGCCAATGCGCAGTTGTATTTCTCATTAAAACGCTATGAACTCAAATGCCCCCGCAATGAGCTGCGCCAACCCATCTTGTACTTCTACTCCGACAACGAAGGATGCATCGATTGCGGCGTCCAAGCACAAGTATTGGACCAATTACGTGAAACCTGTTCGCACAAACTCCAAATATTCGCATTCCCCATCGAGGGAGGGATTGTCCCCATCGAGTTGCTGGTGAAAGACTACAACATCCTCACCGCTCCCACGCTCGTGATCGACGAAAACAAATATGAAGGTGTACAGAGCCCGAGCGCGCTCAACGGAGTCTTGGCTTGCGGCGAACCAACGAACGCCTAGCCACAATCGCACGCGCCTTTGCCTTGCGCCAAAAAGCAGCCATTTTTGCACGGCGCGTCGAACGATAATCGTGGACGCGCTCGAACCAGCGCGTATTCAGCTTCTTTTGCCGCTCCAGCTCGATCTTCAAATCCGCAGCATAGTTCTCCTGCATGACGCGAAGGGTCAGTGCATCATTAACGCTCTTCGCAAGTGCATCGATCACGCCCTTGAGACCTTCCCGTTTGTTTACGAAAGCAATTGACTTGGGATCCAACTTTGCGCTACCGGGAAGATTGTCCCCTAACTCGAACAATCCGGCCAAGAGCGTAGTACGTGAGAGGCCTTCAGTCGCTTTTTCCAGCCGCCGATAAGACTCGAGCGCGACAAGCGCATTGCGAAGGCGAACCTGGCGTTGCAGCAAGGAACGTGTGTTCTGGATCGTGCGCGCCTGATGCTCTAATTCCTCATGCGCACGCCGGGCTTCTTTAGGAGGAAGATACTTGAGCCATTTCCCCTGCAACACGTCCGGAATCTTATCCACCATGCGGGAAGAAAACACCCGAGAAATAAAAAGCCAAAAGGAAAATGAACCGGATTCCGTACCCGAACCTTTGAGAAAGGTTCATCAAAGGAGGAATTGCATGCAATTCCTCGTTCTTTTTTCTTTGACTGGCCGGCTACTTTCTTTTTCTCAAAAAAGAAAGGAGTGGAAATAGACCCGGGCAGAGTTGAACTGCCGTCTCGACCGTGTGAAGGTCGCGTGATAGCCGTTACACCACGGGTCTAGCCATATCCGACAGGACTGCAATGCAATTCCTGAATTTCGGTTGGACCAAACGAAACTGGACCAAAAAAGGCTTATAAAACCCCATTTGCGTTTTCGGGAATAGAACCCATTAAATAGCCAAAAAACGTCATACGCTAGGGGAAAAAAACATGCGATTCCAATACGTCATCGGATTATTGCTATTCATCTCACTTGCCATTCCAACTCAGGCCATCGACTTCTATGCGCCCGAGCGCGTGCCCGCATTCACCCCCTTTACTTTTCAGGCATTACTCCCTGCCACGGAAAACTTCACTCAAACCACTCTTACGTTCGACGGCCGAACGGTTGCAACCATCTATCCCAGCGGCAACTGCCAAGTGGATGGAGAATGGATCGCATTCGCACTGAAATGCGACACCTTCGATGCCGATCCAAAAACAACGGCAGGAATGACATTGGTGTTCACCCACACCGGATTCTCCAAGGGATTACATACGATCATGATGCAGTCCACCGGCCCCCAGAGCGAGAATCAGACGGTCCAATTGGAAGTATTCGATGCCGTCGCCGAAACCACCACGGCAGATCTCAACTCGCTCGTGCACCAGGTGCAAGAATCCCTCACCACGCTGCAGAATGAAAACGTCACCGTGCAAGAGAACACCAACGCCGCCCAAGCCGAATTAGGATCGCGCGTGGATCAGTTGCAAGTGGACTTGAGCAACACCAAGCAAACGCTCCAGCAAGTCCAAGAAGAGACGGCCGCTAAGCAAGACAGCGGTTTTGCGATTCCATTCGGCCAACCCAACAATTCTCCATCCACCGGACTCGTAACGGGAAATACCGCCCTGTTCGTCGGAATCGGCGTATTAATTGTGTTAGTAAGCGCATTCCTCTTCTGGAGAGGACAAAACAACAAGGGATTCGGAGGACACTCCATGAGCAAGTCCCCGGGAAAATCATCCTTCTTTGAAGGCAATCTCGACGCCGTCTTCAAGAGCCCGGGCATCGAAGAGAGAGCCGAAGCACAACCGCGTAAGTTCGCCAGCCTCAGTGGGGGAACAACCACCGAGCGCGATGTCCGCGACGACTTGGACCGGAACCCTCCCGGAAAAATAAGCTTCGGCGATTTGATCAAGGACGAACGCGAGTAATTAAAAACGCCTAATCGTTCCATTGCACCATATGGTCGTCGAATTCATCGCCGAAACCCTGACGCCCTTCCTCCTGGACTTCCAGCAGCACTGGCAAATCACCACGCTTTTCACTATCGGAATCGCCGTGTACATGGTGCTGGTATGGCACTACTTCCACCTCGTGGCCAAACGCGATTTATTGAAATTCAATAAGATCAAAGGAGACGGTTTCTGGGTCACCGTCGGGAACCTCATGGGAGAGTTCGTTTTCTTGCTGGAATACATCATCATATTCCCCATCATCACATTCATTTTCTTCGGCGCATTCGCGTTGGCCATGCTGTTCCTGGCCAAGGAACAGCCACTCGAATCCGTGCTCCTCATCTCCATCACCGTCATCGCCGCCACGCGCGTCATGGCCTATTACAACGAGGAAGCCGCACAAGAACTGGCCAAGCTCATCCCCATTGTATTATTGGGAGCCTATCTCACGACGCCGAGCTTCTTCTCCATCGAATTAGTCACGGAACGCATCGCACAGATACCCGCTTTCTTCACCCGCATCGGGGGATTCATCATCTACACCATGGTGCTAGAGATATCCCTGAAGATCATGCTCAACATCAAAGTAGGCCTTGCGGGAGAAAACCCCAAGATCGCCAATAAGCAACCCTAATTGCACGATTTATATGGGCTTGTCCCCGAAAATTACTTACTTGCACGGATACCCAAGCGGTCTAAGGGGCTAGGTTTAGGCCCTAGTGGCTCAGCGCCTTCGGAGGTTCGAATCCTCCTCCGTGCATGGTCAGTTTCGGCGGGCCGCAGCGAGGAAGGGTTATCGTTCGCGATAACCCGACGTTTTCTCTTTTTGACACCGAATTACTTTTTCTCTTTTCTAAAGAGAAAAGGAACTCTTCTGAGTCTGCCCCCTGCATCGCTTCATCTCGCCCTGAAACGCTTCTGCGCCCAACGTACCATGGGCTTTTTGCGGATAGAGAACTAGGACAGGGCCATGAAAAAGCAACTCGCGCAGCATGAAAAAAGAAATCAGCGTTCCTCGCGGAAAGATGAAACAAATGGGAGCGCATGCACCCATGCGGAGAATGCAGTGATCGTCCAGCGGCTCGCTTCCCACAGCAGCGTGAACAACGAAAGCAATGCGATCAGGGCCTGGACGCACACCACAATGAGCAAGGCCAATCCCACTGCAAGCACGACATGCTTCCCCAGGATTGGAAGCCGTTCCTGCAAGCTCGCGCGCACCATCCCGATATATACGCTCCAGGCAGCCGTAAAGGCATACGCGTGCTGCTGCACCCCACTAAGGAGAGAGGCGAAGCTAAGGGATAAAGGCATGGGAGTCACTTCCGAGTGATTGGTAGCGCCACTGACGAGCGGCAATGCTCACAACGGGCTAAAACCCGCTTGCGAGGAACCTAGTGGATGATGGGACGCATTTAAATGCTTTAATTTCGCTGACCTTAACATAATGCAAATCGAAGAAATCCCATTCGCCGTACCGCAAACCGTCTATCCCCCGCGCGAGGATTCATGGCTGCTCGCGCAATCCATCCCCAAGCTCGGAGGAAAGAAATGCCTCGACATGGGATGCGGTAGCGGAATCCAGACCGCTGCGCTACTATTGAATGGCGCCGAGCACGTGACGACCGTGGACAAGCACGATGAGGCATTGACCACTGCAAAACAGAACCTCGCCAGCCACTTCGATATACAAAAAGTGGAATTCATCAAGAGCGATCTCTTCCAAAACGTGAAAGGGAGCTATGACTTCATGGTATTCAATCCCCCCTACGTCCCCAGCAAAGAAATGAAATGGTCCGACACCGATGGAGGAAAAAAAGGACGCGAAGTCATCGACCAATTCCTCGATCAGTTCCACTTGTTCTTGAGCCCGGAAGGGGTTTGCTACTTATTGCAGAGCTCGCGGAATTCTCTCATGCTGACCCAACAAAAAGCAAAAGAAGTAGGATTTGACTGCAACATCGTCGCACTCCAAGATGTCCCAGGAGAAGAGTTACAGGTATTGAAGCTCCAGCGCAGCACGCCCGAAGAAGAAGAGACTTCATAGTTTCACGGGGGCAAAAACACCCTTAAAATTCCTTGCACGCCCAGTCTATGCAACAGCAGGGATACCCAAGCCCGGTCTAAGGGGCTAGCTTCAGACGCTAGTGGCTTAGTGCCTTCAGCGGTTCAAATCCGCTTCCCTGCATTTTGGCACTCAGCCCTACAACGATTTAAATATCTCCAAACTGAAATTCAGGTATGAGCCTCGAACGCGATTTAGAGTTATTATATGAACTCACTTCCCTGCGATTCATTAAACGCACATGGACCCAATTTCTTTCCCCCGGAATGGAAAACGATGCGGAGCATCACTTTCGCGTGGCATGGATTGCACTCACGTTCGCAAAAATGGAAGGTATTCAAGACATAGGGAAAGTTGCGCGCATGGCATTAGTCCATGACATCGCCGAATCGCGCACGGGCGATGTGCACTATGTCTCGCGCGAATACACAAAACGAATGGAAAACGAAGCCATACATGAAATACTAAGAGAAACAGGCGCAGAAAATGAACTACTTGAATTATGGAAAGAATACGAAAAGCGTGAAAGCCCTGAATCTAAAATAGTAAAGGATGCAGATAATTTGGCCGTGAATATGGAACTACAAGAACAAGCCGCAATGGGAAATCCAGTAAAAAATGTATGGACAGAAAATAGAAAATTTATTTATGAAAATAAACTTTTCACGCCATCGGCAAAAAGATTATGGGAAGCGATCGACAAATCAAACCCACACGATTGGCATTTGAATGCACGCAACCGATTCAATAGCGGCGACTGGAAAAAATAATTACTTACTCATAAACCCACATTTTCCGCAGCGCTTTCCACTAATCCCTTGTGTGAATTTACTCGAGTTGCAAACAGGACACTTTTTGGGCATCGGCTTGAGCGGCATAGGGGATTATTGTCTGTTGGACTTTTTATTCCGATAAACAAACCAATAGGCAATTCCAGCAAGCAATGCAAGCCCCACAAGGATGTCCAGCGTCGAACTGTATTCCGCAATCAGGCCATATTGGTCCTTGAGCATGAATCCTGCCGCCGCGAGAAAGCCATTCCAAAGCGCGGCACCAATTAATGTCATCGTCACAAACGCGCGCTTGGGCATCTTACTCAGTCCTGCAGGGATGGAGATGAGATGACGCACCACTGGAATAAAGCGACCAATTAGCACGGTACTGCTCCCATGCGCCGCGAACCATTTCTCGGTCCATTCGAGATGGCGCTTGGAGAGACCGATATACTTGCCATAGCGGAGAATAATATCCCTCCCCAAAAATTTTCCAGCAGCATAAGAGATGAACGATCCCACGAGACTTCCGAGCAACGCCGCTACATTCACCAGCAAAAAATCCAATCTTCCCAGCGCGGCCACATACCCTGCAAAGGGCATGACGAGTTCCGAAGGAACAGGAGCGATCATGCTCTCCAAAACCATGAGGATGAAAATCCCCAAATAGCCGAATGACTCAATCAACTGAACAAAATAATCCGCTAACACTTCCACGACCATGCAAGGGATAAATGAAAATGCATTCAAAAAGACAGCAGTAGAACTAAGCGCGTTCAGATGTGAGTTAAGTCATCATCCATAATGTCAGCCGGGGTTTACATCATCATTACGCAATCATATTTAGGCCCAATTACCATTAAATAGCTCAACGCTATCCCTCGGAAGTAATATGGCCCAAACCCTTTCCTTCACCGTAAAAGAAGCCAAAGACCTAGCTAAGCAGCTGGAAGGATACACCTCGCTGCCCGCGCCCTCCAAATACGAACTGGCCCGCTATCAGTTCGGGCAGGCGATCGTCACGATTTACACCAGCGGAAAAATGGTCATCCAAGGAAAGAGCGCACTCGTGGAAAATGCAGTGAAAGAAAAGATCATCACGATGTTGGAAAAAGCAAGCGATGAACTCGTATTCGGGATCGACGAAGTGGGAAGAGGAGAAAGAGAAGGACCGCTCGTGGTGAGTGGAGTGTTAGGACAACGCAATACCATGCGCGGGTTGCGCGACTCGAAAAAAACAAGCGATATCAAAAACAAATATTCCGAAGCCACGCACAAAAGCTGGTTGCAGGCCAGCGTGAGCGTGAACCCCCACTATATTGACATGTTACGCGGGAAAGGAATTAACTTGAACGACATCGAAATCAAGATCGCCAATCATATGCATGCGCTCATCCAAGAATTCGAAAGCCACGCGCTCACGATCATGGACGGAAAGACCATGCGCGGAGCGGCAAAAGGAATCGTTTTCCTGGAGAAAGCGGACGACGTAGAACCCAGCGTATCGGCCGCGAGCATCGTCGCCAAGCACCTCCGCAACGAAAGCGGGAACAAGGAAGAACGCAAGAGTTGGAAGAAAAAAGAAAGCTAATGCGATCATTTCTTCTTGCGCTTCTTTTCGCCCTGGTCGATCACAAAAATCCCGTGCTTCAATTTCTCCGCATCCGATTTTGAGATCGAAAACCTTTGACATTGGCACCGATCAACGCGCTCCCACCAAAGGGGTCCAGCACGCGAACGGTGAAAGGCATCTTTCCCGCACGGCATTTCTTGGACAACGCCAATAACTCCTTCGCACGCTCGCGTTGTTCATGCGTATCCGCATGCGAAGAGAGGAAATTCAATATTCCGTCCACGCGCTCCAAGAGGCCCTCCATATTGGTGTAGAAACCCTCCGCCATGGGACCGGGCTCCAACGTAAAGCCCAACTCCGGGACCTCCACCGTCCCCGAGGAATTGCGCACCAATTTCGTATGCAGATCGGCCTCGCCCGCAATGCGTGCTTCGAAGCCCAGCGCATCATGGAATTCCGTGGACATCACATCCGAAAACTTGAAACCACAATGCGAACAGCGCAGGGTTTGGATGACAATCTGTCCGAACAATGGAATGGTCTCGGGAATCTGGATGATGGCTAATTCCTTATGGCAAATAGGACACTCCGCCGAAAGCACCTGCGGCGGAGCGTGGGATTTCTCTTCTGGGGGCGATGGGGATTTCCTTGCGGGCATCTTCTTCATCACAACCATCCTCACTTCTTGCGGGCGCGCGAGGCGGTGCGCGCATGCACGACGGCAGGAGAATCGATGATCTCGATCTCGGCAGGCGTCAGCTCTGCAGCGACGCTCTTCGTTTCGGTGAAGAAATCCTGCAAGCGCAAGAGCGCATTCTCCACCGCGACCAAGCGCTCGTGCAATTGGGATAGCTTTTGGTTCGTCGCCGAGACATGCGCATCCAACTTCGAAGCCAACTCGGGAGAGGCATTTTCCCCTGTTGTGCGCGGAGGGATGAACGCCACGCGTACGGTTTCCCCACTATTGCGCTTCCAGCGGTGCACCACGAAGTTGAGCACGATGAGAACGAGTGCGATCCCGAGCAAGAACCACGTGGCATCATTGAAGAGCGGCATATACTATCATGGCCCCGCGCACTTTATAGGGGTTGATGGAAGAACCGCTCGAAAATAGCCGCTTGGGCCTTAGAGACTTCCCGGATGGAAACGCCCTTGAGCCGCGCCACCTTTTCCGCGACGCGAGGGATCCAACTCGGGTTAGAGGCCATGCCATCGAAGGGAATAGGAGAGTCCGTCTCCAGCGCAAGCAGTTCAAGGGGCATGGACTCGATGAAATGGTCCACGTGCGGGGAATTCAATATCGTCGGCCCCACGCTGCACACCCACTCCTGCTCGATGATCGTTTGGGTTTGTTTCTTGTTGCCGGCGAACCAGTGCAATAGCACCTCCTCTGCACCGTGCTTGAGCAAGAGATCGATGGACTCCTGCTTGGCATGGCGCGTGTGCACCTCAATCATCTTCCGATGCCCCAAGGATTGACGGATGAAGAAGGCGAACACCTCCTCTTGCTTCGCACGCGCTGCAGCCGTCTTCCCATAGAGAAAATCTAGCCCCGTCTCGCCCAGGAAGGGAATATCCTCCTTTTCTAATTCTTGCTCGTACCGGGACAGCTGTCCAAGAATCTGCGCTTTATCGGCCTCGATGACCTGTTCGGGATGCCATCCCAATCCCACCATCGCCAAGGGTTGCTTTTGGGCCAACTCCCGATGTGCAATCCAATTCTTCCACTCCACGCTATTGACCAGCCACTTCACCACGCCGGCATCCTTGGACTGCGACGCCGCAAGCGACTGCTCATTGGGAGGGGCGTCCAATATGTGCGTGTGGAAATCAACCCATTTAGGCATGTAAAAAGCTGGTAACATGCCCACCATTTTAAAGCATTGTATCAGCAAAACCTCCTATTATGGACCAGGAAAACCACTCCCATCAGGCAGGACATACTCATTCCCATACCCCAAACCCCACGCATGCGCATGAAGCCGCTGCCCATCCGACACACACCCCTACTTCCGCGCCTGCTGCTCCGGCATCCAAGGCATGGGTCATCGGACTCGTCATCGTATTGCTGCTCGCCGTGCTGGGATTCGTCGCATACCAGAAATTCGCCGTGCCAGGGGACGAACCCACCCCCACCAGCAATCGCGCGCAAGTGAAATTATTGGTGGATGCGCAGTGCTCATTCTGCGATCAGAACAATTCCATCCTCATCAAGATGGCCGAGTCCAACATCAAGTATGACGTGCACGTGATCGACATCTACTCCGCCGAAGGACAAACCCTCGCCCAGCAGTTCGATGTGAATGTCGTCCCAACGGCACTCATCTCCGTAGCGGGATTAGACCAGAACGTGGAAATCCAATATGCCATGCAGCGACTGAATCCCACCAAGAATGGGTATGTCGTCTTCCCCGAAGCATTCTTGGATAATCAACCCCGCACCCTCACCTATCTCAATTACCCCGGCACCTGCAGCGTGGACCAGGGAAAGATCCGCATCGATGCGTATGTGGACCTCGCATGCAAGCCCTGCGCAGAAGCCTATTTTGTGCTGAAGACGCTCGAGAACAAATACCCCCAAATCCAAGCAAACTACATCCCCGTGCAATATCGCCGATTCACGCAACAGGCAATGGATGTGGCGCTCAAGAATAACCTCGGCGCCATCTGTGCCGACCAGATGGGATACTATCGCGACTACATCGATTGCGCATTCCTGAGCATCCAGTTCGGCTCCGCGCTCGACATCAATTCCATGAAAGCCTGCTTGTCCGATGCAGGCGGAAGGAGCAAAGCGGTCCAGGAACAATTCACCGCATGCGTAAGGGATGACACCAATAGCACGCGCAAGGTGCTCATCAACAACATCAATACATCCAATCAGCTACGCACCCCCGCGCAGTTCACGCCGGCATTCGTGTTCGATTGCAAGTATTCATTCGTTGGACACAACGACCTGCCCCTATTCCTGTGCCAGGCCCATCCCGACTTAGAAGGGTGCGCAGCCGTTTTGGCCGCAGGACCCGTGCAGGAACAACCCCAGACGCCGGGGCTCACCATCTATGTGCCCGACCAGAATACGACGGTAACAGCTCCTACTGATGCCAACTGATGCGATGGCAAAACAGCTGGTTTTAATTGAGCATTTCAGCCACGGATTCATATGACGACGAATGTTTCGCTGGAATTCGGAGTGGCAAAAGACAAGTACGACAATGCCAAGACCCCACAAGAAAAGCTTGCGGCTTTGTTAGAGATGAAATCCACCGGCCCCAAACACAAGGGCGGCGAAGCCTTGATGTCGGAGATCAACACCAAGATCGCCAAGCTCAAGGACGAAATGGAAAAAGAAAAAGCCGTCGCTGCCAAGCGCAGCGGAGGCAATGCGCTTTCGGTGAAAAAAGATGGTTCCGCCCAACTGGTGTTGGTGGGACTGCCCAACTCCGGGAAAACGACCTTCTTCAACTCGCTTACGGGACAGAAAGCCGTAGTAGGGGATTATGAGTTTACGACTACCCTTCCCGAAGTCGGAATGATGGACTTCAAGGGCGCACGCATCCAAATCGTCGACTTGCCCGCGCTCGTAGAAGGCAGTAACGACGGGAAGTTCAATGGCCCGCAGATCCTCGCCGTCATCCGCAACGCGGATGCGCTGCTTCTCGTCATCGATGGACGCACGCCCCTATCGCAGTATGCGGTGCTGAAGAAAGAGCTCAATGCCGCGGGCATCCTCATCGGCAAGCACAAACCCCAAATCAAAATCACGAACTCCCCGTTTCCAGGGATATCCATCGCGGGAAAGCAGTTCCTGAAGATCAAGGAAGAAGAACTGGTGGATTACCTGAAGGGAAACGGAATGTACAACGCCCAAGTCATCTTGCGCGAACCGCTGGACTTTAATGTCCTGGCGCAGGTGTTGGACGAATCCATCGTGTACAAGCGCATGGGAATCATCTTCACGCACGCAAAGCCCAAGGAATTATTCCCACTCGGAGAAGAAGTCCCCCAACTCGTCGTGGAAAAAGAGGTTGGAAAAGAAGAACTCGAAAAAATCAAAGACGCGCTATTCCCCATCCTGGAAAAAGTATACGTCTATACGAAAAAACCCGGAGAAGCGGCTGCGACCCAACCACTGATTGTGGATGCCGGTTCAACGGTCATGGATATCGCGCGCGACGTGCATAAGGAACTCGCCGAGAAAGTGAAATACGCCAAAATATGGGGATCGGCGAAATTCGACGGACAACGCGTGGCATTGGATTATGAGATTAAGAACGGCGACGTGGTAGAGTTCAACTGGTAGGCCGCACCCTGCGGCCGCGCGGAAGTCAGGATATTCTGCGAATATCCATACACTCCTATCTTTCACTTAACGTTAAATAGCACCATGACATCGATTCAGCATGCCCAAACGCACGCAAACACGACAAGTCCGGCCGCGTGGAAAACCATATGTGCATCAGGGATTCTTATCCTTCGCCAAAAAATTAGCTCCACTCAATCGCATTGGAGAAATATTTGAGCAGAATCGCATCCACTTGAAGGAAAGAAAATATACTCCCACTGGAATCCTCATCGAGTTGGGCTCGCATAAGGCAATGCCTGGAGGATTAATGGCCACGCGGGCAAACGTTCAAACGCTGGCAGATGCATTTGGATTGAAAACAGTGTCCCGTTCCACCGATACAGGAAGACTCGAAGCCACGACGCGCGATCACGCGATTATTCCGTTCCCTGCAAAACTCGCCCCATTATTCCAACATCCACGCCAGCGGCTCGAGATACCATTATCCAAGACCGGCCGACAAGTGGGAAGATTTCGCGCAATAGATAGATTTATTGATTCTAAAGGAAATCCTGTTTTTGCGTATTATCACTATTCTCGCCGCGCCAGTCCCCCCAGCCAAGCCACCCTGCACCGCTGGTTCGTTGAGTTTTTTCCACATCCATTATCCGAAAGAATTGCAAAAGCACTAAGTGAGCGCAACGCCACATTCATTGGGAAACGCTTTTCGGAATGGATGAAACGAACCAAAAAATTACCAATTACGCGCAAGCAAAATTAACTCTATTCTTCCTTCACTTCCTGCATCTTCTTCGCCACATTCTTCAGGATCAGGATCACGGCAAACCCTCCCAAGATCAGCGCGAGCGCGGTGATGATCGCGGAAGAAAGGTTGAAGGGTTCGTCTCTCGCCACCTGGATCCCATCTCGCTTGATCATGCGCGCGGATGCCTTGGCTTTAGCCGCTGTCTCGAGCGCAGTCGCGTACTGGGCTTTCTTGAATTGGTCCTGGACCTGCGTCCATAGGGTAGCGAGCTTATTCACTTCCGACTGGTTCTTCCACTGAGGCTTGTTCTGCTCGGAAAGGATCGTCTTCGCCGCCTGTTCGAGAGTCGAATACGTGGTTTGCGACTTGAAAGCGGTGTCTTCGAGATAGATGGCCGCATAGGATTGCACGCGCGCCACGCGTTTCTCCAATTCCGCATTGTAGTTGGTCGTCTTGGCGGCGAGGGAAGCATATTCCGTCGAGACGCGCTGCTGGTTATCCGCGGAAATGCTGGCATAGGGCGCAATCGCCCCCGTGATGCTCTGGTTGCTCGCAAGAGGGGAAAGCAGCCCAATCAATTGCGTCTTGGTTTGCGCTTCGACGTCGTCGAGTTGCGCGATGGAGTTCTTGAATTGAGCCACGACGCCATCGTATTCGGATGCTTTTTCTTTCACGGATGCAATCTTATCATACACCCCCAAGTAATCGCTTTCCAGGTCCAATACCTTCTCGGTGTCGATCTCCACATTGAACAACTGTGTTTCGTCTTGCACGAGCTCACGGATTTGCGCGGATGCGTCTTTGAGTTCCGAAGACATCGTAGAGAGCTTGCTCTTGAGCCCGGCGATGTTGGTGCGCAAAGTAGCGGAATTGGGAGAATCGATCCCATTGACGACGACATCCACATCAAACGTCTCATTCTCCAGCGCATTCGCGAGTTCTTCGAGCTTGTTGGCCGTTGTTAAGGAGATGAGCCACTGCGTGGAACCCTTCACCACCCCGAGGCGTTGCACCAGGACATTGGCCGAAACCAATTCATTGCGGAGATTGCCCTTATCCACGAGCTTGGAGTCCAAATCATTCAAGGGAACAAGGAGCTTGAGCGAGTCATTCAGCGTCACTGAAACGACCCAATAGGTTTGGTTCCCCGAAGTCTGGGGGAGGCTCTTGTAGACGGCCGCGCGTTCATTCTGTTCCAGGTAATTGCCTTGTTGGATGAGGCCTTCGGCGTCAACGGCCTGCAAGGCCATTGCGGAGGAGGCCAATACTAGAAGGGCAAAAGTAATTGCCCAAACAAACGCGCGCATTCCCCATGCAAACATTTGGGCATTAAAAAGCGCTTCGTGGGATGTGCGGTTTAAAACCCTCTTTCCTACGATTTTACCTATACCGGGGTCATAGTGTAATCCGGTATCACAACAGCCTCCAGAGCTGTGAATCTGGGTTCAAATCCCAGTGACCCCATCCACAGTTTCGGCTGTGGGGTACGATATCCAGGCGCAATGCGATTGCACCTGTCCTTCGATGCATCTCCAAAGATTAGGTACTCAGCATACTACCCAATGGATTCTCTTTTTCTCTTTTTGACTGCCAACTACTTTTTCTCTTTTCTCAAAAGAGAAAAAGGAGCTGTTGCACTCCTTCGATTTTAAACTGAATGCTGCTTTGTAATGGCATGCTGTCAGCGCTTGAACAAAAGGCAACCGCTTTTTCTCAAGCCACTGCTTTCGCTTTCATTTTTGTCATCGTGACCTACTTGTATGCCGGGAAACTTGCGGCCCAAAACTAAGCAGGTTTCCCGGCGCACTATTATCCCACACTTCTTCCTGCCAGCAACGATTGCTGCGTTTCCTTTCCCGCGTAAATGGCTTTACCGCCACCGCGCTCGCGCGCGAATTCTGCGAGACGGAATCCTTTCCAGGCGCGACGTACTGGTATAGCCTCCGTGCCCTCCAGAAAAAGGGCCTACTCGAATTCGGGCAAGGCAAACCCGTTCGCTTGACGGCGAGCGGGCAATTGCTTGCTCATTTTTCTTTTCTCAGTGATACCTATGACCGCCACCGCAATCGAAACGACCAACCAACAGACGCACCACGCGACACGCACGCTCGCGCTCACGACGGGCATCACTTCCACGATTGGAATGGCGTTCCATCGCGCGTTTGAGACAAGGCAATTCCACGCCATCGGGTTTTCACGTCAGAAGCCAGTAATGGATACACAACACCCGCAGTGCAATTGGACCTATTGGACGCTGCAGCTGTGCAAAAAGAAATCGCCCGGCTGCCGCTCGCGCAGTTCCAGCAAATCATCTGGGTGCATTCCGTTGGGGCATTTGCATTCGAGGCGAATGGGCTTCCGGCAATGGATTTGGACCAGGATGGAATCGATGACACTATCTTCCACGCCAACGTCACTACCACCATGCACATGCTGCACGCACTCATCGAGCGCATGCAACAACAAAATATCCGAATCCCCTTGCGCTTCTGCTTGTTCGGGAGCACTTCCTCGGATTATCTCACGCCCTTCTGGCCTTCCTTCACCAAATCCAAGCAGTTGCTTTCTGCTCTTGCACAGATGGAGATTGCGCGCCATCGGGAAATGGACATCTCGGGCGTCATGGCGAAGCTCAGCACCGTGCAATCCCCTTCCTTGAGCTGCCACCGCGAGTTGAAGGATGTAGCGCACTTCCTTACCGCCGAAGAGGTCGTAGAGAAAACGCTTCCTCATTTGCTTTTTCCCCAGACGCGGTGGAGGGAATTGAGCCTATTCAAACCCCGCGCGGATTTCGATCCTTCATGGTATTGGGATCCCATAAAGATACGCGAGCGCTGGACGAATGCGAGAAAATCCCTGGATGGAACGACAAACACATAAGAATGTTCCCGGCCGAAATGAGGTATATGGAATATGTTGTTCCTTGCACCGGCTCGGATACGCCAGAACTGCTGCGCTTGATGAATGAGTTCTTTCCCTACATCGAAGCGGATTTCGCTTCCGTATTGGATCGATTGCACGATGAGAATTTTACCTTTCTCAAGTTTCATTATCAGGAACAACTATTGGGCTATATCGAATTTGAATCCTTGGAAGAACGTCCCTCCGTGGTGCGCCTGAATGGGATCGCCGTACGCAAAGACGCGCAAGGACAAGGCGTGGGAAAGGATTTGATGCTTGCAGGCATGCACGCGATGCACGAAAAAGGATTTGAGAAGATATTTTTGCTCGTGGCAAAAGACAACGCGACTGCTAAGAAACTCTATTCACAATTGGGGTTTCAGTTCCACCAAATGCACGAGCATGAAATAGCCGGAAAAGAAGCGGAAGAATGGGAGTGTGTCATCGGCGACGCTCGAATATTACCACCCCATCAGGATTTAAGTGAATGATTTTGATCAATCCCTCTTTCGCTAAATGCTGATAGATTGAACTCGTAAAACTTGAACGAATGTAAGCGATACCTCCCACTTTTAATGCACGACAAATATTTTTTACCACTTCACCCGGCTCACGGGAGTATTCTAATAGGTGGATGGAAAAAACAAAATCAAAGCTTTTCTTATAACTTGGCCGTTCGGCTAACTGGATGCGTAGCTCATCAATGCCATTGGTTGACCGGGGTCGCTTGAGCGATAAACCCACAGTTGTTATTTTTTCACCAAACAATTTTTTGAGTGTTTTTAGAAAAAAACCTTGCCCTGCGCCCATGTCAAGAACTGCAATGTTTCCTTGCCTGTCAATCTGCTTCTTTAATGTAGTGAGCAAATCCTTTCGCCTCAGCCCTAAGGCCTCAGCATACCTTGAAACATTACGTTCCTCAGGCCAGACTTTAGGATATTCGTTACGGCTACGTCGAGCAACGTCCGCAAGAAGTCGACGCCAATAATCACCTCGGTCGGCATCAGGGAAAACATGTTTTGCCTTTCGCACGCGCCTAACCCGCTGTAATGATACCGGCATGCGATAAAAATTATCAACTGATTAATATGCCTTACTAAACAACGTTCGCCATTCAGCCTTTTGATTGCAGTGCACGCAAGCGGCATTCGAGAGAGGCTTCTCTTCCATGGGAATGCAGCGGCTCGTCGCCGTTGTTTTTTCCTTGATCTCTTTTTCGCATTCCGGTCTGCCGCAGAAGGGCATTCGGATGAGTTTGCGTTGGTCTAATGCCTGCTCAAATTCTTTCCAAGTGGAAACATCATGGATGGATTGCTGCAAGAAGTGTCGTGCCTTCTCGAGCATCGCGTGGTGCATGGCATCGAGTTCGGACTTGACTTCAGCGTGTAACTTCTGCAAGGGAACGAACTTCTTCTGCCCGGTGTCTCTTCGCACCAGCACGCATTGCTGTTGCGCCAAGTCTTTGGGGCCTAATTCCACGCGAATGGGAATCCCTTTCATCTCCCACTCGTTGAACTTCCAGCCCGGAGAGTAATTCTCGCGCGTGTCCAGCATGGCGCCGAATTCCTTCAGCTCTTCTTGCATGTGTTGCGCGGCCTTACTCACTTCTTCGCGGCTGGCATCGAATAGGATGGGAACGATGACGACTTTGTTCTTGGCGACGCGTGGAGGTAACACGAGTCCCTTATCATCTCCGTGCACCATGACAACGGCCCCGATCATGCGTGTGGAAATGCCCCAGCTCCCTTGGTGGACAAAGTGTTCCTGTCCATCGTCGCCTTGGAATTTCACATTGAAGGGTTTGGCGAAGTTCGTTCCGAGGTCGTGGGAGGTACCCATCTGCAGCGCTTTGCCATCGGGCATGAAACCTTCGATGGTGAATGTCTCATCCGCGCCCGCAAAGCGCTCGGCAATCGTTTTCCTTCCCGGAATTACAGGGACGGCCAGCAATTCTTCGGCTACTTTTTGGTATAGCTGTAGGAAGTGCTTGGCATCTTGCAAACATTCCTCATGCGAGGCATACGCGCAATGCCCTTCCTGCCACAAGAATTCACGCGTGCGCAGGAATAATTTTGTCTGCTTGATTTCCCAGCGGATGATGTTGCACCACTGATTGATCTTCATGGGCAAATCGCGATGCGAGCGGATCCAGCGCGAGAAAGTATCATACATGATGGTTTCGCTCGTCGGACGCAGCGCCACGCGTTCTTCTTTCTCGTCTTTCCTTTCAACCCATGCCACTTCGGCCTCGAATCCCTCGAAGTGTTCCTTTTCTTTGTGGAAGAAGGACTCGGGGATGAGCAAGGGGAAGTACGCATTCCTCACGCCGCTGGCTTCGATGAGGGGGTTGAAGAAATGCTGGATGCTTTCCCAGATGGAATATCCATGCGGGCGGATGATCATCATTCCATGGGTGGGAGCGTAATCGGCGAGCTCGGCTTTCAAGACGACTTGGTTGTACCACTCGCTCATGTCGTCCTGTTTCTTGACGGTAATCCCGTGCGTGAGCGGGGCTTTATCCTTGGGCTTTTCCGAGGCCATATAGTGGAAGGGACGGGAAAGGGCTTTTATATCCCTATTTTACGCCACCCAGCGATTATTTCATTAATTCACTAATATTAGTTAATAATTTCGTGGTGGGGTATATTCCATATGTTTGACGTTTTGGGACCCGGACTCATCGGGCCTTATTTCTTGCTGGAATTTGCCGTCCTGATGTATGTGCTCACGACGCTGCGCCCGGGCTTTCCCTACGTACGCCTCATCAGCGTCGGCATCGGAGCGTTCCTCGTCCTTTCTCTCGCCGATTTTCTCGGACCCGATTGGTTGCATTACTTAATCGAGAACCTGTGGAGCTTCATTGGACAACGTGTGGGGCAGGTGTTCTGACATATGGTCTACAGCCTTGATTTCTTGCCCATCATGCAAGTGATTGGACTACTGGTGAGCCTGTCCGTGCTCATCTTCATCCTCAACCTCAAACGCGACTTCAATTGGGTGTGGATGATATTCGTCGTATTGCCCATTTACTTACTCTTGCTCGAACTGCCCAAAGGAAGGGTCTTCGATCAATTCTTCAATGCCCCGTGGACGTTGCCATTCGCCGTCATCATCTCCCTGCTATCGTTTCTCGCACTGGGATTCAAGTTCCCCGTGAAAGGACAAACCATCGTCTTACTGGCCATCACATTCTTCATCCTGCTGGGATTGCACGAAGGGTTATGGGCTCACCTCATCGGAGTGGCATTCTACCTCTTATTCTCCATCACCTTCATCAAGCTCAGCATCACCACGCTCAAGCACTGGTTCTCGGACGCCCCCTGATCGACAGCGGCCTTATAAGCCTTTTTTGGGCACCTTCTAGTAGTAACCCCAACATTTGAGTGAAATAACAGCAAGTACCAGGGGTCGTAGTCTAGCCTGGTTAGGACTCCACCTTGGGGTGGTGGGAACCCCAGTTCAAATCTGGGCGACCTCAATGTCCAATTTCGATTGGACCAACCGAGAACAGGTATTGCATTGCAATACCCGATATACCGCACGCTTCATTTTTTCTTTGACTGCACACTACTTTCTTTTTTAAAAAAAGAAAGGAGCGTTTATAAAGCCTAAATTTTTCCTTGCAACTATGGCAACCAAAAAGAAGTCTCGCGCACGCGCGAGCCGAAGCACAAAAACACGCACAGAGCGAACCACGCGCACACGCGTCCGCAAGCGCGCCACTCGCCGAACCAAACGCACCACCACAACGCGAACGGTTGAACAAAAATTAGAACGATTGAAACCCGAGCACCGCGAACGATTCTATCGCGCAAAAAGAGCCTTACGCGCATTACGCCGCGCGGTGGTATTTCCAAAAGCCGTCATCCACGCTAAAGGAGATTTGCCTGAAATCCTGAAAGAGATTCCCGACCAAGCATTGATTGAGCACTGGGAAGCGCTAGGGGAATTGAAGCAGCACGGGATTGAAGTGCGCCACACCAAAGCCGAATTTCCGCGCCCGCATCTGTTGCGCGAGATAGAATTGAATGCACCCGTCTCTACGCAAGCAAGGCATTTCGCTTCGCGCTATGGGCTCGTGATTAAGGAAAAGCGACATCCTATTATGAGTAGTTTGGAACGCATTTTTGGTTAGCGTTCCCACCACTCAGATTCCCATTTTTTCCCACACATGCTACTGCTGTCCACCTCCACACGAGAGATTGTTTTCTTTCCCCCTATGAATCTCTCCCAACCCCGCATCGCCATTGACTACTCCTCCAGCGCCGGAAAGGCTTTACCCTTATAAGTTTCCGAACAGTTGAATCCCTATGCGCTTTGAGATTGTAGCCACGGCGTTCGATGCCATCGAAAAGACCACGAAACGACTGGACATGACCACGCAGATGGCCGCGTTGTTGAAAGAAACGCCTGCGAGTGATGCGCGCATCGTCATCTATTTGACCCAAGGAAGGCTCGCTCCCCCGTATGAGAATATCGAAACGGGAATGGGGGAGAAGTTCGTCGTGCAAGCCATCGCGAAAGCCGCGGGCTATTCCAAGGAAGAAGTGGACAAGCGCTTCAAGAAAACGGGCGATTTGGGAGAGACGGCATTCGAGTTGTTGAGCAAAAAGAAACAGCAAGCCCTCGTGATGCAAACCCTTTCGGTGAAGAAGGTGCACGAGAACTTCATGAAACTGGCCAAGACCACCGGAGAAGGAACGCAGGACCTCAAGATCAAGCTCTTGGCGGAACTGCTCAATTTCTCCACTCCGACGGAAGCCAAGTTCATCATCCGCTTTGCGCTAGGCAGCCTGCGCTTGGGAGTAGGAGACCCCACGATCATGGACTCGATGGCGCGCGTGCACTTAGAGGAATTCAAGAAAATGCACCCCGCAATAGTGAAAGCCATCCAAGAAGACAAGAAGCACGAGAAAAAAGAAGAAGAGGAATTGGAACGAAAGATCCAACTGAAATTACGCGAACAAATCGAAGCCAAGTACAACATCCACTCCGATTTAGGGCACATCGCGGAATTGCTCGCGGAAAAGGGACTGAAGGGATTGGATGCCATCGAAATGGAACCCGGCGTGCCGATACGACCCACGCTCGCGGAGCGACTGCCCTCCTCCGAGGAAATCGTCGAGAAGATAGGGAAATGCGCGGTGGAAGCAAAATATGACGGATTCAGGGTGCAGATCCACAAGCATGGAAAGAATGTCAGCATCTTCTCGCGCAACCAAGAGAACATGACGGACATGTTCCCTGAAATCGTTCTCGCTGCACAAGAACAATTGGACGCGGAAAAGTGCATCGTGGAAGGGGAAGCGCTGGCGTACAACGAGAAGCTGCAGGAGTTCTATCCCTTCCAGGTCACGATCCAGCGCAAGCGCAAGTACGATATCGACGAAAAAGCAAAAGAGTTGCCGCTCAAACTCTTCTTGTTCGATTGCCTGCTTATCGACAAGAAAAATTTGATGCCCCTCCCCTTCGAGGAAAGACGCGCGCACTTGAAGAAGCTGATCACGAGCGGGGACACGATCGAGATGACCAAGTCCATCATCACGGACAAACCCAAGGAAATCGACAAGTTCTTCAACGAAAATGTTTCTTCCGGATTAGAAGGCATCATGTGCAAGGACCTGAAAGCCCCCTACATCGCGGGCGGAAGGAAATACGCCTGGATCAAGTTCAAGCGCTCCTACAAGGGAGAGCTGCAGGACACGGTGGACTTGGCCATACTGGGCTACTTCAAAGGAAAAGGAAAACGCACCGAATTCGGACTAGGGGGGTTGCTGTGCGGGGTGTATGATGAGGACGCGGATGAGTTCAAGTCCATCTCCAAAATAGGAACCGGCTTTTCCGAGCAGATGCTCGCGGATTTAGATGCATTGCTCTCCAAGCACGTCGTCAAACACAAGCCCGTGCGCGTGGACAGCGAGTTCGAGCCCCAGATATGGGTGGAGCCCATTTATGTGATCGAGGTGCGCGCGGACGAAATAACGCAAAGTCCTATGCACACGGCGGGGAGGAATAAGGAAGGAGTGGGTTATGCCCTGCGCTTCCCCCGCATCCTCAAATTGCGCGAGGACAAGAAAGGGGATGAGTGCACCACCGTCAAGGAAATCATCACCATGTACGAAAACCAGAAAAAGGTCAAGATCGAGGATTCCCAATGAAAGCCTTCACCATCCGCCTGCTCTCCCTACTCATCAACCTTTCGGTGTTCGGATTAGCGCTGGGAATGGTCATCCTCTTCGTGATTGCGTTGGACGAGTACGTGATCAATAACCGTCTCCTATTCTTGCGCTCCGGGGACTGGGATGGATTGATTACCGTCACGCTCCTCGGATTCGTCATCAGCTACGTCTTGAAGAAACTCCTCATCCTGCAATGGAAATGGAAAGTGGTACGATGAATGTATTCAAACTCCTCGTGACGGGACTCATCGCCGTCGCATTCCTCTATATCGTCTTCACCACGATTGCACCGCTATTTGCGGACAAGACCCCACTGCAAGCCCATGTGGAACCGCTGCTCGTGAATGCGCAGGCCCGCCTTGGAGAAGCGCAAGTCCTTTCATTGAATCTCAAGAAAGACCAATCCCTGCGCGCGAGCAATTTTGATACGCCTTTGCGCAGCGTAGCGTTCGCGTGCAATTCCTCGAGTGAGTGCTGCCCCACGCCGACGAACTGCCCCAACGCCATCGTCGCATCTCCCACGAATCTCATCGTCAACGAAAGCGTCCGTGCAACTCTCAGCGTGCGCTGCGATCCCAAAATAGGACTGCAGGCGTGCAAAATATACGTTGGAAAAGTTCCTGCGCAGCTCGAGTGGAAAAGCACCGATATCCCGACGCAATTGGATTTGAGCACCGGCTCCACAATCATCGCCAAGGGAAGCCTCTTGAATTCGGGCGAACTGGCAAGCGAGACCATTACGCTCACGCTCACCGTGAAAGAGAAGCGCTTCAGCGAGGGAAAAGAGCAAGTGGTAACGGTAACAGAAGCCGAACAGACATTACCTCCTATCCCTGCAGGAAAAAACACTGCCGTCGAGTTGCGCGTGGACATCACTGAAGCCGGGGAATACACGATCGAACTAATGGCACAGGGCGAGGATGCGGGCGCAGCAAAGAAAGAAGGCATCATCCACGTCACGGGATTTACTGCTTCCACGTGCCACGCTACCACTTCTTCGATTGGAGGTTTCTTGGACGAAGAAACCGGGATGTGCAGCAAGGAAAAGTTTTGCGAAGGATGCGATTTCGCCTTCGAGTGCCGCGACGCGTGGATCGCAAAAGGCGGTGTGACGGGAACAACGTATGATAGTACACGCGGGTCAAACACAGTGGTATATGCGATCTACTCCCCAACAGGAGAAGGGATTTGCCGCTAATGAAAATAGAACTATTTTTCGAGCGCTCATTCCACGAACTTCTGGATGATGCGTTCATTCCTCACTTCGGGATGGAATTCCACTCCCACGATCTTTTTCTTGGCGTGTACCATCATCTCATTCGGGTTATGCGCGGAAGAAACGAGGGTCTTGAATCCCTTCGGGACGGAAATGAGATTCCCATGCAGCTCATACGCCGAAAAGACCTTGTTGAGATGAGCGGTAAGGGGGTGCGCGGCTTTCTTTTTGAGCTTCGTCCAGCCGATCATGGGCTTTTCCGCATGGGAAATCTTTCCGCCATAGAGCATGCCCAATAATTGGTGTCCGGCGCAAATCCCCAGCATGGGCGTGGAACAATCCTTGAGCCATTTGAGTTTGGGCACGCGTTTGACGAACCCATTGTCTTTGAGCTGGCACCCGGAAAAGATAATGGCATTCGCCGCAAGCACGTCCGCTTTCTTCAACTTGGAAATATGAATGGTCTTGCTCGGGGTATGGAGCGCTCGCTGGATGGGCCAGACGAACTCGCGCTTGGTAAGCAAGTCTTCATTCTGGCAGGAGTTGACAATGAGCACATAGGGTTGCGTCATCGCTTCTTCCTCCGGGCTTTCATCGTAGGACGCTTGCGAGCAGGAATGATGTCCGTGGAAACGGATTTGGGCTTCGCAACTAATTGGGCTCTCATGATATGGCGCGTGCCTTGGAGGCCCTTCCATTCGTCCTTGAATTGTTGCACGCGAATTTTTTTCCAATAGAGCGGGGCATCCACCACATACGATTCATACTCTCCGCCCTCACCGATGGGAGAAATCCCATGGCTCCTTTCGAGCGCAATGAGCGCGTCCACGTTTTCGCTCGTAATCGTCTTGCCTAACCACTTCTTATCCAATCCATGCGCTGCGACCGAAACGAGCATGATCTCAAATCCCTGCAGCAATAACTCATGCCAGTGCGCGCTGGGCTTTGTTTGCCACAAGGGATTGAAGCAATACAACCCCAACTCATGCGCGATCGTCTGCATGCGCGTGGCTTGATAGATGCTATTCACCGCGCCCGTGACGATGCCTTGGATCCTTTGCGTCTTTTTGATGGTTTGGAGTGCTTGCTTGAGATCCATGTATTCTTGCGTTTTCTTTCCTGAGGTTTGCACCAACACCAGAGGGATTTCCATACTCTTGGCCTGCAACTCGGTCATGTGCATGTTGGGGACGTGGAAGAGGAAGGATTCCTTGTTGTGCGGCGCCATCGAAAGCAAGCATGCAACCTCATGCCCGGCTTGCTTGGCCAAGTGGACGGCGTACGTGGAGTCCTTCCCTCCCGAAAAGAGAACGCAGAGGCGCATTAGACCACCCTGTGCTGGCGGATGGAGTGAGCGAGCGTAACGTTGGATTTCGCCATGTCAATGGAATAAACGACCATGTCCCTTCCCGCTTTCTTGGCCTGATATAATTTCTTGTCCGCCATTTCCGCGAGCGTCCGCGTGTCCTCGCCCTTCTTAACTTGGTGCGCCCCTGCACTAAACGTGAAAAGTTTTCCCTTGAGCGTTGAGCGCACGACTTCCTCGCGTTGGAACGAAGCGACTAACTCGCGGTTGAGCATCAAGGCAAACGTTCGAGCGTGGCGCTCGTCCCGAGGAATCGCAACCGTAATTTCTTCCCCACCATATCGCCCAGCAAATCCCTTGAATTGTTTGGACACCTTATTCACGGCCTGGGCAAAAAACTTCAGAGCAATATCTCCCGCCAAGTGACCATGCTCATCATTAATTTTTTTGAAAAAATCAACATCCAAAATAATGTACGTGAGGGGCTTTCCTTTTCGTTCTTTAATCCATTCTCCTAAAACACTGAAAAATTTGGCCTTGTTGTAGAGCATGGACAGCATGGGGTCGCGTTCCGCCAAGCGAGTGGTCTGACGATGGATCAGATCGTGCAAACGATTGGCCTTGGATTCGATCTTTTCACGCAAGCGCAAATACTCTTCCTTGGAAAGACGGCCTTTCTTGAACGCATCCGCAAGGCGGCGCTGCATGCGCGCGCTGGCCTCTGCCGTGCGACGTGCCCCGCGGGTCAACACATCCGAGCCGGCGATCGTGAGATACTCCTTCCCATTCGCGCGCACCTTGCGACGAATAGGCGCAACCAACGGCGTTTGGACGAATCCGAATTTCTTCCCGCGACCCTTCGCTGCGACGCGCACGCGCGCGGTGAGCGGCTTTTTGCTGATGGCCATATATCCGAAGAGGGGCACGCGCCTATATAAATTCGGACTCATTCCCTTGCAAAATGAAACCCCCTATTGTGATTGCGCTGGGCGGGAATGCGCTTATCCAGCACCACCAGCTCGGCGATTTTCGCCAACAATTGGAGAATGTCTCCAAGGTATGCGAGTTGATCGCGGAAACCATCCCCAAGAACCAACCGATCGTCATTACGCACGGAAATGGACCGCAAGTGGGGAATCTCGAGCTGCAGATGAAAGCGCTCTCTCCAAAGATTCCTTCGATGCCATTGGATGTGGAAACGGCCATGACCCAAGGACAAATCGGCCACATGCTCTTTTTTGGATTAGATTGGTTTTTCCCCAAGAAAGAAATCTCAATCGTAGGAACACATGTAGAAGTCGCGCACAACGACCCCGCGTTCGCGAACCCGTCCAAGCCCATCGGCCCATGGTATGGCAAGAAAGAAATGCAAACGCTCAAGCAGCAACGCATCCCCCTCTTCCATGATCCCAAAAAGGGGTGGCGGCGCGTGGTGCCTTCTCCCATGCCAAAGCGCATCATTTCTCTCCCCACTATCCGCGCGCTCTTGGAAAAAAACCACATCGTCATCGCCTGCGGCGGAGGAGGAATTCCGGTGATGCGGAAAGGAAACTATTGGCATGGCGCGGAAGCCGTCATCGACAAGGACTTGAGCTCGCAAGTACTGGCCAATTCCTTGCACGCCAAACAATTCGTCATGCTCACGGATGAGGATTATGCGTATTTGGGTTATTCCACCAAGCATCCGCTGCCGATCAAATCCATCACCCCTGCGATTGCCGAACAACATCTCGCGCAAGGGGAATTCGGAAAAGGCAGCATGCACCCCAAGGTGCTCGCGGGAATCCGCTTCGTGCGCAATGGGGGAAAAGAAGCCTTCATCGGGCACACGCAAGAATTAGACAACATCCTGCAATACGAAAGCGGCACGTGCGTCCGCAAGGAGTGATGGAAATGAAGACAACGCATTCACACCACCAAAAGGAAATGAAACCCATTAACCGGAAGGCATTGCGCGCGATGCGGGGGAAGGACTTCCTCAACACTACTCACTATTCCCGGGAACAATTGGAGGCACTGCACGCGCTGGCATTCCAACTCAAGCACGCGCACCTCTATGGGAGTGGAACGCCTCCACTATTGGAGGGGAAGACCCTCGCCATGGTATTCGAGAAACCCTCCACGCGCACGCGTGTCTCGTTCGAGGCAGGCATGTTCGGATTAGGAGGGCATGCGCTCTATCTGGATGCACAAAAGACCCAGATGTCGCGCTCGGAGGACTGGCAGGACACCGCACGGACGCTTTCGGGTTACACGGATGCGATTATGGCGCGCGTGTATGAGCAGCGCACCCTGGAAACGCTTGCAAAATACTCTCCCAAGCCCGTGATCAATGGCCTCTCCAATTCCCTGCATCCCTGCCAAATACTCTCCGATCTCTTCACGATCCGCGAGCACTTCGGAAAGCTGGAGGGAGTGCATGTGATGTATTCCGGCGTCGTGGATAATGTAGCATACTCCCTTGCTTTGGGATGCGCCCAACTCGGCGTGGATTTTACGCTTGCCACCCCACGCATGTTCCATACCAACCAAGCCATTTGGAAGCAAGCCCAAACCATTGCAAAGAAATCCGGCTCGCTGATGCAGCATTTCGATTCCATGCCTCCTGCAAAAGTGCTGAAGAGCGTGCATGTCGCTTACACGGACGAATGGGAGAGCATGCACATGAAGCTCGACAAGGCCAAACTCTTTCCCACCCTTTCCAAATACCAAGTCAATGAGAAATTGCTCGCCCAGTGCGCGAAGGGAGCGATGGCGATGCATTGCTTGCCGGCCATCAAGGGAGAAGAAGTCAATTCGAGCGTCATGTACAGCAAGCACTCTCTGGTATGGCCACAAGCCCAGAACAGGATGTATGTGCAGCAAGCGCTGCTCGTGGCGCTACTCGGCGATTTGGATTCCAAATCATCGGAGTAATGTCGGATCGAATCCGAAAGGGTTTCATTTTTATAGGCGAATTTTCTCCAACTGCTATTCCCATTTCCAATCGTAGAGCCCGATACGTATGCCATCCAAAGCAATCGCCAAAACATCCGACACGCTCCTGAGCATGATCACGGGCACGGGCCAGACGCAATTGCAGATGGACGCCAAAGAGTTCGCTAAGATAATAAAGACCCAAGAGAATCCAAAAAAACTCAAGCGCATGCAGCAAATCCAAAAGCTCTGCATCGACATGGCCATTGAGATTGTGAAAGCCGGCGAGGGTGGACTATTCGTGATCGGCGAAACCAAGCACTTCTCCACGCTATTCCCCAACTTCTTCGAAAACCAAGAAGTGAGCGTGTTCGATAAGGGGATGAATAAAGTTCTTGTGAAACTCGGGCAAATCGACGGCGCAGTCGTCATCAACTCCTCCGGGAAGATCCTCGCGTATGGTGCGCATCTCTCGCGCCAAGCCCCCTTGCAAGGACATGGGACGCGACATGCAGCCGCAAAGGGAATTTCCACCCAACCCGGCATCACGGCCGTATTGGCATCGCAAGAAGGAAAGGTCGTGCGCATTTTCAAAAACGGAGTGCAGCTCATCGAGATCAACCCCTACACGAAGGGAGTGGAAACCCAAATGGAGAAAGTGGTCTCTTTCATCAACCGCCCCGAAGCAGCACTCGTAACAGGAGCCGCCGTTGGAAGCACAGTGTTAGGGGTTGCGCTATTGCCGGGCATTGTCGTGTTCGCGGGAAGCTATTACATCGCGAACAGAATATTCAACTTCGCAAAAGATGTCAAGAAGTAAACTAGCAGAACACTGCACTCATTTGCGCTTCATTCTCTTGTGGGAATGCAACTTAGCGTTTTCCTCCATCCGCAGGATATCTTTCGTGCGATGCCCCGCCAGCATGCGCTCGGCAGTCGCTTTTCTTACTGCGGCACGCATGTCTGCCTTCGGGAACAACTTTAGCAATTCACGCGGGGGAGCTCCTTGGCGCAAGAGCATATCCAGTGGATGTCCATTCTGCAATAGTTCTGCGGCCGAAAAACGCGTGCGCGCGACTTGATAGGACACCCCATGATGCATGGCATAGAAACCCGTGCCCGAGTTCTTTGCGGTCGAACGACTCCGTGCGCGCGAGCGCTCATACTCCGCACGCGCACGCATGCGATTCATATTCTTTACAGAACGCTTGCTCAAGGGTTTAGGCATATGCAGAGAGAGGTGAAAAGCGACTATAAAAAACCCCATTAAATAGCCCAGAGGCATCATTGCGAGATGAGAATCCATGTGAGTCCTCGCCGCATAGTTAAACGCATTACCGATAAGATTGCAGGAGGGAAAAACATCCGCCGCAAGCCCAATCAGATAATAGCCGCAAAACGTGAACTCATTTCCACGACGCTCCCCTTAACTCCAAAAAATATTCGCACCACCATTCGCTCGCGCAATTATGCCGCGAGGTTAGCGCATAGCCGACTCGCACAATTGCGTTCGATGAAAAAAGTGCTAGCCGAAAATCCTGCGAGGGCACAACGCTTTATTGAACTCGCAACGAATGAAGAGAAACCGGAACAGGCCAGAATATACTGGTGGATTGCTGAACAGTTACTAGATTCCGAACCAGGGATCAAAAGCATGGCATGGATCAAACAGCTCATCCGTGACATGAGGGATCCACAAAAAAGAAAGCAACGTATCGCCGAACTCAAACAACCATTCATTCCTGAAGGGATATTGAAACAATTCATCGAAGAGCAGAAGAAACAAAAACCAAAATAATACGTTTGAATTATTCAACCTGAGAGAAAAAATGGGGTGTCGCGAAGCGATACCCATTCTCGGTCCAACCCGTCAAAATGGGTTTGAGGCGGGGGAGATTTGAACTCCCGTCTGCAACTCCCGAAGCTGCAATCCTAACCAGGCTAGACGACCGCCCCAACTGTCCCGGCAGTTGACACCGGTATCAGGGTATTGTAACACAATACCCTTCCACTTTTTGATCAACCTTTTTTCTAAAAAGGTTGCTACGACGACCACCCTACCGTGTTTCGACCAGCGGCACCGATATCCAGGTACCATTTCGACTAAAATGGCACCTGTCCGTTTTGATCAATCTTTTGCTAAAAGATTGCTACGATGACCACCCCAGAACCTTTTGAAAAAGGTTCATCAAAACCAAGAGGTTTCGAAGCAAAGAACACTTACGCGTCCTTAACCACATACGAGAGGATTCGCGCGGTTTTTTAAAACGCTAATGGTTGCTTGAGGCTATGGCCGATCTCGCGACACGCTACAAGCGCATTACCGCCGTGTACGCGGCCTTTTCCCTGGCATCGGTGATCCCCAGCGCCGTCTTTGCAGTCTATCTCGCCCAGAAGGGATTGGACCCCGTGATATTGGGAATCATCCTCTCCTCATTCTCATTCGGGAGCATCTTCATCGCACCCATCATCGGGAGTATTTCCGATAACATGGGGCGGAAGCCCGTGATCCTGGCAGGGATTGCGCTCGAAGCATTGGCGACGCTCATGTACTTGCTCGGCACGGACGCCATCACCATCTTCCTCGCACGCTTGTTGGATGCGCTCGGGTACTTTGCAGTGGTGCTGGTGGCCATCGCCAAGCTCGAAGACCTGCTATCGGACTCCGATCACAAGAGCGAGCAAGTGGGCAAGAGCCTGAGCATCGCCCAAATCGGACACGTCGTTGGACCCCTCATCGGGGGCGTGCTCGCGGATGCGTTCTTCATCGAACTGCCATTCCTCTCTACGATCTTCATGCTCGTGGTGCTATTCTGGGTGTACTCGGCGATCCCCAAAACGGCCCCGCCACAACCACCCCTGCTACGGCTGACATTCAATCCGATTCCGGCGCTACGGCAATTCCTTTCCGAGCGGGTGTTCAGGGGACTCGCTGCATTAGGGATGGCCCATCAGAGTGTGGTGCCGGCATTCCTGATATTCATCCCCATCCACCTCATCCAAGACCTGCACCTCAGCTTTACGCATGTGGGTGTTGCATTATTCGTGCAAGCCATCCCGATGCTCTTCCAATTCTATGGGGGAAAGCTCTCGGATAAGCTGGGGAGCCGTAAGGTCACATTCATCGGAAGCGGATTCACGTGCTTGGCGCTGTTCGGGATCGCATTCGCTCCATCATTCGAGTGGTTGCTAGTAGCGTTACTCGTCCATGGACTCGGGACCAGCCTCTGGAATGTGAGCGCGCTATCGTATCTTTCGCAGTTCGGAGAAAAGAACAAGCAAGAGGCCACGTACTTGGGAAGCTTCATCTCCCTCTCCAAAGTAGGGGCATTCATCGCATTCCTGCTGAGCGGGTTCATCGTCCAGGCACATGGTTTTTCGGCCTTATTCCAAGTCATCGGATTGACGCTGGGATTCGGCATCACCTATGCCCTGGGCGCCGACGAAGTACGGCATCGGTTCGTGGAACCACCCATCAATGTGATGCGCAACTTCATCCATTGGCGCTAGTCCTGCACGCATCGCCTTCGTCTTTTAAACTTGGCCCGACTCCTCATAGATAGTATGCCCAATCCCCCCGGAAGCGATTCTTTTCCCGTGACATGCGGTCTTGAGGTCCACCAGCAATTGGATACCGGAAAACTGTTCTGCCGCTGCCCGACGAAACTCAGCGATGCACCGGCACAGACCACTTTCCACCGCCAGCTGCACGCAGTCGCGTCGGAATTCGGGGAATTCGATGTGGCGGCGCTCGAGGCCATCGGAAAGGAACAGACCTACCACTACCAAGCACTGCACGAGAGCGCGTGTCTCGTGGAGGCGGATGACGAACCCCCGCACGGAATGGACGCGAACGCGCTCAAGACCGCCATGGAAGTCTCGCTCTTATGCCACAGCACGCTCGTGGACAAGATCCTGGTGATGCGCAAGACGGTACTGGACGGCAGCAACACCTCCGGATTCCAACGCACCGCACTCATCAGCATGGGCGGACAACTGGAGTTGCAAGATGGAAAAGTCATCCGCATCCAAAACCTCATGCTCGAAGAAGACTCATGCAGGCCCGTCGAACGGAAAGACCACGAGGTCACGTATCGCTTGGATCGATTAGGGTTTCCGCTGATCGAACTATCGACGATGCCGGACATCCACTCCCCGCAACAAGCGAAAGAGACCGCACTCAAGATGGGAGAGATCCTGCGCATCACGGGAAGGGTCAAGCGCGGACTTGGAACAATCCGTCAAGACATCAACATCTCCGTCCCCGGCGGCGCGCGTGTGGAATTGAAAGGGGTGCAGGAAGTGGAGTTGATCGACGAGTATGTGCGCAGGGAAATGCACCGCCAGAATATGCTATTGCACGTCAAGCACGAACTGACCCAGAAAGGGCTCACGCGCGAACTCATCCACCAACAATTCCCCTTAGATGCTTCTCCCGCGCTCAAGGGCAGTACGTCCAAGATCATCCAGAACGGGCTGCAGAATCACCATTCCATAATCGCGTTGCGCCTCCCGCTGATGCACGGGTATATGGGTAAGGAAATCCAACCCGATCGACGCGTGGGAACCGAGGTATCCAATTACGTGAAAGCCCGCGCACATGGAATGGGCATTTTGCACGGCGATGAGCTGCCCAAATTCGAAATCACCGCAAAAGAAGTGACAGCCGTGCGAAAGCTCGTGATGGCGAATGAGAAGGACAGCTTTGCATTGATGGTAGGAACGCCCGAGCGTTGCGCGAAGGCCGTCGAAGTCATCAAGCAGCGCGTTGCGATGCTGTTGGAAGGCATCCCCATGGAAGTACGCGGTGCCCTCGAGGGAGGCAATTCGGAGTATCTACGCCCCATGCCCGGGGCCGCACGCATGTATCCGGAAACGGACGAGCAAGCCATGGTTATTTCCTCCCAGCAATTGCAATCCTTGCAACAACAATTACCTCGTTTTGCGGCCCAGCGAAAGCAATTCTATGTGCAAAAAGGCTTGAGCGAGAAGCTCGCGGAAGAAATGAAGCTCGACAACCGCGCGCGTTTCTTCGAGCGATTGATCGAGAAGGGGTATAATCCCACCATCGCCGCCACGCTGCTGCTCGACACCCTCAACATCGTACGAAGAGAAAACCCGCGCGTGGATGAGTTGAATGAAATGCAATTAGAGAGCTTGCTGGACGCGCAAAAGAGCGGAACGGTATTGCGCGATCAATTCGTGGAAATCGTGAAAGCATGGGCCAGTAACCCCCACTACACGCTGACGGAACTATTGCACAAATTGAATTTCCAGAACGCCTCCTCGGAAGAAGTCAATCAGATCATCGAACAAATCGTGGAAAAGAATATGGCGCTAGTGATTGTGAAGAAGATGGACGCCCAAACCCCATTGATGGGCCATGCCATGAAAGCGCTACGCGGAAAAGCAAGCGGACAAACGATTGCGGCAGCGTTGCAGGCCGCGATCAAGAAGAGGATTTAACACCCATTACTTCATCTTCGCCACTTCTTTGTAGCGAAAACAATCCATCGCGTGATCGTTGACCATCCCCGCGGCTTGCATGAAGGCATAACAGATCGTGCTGCCGACGAACTTGAAACCACGTTTGAGCAAATCCTTGCTCATGGCGTCGCTTTCTTTCGTTTTGGCTTGATAGTCTTTGAGTGTGCGGATTTTGTTCTGAATCGGTTGATGATGCACGAACTGCCAGATGTAGCGGTCGAACGACCCGAATTCCTTTTGCACCTGCAAAAAACACTTGGCGTTTTGGATGGCGGCGCGAATCTTGAGGCGATTGCGGATGATTCCGCTGTCCTGCATCAGGCGATCAAAGTCCTTTTCGGTGTAACGGGAAATCTTCTTGACATCAAAACCGCTAAAGGCCATCTCGAAGTTCTTGCGTTTGTTGATGATGGTGTTCCAGCTCAATCCGGCCTGGAAGGCATCCAATATCATGAACTCAAACAGCTTCCGATCGTCGTGCAGGGGAACGCCCCACTCTTCATCGTGATAAGCGACCATCAATGGATTTGCCCCGGGCCAAGGACAACGCGTGCGATTCACCTCTTGTTTTTCGCTTCCATTATTCATTCCGCGCTCATCCCCCATATTTTCTCAAACTCCTCGGCGAATTGCGCATTCAATTGGGGGGAATGGATGACGAGCAGGTTCTCATTATTCTCTTTCACTCCATTGCCGCTCCAATTCATGCTTCCCGTGATGACAAAGCGCTCATCGATGACGGCGAACTTGTGATGCATCAATTGGGGATTGGAATCCACGCGCACAGAAATTCCCGCAGCGGAAAGTTTCCCGTGCTCGGAGAAAGAAGAACTATCCTGCTGCTTTTCGAGCACCACGCGCACTCTTACACCGCGTTCTTTCGCGCGCACTAGAGCATCCCCTAATGCATCGTTCGTGAAAGAATACATGGCCACGTCGATGCGCTCTTGGGCGGCATCCAATGCACTGATGGCAAGCGACTCGCATTGGGGAGAAGGACAAAATGCCGCTTGGAGGCTATCCGTCGGAATAGCGGTCTGGGAGCTGCTCGCGGAAGGGGTTAGTATTGCGAGTCCGGTGGCACTCCAAAAGGGAGATGAAAGCACCACTCCTGCGATAAACGCCGCTAGGAGGGCCGGAAATAGGAGGCTGAAGGGGATGCGCATAGGCTTCCCAAGCATGCATTAGGGGGGGTTAAAAGCCTTGCTGAGGCATTTTTCCTTATAAGCCAGTGAAATGGCCTATAGCATAGCCCCATCGCCCCAGACAACTGGAAGCAATGGAACCTGTCCAAGGTTAGGGCTGTGATAGCCCCGTCGTCTAGTGGACAAGGATATCGGGCTTTGAACCCGAGGACTGGAGTTCGAATCTCCACGGGGCTAAAGCTCAATGGAATTCCTCGCGAATTCCGAGGGCAAAAAAAATCCCATTCAAGTCACGACGCAACGCGTCGCATGGAAGGCTTAAAATCAAGCCCTCACTGATTTGCGCGGGACAGCATTGATCCCATGGTGCGCAGAAATCGCATTTTACACAAAATGTCATTCCTGCTTTTTACGTGAGCAAATACCACTGCTCTACCGGAGCGCCACACGGGTCCAATCACATACAAACCCAACCAGAGAGAACGATACACTATGACCCCAGTCAAGAAAGAAACACACACCCATAAGAGCGAAGACAAAACGCATGCACCACACGCGCATGCCAAAGAACACAAGAAAGAAGCGGTCCCTGTAGCCATCGAAAGCGACAACCCCGCTGCCACTTTTGCTCAAAGCGAAATCGCATTCCCCGGAGAATTGATGGATGCCGTCGAGGAATTGGGATTCCAATCCTGGACCGAAATCCAAGCCAAATCCATCCCGCTCATCCAACTCGGAAAAGACGTGATCGGGCAATCCCACACAGGAAGCGGAAAGACCGCTGCATTCGGATTGCCCATTCTGGAACGCATCCATTCCGGAAAAGGAATCCAAGCGCTGATCCTTGTCCCCACCCGCGAGCTCGCGGAACAGGTCATGCAAGAAATGCGCAAATTCGCCAAATACAAAAAATTGCGCATCGAACCGGTTTATGGAGGCGTCTCCATCAATCCGCAGATCAATTATCTGCGCACCGCCGATGTCGTCGTAGGAACACCCGGACGCGTATTGGATCACTTGGAACGCGGAACATTGCGCGTCGAAAAAGTCCACACGCTGGTTCTGGACGAAGCCGATAAGATGTTCGAAATGGGATTCATCGATGACATGAAAAAAATCATCTCCCAAATCCCGACGGAAAAACAGACACTCTTGTTTTCCGCCACGATGCCCACGGAAATCCAGATGCTCGTGAAGCGCTACATGAAGAACCCCGAGGTCGTGAAGGTCCAATCCTACGTCGACCAAGGAAAACTCCTGCAGCAATTCTACGACATCGGTCACGACCACAAGAAGAAATTCCCCTTGTTGATGCACCTCATCAACACCGAGAAACTCGGCCTGACCATGATCTTTTGTTCGACACGCAGGATGGTCGACTGGCTCGTGTACAACCTCAAGCAGCAAGGCGTTAAATGCGAGGCTATCCACGGCGGATTATCGCAGAACCAGCGCAAGCACGCACTGGAACTGTTCCACCAACAGCATGTGAACTTCTTGGTCGCAAGCGACGTCGCGGCGCGCGGGTTGGACATCAAGAATGTCTCGCACGTGATCAACTACGACTTGCCACGCACATCCCAAGAATACATCCACCGCATCGGAAGAACCGCGCGCGCAGGAAGCGAGGGAAAGGTCATCTCGATCCTTTCGCAGCCGGATTATGGCAATTTCAAGGACATCCAGCGCGACAAATCCCTCATCATGAAGGAGATGCCTTTGCAGGACTTCCCATTCATCGCATTCGATCGACCCCCACGCGGATTCCGCCCTGAAAGACCAGGCGGAGGCGTTCCATTCGGACAACGCGGACGCGGAGGAAGAGGACGCGGCGGCTTCGGAGGCAATCGCGGCGGATTTTCCCGCGGCCCACGCGAAGGCGGATTCGCCCCACGCGGAGAAGGAAGAGGATTCGGTCGCCGCGATGGCGCGGGCAATCCCGAATCCGGCGAAGGACAACCACGCGGTCCCCGTCGTTTCGGCGGTGGAGGATTTGGAGGCCCACGCGGATCACGCGAGGGTAACTTCCCCTCACGCGGAAGAGAAGGCGGCAGACCCGGGTCATTCCGCCCACGCCCCCAGCGCAATCCCAATGACATCACGGACCACCCCATCCGCAAGAAATTCGGGGACAAGAAGTAGTTCCTGGTCCTGCCAGGAACAAGCTATTTATACCCGGAAGGGCTTCCTCCCTAAATGGCAACACGAAGACCACTCCAACGCACAGGGAAAGTAGCCGCATTTTTGGGATTAATGGTACTCGGTGCTTGTGCGGGCGGAAATAAAGGATTCCGTGGCGCTGGCCCCTACGAACGCGTAGCAATTCAGCGAGACATTCGTGCTGCTGGAAATACATTTGCTCCTAGCCCTGGTTCTAATCCCACGCAATATGCGGCATTAGGATTTACGCGCACTCCGGATGGAAAGGTTCGTGCCTCTCCTTATTTTGGGCATTTTGAAACCGCACGCGATGGAAAAACATTCTTCAATGTACAAGCCGCACCCAATATGAATGATCCGGGTGCACATTACTTTGCTGCAGGAATTGGTCACACACTCTTTGATGGAAAAGTAGCCGTTGGAACGGGCTTTCGACAAATTGGAAATGAAACCGCCCAAGAATTTGGAGCCAAACTTAATCTCCCAAGCGGCACCGAGATTACTTTTTCTTCAGAATTAGATGAGGCCTACAAGGATGTACTACGCACATTTCGTGATAATGCTCGCGTAGGAGTGGCCCAAGAGATTCCCATTGAAATTGATGGTAAACGCTTATTCAGCGGTTATTTTGAAACTGGCATTCACGGGGAACCCAAAATAAAAGTGGGCGGGTCCATGAACCTGGGTGATTTTGGTGCACTGGATGCTGCATTTGGACTTGCATCAAAAGAATTACAATTACGTTACTCAGTCCCATTTGGAGAGAAGAGCGAGCACTTTTGGTTTATCGGGGCCGATATTAATACCGAAGGGGGAGAACCCACATTCATGATTGGAATTAATCTGACAGGATATGGACGCAGTCGTAATCCTCGTCGACGCAAGGGACAACGCGGCAATACAACAGGGGGAAGCAGCCCTCCAAAAGGTGGTTTCCGACTAGTGCGTGTACGCGCTGACCCGCAAACCGCGACTGCACTCACACAAATGATGAAACAGCCACACTTGGCACGACGATTCCTTCCTATCGTGCGTAAACGACTGGCAGAGCTAAGGCCACGACGCAAGACAGAGCAAGCAATGACTGCAAAAAATACACGAGTCAAATGGAAAGGAACAAAACCCGTGAAGAAGAGTCGCCCATTTATTCATCGACCAATGCGTCGCTGACTTCAAATCTTGCGCATGAGATAATTCAAGTAAACCGTTCCTGTTTCCGTGGGTTCACGCGAGTAGAAAACGATTTCGAAAAAAGGCGCAACGAGTCGGCGCACTTCCTCGTCCGAAAAATAGGCGAACCAACGCTGGGCTTGGGGCAATTCTTTCGTGTATTCGAAGCCTTCCTTCTCTCCTTCTTTCACGGCAATGAAGACCATCCCTTCTGGCCTGAGCATGCGGTGCCACTTCTTGATGACTGCCGGAAGGTTCTGCTTGCGAATGTGAATAATCGATGAAACGGCCCAAATCCCATCGATCGTGCGATCGGGAAACTGCATCTCTTGGAGATCCACTAAGAGGGTCTTCAGTCCCTTGGACTCGCACTTCTTGAGCATGGTCTCTGACACGTCCACGCACGTGACGTCTAACCCGATGCGATTGAAGAATTCCGCGTGCGTGCCAGGACCGCAGCCCACGTCGAGGACAGTCTTCCCATGCAGCGCATGCATAAAACGCTTGGCGTGTTCCTTCACGCGGTGGGGAAAATTATTGGCATATTTTGCGGCCAGCGCATCTCCATATCGGTCGTAGACCTCTTTGTTTTTCGCGGCAATTTCCTCCATTATTATGCTGCACACAGGGAAGTATAAAAGTCAATTGTGCCCGGATATACGTGATTCCATGGAACCCACTGAAATCAAGCACATCATCCATGCCATGCTCCAGCTGCAAGGGATTACGCGCTATTACTTATTGAACAAAGAAGAAGCACGCGCAATCGAAGAGATGGAAGACCCATTCAATTTGGGCGTGCTAGAAGCCGTGAAGCACCAGTACTGCGTGTGCTTGGTGCACGACTCTTCGTGGAGAATCCCCACGCAGAGCATCGTCAAGAAAATAAACGGAGAGATTGTTTTCCCACCCGTTGCGTTCCCGGAAGTGCCCGCAAAGAATGTGGTTTCTTCCTCTCCCGGAATGAAAGTGCACGAATACCTCTGCAAGCGCGTGCGCGTGGAAGGGGATGAAGCCACGCTGCTGATCGGGTTCGACCTCTAACCTGCCCATCCTCGAGGCCGAGGGATTAGACCCAAAACGGCAGCGCTGAGCGCCACCGAATAACAATTTCATCCGGGAAAAAAAATCCCAATTTTTTATTTTCAATTTTTGAATTCGAAAATCGTCGATACGAATTGTTCCACAATCGTGGAACTTTTATGCCATATCTCCACTATTGTCGCTCGGCACTTCCACGATCGTGGAAGTATTTTCTTCTTGAAAAAATAACCTTATAACCATTCATCGACGCAAACCTTTTGCAAAAAAAATTGCAACATGCCATATGCACTGCATATGCTGCAAAATAGTAGGAGTTGAAACACAATGGTCACGTACAAATGCCAAGTCTGCGGATTCGTCTCAAGTGTTGCCGGCGAGCATTGCGGACAGCAAATGGTCGAGCAAATGGAAACGCCTGCTCCTTCCGCGCCAGCGCAAGAGACAGCAGCAGCGGCCCCCTCTGCACCGATGCCAACCCCTGCGAAGGCCACTGAGGAAAATCCTCCGGCAGAGCAACAATAACACCAGCCGGGGGATCGCATCCCCTACTGGTCTTTTTTTAGTCCCATGAGGGTCGCTTCGATTACCGCGTCCAACTCGCTCGCCTGCATCAGTTGCACACGGACTTTCTTGATGTTGGGTATTCCGGAAATCATCCCGCTCACTTGGGCTTTTACATCCACTAAGTCCGTTACGCGATATTGTTCCACTAACTCGAAATAGCGCTGGAGCAACTTTTCTTTCGAAGGGATTTCTTTCCCTGCGACTTCGGAGAATATCTCGGGAGAGTTCCAGGCTTGCCTCCCAATCATCACCAAATCACAATAACCCCCCTCGATCTTTTCGCGTACTTCGTGCGCGGAATGGATGTCCCCATTACCGATGACTGGAATTGACACTAGGGATTTGATTTTTTTGATATAATCCCAATCGGCTTTCCCCGAGTAGCCTTGCTGTGCCGTTCGCGCATGCACGGCAATCCCTTTCACGCCTGCATCCTGGATCTTTTCCACGAACTCATGGAGCACGGGCTTGTCCCATCCCATGCGCAGCTTGCATGTCACGGGTTTTGAGGAAACGGAGACGGCTGATTGGATGAGCGCGATCATCTTCTGGGGTTCGCGCAACAAGAATGCGCCGCACCCTCCTCCAGTAATTTTGGGAGAAGGACAGCCGAAGTTGATATCCACGATATCGAATTGCCTTTCCACATACTCGATGGCGGTGCACAAATCCTTTTCCTGCGGCGCGAATAATTGCACCACGCAGGGGTGTTCTTCTTTCACCGTAAGGACGCGCTTGAAGACTTTGTTGTTGCTGGCCTTATTCTCGAGGTTACGCGCAATGGCGATCGCAGAAGCGAATTCGGTATAAGTGAGAGCGGCCCCTAATTCTTTGCATAACAAGCGAAAAGGCAGCGTGGAAACCCCGCTCATGGGGGCGAGCACCGCGGGACTTTCCAGGCGTAGACCGGCATAAGAATAGGACATCCATTATTGCTGCATCCAACGCATTATAGCCCTTTCCCGGGCGTTGCAGTAATGGGCTTTAAAAGCATTCTTTTGCCGTTTTCTTGGATAGAAGAAGGAATTAACTGCCCCGTTTATGGGGTATTTGATGAACCTTTTTCTAAATGGTTCAGCACCGGTAGCTCAGTCTGGTTAGAGCACTCGACTGATAATCGAGAGGTCGGAGGTTCAAATCCTCCCCGGTGCAATTCCACTCCTTTTCTTTTTTGAGAAAAAAAATAGACGGCCAGTCAAAAGAAAAAACAAGGGGTTATTGCTTACAATAACCCGTTCTCGGGGCAGCCGGACGAAAACGGCTGTTTGAATCCTCCCCGGTGCATTTCCTGCTTTCTTCTGAACGAGCTTTCTCATTCCCTTTCATCAGGATCCGAATGATGGGCGACAATCGTCTTGCGGTAGTGGATCCCTCCACCATAGAATTGCGAAAAATAGTGAAAGAATTGCTTGCGTCTCCTGAAACCGAGGCACTCATCCAACTCGCGATTCATCTCGGCAATGGCGTCGCCTAGCTTGGACATCGCATACCTTTTGCTCTTGGGATTCTTTTGGCGCAACGATTCCTTTATCCCAATATCCCTTCGTCCATCCGGAGAAATAAAGGGAAGCAATGCCGCGTGACGCATCAAAATTTTTTTCACTTCATTCCGACCGCTCAAGGGAAAATCAATCGCACGAAACGCATGCTTGATGGACCAGCGGATGAGCAGCTCACGATAGGCATGCTCGGCGAGCTCTACTCCACGCGCGATCTGGGCGCGATTATGAGGGCTCGCATGGCCTAAAACCCCTTTGCGACGCGCAATCTCCGTAGCGGGTTTCTCCAGTTTTTTGGAATAGAAGGGGCTTGATGGCAAGAATGCGGCAGACATATCCGCTGCGTGGCTGCGCATAATCGGAATAATGTGTTCCTTATACCATGCCTTTCGCCTCGCACCGGCCATCGCATCACGCCTTATTTCAAGTCCTTCAAGAAGAGCCACACTTCTTTTGCTTCTCTCAGTTTGATGGAATTCCACCCCAACAGCATTCCCGTGAAAATATTTTCCCAGTGGTCGTCGATGAAGAGGATGTTATTCCCGCGCGCACGGATCTTGTGCTGGAGCGAGGAAAAGAACGAAGGGAATGGCTTCATATTATGGTGCTCCCACGAGAAAAATACCTCATCAAATCCCTTGAATGTCTGGGCTTCGCGGTGATAGTGGGCTTGCGCCTCGTTCATGTTGGAAAGCAATGCGATCTTCCACCCTGCTCTCTTCAAACGCTGCAATTCTTTTTGGATGGGCTTAGGAATGAAAGCGCGTTTCTTGTAGAGACGCATCACTTGGGTCTCGAATTGTGATTTGGAGAGATCCTTGCCGATGATACTCGAATACAACACCCGCGCGGGCATCTTCCCGGTTTGCGCAGGAATGTGCTTGAAGAGCCAATTAATCTTCAGCTTCCACAAAGACAAATGATACCATTTTGCGAGATGGCGGAGGATCCAGTACTCGGAAGAATGCAGCAATACCCCATGCGCATCCAATACGAGCCATTTCTGCGTGTGATGGGTTCCTTTGGAAGGGATCATTCACTAAGGAGAAATTTCCGGGTTTATAATTGCGCTTTAAGCGGAGTCACTCGTCGTCATTGCTGCTCTCTTGCCAGCGTGGGAGGTTGGGAATGAGGTGTTGTGCGCTAATTCTTCCAGACCCAATCACTTTGCCATTGTATGAGACGGCCACCCACCCATCTGAAAGCACTTTACTCGCATCCACCGCTTCTCTCGGAATGCGTTTGGCTGCAAAGAACGCCTCCACTTGCTCGCGTGAAATAAAGACGACGTTCTGCGTGATGTGGTCCCCCAACAACGTAATGGCATTCGCCGTGGGAAAGAAATCTTTCCCGCCAGCGAACAATTGCAATCCCATCGCGAAGACATTCAAGCCTTTCTGGTCCAGCTCAATGCTTTCTCTGCTCATCACTGAAACGCTCTCTTGGTATTGCGAGAAACGCCAGTTGGTCATTACGCTCAAAGGAATCCCATAGCGCGAATGCAAGTGATGCACATACTTCTTGGCATCCTGCGAGGAAAGAATAGGGACTTTCATGCGCTTCCCTCCGCGTGCTTTCCATGGGACTTCACCAATTTCGCAACAAAGAAGGACTGCGAATTATTATCTTGCGGATACAGGCGGTGCGTCCATTCCATTCCTTTCTCGAATTGACGATTGCGGAATTGAGAGAGACCAGGGCGCGTCTTGAGACCGAACAAATCGCACTTCACAATTTTCATCTCCGGGTGGGCTTTCAGCACCGTCGTCAAGACGCCTTCGCATTCCTCGGGGGACAACGTACAAACACTATACACGATCTCCCCGCCCGGACGCACAAGCTGTACGGCTTTCTTCAATAACTGCACTTGCAATTCGGCACGCTGATACACGAGCTTCTCGGTCCAGCCCTTCAATGCCTGTGCTTTTTTGCGCAAAAGGCCTTCTCCGCTGCAGGGGGCATCCAACAAAATCTTATCGAATTGCAACGTGGAAGGGAGTTGTGTCGCATCTTGCATGCAGACGATGGCATTAACCACACCCAAGCGGTTCAATAAGTAGCGCAGGGACTTGCAGCGCTCTTTGTTCTTTTCTACTGCGACCACGATCCCTTGGTTCTGCATCATTTCAGCGAGCTGCGAGGTTTTGTTTCCAGGAGCGGCGGCCATATCCAGCACCGTCTCGCCGGGTTTCGGCGCAAGCACGCGCGCGGGGATTTGCGAAGCCAATTCTTGCGCGTGGATGAATCCATTACGCGTTTCCCATATCCCACCCATCAACATCCAGACATTATGTAGTTGCAGCGCGTGGGGGAAGCCTTCGATCTCGGAGTATTCCAAGTGCCTTTCTTTCATCCAGGCCTTGATTTGCTCAGGGGAAGTCTTGAGCGTGTTGATGCGGATGATTTTTGGGAATTTTTTCTTGGAGATTTTCAAATAGGCCTCGAAGTCCTTCGGCTCGGGCAAGAGTTCTTTATACCGCTCCAACAAGCGCGAGGAAAATTGGACCATAATAAGCAAAAATGAGTAAAGAGGGGATAAAAATCAGGAGGTTGATTACTCAGTCCGCCAGCCTAATCCGCAGCTCTTTTCTCCCCTCAGGGATAATGGTTATTTTTTCTCCTTTCTTGAGTTTGTAGTAGTGCACGAGATCCGATGGCAAAGTAATCGCCAAGCTCCTCCCTGCATTGATAATGGGGCGCTGAAAATAGAATTTTTGGTGAAGTTGATCGCTCAACGCCTGCATCTGTTCACTCGTGGCAAATTCTTCTTTGCATTTTTGGCATTGATAGTAAGGAGAGTCTTTGAGAATGATTTTGCCATCATTCAACGAAAGCTCTTCCATTTTCAGCAAGGCCTTGCCACCGCATAAATGACATTTTATCTCTTTTTCCATAACTCAACTTCCTCATCGCTGGATTCCCATAAAGTCAGGACATGGATATATTCTTCGGTTTCTGTTTTTACGGCAGTCAGCATTGAATCCTGAATCTTGAATATCGTCTTGAACTTATTTTTGTCTTCTTTCAACTTCACTTCCTGCCGCTTAATTGCATACTCAATATCGCCGTAATTAATACCCAACACCAATGCTCGTTCCGCAAAACGCAACTTCGCATGACGCGACCATGAAACCATCATACGCACAGGCGCATCGAAACTATTTAAATCACTATCATTTATTTTTTTGGTCATACCAAATTAGATGTTGGGAATTATGTGAAATAGTCTCAAAAAAAACCTAGACCCAATTCACTTATTCACGCTCAAAAAATTCTGAAAAATGGTTGAGTGATGCGTGCATCACCCTTCCTCGGATCCGCCCTACGAAATGGGCGATGTCCTAAAATTTGCGCAATATTAAAATGCTTCAAAGCACTTATTGCTACGGAAATTTGCCCCTCCCACACACACTTAAATACGAAAGAAATCTTTACTCACTCCACTCCCATTCGTTCCCCGATACATTGAGTGAATTTGCCAGGAAAATGGCAAAAAAATATCCAGCACAGTTACGTTTATCCGCGAAAAAAAGGTGGTTCCCATGAATGGCGAGACAATCGAGACAGCAATCCCCAATATCAAGAAACGCAGCGGCTCCATCGTGCCGTTAAACCAGGACAAAATTACCCTGGCCATCACGAAGGCTTTCCATGCCACAGGAAAGGACGACGAATCCCTGGCCCTCAAAATCTCCGACCAGGTCATGAACCGCTTATTACAAGAAAAGCAAACCAATCCCGCTGATTCCATTCCGACGGTAGAACACATCCAGGATCTCGTGGAAGAGCAGCTCATGCTTTCCGGGGAAGCCAAAGTCGCCAAAGCCTATATCCTTTACCGCGAAAAACGCAATGAAGAACGCGAGTTGAAGCGCGCCATGCTGGGAATCCCCAACGTGGAAACCAAAGTGGGGATTAACCAATTACGCGTATTGAAGGAACGTTACTTGTTGAAGGATGAAAACGGAAAGGTCATCGAGACCCCTGAACAGCTCTATCGCCGCGTCGCGGACAACATCGCACAAGCCGAGCTCTTGAGCGGAGGCAATGAGGAAACGGCCAAGCAGTGGAGCGACAAGTTCTTCCACCTCATGGACAACAACGAATTCATGCCCAACACGCCCACCCTCATGAATGCGGGAACGGCCATCCAACAATTATCCGCGTGCTTCGTGTTGCCGGTTGAAGACAGCATTACGGGCATCTATGACACGCTCAAGCACCAAGCCATCATCCACCAATCCGGCGGAGGAACGGGGTTTGATTTTTCACGCTTGCGCGCCAAAGGAAGCATGGTCAAATCCACCAAGGGAGTGGCATCCGGACCCATTTCCTTCATGAAAGTCTATGACGCCTCTACGCAACACATCAAGCAAGGCGGAAAAAGACGCGGAGCGAACATGGGAATCTTGCGCGTTGACCACCCCGACATCCACGATTTCATCCATTGCAAGGACGACGGACAGAGCATCACCAACTTCAACATCTCCGTCGCGCTCACGGAAAAATTCATGCAGGCCGTAGAAAGAAATGAGGATTATGAGCTATTGGATCCCCGCACTAAAGCGGTTGTACGAAAGGAAAACGCCAAATCATTGTATGATGAATTAGTGGCAAGCGCGTGGAAGACCGGCGACCCCGGAATCATTTTCATCGACCGCATCAATCGCGACAACCCAGTGCCACACATCTATACCATCGAGGCCACTAATCCTTGCGGGGAGCAACCCTTAGGACCCTATGATAGCTGTAACTTAGGCAGCATCAATTTGGCCAAATACCTCTCCCCGGAAGGAAGCGTCCAATGGGATCAGTTGCGCGAGACCGTTCGAACGGCCGTGCGGTTCTTGGACAACACCATTGACATGAACAAGTATCCCATTCCCCAGATTAGGGACATGAACAAAGGAAACCGCCGCATCGGATTAGGAGTCATGGGCTGGGCAGATATGCTGTTCAAGCTCAATATCCCCTACAATTCCGAAGAAGGATGCCAATTCGCCGAAAAGATGGCAAAATTCATCCGCGACGAAGCCGATGCCATGTCGCAAGAGCTCGGAAAGGAGAAAGGCGTATTCTTGCATTGGAAGGGCAGCATCTATGACATGCCCAACGGACCCACTTTCCGCAACTGCGCACGCATCACCATTGCACCTACAGGGACTATTTCCATGATCGCGGATTGCAGTTCAGGAATCGAGCCCTTGTTCGCCATCTCCTTCGTGAAGCGCGTCATGGACGGACAGGAATTGTTGTATGTCAATGACATCTTCAAAGAAGTCGCCATCAAACGAGGATTCTACAACGAGCAATTGATGGAACGCATCGCCCAAGAAGGGACTGCGGCGCATTGCGATGAGATCCCCGAGGACGTGCGCAAGACATTCGTGTGCGCGCACGATATCTCTCCGTATTGGCACTTGCGCATGCAAGCGGCCTGGCAGAAACACACGGACAATGCCATTTCCAAGACCGTGAACTTCTCGCACCACGCAACGGTGAATGAAGTCGCCGAAGTGTACATGCTGGCTTACAAGCTCGGATGCAAAGGCGTCACGATTTACCGCGACGGAAGCAAGGGATTCGAGAACCAGGTGTTGAACTTGAACGTCAAAGGCAAATCGAGCAAGCAACTGGAAGAAGAATACAAAGCAAAGGTATTGAGCGGTGCCCCGACGGTCGCTCCCGCAGTCGGAAGCGCGAATGCCAATGCCATGCATGTCACGACACCCCCACAAGCAACGATGGGAAAAGAACTCTGCCCCAAATGCAGTAGCAAGAACTTCGTAGCCGAAAGCGGATGCGATTCCTGCAAGGACTGCGGCTATTCGGCTTGTCATGTGGCGTAAAGCGTTTCGGTGGTCGGCACGAGCTCCAGGCATCATTTACAAACGATGCCTGTCCAGTTCTTTTTTGATAAAAAACTTCTTCAGCGTAACTGAGAACTATAAAGTTATTTTTTCTCTTTTCTTTTTTGCTTGTGATTGAACTTCACGGTATTCTTGCAAGTCGTAAAACTCTGGGATAGTCGGAGCATCTTTCCAAGTGAGATAACGTAATGTTAAGAAGCGCGTGGGTTTGATTTGAAGCTGATTCGACTGAATGGCGTAACGTAAAAATCTCAGTAAACGCGATAGTATTCTTCGCTGCTCAGGCCCATACTTAGCTTTCTCGAATGCATCGACACGCCTTGTTTTGTAATCATAGGTAAATTCTTTTTTTGCTCCATAAGGAAGAACTATGGTTATTATACTTCTAGTGGCCCGTCGCAAAGGAGCAATTGTAATAATCCCTTCTGAATACACATTTGAGTAACCATGCGTGGGGTGAATAATGTGTCTTAAATGCTTGAAATAGTGAGGAGGATTTACCGAGTCACGCGATCCTCTATTGAATGAGTCATATCTTTTTTTAGTATTTTCCTCAATAGCTTTTGAAAGACGACGTGAATCTTTTGAATAACCAGAAGTGTTTATTGAATAACGGGGAACAAAAGACCATGCTAAATTATCGTATCTTTTTCCTTTCTCATCTGTACGAACGAGCAAACGTTCACTATTTCCTATATCGCGGGGACGCAAATGCGGATTTGTGGGGCGCACGAGATAGGGAGAAATGGTTACTAATCCTGGACGGAGTCCTTGCGCAATTTTCTTTAGTTTCTTCAAGCCCCATAATTTGGTAAATTGTCGTTGAGGCATGCAGGAGATTGAAGTTATGTGAGATTTAATTCTATGCTTTGCGGCATTCTCCTAACATCTTACTTTTTATCTCTGGAAAAACAAAGTAGTGACATGCCCCTCACCCCCTTTCTCGAAAAAGGATTCGTCCACGTCTACACGGGAGACGGGAAAGGCAAAACAACGGCTTCCATCGGATTGGCCTATCGTGCGATTGGGCACGGGATGAACGTCTTCATGGTCCAATTCATGAAAATGGGCTACACGGGAGAAATACTCAATTCCATCAAATTTGATCTGCCCATCAAGATCGAGTCCTTCAACGTCGTATGCCCCAACCAAGAACAGCATGAAAAGGAAATCCGCGAGGGAACATTCGCAGGATATTGCAGGGACTGCTTTGTGCCCAATAATTATGACACGGAAATGGCCACGAAAGCATTTGAAGCGGGAAAGCAAGCCGTCGAAAGCGGAAAATATGACTTAGTCATCTTTGATGAAATCAATGTCGCACTCAACAAACAATTACTCTCCCCGGCACAAGTATTGGAGATGACCAATCGCAAACCCGAACACGTCGAAATCGTTTTCACCGGAAGAAATGCCCCACAAGAAATTTTGGATCGCGCGGATTATGTCACGGTCATGACACTCAAAAAACACCCCTACATGAAAGGCATTTACGCACGCAAGGGAATCGAATTCTAGGCCATTTTACCTCGTAGAACCCGTTTCCCGAATCCATTCATTTCCATTATAAACCCTCTTGCGCGATTTCATCTATATGACGGTCTATGTGGATACGGCCTCTCCTCAAGAAGCCGAGCAATGGGTCAAACACCCCTTCATCGCGGGGATCACGACCAACCCCCTTCTGTTGGCCGAGCTGAAAGTAGACGATCGTTTCGAGCACCTACAACAATTATCCAAGCTCCTCACCAAAGAACAGAAACTCATGGTGCAAGCCGTCGGAAGCACACCCGATGAGCTCTTGGAAGATGCGCGAACGATTCACGAAATGCTCCCCAAAACCGTCCTCAAGATCCCAGCGGACGCCAATGGATTCTCGATCGCTCCCACGCTCGTGAGCGATGACATCGAGTTGACTTTTACTGCGGTATTCTCTGCCGCCCAAGGAATCCTAACCGCATTCGCGGACGGGCACTTCGTTACCCCATATGTGGGAAGGATGCAGGACGCCAAAATAGACGCATGGGCGCACGTCGAAGACATGTTGGATGCATTCTCTGCGCATGAACTGGATGCCCACGTGCTCGCGGCATCATTGCGCACCCCCGAAGATGTGGCGCAAGCCTTTGCGCTGGGATGCCACGTCACGGCAAAGCCATCCATCCTCAAGCAGTGCCTTACACCCATCCAAACCGAAGCCATGGTCAAGGAATTCAACGCCACGCGCAAACTCCACAAACAAGCCGAAATGGAATAAGTCGTGAAAATATGCTGATTGGAATCGTCGGAAAGCCCTCCTCGGGAAAAAGCACCTTCTTTGCAGCGGCTACGCTCATCGATGTGGCGCGCGCATCCTATCCTTTCACTACGATCGAACCCAACAAGGGAATGGGGTTCATCCGCGTCGAATGCGCGGACAAGGATTTTGGAGTGCAATGCAACCCGCGCTCGGGCTATTGCATCAACCACCAGCGCTTCGTCCCGGTGGAAATGATCGATGTCGCGGGATTGGTCCCTGGCGCGCATGAAGGAAAAGGATTGGGGAACAAATTCCTCGATGACTTGCGCCAAGCCGATGTGCTCGTGCACGTGGTGGATATCTCCGGTTCCACCAACGAAAAAGGCGAAGCCGTCGCCATGGGATCCCACGACCCCATCCAGGATGTCAAATTCCTCGAAGAAGAATTGGATCTTTGGATGCTGGGGATCTTGCAAAACAATTGGAGCAAATTCGTACGCGCCCCCATCAGCGGAAAACAGCAACTCATCGATTCGCTGGCTCAAAATCTTTCGGGTTTAGGTGTGCGACCCGATCAGCTCGATAAAGCGCTCATGCAGACCAAGCTCATGGAAAAGAAACTCGTGGATTGGACCCCCGAAGAACAGCGCCTATTCATCACCGAATTGCGCAAGCGCTCCAAACCCATTGTGATCGCAGCCAACAAGATGGACTTGCCTCCATCGGCAGAGAACGCCAAGCGCGTCCGCGAGGCATTCCCACATCTTTCGGTATTTGCGTGCTCCGGCGAAGCCGAACTCACGCTCAAAAAAGCCGCCAAAGCAGGGCTTATCGATTATGTGCCGGGGAGCGCTTCCTTCACCACGCTCAAAGAACTCTCCCCACCCCAACAGCAGGGATTGGAGTACATCCGCAAGAACGTATTGGAGAAACTCGGCGGCACGGGAGTCCAAGAGGTGCTCGATCGCACGGTATTGAATGCCCTCGGCTACAAGGCCATTTTCCCGGGCGGAACAAAAGGACTCACGGACTCCCAAGGCAGAACGCTGCCCGATTGCTTCTTGATGCCAGGAACTGCCACAACGCTCGATTTCGCATTCAAGCTCCACACGGACTTCGGGAAGAACTTCATCAAGGCCATCGATGTCAAGACCAAGATGCTCCTGGGAAAGGACCACGTACTCAAGCATCGCGATGTGATTGAGATCGTGGCGAACAAGTAAAGTATAATAACAGCCGCAACGCATGTTGGATATGCAAATCACTTCCGTTTTGTTCATGTTTAGCATCATTTTCCTCCTCGGATGCGTGCAATCAAACCCCATTGTTCCCGCTCCAAATTCCGATTTGCCGCTCACTCCTTCTTCCATCGAGCCGCCGAGTGTCTGCGTGAAAGAAAAATGCGTGCACGTGCAACTCGCACAGACACAAACCGAAAAAGAACGCGGACTCATGGGCGTGACCTCGCTCACGGACCAAGAAGGAATGCTCTTTCTCTGGCACGAAGAAGGGAATTATCCCTTCTGGATGAAAGACACGCTTATTCCCCTGGATATTGTTTGGATCCAGACCGATGGGACGATCGTGGACATCGCTACGCTCCAACCCTGCCAAGCAGACCCGTGCCCGGCACATTTCCCTGCGGGAAACGCATCGTATGTATTGGAGACCAACGCAGGACTGATGGAAAAATGGAACGCCCAGGTCGGCGATCGCGCCACGATACTTATGGATAGGCCTGCACCGAACGAATGGAATTAGTAGCGGTAAATTATTCCGTTTTAGGCGTTTCTTCTTCCGCCGAGACCGGCTCTTCGACTGCCGCAATTTTTTCCTCGGCAGCGCTAGAGATTTCTTGGATAACGTCCACAAAGCTGTCCACGGCATCATCCAGGAAAGAACTCTTGTAGTTGACCACTAATTGTTTTGCTTCTTCGGCATTCACCAAGGAAAAGAAACTCATCCTTCCTTCGCGTTTCCGCATCAAGACATTGGCTTCCACGAGCTTATCCAGGTGCCAGCTCGTCGTAGAAGGGGAGAGCTGGATATGGCGCGCGATGGTTTCATTATTGGCCCGTCGCTTCTGCAAGAGGAAAAGAATGATCTTGCGCGTGGAGACGTGGCGCAGGAATGCCATGATATTCTGATTGTGATGCATCGAGGGACCGCGCACCGCATAATAGCGCACAAACTTCCCCTCGGATTGTGTGCGAATAATATGGTGCTTCTGCAAGTAATCCAAATGGTACTGCAAGCTTCCCACTGCGATCTCGCAGCGGCGCTGGATCTCACGGAAGTGCAAGCCCGGGGATTCTTCGATCACAGTGTATATCTTCTTGCGCACATCCAATGAGAGAACGCGTGCGAATTCTTGCTCGTCGGCCATGCCTGCTCACTTTTCCTTTCCTTCTCTCAAGCGCATCCCGAAGAGGGCATAGGCGATTAATGCCAGGCTGACCAACTCAATCACATTCTCCGCGTGATCGGGAAAGAACTGCCCGCTGGATACGAAGAGGTCCATGACCTTCAACAACCACTTGAAGGCCATCAATCCAAACGCTAACGCTACAAAGGCGATCTTCTGGTTGTGCGTGCGATCCCATGCCATTCCCGCTACAATGGCAACGGCCAAGGCGAAGATGAATACGATAATGCGCGTGATGAAGTCGAATTGCTGCGCGCTATTGGCCAAGACACGCAGCGGATCGGTGATGCTCCCGATGAGGCTTCCTTGCCCCACGATGACAACTAAAACTAAAACGACGGCTATCCCCAGAATATGCATGAATCGCATGGAATCATCTCCTGCTCAATAGCTAGAATCAGCAAAAAAGACCTTAATAACGCTGTGGGAACAAGGGCCGAAAAAAGAAAAAAAAGTGAGGTGCCCCGCAGGATGGTGGGCCTGCGGGGTCGCCGCTTGAAAACGGCTTATGAGGAGCGGACGGGAGAGAGCCTATCCCAAGGATCAACCGCCACGCATAGCTTTCTCAGCGCATTAATAAAGCGTTTCTGGTCCGTGCGTCGAAGAATAATACAAACACCGTTCCGTCGGTCCAGTTTCGATTGGACCAACCGAGAACAGGGATTGCAAAGCAATCCCTGAGGTTTTGATGAACCTTTTCTCAAAAGGTTCTGGAGTGAGAATGGGTGTCGCGTAGCGATACCCAATAGCATTGGATTATGGCGCCACACGGTTCATTGTCCGAGGAAAACCAACGACGTCGCGGATATGGTCAAATTTGTACAACCAAACCGCCAAGCGCGCAAGGCCTAAACCCCCGCCGGTGTGGGGAACGGAGCCATATTTGCGCAAATCCACATACCACCCAAAGTCCTCGGGCTTGAGTCCTTGGTTGCGCATGCGCTGGGTAAGCTCATTCACATCCCAACTTCTCTCACCGGAGCCAATGATTTCTCCATAGCCTTCCGGCGCAAGGACATCGCAACACAACACTGTTTCCGGTCGCTTGGGATCGGGACGATGATAGAAGGGTTTGAGCTGCGTGGGATAGTGGTGCACCAAAATGGGAACGTCAAAGTCCTTGGTGATTTCACGCTCATGCGCTTCTTGCAGGTCGTCTCCCCACTTGAGTTCGGGAAACTTGCGTTGAGCCACTTCAAAGGCCTCATCATACGTGAAGCGCTGGAATTTGGTATTGACCACTTTTTCTAAGGTGTTCGGATCCCTCCCCGTTGCCTTCAATACATCGGGGGTCTTTTCCAGCACATGTTTGGCGATGGATTTGATCATGTGCTCGTTGAAATCCATCAGCTCATCCAATCCACTCCAAGCCGTTTCCCATTCCGCGTGCCAGAACTCGGTGAGATGGCGGCGCGTACGCGAGGGCTCGGCGCGAAAGGAAGGCGCCACCGTATAGACTTTCTCTAGCGCCATCGCATAGGCCTCCAAATAGAATTGGGAAGACTGTGTGAGGTTTACAGTCTTTCCAAAATAGGGAACCTCGAACAATTCGTTTCCGCCTTCGACTGCACCGGAAACGAACATGGGGGCTTGGACTTCGATATATCCCTGGGATTTGCACCAGGTGTGATACCCTTCAAAGACCGCTGCGGAAGCACGCAAGCCATGCTGCATCTTTCCCGCGCGCAACCAGAGGTGTCTCACATCCAACAAGAATTCTTCGCTCAGGTCTCTTCCAATTGGAAATTCTTCTCCGGCGTGAATCACTCTCACGACGCTGGCATGCAACTCTTTTCCGCCCGGGGCACGAGAATCTTCCTTGAGCGTTCCACTCACCGCAACGGACGATTCCATCAACGCCTTTCGCGCGTGCTCAAATGATTGCTTGTCAGGGATATTTTTTTCCTCAAGAACGACTTGGATTTCCCCACTACCATCGCGCATGAGCCAAATCAGCGTTCCTTTGAAGTCGCGCTTGCGCTTGATCCATCCTTGTAAGTGGGCTTCTTTGATAGGGTGTTTGAGTACATCCCCAATCATGTTGCGTGGAATTTGTTGTTGCATGTGTTTTCGCTCCAATGTGATTTTTTTCGTAAAAAATAGGCTTTTGCACGCACCCCATAGCGCGTGAAAAGGGAAACATCAGTAGGGACGATTGGAGTTGATGCGGGCAATAGCTAACGCAATAACGACACTTCGGATCGCAGCGGAAATATAGGCACGCATCTGAAGCAGTAGAGGGACGAAGGAGCTTAAAAATAGTAGAGGAAAGAGCCTAATTCCTTAATCCCGCACGCAATCTCCCCAAAGCCCCCAGAAAACGATCCATGAACTGGCGTAACGCTCCTGGGTTGACGCCTTTGACCCGCCGCATGGCGTCGAGCATCCTATTCGTGACCTTTCGCCGATCCTGAAGGGTAAACCCATACACGAGCGAATGATGATCAAAAAGAATAGTTCGGATCGCGTGGCGTTGCACCCCGCTGCGGATCCCGGCTGCCACAAAACCAATCTTTGCAGCTACACGCACGGCGGAAATCTCCTGTTGATGCCGCAACCGATTCATTTTCAGCACTTGCACCAAACCTATCGAGCTCGGAGATGATTCATTGGGAGCATGGACTTCTAGTTCCCTCCGGCGCGCGGTGAATTGCATCTTAATCCGACGCGCAATTCCATGCAGCTCATCCACATGCGGTCGCTTCACCCATCCACGAGGCAACTTAATTGGAACAATCTTGGGAGACACCATGAACGCATGCATCCCGGGAATAAAAATTACGGCGTCAGTCTATCAGGGTCTCTCGGCAGAGGAATTCCTTCTCTCACATTGCCTAATTCGAGCATGAGGTTGACAATACGGTCCATTCCCAGGCCAATTCCACCATGGGGAGGCGCGCCATAGCGGAAGATATCGCGGTAAGCGGGGAGCTTGTCCAAATCCAATCCCTTCAGCTCGCATTGCTGGCGTAAAACGTCGACGCGGTGCTCACGCTGCGCGCCGGTCCCGATCTCAACGCCACGATAGATCAAATCAAATGATTTCGTGACACTCGGATCGTCCGCGGGGCGCATGTGATAGAAAGGTCTCTTCGTGAAAGGATAATCCAATGCAAAGACGAAGTCGTGATGATACTTTTCTTTGATGTATTCGCCAATCATGATCTCTGCAGCGGCATCGGGATCATCGTCTTCCGGGATGATCTTTCCTTTCGCTGCCAAAACCTTGCGGAGTTCATGCAATGAGACGCGCGGGAATGGAATCGTCGGGACGGTGATTTCTTTTCCGAGGATTTGCAATTCCTCTTTGGCTTTTTCCTTGACTTCTGCCCAAACGTCATGGATGACATTCTCGGCCATGCGCATGACCTCTTCCTCGCTCTCGATGAAGCCCATTTCGAAGTCGATACCCGTGAATTCGGTCAAGTGTCGCGTGGTGTGAGACTTTTCTGCGCGGAACACGGGCCCGATCTCAAACACGCGTTCCAGTCCGGAGACGACGAACATCTGCTTATAGATTTGAGGGCTTTGGGCGAGCGAGGCGGTCTTCCCGAAATAAGGGATCTTGAATTCTTCCGCACCGCTTTCAACACCGGATTCCGTTATCTTTGGCAGCGCAACTTGGATGAACCCGTGCTTCTCTAACGCGTGCACGAATGCCGTGTAGATCTTGCTGCGGATCATGAAAATGGCCTTGACTCTTTCGCGTCGGAAATCGAGGAAGCGATAGTCCAAGCGCTTATCCAAGGAAGTAGTCGTTTCTTCTCTAATCTCAATGGGCAACGGCGCTTCAGCCAGTGAAAGGATTTCCACGCGCTGCGCTTCCACTTCGACTTCTCCCGTGTGCATGGCGGGATTGATCTGTTTCTCGGGTCGCTTATTGACCTTGCCAAAAACTTGCACCACCGACTCTTTCTGCAAGTGCTTGCAGTGATCGGTTAGGGCCGCATTCAAGAAAACCTGCGTCGTCCCGGTGCGGTCCCTTACCGTCAAGAAGGAAATCTTCCCCGCCACGCGGAAAGAGTCCACCCAACCCGAAAGTACGACTTCTTTTCCCGCATCGGAGACGCGTAATTGGCCGCAGGCATGGGTTCGGAGGGACATAATACCCATGAAAGGCAGTGGAGTTATTTTAAAGGTAAAGGCAGGCCATAGCAGATTGACTTATGGATTGCTCGAAATCCTTTTCGCCACAACCTGGAAAGAAAAATAATGAGAGAGGTGACGCAGAGCTATTTTACCACGGTAAAACTCATCGTCAGGAAAACCCCATACAAGATGAGGAAGAAAATCCCCTGGGACTTGTGGATATGCCCGTGCTTGATGAAGTTGTAGACCAAGAATGAGTTGGCGATCACGATGAAACCAACCGGCAACACGAACTCAGAGAAATGAATGGCCTCCTTCGCGAGCACGAATGTGCTCCCCAACACCAATGTGAGATTCGCCACCGCGCTTCCCAAGATCTCCCCAATCGCCAATGAGATCTCTCCCCTCCGGATGGCCGTGAAGTCGATCATCAGCTCGGGCAGGGTCGTCCCAAGCGCCACGAGCGTGAGACCGATCACGCCATCCGAAACCCCAAACGCTTGGGCAATCTGCGAGGCCGAGTCCACGACAAAAAAAGAACCAATAACCACGGCAGTAGTTCCAATGATGAATTCGAGCATGGAACGACCAATGTTGCTCTGGGGAATGCGCTTAGCGGGTTTTGCTTTCATCTTTTCTTTGGCGATGAAGAAGAGATAGAAGAGGAACAATACCAACAACACGACTCCCTCCGTAAAGGCGGAGACATTATTGATCAGCAACGCGAGCGGGATCAGCGAAATCAAGAACAACATCTCCGCGCTCTCGATGACGTGCGAGCGATGGATCTTGATGTTGCGGATGAAGGCAGCCGTTCCGATAACTAAACAAATATTGGCGATCGTGCTTCCGAGCGCGTCTCCCACTCCTAACTCGGCTTTCCCCTGGATGGCCGACAGCGTGCCCACCATCAAATCGGGAAGGGAAACGAATAAGGCGATGAGCACGAATCCCACTGCCATACGGGAAATGCCGAAGTGCTGCGAAATGCGAATGCTCCCATCGATGGTGCGTTGAGACCCCCACACCATGATGACGAGCGCGACCAAGAAAATGAGCAGGGGAACCATACCTATCCATCAGCAAATGCCCATTAATAAATCACGGAGTCACGCGCTCATATTGCGCCAGCACATATTGCTTGGCTTCCTCGATGGGACGCGCGGGAATCTTGAATTCTTTCTGGATGGCAATCGCGAGCTCGCGTGCGAAGCCGTGATCGGTAAACACCTGCTTGGGTTCGGCCTTTCCGACGTAATTCATCAATTGATCATAATCCGCGTGGTCGGATAACTGGAAATGCGTCTCATGCCCATTCGAAGGCGAAGGCCAACCGGTTGCGATTCCCGTTACTACGCTCTTCTTGGCCGAGACCGAGATGGCGTGCAGGGTCTCATAGTCGCACAAATTGGGAGGCAAGATCAACACTTCCGCATCCTTGAGATTGTGATCGATCAACTCGAATTTCCCGATGTGATGCCCATGCGCACGCGCAATAGCGTTCTTCTCATAGATGTTCTTGTGCACGAAGGGGATGGCGGAGGAATACTCATTCACGATCTTCGTGAGTTCTTGCGCCTTGCCCGTGGCATAGCCTTGGAGAATGGGTAAAAAGTTCTGCTGTTGCGCATGCTTCAACCACTTCCCCACTTGCGCATACACATCCTCGCGCTCGGGGAATTTGTATTCTTTTTTTCCAAAAGTGGATTCGATGACCAACACATCACACGGCACAATCTCGGCGCCGGGCATGATGATGCTGTCCTGCAACTTCATATCCGTCGTCACGCACACCTTCTTCTCTCCTTCCACGACGATCTGGGCACTCCCTAAGATATGGCCCGAGTTCACGAAAGATATCTTGTGCTCCTTCCCGTGCACGTGCGAATTGAAATGCATCTTTTCCGCATAGGCGGCTTTGGGGATCTTTTTCTCCACCAGTCCATGCGTCAAGGGGGTCATGTAGTAAGTCGACGGATTCTTGGCCCCGATATGCACGTGGTCCGAATGCGCATGCGAGACGAAAATGCGGTCGGCATCCACGCGCTTGCGGTGGGGGTCGACGAGGATGCGTTCCTGGTCTTGGATAACGATGCCGTGGTCCTCGTAGATATGCATAAAACAACCCAAAAACGTGCTCCAGGACATAAGGAGGGATGGAATAAAAACCGCCTGGAGGAATGCCGCCAAACCAGCATGTAGAAGCCGCCCTGCAGGAATGGAAGCAGGCATAAATAGGGGAAATTCGTTTTTCGACGCATGAGCAATGCCCTACTCCTATTGGACCAGCTGCACGAAGAGCTGGGAAAGGCCAAGGCACTCCCCTACATCCCCTGGCAACAGACCAACCGCCAGGCTCTGGTTTCACGCCTCAAAGAATGGCACGCGCACACCAAGCAGTCCAGGGAATTGGTCCAACTCCTCATCCGCGAACAAATCCAGAACCCGGAGCTGAAAGAAATCCAAGTGGGAGAGGTCAATGAGCTCCTCCACCAGAATGACGCCGTGCTTTCACGCAACATCACATTCGAAGAAGAAAAGCTCAAGAGCAAAAAACTGGACCTGAGCGAAAGCATCACCGTCCCCACGCTCGGAAGCGAAATGGACGCGCGCATGCACCAGCAATGGCTTTCCTTGCATCGCTTGACGGAGCGCATGCAGCTCGTATTGCGCAAGACCGAACACAACGAAAGCAACACCAAGGAACTGGAATCGAAGCTCTTCGGATTGTTGAAGACAAAAGAGACCGAACTCGAACAACTCAAGAAAGAACGCGACGTATTGAAGCGCGAGAAGTTCTTCGGAAATGTCACCAAAAAATCGCACTTGGAGATGGAACAAGAAATGCAAGGCCTGATGCACGACTTCGCCATCGAACGACACGTCGTAGGGGATCACCTCGAGCAATCGCGCAAGAAACTCGAAGAATATTCGGCGAACCACGCCCAGATGGAGAACAAAATCAAAAAGCTCGAGCACTTGGTGCACGAACTCACGAAGAAGCACGTGGAAATCCAGGGCATCCTCAAGACGGAACGCGATTTCGCACGCAAAGTGGCATTGGACCTGGAATCCGAGACCGCGACGCTGCGCGCGACCTATGCCAAAGAACTCCTGAACCTCGAAGAGAATAAGCACCGCATCAAACGCGAAGAACGCGAAAAGCTCGAGAGCAAGCTACAGGAAATGGAATCCCAAACCAAATCACAGCGCGCACACATCGCAGAGCTCGAAGCCCTCGTGCGCGAAAAAGAAAGACAAGTCGCGCGCCTCGCCGAAAAGCTCCCGCGCGAAAAAGAAGAAGCTACTGCTCCTGAACAACTACCCAATCCCTTCACCAAGCGCAAGAAGAATTCCACGTTCTAATTCGATTCGGCATTCGCATCGGGCACATGCACCCAATCGCGTATCTCCAATGGCTGCTTGACCGCGTTCCCCAATCCATCAAAGCGCTGCGCCACGATGCGCACTTCGTGATCGCCGATAAGTCCAGACGATAATGGAATGCTGAAATCGACTTGTTTTTCTTGTCCGGGAACTAATTGAATCTTTTTGCGTGAGACTTCTTGCCTACCCAAATACGCATTCACGTCCCACCGCAAATCCTGCGATTCGTGCGAGCGCAAGCGGATCGCGAATGCGATAGTGTCATCATCCACATGCGGCGCAGAACCCCAAAATAATTCAGAGTAGTCCGCGGGAACACTCGTTCCCTGCCAGACCCAAAAACCCAATCCCACTACCAAAAGCGCTAGCACGACGACGCCCAACACGACCACGGCAATGGGTTCAGCAGAAGACGCAGGCGTGGGCATATGCACCTAACACCGCACGCGAAGATTTAATATGCCCCCTCCCATTCTATTTGCGCATGTACGACGCGCCTCCCGATAGCCCATTCGAATACGAGCCGCAGCCCCAATCGAGCAACCCCCTTGGAGGCGCACAGGAATTAGCGCAGAAGCACGGGAAAAAAATCATCGCACTCGCCATCATCGGCCTGCTGGGATTTTTCGTATACGATTACTTCATCGGCAGCCAAGTCAAGCTCACCATTTCCGCACGCGATACGGAAGGAAAACTCCTTACAGGAATGCCGGGAGCACTCTATGAGAGCGGCGCCGACAAACCCATCCAACGCTTTGAAGGAACCACCACGATCGGCGTGCGACCAGGAACCTACTTCGTCGAATGGGACTCCGAAGGCAGCGATTTCGCAGTGCCCGAGAACCTGGACATCTACGTGGAAAAGCCCACACAAGGAAATGCCGAACAAGAAGAGAAAACCATTTTCGTGAAAGACTTAGGCGTTACCATTTCCCAACTCGATTTCCCCACCACCATCGTACGCGGCCAGCAGGGAGCGAAGGGTTCATTTTTGTTGAAGAACGACTCCACGAAGGGACAGAGCATCGAATTGGTCATGGAGGGAGGGCTCGCCCCATTCAAGGAAGACATCCAATTCACCCCCGCCACGTTCTCCATTCCCGCAAAAAGGACTTTGCTCGTCAATTTCACGCTCAACGTCTCTGACACGCTCCCCATCACCAACAAGACGGCCGGCGACAAAAAGAACGGAAGCATCCGGATCAAATACACACAAGAAAAGGAAAGCCTCGACTTTACGCAATTCAACGACTTCAAGTTCGATGTGAACCCCACGCAAACGATCACGCTCAACGCGAAAGCCGACGAACTCAAATCCACACGCTTCACTATCCGCAACCGCTCGCCGAACGATTCTTCTGAAAAGATCGACGCGGAAATCATCATCACCCAAACCGATGGCACTAACGCCGCGGCCGAAGTCCCTGAGTGGTTCTCCTGGTCCATCGAAAAACCATTCAAGGCACTCGCAAAGAACGAAACCATCTCCCCGGAATTGCGCTTCCGCGCACCCATTACGGCTTCCAAGGACCTCATCCTCGGGAAGGTGCGCTTCTTCACGAGCTTCTGGGAGAGCGAGTCGCCCTTCACCATCAACCTCACGGAGGCCGTGGTGGATGTGACGGGCACGATTGATGGGGCCAAGAGCAAGACCTACACCCTGCGCCACGACACCGCCAATCCCACGCAATTCCAATTCCAGACCGCCACCTTACGCGTAGAGAACAAGAGCGGATTCCCCATCGCCACGGTGTTATATGAGCTCTCCACGGGATGCGAAGAATATATCTCCCTCGTCACGCCGGACTTCTTCCCCATCATCAATCTCCCCGAAAAAGGAAAGCCCAATTCGACACAGAGCACTCAACTTAAGATCAATGCCCCATCCACCGCCCTACCGGGGGCCGAAAAGACATGCACGATCCAGCTGACATATGAGGATCCCCGCACACAAGAACCGGCGCAGATTTCAGCCATCAACGTGCAAATCAGCACCTGATGAAATAGCTAGAAGGCGAAGAGGCTCACCCGACTTAATCCTTATATACTCAAAAATAGTCCTTCACGCATGAACGCACCCACTTTTCCCTCCACACGCGGCCAAGGGGCCCTCGAGTATCTCTTATTGATTGGGGGTGCCGTGCTCATCGCAACGATCGTACTGGTCATCATCGTCGGGAGCAGTCAATCGACAAACACCATCATCAGCAACAATCTCTCAACCAGCGACGTGAAAGTCCAAAATGCATTCAATGCAGCCGCCGCCGGATTGGGCGGGGGACCCGCTGCGTCTTTATGCGGCAACAACACCATCGACGCCGGCGAACAATGCGACGGAACGGCTTCATTCGCCGCCACGTGCTATTCCCAAGGATACTCTGTCGGAACACTCGGATGCAATTCCTCATGCCAGTTCGACACTTCGACCGCGTGCTCGGGCCCAGGTCCTTTCATCATTAATGGACCGCCCACATTCAGTTCAGGCAATGTTACGCTCAACGTAACAGTTCCAGGGGACAATGGTCAAGTTGGAGTCCTTCCCTATTTTACTATCCTTTACTTGCGCGACAACGCCATTCCAGGAGGAGCATGTGCGGCATTTGCTAACACGGTTGCTACCGATCCCGCAACGGCAATCAACAACTTCGTCGCAGTCGCACTCAATCCTAGCGTCCCGGCAGCGGGAACGGCTCTCACGAATCTGCTTCCCCCACCCGGAATCCCCAACACCACGGCCACACCCGGGACCATCGTCCCGCTGTCCTTCCCGGCCAGCACATTCACCTCCATCAACGTGCCCGGAACCACATATTGTTTCGCGATTGCAGGAGTGAATGGCGCAGCCCAAGTCGGCGTTCCAACCGCCTCAGCGCTCATCACCATCTAACGAAACGACCCCGGTGCGATTCGAACGCACGACCTTCACCTTAGGACGGTACTGCTCTATCCAGGCTGAGCTACGGGGCCATATACTAGAAGACTACACGCCGCTAAATCCTTAAAACGAACCCGCTAAGCCAATAAATGCAGAATAATCCCTGCGGCCAAGGGAATGGAAATGGAGTCATTGATGGGAAGCAGCTCCACTAACGTTGCCACTAACGCCACGGCGAGCGCAATGGGAATTGAAAAGATGAGCGCTAATGCGATGAATGCCATCACAAATCCCCCAACAGCCCCTTCCAGAGACTTGCGCTCCATGATGGGGGTTTTCCCCCAGTGCAATCCCACCAACGTCGAAAACGCATCCTGGAAAGTGAGCGCGATGATCGCGCCTAAAATGTTTGTTTCATTGGAGAACAACCACGCGACCACTCCCACCCCCATCACAAAAAAGAACGCCCCCTCCCCAGGCAGCTGTTCTTTGCGGCGCTGCACATGAGAAAGGATTTCTTTCAAGAAAGCGAATACTTTGTGATGCGAGAGCGCGACTAATAGTAGACCGCCTGCAATCTCCAATACCACAAACCAGCGCAACGCTTCCAGTCCGCCCACGCCTAATACGGCGACGTGGAGCAATCCCGCAAGGATGTGTAACCACTGCCGATGCAGCTCGTGGGCCTTTCGCAGGGGTTTAGCGGTTTTGGGAGTGGCTTTCTTCATACGGCGAACGCCTTCACTGCCATCTCACGCAGAGCAAGAAATGGCTTTTCTCGTGTTTTTCGAGTGAAAGAATTTGTTCGACTTTAATATGTTTTCCTAAGGCCTTCATCTCCTGCTTGAGCACTTGCTCTTTGGGCTTGGTAAAGTCAACGGACTTGGACTTGATCACGAGATATCCTACGCTTTTGGGATGCGCAAACAGCTCCCAATTCTTGGAAAATATCTCCGCTTGGTTCTTTTGCGCGACGTCTTGCACGATCACATCAAACTTCATGCCCTCTAATTCACTCGCATAGGTTTCGGGCTGGTTGGCATCCCCCAACAATGGCAGGATATTTTCGCGCGACTCCACTAATGCAGAGAATTTGCTCATCACGTGCGGCGAAACATCCACTCCCACGACGAGCCCTTCTTCGCCAATGATATCCGAGACGTGCGAGACAGTCGTTCCCTCAGCAGAACCTAAGTAGAGGACATTGCTCCCTTCATGGATTGCAAAATGTTCAGCCATCAAACCATTATGCAGGCCTGCGCACAACTTGGAGCGGAAAGGATTCCATTCCCTCCATTCTCCATTTGCATCTTTCACTAAGCGTTCGCCATAGACTTTTTTCCCTGGCACTAAATTAAGCGTATAGAACTGATTGCCAATGCCTTTGAGGCGTTCCATTGCCATACGTCATCGCCTGAACGACCGATAACCTTGCGAAGAGGGTTCTCTGCGCGGCGGAGATGGAGCAAAATCCCTGCGCGGAGTTGCAGGCGGGCGAGAAAAGTTTGCATTTTGATTCGGGCGGGGCTTGGGTTTGAACGGGAGCTTTGACAAATGCTTCGAATAAGCTTCCATCTTGGATTTCAATTCATCCACAATGCGTGATTTGCCAAAAAAGTCCGTGCGGATGCAAATGGCCATCTTCCCCGCGAGCGTCCGGGCCATCCTCCCGCGCACGTGCTTGGGGAGAGTCTTGACCAAGGGGTGATTGAAAATATACCCATGCTTGGGAGGGCGCGAACGCGTTTTGAGATGGGAAAAAAGCGCCTCTTCGGCTCCAAGGACTTGAATCGTCGAGCCGGGCATTTCCGCCAAGCGCTTCAAACTCCCTGCTTTCGATAACAACTGTCCTGCAATCATGGGAGTGGACAACTCCGAAAAGTTGGGCGCCAACTCACGCATCTGCTGCTCCACAAAACTCTGCAAAGTCAATTGTTCTTGCTTCAACGATAAGGCTTGATGCGCAAACGATTGCACGGCCTTCAGCGCATGCGCATCAATGCTTCCACCCTTACTATTCTGCGCCGCTTCAAGGACCTTGCGAATGGAATCTTCATTCAAAAGCACCCGCGCCACATTTTCTTGCGAGTAGTTCTTGCGTTCTCCGATTTGGGCAATCAATTGCATCTGGTGCAAGGGTTCTCTGACTTGAAAGCGCATCTCGGGAAAATGCAAGGCATACCACTCAATGGCCTGCTCATAGACCAAATTGAATTGGGCCTCGAGGTTCTTCGCCGAAGAAACCGCTCGCACCACATGCGCATCCGGGCCCGAAAGCTGCTCTTGGACGCGTTCCTTTGTGCGCGAGATGAATTGCTTGCGCATTTCCTGCAATTTTTCTTTTATATGCGGGGGCATAAAACCAACCTCCCTCATAGCCTTTAAAAGCAGGGATGCCCACACTCTTGGCATATGGCCTTTGCCGATGTCCAGAATCTAGCGCTGCGCCGCGGAATCTATTTCCCCACTGCCGAAATCTATGCCGATGCACCTGCGGGTTTCTTCGAGTATGGGCCTGAAGGCACGCGCATCAAGCAACGACTCATCCGCTTCTGGCGCAAAACCCTCGTGGAGAATGAAGGATTGCTCGAAATCGATGGATCCATCGTACTACCCGAACCCGTCTTCCGCGCGTCAGGGCACCTCGAAAATTTCGCCGATCCCCTCGTTACCTGTACCAAGTGCCACACCCCTTATCGCGCCGACAAGCTCATCGAAGAAATGCTGAAGGAAGAAATACCCGAAGGCGCGAGCATGGAGTTCTTCGACTCCAAGATTGCGGAATTGAAACTCGTCTGTACGAAATGCAAATCCCCACTCGGAAAGACGCAGCGCTTCAACATGATGATGAAGACCCACGTGGGAACGACAGGGACCATTCCAGGTTATCTCAAACCCGAATCCTGCCAGAACATCTTCTTGGACTTCTCACGCATCTGGAAAAGCGGACGCGTGACCCTTCCTTTTGGGATTGCGCAGGTCGGAAAGACATTCCGCAATGAAATCGCCCCACGCCAAGCCTTACTACGCGCACGCGAACTCGAACAAATGGACGTAGAGGTTTTCTTCAATCCCGCCAAAATAAACGAAATCGATCGCTGGGAAGAAGTCAAAGACTATGCGTTGCGCCTTTACTTGCTGCGCGACAAGGAAATCCACTCCATTTCATGCGAGGAAGCGGTAGAACAAGGAATCGTTTCAGGAAAGCTCATCGCATACTATTTGGCGCGCACCCAACAATTCGCCGAAAAGCTCAATATCCCCCTCGAAAGCATGCGCTTCCGCGAGTTAGAGGCCGAAGCACGCGCATTCTATGCGAAAGAGACATGGGATTTTGAAGTATTGTTGGATGACACCTGGCTCGAACTGGCCGCATGCAATTACCGCTCCGATCACGACTTGAAAACGCATGCAGAAGTATCCAAGACCGATCTGCAGGTCAAAGAAGAAGGCGTTACGGAAAAATTCTATCCCCATATCTTTGAAATCTCCATGGGAGTGGGAAGGACGTTCACGGCCATGCTCAACGCCACGCTCAAGAAAGAAGTCCGCGGACAAGAAGAACGATGGAATCTCGATTTGCCGGTTTCGGTCGCACCCTATCACGTTGGGGTGTTTCCGCTCATGAAGAAAGACGGCCTCTACGAAAAAGCATTCGAGATATTCCAACAACTCCAGAACGCCAACGCCTCTGCATTGTTCGATGAAAAGGGAAGCATCGGAAAACGCTATGCCCGCATCGATGAGATCGGCGTGCCATATGCGATTACCGTGGACTATGAGACCATGGACGAAAACCACGAAAACTACAACACCATCACGCTGCGAGATCGCAATTCCATGCAGCAAAAGCGCGTGTCCATTGAGGATTTAGAAGAAGTATTCTGGAACTTTTCCACGGGAAAAAGAAGCTTTGAAGACTTAGAGGAATAGGATGCTGCCCTATCAGCGGACCATCCAACAAATTACCCTGTTACCCTGGGAAAAACTCGATGAGAAGGGATTCCTCTCCTTAATGGTACTCAGCGCATTCAACGCCCTGGAATTTGCCGCATCCTTGCGCATCGCCATCTCACTTTACCCAAAAGACAAAGACCTCGCTGAAATGGCACGCGGAGAATTACAGACGAACAATCTGGCATTTGGAGACTACAAAAAACGCGGCGACCACGCGGAATTCCTTTGGCATTTTATCGAAAAGCACCAGCTAGAGTGCCTCGTTGACAAAGAAGTATTTGCGATTGGAAAAAAATACACCGAAGCCGTGAATCGCCTCCCCAAATCCTTGCGAGCGATGTCCATCTTCTCGCGCGAGGATGTGCTGTCTCCCATTTTCGCTCGCATCATCCAAAGCATGCCCTACAAGACGCCACCGCTAAAAGCCTATGAATATTATTTACGCCGACATATCTATCTCGATTCGAGCGCGGGAGGGCATAGGGATCTCACCTCCAACTTCGCTTTGTCGAATGTGTTAGGACGATTCTACCGCATCCGCTTGCAGGCATACCAGGCGCTATTCAAGCACTTCAGCATCGCAACCAAATAACGTTTATTTTTTCTTTGTAATTTTCTTCGGGAATATCTTGGGGTACAAGAAAAGCAATATCACGAATAACGCCACGCCCATCGCGATGAAGCCCGCACGATAGGATTGCTGCATGAAGAAGCCCACTCCAAACGCGGCACCGGCTTGGATTAACGAACTGATTTGGGAATCGATCGAAAGCAATGTCGCCTTATAGCGAGGCTTTTTGATGTAATTCTTGATGAAATAATTCTCCAATAACTGGCCGCGGCCCCAAAAATAACCCATCACGATGACGAAGAAAATACCCGCGAGGTAGGGGTTGGAAATCCACGTTACGAGAATAAAGAAAAGAGGAAAAATAACAATTTCGGCGGCCATGATCTTTTCGAGAGAAAATTTCTCTAACCATTCTGTTTTGTGCCCCACCACGAACCAAATCAAGCGCGAGAGACCCATGACGAACCCGATGAAGATGATGGGGAAACCCAGCGATTGCAAGAAAGCCTCGCGGAACGCATTGCCCGCCAGAAAGAAGCCCGCAATCGCACCCGTAAAAAGAGAAAAAGCCAGCAGTCGAGGATTATTGAATTGCTTCACGAGCTGAAAGATCGATTGGTGCGCGTGCTGCTGATGGTGCTTTTCCGAGGGAGGAGTTGTAATCGTGAGCACCACGAGCAATCCGATGATATCCAACCCCAAGACAATCCAAAACGGCAAGCGGATATCGATGGGCGTGAGGAAGGGAAGCGCGATGATGAAAAGCATGCTCACGAAGGAAGCGTTCGCGGAAATCTGGCTGGAGATTTTTCCATATTCTTTTTCGCGTTTCAGACTATGCAACGTGTCGTGGGTGATGGCGGAGCTCGTGCCCGATTGGAAAGCGAACCCTAAGGAGATGAACGCCGAAGCGAGAATGAATTCGGGCAATGCACGCGCGAAAATGAGCGCGAGAGAAGCCACGATCATGCAGAGTTTGGAGATGATCAGCGTGGCCTTATGACCAAAGCTGTCCGAGAAATAACCGGTGGGAATCTCGAATAGAAAGGCCACGAGCGCGCCGGCACCGGAATAGATCCCGATCTGCTGGGCAGTAGTATCGGGCAAGGAAAGGAAGAAAATCGCCATAATGGGCACGAACTGCCGGCGCTGGGAGATGTTGTAGAGGAGAATCTTCCACAAATTGGCTTCCAACTTCCCCTTCATTCCAGGAGTAAAAAGCAGGCGTTTTAAAGCATTCCCAGGGGTTTTTTGAGTAGGCAATGGCGATTTGGGGTTCAAATCCCAAAATAAGAATGGTTTTCCTAGGCCCTTGTAGCTCAGTGGCAGTAGCGCCAGTTTCGTAAACTGGAGGTCGAGGGTTCAACTCCCTCCAAGGGCTAGATTATGGAAAACCACACTACTTCTATACAAGTAAAAAATTCCTTTGATATTACTCAACCATTAACTGAGGATTTGTGCGAGTTTCTTGGAGCATTCTCTGGAGACGGGTTTACAAATGTTTACAATGGGTGTAAATATTTTGTAGGTTTCTCAGGCGACACGCGGCATGACTTAAGGTACTATCAAGACATAATCATGCCAATTGCCAAACGGTTGTTCAATATTCAAAACCCATATGTTCGAATTGGTAGAAAAAATGCAATGTGGGTCACCTTCTATTCGAAACTATTACATCAAATGTTAATTAATCGCTTTCAGATGCCCACGGGGGTCAAATTCGACAAAGTTCGCGTACCAAAAGAAGTCTTAGAAGCAGCTCCAGAAATGAAAGCAGCATTTATCCGCGGGTGTATGGATACCGATGGGTGTGTTTTCTTTGACAAGCGTCCAACCTACAAAACAAATTACATGCGACTCGATCTATGCATGTATAACCCAGTAATTTTGGATGAAATCAAAGAGATGCTTAGCGGATTAGGAATTTTATCCCAACGACTTGCAAACAATAAGCACCTCCAAATCACATCAAAAGAAAATGTTCGAAAATATCTCGCAATTATTGGCAGCTCTAATCGCAGACACATTAATAAAATACTCAAAAAATATCCCGATTTTGAGGAATGGAATCCAATAGGGAATTACCGTTTTCTATTTCGATAAACCTCATACGCAGGAACCACAAGGATTATCAAAGAAAGTAAAACTGCTGCAGCTTGCTTATCAAATGGAATACTTAGCTGCCAAAAAAATGGTGCAAACATAGTGGTTATTAGGCTCGCAAATGCAACAACCATAAAGTAGAATCCCAGGAATGCAGTAAAGGTATAGAAGTTATCTGCATTATTACCAAGGTTTCTAGTATATTCTGCAAAGAATCCACTGCCAGGCGCATAGCGAAATGCAGTTAATCCCAAATAAGCCGCAAATCCAAACGCTACAAGTACAAATAATAGACTCAATGTCACTAAATCATCACCAAAGTACTTGACTTGATTAAAATTAATCTGAGCAGCAATAGCAATTATTCCAATCGCAATTGCAATTCTAATTGCTTCCGGATCTGAAAAAGGAATTTTTTTATTCATTCATTTCTCCACCCACACTTTCACCATAATCACAGGCGAAAGCGGTGCATCATTTGCATTCGTGGGCAACTTCCCAATCTTTTCAACCACATCCATTCCAGAGACTACTTTTCCGAAGATGGCGTGCTTTCCATCCAACCAGGGAGTGGGAACCAACGTAACAAAGAATTGGCTTCCCCCGGTATTAGGACCGGCATTGGCCATGGAAAGGATCCCAGGCGTTGAGTGTTTGAGTCCGGGTGCAAATTCATCGCGAATCTTGTAGCCGGGGCCGCCAGTCCCATTCCCATTGGGGTCGCCGCCCTGCAGCATGAAGTCGGCGATGACACGATGGAATTTCAATCCATTGTAGAATCCTTTATTGGTAAGATCCAGAAAATTCTTCGCGGTCAAGGGCGCCTTATCCAGGAATATTTCGGCCTTGAATGTGCCGTGATTCGTCTCAAAAACAACAATGGGATTCGACATAGGATTTTCCTCCGAGGAAAGAGATTGCGACTGATAGGCATCCACTACGGGTGCGCTTACTTGCCCCGTCTGGACACAGCCACTAGCCATGAGAAGGATAAGCAATATACCCAATAGCACTTGCATACCTATTCTGCACAAAAATACCATTTAAATGCCACGTTAACCCGCACACGCATGCTTTCGCCTAAGCAAATGGAAGCTTATTAAGTCGCGAAAGGCATCCAAAGAGTATATGGCTACCACCCCAACGACTGAACGGACAAAACACAACGCCGGAGCGCGCACGCTGCTCTTACTATTGGCGTTGGTGACGGTCGCAGGAGCCATCGTCGCCGTCTCCTTCATCCAAACCGCGCGCGTGACGAACACAAATCCTTACGCGCACATCACCAACTACGACGAATGCGTTGCCGCTGGATATCCTGCACTCAAATCCTATCCTGGGCAGTGTATCCTCCCGGATGGAACACGTTTTGTGCAAGTCATTCCGGAAGATAAGCAAATCAATTCCTATTCAGCATGTGTAGCGGTTGGATATCCCATTATGGAATCCGCTCCCCCAAAATGCCGCACACGCGATGGACGGACATTCACTGCTACTCCGGATGAATGGCCCACTCCCTCACGCTTCGTTGCAGAAACATCCTGCACCATTGACGCAGAGTGTAAGTTGATTAATGAAGAGCTTGGATTTGCCTGCTGCCACATGGGAGCATGCCAAATTACAGATTACTCCGAAGACCACTGGATCGCAGTGAATGCCAATTGGTTTGACTCACAGCGGGCAGTCCAATGCCCTGGAGACGACAGCTGCGGGCCTGCACCCTTATGTGCGGTCCAAGTAGAACCCTCGGGTTATGCGCCTCGCTGTGTTCAAAACACCTGCCAGAAAGTCCTTGAGGGCACAGCGTAATACATAATAATTAGAGCCTCTTTCTGAATGCATGCCAAAGAATCGCTATTGGAGAGGCGCCTCATTTTCTGACCGACGGCAGCATGCACAACAACGCCAACAAAAAGAAAGAAAGATCATCCATCCTATTGGTTATCTTGATCCCGAAAAAAAACGAAAGCTATTGGCCAACCCCAAAGCCTTACGCGAATATGTCAAAAATACCTCACGATGGCATGTCCTGGAAAACTTCAACGTCCCCACACTCTTTCATGCAGGCATTAATCCACGGATGTTGGTCGAGGCGGTTCGAATTGCACTGAAACCATTCTATTACCCCGAACAGTTTCGAGATAATGCATCGGAGTTAAGCCACAAAGCAGTTCGACAAGTTTTACATGCACTCTTTGCAATGGGAGCACCACTACCCGTGCGCGCACTCATGCAACAAGCAAAACCCGAACCAATTCTTTATGAAGAATTAGTGGCATGGAGCCTATTGAGCGCCGGAATCCATTCTACTGCACTTGTACCCGCCATCTCAAGCGAGGCCCTACACACCGTTCTTGCTCACCACCCGTCCTATTCTGAAAATATCCAACCCAAATCCCCTGAATAATTACGACACATCGCAGAGGCGAAAGCGGCATTTGACGTAGTTTTAAAAAGAAATTCGACACTAATAGGAACATGGACCAACTCAAAGTCACTATCGCAGGCGAAATCACCCTTTCAAAGGATCCCGGTGGATCCATGAAAAAATGGAGAGAAATCTTCGGAATCTCCCAAACCGAACTCGCCGAATACCTTAAAGTCTCCTCTTCCACGATTTCCGACTACGAAGGCGGACGCCGAAAATCCCCCGGAATCGCCGTCATCAACCGCTTAGTCGAAGCACTCCTCGATGTCGACAAGACACGCGGTGGACGGATTGCCGAACAACTCTCCCGCGAACAAATCCCCAAAGAAAAAGTATTCCAAGTGCACGAGTTCAACGCCTCCATGAATGGAAAAGTATTCCAAGAAAAAATCGAAGGCGAATGCATCGCGAACCAATTGAAACTCAAAGACATGAACCTGTACGGGTACACGGTCATCGATTCATTGAAAGTTATCCTCGACGTGCCCGTGCACGAGTACTTGCAGATGTATGGCAAGACACCCGAACGCGCACTCATCTTCACCCAAGTCGAATCGGGAAGAAGCCCCTTGATCGCCGTCAAAGTCGGACGATTCTCCACGGATTTACGCCCGAGCTTAGTGGTATTGCACGGCTGCCAGAAAGTGGACCCCATCGCCAAGCGCATCGCGGAAAATGAGAAGATCCCACTCATCGTCACGCAAAAACCCCTTGACAAAATCATGGAAACGCTCAAGGGATTTGAAGCGTAGATTACTTGATTCTGGCACGTCTTCGGCGCTTGAATGCACGCACCTTACGCGCAACATGATTAGGAAAATGAATTGCTTGGATCAGTGGAACAGATGTAACTCTTTGTATAAGAGGAATAGAATTAACATAGCGCGAAGGAATTGCTCTTTTAATTGCAGGAGCATGGCCCGCGCCCACTAAAATGACTCCGACATCTTTTTCATGTTTAATTCTTCGAATAAAACGATTATTGCGTAAATGCAAGTCCTCATAACTTTCTAAATAAAATCTTGTAATCGGCCTAAAACGTTTTCCTTTAGTATGAGCTAAAATCATTCCATGCTGAGTCCTATTATTATCCATTCCCACTACACGCATGCCTTTTTTGATTGCTAATAGTACCGGCAAAGAAAATCCTTTTTCCGGTGTGTGAGTTGACGAAAAATCAATTCCACACCACATCATTTCATCAATTGCCCTCTTCGTTTGCTCAGCATTTTTGCCATCAAAGTCAAGTTTTGGAGCTAATTCTTTTATTGCATCTACTTGTGTTTGTGGCATTTCTACCATTAATGTTTTTCCTTTAATTCCAAATTTTTCAATTAATCTTAACGCTTTCTTTGTAGCTCCCCACGTATGAGAAACCCCAATCAGATAAGGAAGATCTATTCGCATAACCCACTAACCAAATGTAGATTAATTAATCTGTTGGTGTAAAAAGTTGAAATTTCCTGTTAATTGTTCGTGTATAACACACGCCCATAAAAACTTCAAAAGACAAATTGCTTATATGACGAGTTCAAAAAATATAAAAAAAACCCAATGGCGAAACCGCGTGCAAAAAAATAATAATGTTGCAAGCACACGATACCATATGCACGATAAATCAATTAGTTCTGAAACACAGCTTATTCTATCAAAGCTCGATGAATTGAACATGAAAATGAATGCCTTGCTTGTTGGAGAAGAAATGCCGACGCCCGAAGAAAAAAGAGCCGCTGAAATTGGCAAGCGCGAGTATAAAGAAGGAAAAACAATCCCTTGGGATGAAGTAAAGAAGAAGCTGAGGCGATAATCGTGCAAGCATTCTCTATTTCACTTAGCCGTAAGGCTAGAAAGGGAGTAGCAGCGATTGATACGCATACTCAGCAATTAATAGTCGAAGCCATTGAAACACTCAAAAATGACCCTGTCCCAACCAAAAAGTATGATGTCAAGAAGCTTTTGGGAAGCGAAAGTGATTATCGCATACGCATTGGACAATACCGTGTTCAATACACCGTTTATCGCGAAGAAAAAGCGATCTTGGTGTTCTATATCAACCGCCGATCAGATAACACCTACAAATAATCACGGAATCCTAACCAAATACGTCATCCTTGACTCGTGCTTCCCTTTGTCGCTTAAGCCAATCAGTTTTGGAGAAGCCTGAATCGTCCCACGATACTTGCGCGCCACAAAATTGGCTGCGGCCTTAGTTGCTTTGCGGGAAACGATCCACGCATCCAATCCAAACTTCTGGGGGATCCAATTGGTCACGACGGCCTTGGAGTCATCCTTCACCAAGGGCTTCAATGCCTCATCAATATCCTGTTGCACTTGACGGATTTTCTCCATTGTTTTCTCGGTAAAGCGAACCTGGATTATCCCCTCATAATAATTCGAAGAGACCAGCATATCATCATTACAGATGGACTTTCGCGGGACAAGCTTCGAATGAAGCGTAAAAGCAACCGGTTGCCCCTCCAATTCACCCTCAATCTGCACATCCACGTCCGAAGTCGCATCATCTCTCGGAGTGAGTTGAATGCCCACATTTGCATCATGCAATTTCTTGACATTCACCTTCTTCTCGATCCAGTTCTTGAAGGTATTCTCCTCTTGCACGACCCACTTCCCTTCCACGCGCACCTTTTGGCAGCGCTGGCAGTATTCTAATTCGAGTTTCTCGGGCATATGCACCAAATCAGGATGGTCTTTCAGGAAACAATCCCTGCAAAAGAGACCAATGAACTCTCCCTGCGTCTTCCCGCACTTTGGACAGAACTGCCCGCCACGAGCTTTAGGGCTTTTCCCTTCGTCTGTTTTAGGCATGGCGCTTCACCCAATCCATCACAATATCAAACACCTCATTCCAGCGATGCGTATACACGTGATCGGCATCCTTCAACAAATGCAATTCCTTGTCCGTAGTAGAAGTAAGCAAGGGCATGAGTGTTTCAGAGTCCTTGGCAAAAAGAATGGGGTCCTTTGTCCCATGAACTACACAAACCGGGCACGTGATCTTTCCAACAAAACTATCGCGTGGAAATAGAAGCGCTGACTCCACGAATGCAAGTGGAAAATCAACCAAGTGCTCACCCATTTCAACGGAAACCATCTCTTTTTCACGACGCGCGATTCGTTTGACCACATTGGAGGGGTTGGAAACAGGGGAGAGCGCAATCACTCCATTCACTTTCTGCTGGGAAGCAATCAACAAACCCACTCCGCCACCAAGACTATGACCTAAAACAAAAATTTTAGAAACACCCGCGTTCCGCAAAAAACCGATCGCTGCCTGGGCGTTGGAAATGAGCTCATGATAAGTCAACTGCTTGATATCCCCCTCACTCTCACCATGCGCAAAAAAGTCAAAGCGCAGTACGGCAAACTGGCATTCTTTGGCTAGGCGTTCTCCGAGGGACTGCATCCATAATTGGTCCTTGCTCGCAAAGACACCGTGCATGAGAACAAGCCCCGCTTTTGGATTCCCCTCGGGCAAGTGCAGAATACCCGACAAGGCGTGATGTTGGAAAGTCTCCAATTGGACGTGTTCCATGCTCATAATACAACATCTCCACAAATCCCATTAAATGCATGCGCACCGGCACGAAAATGGCCTATTTGCCCTGTTTGACCACTTTTCGGGCTGCGCCTTCGGAGCGATTCAATTGGAAATAGAGCACCGGGGAAAGGACATACTGATAGGTATAGAGCACCACCGTCACGAGGCGCAATGCAATGAATGCAATCCCATAAACCACACCCGCACCTAGTCCACCAATCGCAAAGGCCAAGTACATGGAAATCAGCGCCAATAGCAGGCTGATGATGGAAAGTCCTGTCACATCCTTGAAATACTTCTTGCCCAACTCGATGCTCTTACCCATGCTCTGTATCACGCCACGCTTCTCGATGACGACGATGGTATTGGAAAAGTAGAACGCCACAAACACCAGCAGCCCAATCACACCCATCCCCGCAAACCCAATCGCAGTCGCAAGGAGTTCATTCGGTCCCGCGATGAGTTTGGAGAAAATAATCAAAATCATAAAAGGGGTCAAGATGAGCGAGAAGATGATGATGACGGAAATGTTCAATGGAATAATCCGCGAAGCATGCTCAAGCGACTCCCCAAACGCCTTTCCGAGCGAAACATTCTTCTTGGAATTAATCTGGTTCACGATCACGGGATACATGGCATTCACGAGGATGTCAACCACCAATGCAATCAACGACAAACCCAAACTCAACACCGAAAAACGCGCAAGCTGCTGCAATTGGAGGGGATCGATCGTCGTTTGGGGAGCAGTAAAAACGGTAAGGCTCTGCGCGGTCCAAATCAATAACAACCCATACAAGGCCGCCACCACAAGCTTGGGAAGCAACACCTTCGGGTGCTGGACCACAATATCCCATGAACGCGAAAGCGTCTCAACCCACTTTGAATCCATAGTGTATGAAAAAAATCTGAGAATATAAGGAGCCGCTTTCGAGCGGCTGCACCGATGGACATGAGGGAAATGAATTCCCCCAATAATCCATTACATCGACAGCTGAACGGTGTCGCCCGTTGCGGGGGTTGGACACGTTGTAGCCTTGGGCCTTCAACTCATCATTGAAGTCCGTCGAGATCTGCTTGTCTCCGTGGATCAGGATCAATTGCTCCGGAGACAATACCTTGATCGTCTTCAGCAACGAATCTCTTCCCGAGTGCGCAGAAAAGTCGAAGCGCTGGATGGACATCTTCGGAGCGACTTCGCCGACTTCCAATTCAATCTTTCCGGTCTCCAACAGCTTTCTTCCCTTGGTTCCGGGGACTTGGAATCCCGTCATCAACAACGAAGAACGCTCGTCCGCGTGCAAGTGATTCAAATAATGCATCACAGGACCGCCTTCGATCATTCCCGCAGTCGTAACAATCACACTGGGTTCCTTCAACGCGGCCTTTCTGTGCCCCGGATGACGAACCATGTTCAATTGTTCCAGCATTCTACGAACGGTCTTGGGCTTGGAATTGAACTGGGGATACTGGTGATAGATTTCGGTCGCCTTGCGAGACATTCCGTCCAAGAAAACGGGTGCATTCACGCCGTGATCGAACATCACATCCAAGATTTCCTGCGTTCTACCGACGGCAAACGCCGCAACGACGGCATGACCGCCATTGTCGATGGTGTCGTTGATCTTCTGCATGAAATCCTTCTCAACCTTTTCGCGGTCGGGGTGCATACGATTACCGTAGGTGGATTCCATCAAGAGATAGTCCACTTTACCCAAGGACTTGATGTCCGCCCCATTGTGCAAGCGCGTGGGGGGAAGCATGAAGTCGCCGGAGTAGACAAACGTCTTCTCTTTGACATTCAACTTCACCATGGCAGCGCCGGCAATGTGTCCCGCGTCCACGAATTCGAGGCGGGCGTTAGGGGTAATATCCAAGGGACGATTATACTGCATCGCGTGCACCGACTTCTCGGCGCGCAAGACTTCATTGGGAGAGAACGCGTGTTCTTTTCCGTCTTGGTCCGCGATCTTCAACGCGTCCATCCACAACATCTTACTCAGATCTTGCGTGGGAGAGGTCATGTAACTGGGGGCGTTCTGCTTCACATACAATTCCGGCCAGAAACCACTATGGTCCATGTGCGCGTGCGAAAGAATGTTCGCGTCGATTTTACCCTCCACTAAAGTAGGGTATTCCGATGGCATTCCGGGTTGGAATTTCACACCATAGTCCATCAAAATGCGTTCGTTCTCTGCATTCAGCACAAAACAACTACGGCCGATTTCTCTTCCGGCTCCATGTACTTCTAAACTATACTGATTACTCATTGAGTATCAACTCTTTTTTTGATTGTTTTTCAGAATCAATCTTTGCTCTCATTCCATCCGGAGCACACGCGTGTGCCCTATCTTTTCAACAAAATAGGGGGTTCCGACTGAACCCATAACGGATGCAGGAACAGTTCATCTAATTCCTACTCACTAAACACCATAATAGGCGGAACCCTTTATAAATGCAATGAAAAGCCCATACTTTCCTCTATTCCCCATTAGAAGGCCTATACGGGGAGGAAATTCCCTTCCGAAGGGAGAATTGCATCCTTATAAACACAAAATCCCCTTCCACCCATATATGGCCCCCAAGAAGAAGCACTCCGCAAAAAAGACCCCTCACATAAAGCCCCTCCACCCCCACCCGGAAGCGAAGGCCACCCCTGCTATCCACCCCCTCCACCCCACCCAGATGGACTTCTTCGATACCCTTACCTTATGCAAAAAATACCACATCCCCACCCTTCCCACCGTAAGGGTCAAGGATGAGACCCAATTGGGCATTGCACTCGAACAGTTTGGTTTCCCTGTTGCGATGAAAGCCATTGGAAAAAAACTCATCCACAAGAGCGATGTGGGAGGCGTTAAGTTGAACGTGATGAACAACCACTACGCACTCGAAGTATTCGACCACTTCAAGAAAATCCCCCACATGGAAAGCGTTGCCGTGCAGCCGATGAAGAAAGGATTAGAGATCATCATCGGCGGAAAACGCGACCCGCAGTTCGGACCCATGGTGCTCGTTGGATTGGGCGGCGTATACACGGAAGTATTCAAAGACACCGCCATGCGCGTCTGCCCCATCACACGCTTGGATGCGCACGCGATGTTAGAAGAATTGAAAATCTATCCCATTTTGATGGGTGCCCGCGGACAAAAACCCATCAACATGCGCCAACTCGAAGAAACACTGCTCAACGTTTCGCAATTCATGCTGAAGAACGAGCAAATCAAAGAATTAGACTTAAACCCCGTCATGGCCACGCATGCCGAAGTCGTTGCCGTTGATGTAAGAGCAATCCTATAGCATCCCCATGCAGCCCACTAAAAAAAACAAAAACGTCTCCACTGCGCGATGGAAGCACATCCTTTCCGAGAGAGTGCAGCAGTTGCCCGCATCGGAATTCGATCAGATCATGCGCATCTCCAAAGAAAACAAGAATGTCATTTCATTAGGGCCGGGAGAGCCCGATTTCGACGCCCCCAAACCCGTGATTGATTATACTGCCAAAATGCTCGAAGCCGGAAAGACCCACTATTCTTCCACTTCCGGATTGGCTGAATTGAAAGAGGCCATTGCCAAAAAATTAAGCAAAGACAACCGCGTGCACGTAGAGGACCCGCAGACCGAAATATGCGTCACCGCAGGAAGCACGGAAGGATTGATCTTAGGACTGATGACCATCGTGGATCCCGGCGAAGAAGTATTCGTGCCCAACCCCGGGTTTTTGGCTTACACTCCCATGGTCGACCTCGTCACGGGCTTCGCCATCCAGTTACCCCTCGTGGACACGGATGGATTCCAATTACACCCCGAGATGATCGAAGAAAAGTGCACCGAGAAAACACGCGCGCTCATCCTCAACACCCCCTCAAATCCCACCGGAACGGTGCTGAAGAAAAAAGTCCTGGAAGAGATCGCGGACGTCATCGTGGAAAAGGACTTGATCGTGTTGAGCGATGAAGCCTATGAAAAATTCGTATTCGGAAAAGAAAAACACGTCAGCTTCGCTTCCTTGAATGGAATGCACGAGCACACGCTCACGCTGCAAACCATGAGCAAGAGCTATGCCATGCCGGGCTATCGCATCGGGTATATCGCGGGGCACCATGAATTGATCCAAGAGATCAACCGCATCCACATCTACACGAGCTTAGCCCCTTCTACGGCGAATCAATACGGCGCACTCAAAGCGCTGCAGCTCCCCACATCCTATGTGGAGAAGATGCGCAACTCCTATGCGAAGCGCCGCGAGCTCATGCTCAAACTCATCCACCAAACGCAAAGCCTGCATCTCGCGAAAGAGCCGGAGGGGGCGTTCTATATGTTCCCGCGCATCACCGAAGGAAAGACCTCGCAACAATACGCGCACGACGTGCTGAATCGCGCCCAAGTATTAGTCGTTCCAGGAAACGAATTCGGGAACAAAGGACAAGGATTCGTGCGCATGAGCTACGCGACACAAAAAGAAAAAATCCAAGAAGCATTCGAAAGAATGTGGGAAAAAGGGTTCTAACCCTCAAAATCCCAATGCTTCTTGAGCGCGATCACTTTGGGGTGGACCACTTCAAAGGCGGCCTCGAACTCGACGGCTTTTTTTTGATTGCAGTCTTCGCAGAGTTCCATCAAGCGCTGCAGCATCTCCCATTCATCCGCTACTTGCACTCCTTTGCGCGTATATTCAATCAAATCCAACCCCAATAGATCTTGGACGGTTGCACGCACGTCGTATTGGAATAGATTGCTCTGTCGGGCGACTTCGCGAATGGATAAGGGTGATTCTTTCAGCGTCAGCAATACTCGCGCATGCAAGGAGGTAAAACCGATTGATTCAAACGCCTGCACGGCCTCGAATAATGCCTTTTCTTTGAGGTTCATCTAATCCCTAGCACAGGCGGTAGAAAGGAGGGAAGGGGAAAGCTTGCGCGCTCCCCTCCTTAGGCTCACACACTGTGTAGAAGGAATGCTGAAAACCCGCGTAATATAGCTGCGGTTGAAACGAAATCAACTAAATGGTTGAGAAATTTCTTTCCATACAACTAAAAATTGTGCGAATGTAAGCATTCAATTATGTCTGCTAATTATCCCTATCGCCCCAACGTGCAGATGTGGGTGTTCAATGCGGAAGGAAAGCTCCTATTCAATGATGAGTCCACGAAAGACGAGATCTACTGGAAATTCCCTCAAGGAGGAGTGGACGCGGGAGAAACCCATTTGGAGGCGGTTGCACGGGAATTACGCGAAGAAGTCAATATCACGGATTACACTATCATCGCCCAAGCGCCCTTTACGCATCGCTATGAGTGGGATGAACGACGTCAGCGCGACCGCAAGCTCCGTGGGCAAGAACAGACATTCTACCTCATCCACGCGCATAATCCCTCTCAATTACGCATTGGCGAGCCCAATATCCGCAGCAGCGAATGGATGACATTCGAGCAAATACTCGCAAAAATGACCATCCCGAACCAAATTGAAATTACGAAAAAAGTATGGAGTGTGTTCCAACCAATGATTGAGAAAGAAATACAGAATGCACATCGCAAACGCTTGTTGGCAGAAATCCACCAATATGCCATCATTGTGAATGAGAAAAAAGAAGTCCTTTGGATTCGAGGCGTTGGAGGAAGCAAGAAGCTATCATTCCCAGGCGGAACAGTCGAAGAAGGAGAGACACTCGAATCAGCCCTTGCGCGCGAAATCATGGAAGAAACGAGCCTACGCGTTCGCGTAGGAAAAATTATGGCAACGGCCATCTTGAACGACAAGAAACCCGCTCAACTAGCTATCATCTATCATGCCACTCGCCCGACAGGCAATGTCCAACTATCACACGAGCATACCGATTACCAATGGATAAAGCCGTATATGGTCAATGAAGCCGAGGTTGTTCATCCGGACTTGCTCAAACTAGCCAAGGAAGCGGCAGAGAGTAACGCAGCAGTTCAAAAGACATAAATGATAGCTGCAAAGTTTATTCGTACAAAATATAGCAATAATAAGAAGTGATACCATGCCAACTATTGAAATCGAAAAACGCTTTTTGGTCAAAGAACTACCTTTAATGACTAATTATAAAAACGTGGAAATGATCGACGTATATATACCTGAAATCTCCCCCATGCCAAGCTCCGAGCGCGAAAAATAGGCGAAAAGTATGAGCTGACTAAGAAAACACGCAAGAATGAAGGAGAAAAATACATCATGGTCGAACAAACCATTGATATTACCCCTGAGAGTTCAATTTCATCTATTCAAAATCCACTCGCCGAATCGAAAAAAACCGATATATGCCCCACGCATCCAATATCATCGAATTAGACGTATTCAGGGGAAAACACCACGGATTGGTCATTGCCGAAGTGAAATTCAAGGATGAGCAATCGCTACACGCATTCCAAGCCCCTACATTCTTCGGAAAAGAAATCGACGGAATCGAACAACTCGCAGGATGGGTGCTATACGGAATGAACTATGAGGAATTAAAGCTGTTTTTATAACAACCACAATCCAACGGCACTCCACCCTCTTCCCTTAAACTGAAAAATTTTTCATTGATTAAATAACTATGCTGAAAAATCCAATTCGCTTCGAAAAATTTTCCCTAGCTATTAAAACGAAACGGGGGCACTAAGTTGGACGTTATGTATGCAATTATGACTCGAAACCATAACGCCAATTCTACTCCACACAGCGAGTGGGAGATGAATCCACGCTTTAGCCGCTGGTTGAATTACTTCTACGCAGGAATATTCTTACTCCTGGCGTTATTGCAATATTTACAAGTGGTCTAGTATTTGCAAAACACCCCATTTTTATAGCCCAAATTCTCTTTCTTTGAATCCTATATTTAATGAATTATGTATAGTATTGGGTGTGATCATGGTCAGCGAAACCGACTCATTGGCATTAGTGTCCAATCAGCCCAAGAATGCAAAGTCGGCCATCATCCAAAAACTATCCAAACAGTGGCCGCTAACCCCTAAACAACTCACGCATGCCGTGCAGCGCGAATATGGGATGGACATCACATATCAAGCCGTGCACAAGGCATTATTGGAACTGGAGAAAGAAAAGGTTCTCTCAAAAGAAGATAGCCAATGGAAGCTGAATCCCGAATGGTTGAAGCAGCACCACACATTTGTCGAAAAAGCCATCCAGCACTATCAAGGAAAGAAAAACCACTATTCCATCGATTTGAACAAAACGGAACCACAATACTTTGAATTTGATAGTTTTACGGATTTTTGCGTTGAAACAGCAAATCTGATTGGAAATAAAATACTATGCAAAAATGGCGAAATTGCCATTGTTATCATGGAATACGGATACTGGTCATTTAAATTCAAATTTGAGCACTTGCAAGTGCTGCTTCAACTGATGTTAAGTGCCCCTAAATCAGTTAATTTTATCCGAAAGATAACTCCATTTGGTAAATGGATTCAAGAACAATATCGAAGAGTTGGAGCGGTAACAAAAGAAAATGGAGCAAAAATAGACATTGATGAAGATTTAATTCTCCAAGGAAATTGGATTATAGAGATTCAATTTAGTCCGAAGTCCAAAAAAATCATTGAACACTACTGGAATAAATGGAAAAGTCTTGAAGATGGATACAGAGAATTTGGCCTCAAAGAAGAGCCCAAGATGGAAATCCGCGTTAAAATTACAAAAAATATTGAATTAGCCAACTTCATGCGAAAGCAATTCGATAAATACCTCCAGGAAGGAAAATGAATATGGAACTCAACGAAGAAAGCGCAACCCTCCTGGCAAAGAAGCCAACCAACGCCAAGGCTGCCATTATCAAGAAACTATCTCACAGCTGGCCCATTACTGCCAAACAAATGACTACGATCTTACAGCGCGAATTCGGAATCGCCATCACCTACCAAGGCGTGCATAAAGCATTGACACAACTCGAGGAAGAAAAAATAATTGAGAAAGGAGAAAAAGGTTATCAATTAAACTCGGATTGGATTAAAAACATACAAAATATTGCGAGTAGTATTGCCAAGAATTATAATAATAATGAATCTTTAGATTTTGAAAAAGAAATAATACAGCTAAATTTTCAAAGTTGGATAAGTGTTGGTAGATTTGGTTCCTTTACATTTAAAGACGACTTTCCAAACCCGTTGGGTAAACCAATTGTTACCTGCTGGATGCACGTTTGGCCAGTTAGTACTGTTTCGGCCGAAGAGTCAAAACATCTAATTGAACAGGCAATTCGTGAAAAAGCTGGGCTCTATTGTTTGACTAATCACAATACTCCATTAGATCAACTTTTTGCAGATTGGATAGGCAAAATGGGCCGAAAAAATGTTTTAGGCGCGGAGATTCCGCTTGATCATGATTATATAATTAGAGGCGACCACATAGCACATATCTACTATGAAAATTCATTTAGGAAGAAGCTAGATAACTTCTATCAAAAGAATGTTGATGTAAAAAATATTGATTATCAAAGATTACAAGAACTGGCAACTGAAAGAACTCTTATTCAAGTGATTATCATAAAAAACCGTCAATTCGCAGAAACTTTAAGGAGTGAGGCATTAAAATTTTTTAAAAATAGATAAGAGGAAAAATTGTGGGATAAACAGTAGTTTATGTTATAACATTCTGAATTGAATCGACTGTATAAAAACCGTCAATTCAATTGTAAATTAAGGGGCTGTTATATAAACGATTAAACAAACAATGTTGCATGCTTGATGCAAAAATTGGAGTTAGCCAAAATTGGGATCCGATTCTGGCAACTGATGAGGCAATCGCAGAAGCAACAGATGACTTAAAGTCCAATCCAAAAATAATTTTATTGTTCACAACAATACATTACGAAAAAAATAATGGATTTAGAAAAATATTAGATAGAATTTACCAAAAGTTTGCAAAAGATACTCCGCTAATTGGTGGCACCGTAGCCGGTTTCATTAGTTCAAAGGGTTGCTTTGTTAGGGGCATTTCATTAGCAATCATTTATTCAGATAATCTTGAAGTAATTACGGCAGTTGGAAAAAACAATAAACGTTCTCCCGAAAGTGCAGTAATGCAAGTTTCAAATACAATTAAACCATTATTAGTTAATAGCAAATATGACAATAATATTATGTTACAAATTATATCTGGAGGAAAAATCCCATTTATCCCTTTTTTAAAACAAGGCAGAGTAGTCCATTCTACAATCATTGGAGAAATTGAATCTAAAGGAATTGGATTAACATTAAAATTATTGCAAAAAGGAGTTGGAAGAGAAGAAGAAATACTCAAATTAATGGTTCAGGAATTTCCAGATGCAAATATTATTTCCCTTTCATCAATGGATGATGAGAAAATGGAAAGAAATTTCCAATTTCATAATAATAAAGTGCTTACAGACGTGATTGTTACGGCATGTATACTCACAAATTATGAATTGGATCTTAAAAGTGAAATTAGTTTAGAAGATATTGGAATTGAGTTTGATATAACAAGGATTGGTAATGATAGGAGAACTATTAAAGAATTAGATAAAATTCCCGCGAAAGAGGCTTTTATAAAAAAAATGAATTGGCCGAAATCTTATTTTGATGAAAATATTTATAGAAAGGTTTTCTTTTATCCACTAGTGCACGAACTAAATGGACAAAAAATATCCTCAGTTGCAGGATTATTTTTGGGACAAAACCTTTATTCAACATATCAGATTGAGTCCGATAAATTAAGTATAATGTCTTATTCTGGCAAAAAACTTTATGACACAGTAAGCAACGACATGCAACAAATTGATGTTAATCAACTCGATTTTTTATTCTTAGTAGAGTGTGGAATTAGATTAGAAGCAATGGGAAGAAAAATATTTGCAATAAGGGAAAAAATTGTTAATAGATTAGCAGGTAAACCATTTCTGTTAGTATATCCTGCTGGCGAAGGGGTTTATTCAAAAAAAATTTTAAAATATGGAAACGAGACGTATAATAGAGTGTGTTTTTACAAACCAAAGAAGGTATTAACTTGAACTATGCAATCATTGGTTGTGGAATTACGGGGTCAGCAATTGCTTATCAACTTTCGAGGATAGATTCAATAAAGGAATTAGTAATTGTTGATAAAAACCCGGAAAATATTAATCGTGTAAACGAACTTGTTGGCAAAAAAGTCAAAATTAAATCATATTGTTTAGATCCTCTAAAAGATAATAAATTTTTTCAAAAAATAAAAAATACCAAAGTCTTAATCAACTCTGCATCTCCGTTGTGTAATATTAAACTAATGAAAGATTGTATTAAATCTGCGACTAATTATATTGACTTAGCGTCTAACCCATTCCCTTATCCTGGTATTGAGAAAGGTACTACGCTTGATGAGCAACTTGTGCTTAATGAAAAGTTTAGACGTTCTGGGATTGTAGCAATCACAAATACGGGGTTTTCACCCGGTTTTACCGATATTATTTCAAAAAATTTAGCAGTAAAATATTCACTTGATAGAATCAATAGTATTCAAATATATTTTGGAGAAAGAATAGGCTCCGAAAAACTTGTATGTAGTTGGTCTCCATATATTTTATTGTTAGAAGTATTATCCCCTCCAACAATTTACAGAGATGGGAAAATTATTGAGCTTGATTTTAATGATGCCATTGGATATATTGACTTTCCAAATCCAATAGGCAGAATAAAAACAAGAGTATTTAGTGGCCACCCAGAATTGAGAACAATCCCTGAATTTATTGGATTACCAGTCGATGAAATAAAAATTGGCGGCGGAATGTACTTAAACAATCTTGAACTAAGCGATATGATTGCTGCAGCATTAAGCAAGCAATTGAGAGAATCAGTTATATTCAAGGGAGATGTATTTGAAATACTTTCTAAATCATTTGAATCGGCAGAAAATTTTGACAGGAATTACAAGAACGGAATTATAAAATATGAGTATTTTTGCGGGACTATAAGCATAACTGGCAAATCAAAAGATAAGATAATTCATTATAACCTAGAAATCAACGAGAGCATTGAAAATATTATTAAAAAAATTCCGTGCGGAAGTATTGCAAGTTATGTCGTCTCTTTTTTGCCAGCGGTAATAGCCCATATGATTACCCAGAAAAAAATCACTCAAAGAGGAGTTATTGTTCCAGGCCAGCTTACTGAGATTAATGAAATTATCCAACGTATTAGAGGCATGGGATTAAATATGAAGGAAACCATTCGGCAGGAGTAGTATGAAATCAAAACTTTACTTATTCGGCGGTGGCATATCGTCAGCATCTACAGCATTTTATTCAAACTCAACAAATATTCAAGTACTTGAAAAACAGAATAAGGTAGGAGGCAGGATAAAATCAGTTAAGCTAGGAAGAGATATTTTTGAAGCTGGAGCACAATTTTTTACTGAAAAAGACAGAAATGTTGAAAGCTTTTTGAAAAAGTTAAAATTGGACAATAAAATAAATGAAGTTTACTTAAGTAATCTAAATATTTCACGCGATAATTCTATAATAAGTCTTAAAAAAAATTGCTTACAACAAGATTTTGATACGCATGAAATTTCAATATTGTATAGTTACATTAATCATATCGATGATTATTTAACTAATTCTTCAGCAAAAAATCTTATGAGTATGAGTTTAAAAAAATGGTATAACACTTTTGTGGGTAGAAATGACGAGTGGTTTATTGATGCATTGGTGAGAAGTCTTACATTTTCAAATATTGAAAAATTAAGTGCATATTACGGATTAATAGTTATTTCAACTTTTTTTAGTCACACATACAACTTAAAGAATGGGCTTATCGCAGCGGTTGATGCTGCATTTGCTGCTTCTTCTGCAAAAATTAGCTACAACGCAAACATAGAAAGTATTGCTATTGACAATAATATCAGTAAAGTGGTGGTAAACGGCAAAGAAATCCAAATTGATGATAACGACTACTTTGTATCTGGGCTGCCAGCGAATATCCTCTGTAAGTTAGTTGATGATAACAAGCTTAAAAAAGCGCTTAATAAAATTGAGTATGCAAATGCGCAGGTATTTTTTATAGAAACCAAAAAAAAATTGCTAAAAGATGCGTACGGCATCATGTTTCCCAGTGGGACTTCTCCAATCTCTATTATTGTTGAAGAAACAAAAGGATTAACTGCAAAAAACGGGAACGGACAGTTAGTCGTGATATTTGATGGTAAGACAAATGTAAGTTCAAATGAAGCACTGGAAATAACGTCTAATATTTTGCCAGTAAAAAATCAAATCAATTCAGTAAATCACTATAATTGGGATGGGGCATTACCGATATGTACCCCAGAGTTGTTTGAAATTCAAAATCGGATAAGTAAATATAATTATAAAAATTTCAGTATTGCTGGTGATTTTATGGGATTGCCATCGTTAGATGCTGCAATCGAAAGCGGGCACAATGCAGCAAATAATTATAATAAATTTGTTAAGCTAAGAAAAACTTAATGATAACTGTCGTCAACAATTTAGGCTTTTTTAATGTGACATTAAGAAGCATTCCTATGTTGTTGAAGGGATTATCAAAAAAGTCATCCAATGATGTGCTTAATCCAATCGTTTCAATAGACTTGAAGGCATAATCCAATTCCTCATTGTTCAAATGGTCGATAAAATTGCGAAACTTTTGATTTTCTGTCTCTCTGCCTTGAAAAACACTCTTATTTAATTTATCTTCATATTCGTCTAAATCCCTTTTTTTATTATTAAGGCAATCTATAGCACTAACGGCAGCCATATATCCGGAAATAATCGCTTGCCTAACCCCATATCCAAATATTGGATCCATGGTCCTTCCAGCATCTCCTAATAATGCCATATTTCTAAGCGAACGACGAGAAATTATGCCTGTTTTGCCCATTCCAACAAAGCTATTTTTTACTTTATATTTTCCAAGGAGTTTCAAAATATTAGCATTGGCAGCAATAAAATTTTGATAGTAAGTTTTAATTGAGATATTTCCTTGTAGCGCCTTATTAATAACGATTGAAGATAGCACCTCGCCGTTGTCTGCTTTTCCTAAATAAAAGTAACCACCTGGGGCTAATTTACTATCAAAAAAAACATGCGTCACTCCTGCCTTTAATTCGCTGTTAACACAAATTTCTCCGTAACCTATGAATGTAGGCCCAGGTCTTTCTTTAATTCCAAATATTTCTAAACTTTTTGAATGATGACCATCGGCAAAAAATAAATATTTGCAATTAACAACCTGGTGGCGATTATTGTAATTAATTACTACGGACTTAACATATTCATTTTCAAAATTATAGTTTGTTATTTCCGCGTTTGTTAGTACTGTACCACCAAAAGATTTAATGCGATTTGAAACAATTGATTCAAATGAATCCACGTCTGATCCTCGCAAAACATAATAATCATAAACACGCGAATCAAGTTCAAAGTTAGCATTTGGAGAATACCAAATTGAACGATTAAATTTTCCATTAAAAGGAAGATTTAATTCTGCTGTTATATCTGCTATTCCTTGACTTTCCGTCACATCTAATTTTCTACTATTGTGAGAACCAATTTTTTTTAATTTTTCAACCAATAGTACCCTTTTTCCGTTTGCCACTAATTTTAGAGCAGCAACACACCCCGCAACACCTGCGCCAATGATAATAACATCATATTCTTTTTCAAGCATGATAAGACTAATTGTTACGTGTTAGCATTTCTTTAATCTTTCGCGTGGTGTTCTCAATCTCAACATCCAATAAGCCCATATTCGCTAATGATGGCACTACAACAACCAGTCCTAGCTCTCTCGAGACAGGTGCAATAATGATCGTATAACTGGCCAATTCCATATTCAGGCGTTCGAGCTTGTAGTCGTAGAACTGCCCAATGATGTCAAATAACTGGTTGGTCGTGTCGCGAATGAGCTTGAACAAATTGGCGTTATTGATCTTTTGACCAGGAGGAATGATTCCGCCGAGCCCCTTATTGGCCAGCATGCATGCCTGGACATCTTCAAGGCGCAATAGGTCCTGCAATTCCTTAAGTACCTGCTCGGTTTTGGTGGGAGGCATGCTTTATCCAGGATAGAAGAAATTTGGGATTAATTAATGTTGAGGTAGGCACCGAACGGAAAAAGCGTTCAAATCGTCACTTTCTTGTAGTTGAGTTTGAGCTCGCGTTTGAGACGGTCCGAGTAGAGACCGACAGTGGCATATGCGATATCGAATCCCAGGAATGCCAAAACATATTCGAACCCATAAACTCCCAATATGGCGAGCGCTAGGACGAATAGTTTCATCACAAACCGATACTCGAAGAAGAAGCGAATAGCGGGATGCAAGCGACGGTGGGAATCCACATAATCGTTCCCGACTTCGTCAAGAATGCCCCCAATCGTCAAGACAATCAATGGAATCCAAAGGAACTTGATCAGGTTGAATAAGTAGAGGAAAAACAATCCCGCGACAATCGCTAGTGCCCCCACGTGGAATCCGATGTTATCGACCTTGTAGCGCAGAACCACTGCAAGGAAGATGGCCCCTAGAATAGTTGCAGAAGCACCGCTCACATACATCATGAAAACCCAAAAGATAGCGATGAGCGGCGCGACCAATATCGCCAATTGCTTATTATAGGTCTTCTCGTCGAACGCATCATCGATATACTTGATGCCGCCCCCAAGAACCATATAACCTGCAAGAAGAAAACTATAGGTTATTCCGGGCGAAGAAAAAATGAAATCAGTAGGAGTCATTGTGTCAGCACTTCCCGAAATGAAATGGAAAGCAAAACCATTATCATATCCCCAGTTCTTGTCCGCTCACATTAACCCCTTGTGGGCTCAACTCATAATTGAGCGAAGCTCTTTCGTGATCAGTATAACGCATCTTACGAATGCGCATCGTTCGGAAAACGTTTTGTCCAACGGAGATATACTCCAAGGTAATCACTCCATCCGCCACGAATTCGCTAACGCCATCCGCGGAGAGTTTCTTGGAATCCTCGTATAGTTCCGAGGTCAACATGATCGTCGCATCGAATTCCTTGAAGCGACCCAAGAGGTTGTAGAGAATAATCTTTGTCATGATCTGTTCGGTTCTTGGAACAGGAGAAACATTATCTGCAATTTTCACCATGGAAAAAGCTTGGTCTTTCTGCAACTCCGACATCATCATGGAATCCGTGAGCGTAGTGACAGAATCAACAACGATGCGCTTGGGCTTGAATTCCTTCACCACTTCCTCGATGCGCTGCAAAAAATGATCCTCGGAGAGGACTTTGTAATAGACCACGCGCAAGAGGTTGCGGTTCTCCAAATCCGTCAGATTCCAACCATACTGCGAAGCGGCCTTCTGGAGTTCCTCTTCGGACTGCTCGGTAGAGATGAATAGCCCTCTTTCTCCGAAAAGCTTTGCACCATTCACCAAATATTGCATCGAAATGGTCGATTTTCCGGTTCCGGCTCCGCCCGAAAGCAATACGAGGTTTCCTTCTGGAAACCCACCATTCAGGGCCTTATCCAACCCCTGAATCCCCGTCTTTACTTTTATCATATGTTGAAGAGAGGATTTGGTCATATTTAAATGATGCGATTGCCTTTTCGCAGCAACAAATACTGTTTAATGCACCAAAGGACGTTATGTAGTTATGAATGTGCCTTTTGCAGCTAGCGGGCAACGCGTGCGCGACCAGTTATTGGTCATCCTCAGCGAAGATTTTCCGCTCACGGTGAAAGAACTTTATGGTAGAATCTCTCGGCAGGGACACGAAGTATCCTACCAAGCCGTACACAAAGTCGTCGTCCAACTCCAGCAAGAAGGGATCATCGAAAAAAAGGGAAAAGGGCTGCAGTTGAACCATGAATGGATCCATCGCGTGAAAGATTACGCATTCAATGTCGACATGGCTTATACTGGTGGCAAAAAATACACACTACCAAAAACATTCAGCAAACCATTCACCATAGTGTTTGATAATTTCTCCAATTATGTATTGTGGATTGCGACAAATGCACGCGATGGAAAATTATTTTCTACTGGAAAACCCACCCGGATTGAAGTCACCATTGCGCATAGTCCGACTATGGCACGGATGATCGAGAACGAAATAAAGCACCACCTAGAACATCACTAATACTCCTAATTCCCCACGCTTAGGTTTGCATCGACCGTAAAATACGGTGAATTCAGCCCTGCAGGGTCCGAAGCGCTGCAACGCAAATCCACCGGATGAATGGCGGGAGAGATGCTGCTGACGTTAATGTACTGCGTCTGGCCGGCGGTAATGGAAAGAATAGGGATCCAACTGCCCTCCGTATTCGTCGCAAGCGTTTGCAGGGAGCCGAACGACACGCTGGGCTCGGGATCCGTATAGAGCAGATACCAGTAATTATCCTGGCTGCTCTGCAGGGTGCAGCACATCAACACATCATAATGGCGCGCATTCACATATCCAGTGGGTTGCGTGGAAGGGTAGGAATAATTGAATGGGTAATTCCCATTGCTGAAATTCTCCATCCACTCCATCATCTTTACCCCATCCACATCGTCGCGGTTGGTTTCGTTCTGCGGGGAGTTTTGCGCGTCGTAGGCCACCACGGAAAAGACGAACTCGGATCGTGTGCCGCCGCCCGTCTTGTCAATGCTTCCTTGGATCCTTTTGGTGGGATAATCCAGCGCACGGTATTTGGAGACCCACCCATAGAAAGGATCGGAAGACTGGAATTCCATCTGCTGGTTCGCTACGACGACTTGGTGCGCGCCCGGGCCATCGATTCCATCCACGGTCTGATACTGCGTCGAAAGCAAATCCAATGAAAAATCATCCGACCAATTCACGGTTGCAGGCTTGTTGCTCACCGCCAAACAACTCGCATCCCTCACATACGCATAGATGGTCTTGGACGCATTCGCGGGAAGCGTTTCTTGGAGTCGCACCACGACGTTCGCATCAGTGCCATCGCTAAAGGAACGATACCAGTAAGGGATATCTGTGGATTCATTCGAGTCCGTAAAGCGCAAGCAATTGCCATTTGAGTCCAAGTTATTCCAAAAGTCGGCTCCAATTCCATTGAGTTGGATGTTGGCGCGGTAGTTGTTCAGGGGAACCGACTGGAGATTCGTCAACGTAATGGGGATCTTATGGCCCCAATTGATATCCCACCACGGCTGCAAGCCAGGAGATGGGACTCCACTTCCCACGCGCGACTCGAGCGAATAAGTGATGGGATCATTCTCCGGATCGACCGAACCCGTACAGGCAAGGCCCAGCACTCCCGTGTAATTTCCATCGATACATGAGGCGTTATTGCACAAAATTCCTGTGGGAATGGATGGCGGATTATTCGTAGGCGGTGCGAGCGCAATCATCCCACCCCCCACGAGTAATTGTTGCATTGTGGAAGAAGAAATGGAGTCGAGCGCAAATCCCATCAGTAGGCGAGCTTGATTGTTATCGCCAAACAACGTCATCGCGCTGCCCCCATTATTCCAGTCCCAGATTGAAATAGCCCCTGCAAGGGGATCGAATGCATCCGGGAAGCTCGAGTAAGTGAGGTTCAAATCCAGGTAAGAAAAACCTGGAATGGATATCAATGGGTTAATGGAAAGCTGTGTCACGCCTGAAGGGACAAAAATATCCCGATTCAAATCCACTCCGAAATAGTCGGATAGGAAATTACTATCATGTTGATCAAAACCAATGTCATTCCCTTCAAACCAAACATTTCCATTGTATTGTTGAATGGCTGCCACATCATTTCCGTCAATGGCATTCGACCAATAATCTCCAACGGACCAAATAACCATAGGGAATTGATTGAGCAGATTGGCCGATGGAACACCTTGCGTGGATTCCTTCCATAGCGTGGGACAAAAACCCAATTCCTGAACATAGTGATGGAATAACTCCGCAGAGCTGGCATTCACATCCACATACGCGAGTCCAGAGTCATCATCCACAATAAGGATGGGCGCGAACTTGCAGAAGTAGATGCGCTGCTGCAACGCATTATCGCCCTCAGCGGATTCGCTAATCGAATTATTGCGATCAATCACGACATTTGCATCGATCGTCTGGCGTGGACGATTGGTATTGATCCATTTTCGCCAAACCTTCCCTGGGGAAAGGCTCATCGTCGTTGAGGCATTCCAGTCCGCGAAAGAAAGAAAGACATTCCCAGAGGCTGTTGATCCTCCTAAATTAGCCACTTCGAACTCTATTTTCATCGCATTCGTATCGAGGTTGCTTTGCAGCGCCATCACGCGCAAATTAGGTAACGATGGCGCGACCGCAATCGTTTTCTCCGAGACATTATTGAGCACATTCAATTCATTTCCGCCATACGCAGGATTGGTAATGACTTTCAACACGTGCTTGCCGGGAGAAAGATTCAATGTCGTATTAATATCAATATAGGACTGCGGATTAATCGAAACCGTCTGGGTCTGCATCAGGTTGTTGTCGAGGAAAATCTGAACGGGAATGCTGGTTGCGGCTTGAGCTCCCGTGTTGGCGATGCGCAGGGGAATTACATTGCTGCCGGGCTTGAGGTAGTTGGGTAGGGTTGCGATCAATTGGGTTTCCGTCGCGTTCAAGTCACGCAAAAATGGGGTACTTTGCACGAATGGGTCAGCGATGAATGCATTCCCATCCCGGAAAGGAGAACTATCAACATTAGAGGATTGATTGATGTTCGTGACATGGGTATCAAACCCCGTTGAAATCAACGCCCAGTTGAATAGATTGGAAATGAGAGTTTGTCGATACGCAGGAGAAAGACGCTGCGTGGAAAAGCCCATTATCAGATGGCGCTGCAGGCCATTCTGATAGGCGATGATCCCCGCGCCATTCGCATCCCACGTCGCGAGGGCCACACTTCCATCGCTTAATGGATTGAATGAATCGGGAGAAGCCGCAGCCGCATAGGTGAAAGGCAATGGATTAGGCAATCCCACAAAAATGGGAAGGGGAAGCGTCAGCTGCAGGGATAGTGAGGTGTTTGCATCAAAACGCAAATCCTGATTCAGATCCGCATGCATGACTTCACGCGCAAAATCAGTACCGGTGTGACGCAAGCCCAGATCATCGCCTTCGAGGATGATAGAGCCGGTAAATGAACGCAATGCAGTAGTCGCATTCACATCAGGGGTGGAAGCATAGCTCGTTCCTGCATCCCAATAGACCAATGGGAAGAATTGTAGAAAAGGATGAGTGGGCGTCTGTTCCAGGACTTGCCACACCCCCACACAGTAGTTCGAATTCAAAAAAGCGTAGCGGTCGGCATTGACGTCTGAGGTAAAAATAAGTGCTGAAGGATTGGAACAATTATTGACCGTAAAGTTTTGCGCTGGCGAAATCGTACAATTATCGTATTCGTCACAGAGCTCAACCGTAAAGGAATAATTTCCCAGTTCGAATGCCTCGATATCAGCGCGCAAGAATTGATTCCCATCCCATCCCCGGACGTTTGAAAGATTGACATCTTTCTGCATGGTGGGAGTCGCCACGTGGAGCGTCCCATGGAGGTGCGTCAGATCCTCTGCCGCAACCGAAACAAGAATGGGATTTTGTTTGATGGTCGTGGAAGGGAATGAGATCGAGCGAATGATTGGAATGTTGCCGTCCGCGACGATGACATTCTGATCCACGCCCAACGCCGAATCGTCGAACGTGGCAACAAGTTTAATGGACTTATTTCCCAGCGAGTCAGAAGGAGTCCAAACCACTGGAATCGAGACGGTCTGTCCCGCATTGACGGGTGTTAAATTGCTAAAGCGAATTCTTTCAAAATAATCCTCTTTCCATTCCTGCAATTCTACCAACACATCAGTTGGGAATGCACCCGTGTTTTGGAATGAAACAGATGCCGTCACTGGAACGCCATACGTAGCCTGGGGTGGGAGCGAATGCGAAAGGATCGTCCCCGTCGTCGAAGGCGCGCGCACGATGAACGTTTTTTGGAGCGGTGTGATTGCGCTGGCGACATCCGTGACATTCACATCCAACACATGCGCCCCGTTCTGCGCCGTTGAGGAAAAAGAACCACTCCACGTCAGCCCGCTTTTAGATAGTGTTACGGGCGTCTGTAATCCATTGGGATGGGTCACGACGGCCGAAATACTTGAGACATCATCGGAAACCGACGTGAGAGCAATAGAAATCGATTGGTTCTGCTCGATGACGGAAGCCGAAGTCGTCAGCGCATAGTGGAGGAGCTGGATGACGCTAGCTGGAAGAAGGTTAGCCGCATTGATGACGCCCGAACCATACTGCACATCCTTTCCGGGCGCACCATAATCGTCGGCCGTCTGCTCCAAGACATCTTTCACATTGGCAGGCGTCATGCCGGGATTGGCTTGGAGCAATAACGCCACCAACCCCGCCACATGCGGAGCGGCAAACGAAGTCCCGCTGCTGGTGAGCGTTCCGCTCCCGAGATAGGAGGAGGTGATATTCACTCCTGGTGCAGTCACATCCGGCTTGATTTGACTGCTAATGATTTCCCCACTGGAAAAACACGCATATTGGTTGGCCTCGTCAACGGCTCCGACGGTAATGGCATTGATCGTATTTCCGGGAGTCGTTACCCCAATGAATCCCTGGCACTCAGAAGAAGGGCATCCCGGACCGCAGTTCCCGGACGAGATAACAACGGTAATTCCAGCACCAATAGCTGCGTTAATCGCACTCGAAATGGGAGAGTTGATACTCGTATAGGGCCCGCCTAGGCTTAGATTGATGATGTCCGCTCCATCATCTGTTGCAGGGTTAGCGTCCGGGTCAATGGCGTAATTGATCCCATTGATGATCCAGGACTCGGCCCCATTGCCCGTATTGTCCAAGACCTTAATGTTATAGAGCTGGGCTTGCGGGGCCACGCCATTGTAGGTATTGGAGCCGTTTTGCGAGCCGGCGACGATTCCGGCCACTTGGGTTCCATGACCCAAAGTATCCGCTAATGGGTCGGGCGTGAAATTCTGCTGCAGAATGACCTTTCCCACGAGCATGGGATGTGAAGCATTGATACCCGAATCCAATATGGCTACTTTTACCCCTTGGCCCTGATAACCCACACTCCAAAGCGCGGGAGCATTGATTTGAGGCACGCTTCCATCCAAGGACGCATGGAATATACGATCGGGCCAAATGGATTCAACCTGGGGAAGCTGTGCGATTGCGAGTAGTTTATTCTCTGGCACATCCAGCGTGAGGACATTCCCATACGAGCTCTTTTGCACCACATCCGCTTCTTCCTGCAGGGCCTGCACTTCCACAACATCCAATTTCTGCGGAAAAACAACCACATTCACGCGCACGAGCTCTGAAGAAGTGGAGTCTTTTTTCGTGTTCAAGGATTCCTTGAGCTTGAAATCAACCCCATCTCGAGAAGAAAAACTCCCATCCGGAAAAATATCAAGCTGCTCTTTGGAGTACTGAATGACTCCTTTCGGAGTGTTGGTTAATGGATCCACGAACTGATTAAGGAACGCAGTCGTAATCGACGAAATGGAAGTAGGGAATAATTCGACGGCGGAATCTGCATGTGCTGAGGCGGAGGTAGATTCAACGCCCTGGGCGAAAGCAAATGAAAAACATATGGCGAATGCCAATACGACTACGACTAATTTCATATTCATTGCAAGCAACCGCATGCACGCGTAAGCCTTTTATATCTAGGGAAAATTTTTGGCACTTTATCCAAACGTGTTATATCGTTCCATCTTTAATATTTTTACTAATCACTTTAACAAAAAAATACAATGAATCTTCTTGCCCATTTTTAATCAATTTAGCGACTTTTCCCATTATATTTCCTTTGGCGCCTTTAATGTCTACTTGTAATCCATATTCCCCTGCAAAACCAAATTCCCATTTACCATTGAGATTTCGTACAATAACTTCTCCGAGATAGCAGCCAGCCAGTACAACAATATCCTTATTCATGGAACCACTTGCACGTTGTGCAAGAATCCACTTATCGACCAACTCTAATGAATCGATTGAATAGTCAAGATTAACTTTATGTCTTCTTAGTTCATCAACAAATAATCCAGCCACATTCCTTATTATTGGCAAAACTTCACTCATTTGTGCAATGTGATTATTTTTCGTTAAATCAAAATAGTACTTAACCACAGTAGCACCGTCACTTAAGGGCGCCAAATGATGGCGTCGCAGAAATTCAAGGTATTCTCTGTCTCTAATATCAGTTTGAATAACTAAACAAATTTTGCTACCATACTTTGTTATATTTTCGGGGCGTGATGCATCAACCAAGGCATAATGATTCTTTATGAGTAGTTGCAATAACATAACCTGTTTTGGCGACTCACCATATGCGCGATGCTCAATTGAAATACGAGTCCCATCCTTCAATCCAATGTCGCCCGGGATTCCAATATCTTGCACCGTCATTTGGCATCGCCTGCAAAATAATTTTTCAATAACTTGGCTTTTCCAAGACTTAGTTTACCGGGAATAGCGAAAACTAATCCTATGCCATTTTTTGCTATAATAACTTGTTCTGCCGGCGCTTCAGTGAGCTTTTTTTCCAGCTTCTCAGTCAGAATCTCATTTCCCCAAAACATTATTGGAAAGTAATAGAAATTCGTATAATCAGTTCCAAGAAAGTTATCTATCGGATTATTGAAGAAATCAATTAAACGATCCATGTTTAGGTTTAAATCGTGCAGTGAGCCATCTTTCCCCCATTGAAAACCAATAATAAAATCAAATACGCTAGCAATATACTCGATTATTTTTAATAAGTCATTAAAGTAATTTGGATTTTCAGCTATCGGCATTTTATCAGTCCAAACTGAAATTGCCACTAGTTTTTCCATTTTATCATAGCTAATAAAAAACGTTTTAGAATCAAAACTAATATGCTTAAACTTTTCAAACAAGCCATTACTAATTGTTATTTTATCATAGCTCACATTTTGGTGAATTTTTTCCACAAAGTTTGAACAGTGGACTCGTGTGAATTCCACACCATTATTTTTAGCAAAATGTAAAATACTTCTGAACTTGGAAGTTGAAAAATTGATTTCGCTTACGAAAAAGGAAACTTCAGTCCCGGAGTCATCACTATTTCTTCCAGCTAATAGATAATCGTTTAATTTTTGGCTTCGTTCTAAGTATTCATTCATACATATCCAACCACATCAACTACCTGTTCAATAGATGAACGGGGAACGCCTTTTAATTGTGCAATATAATCCAATATCCACCCTCTCTGATCTGGGGCAACAGTAGGGAATTGAAATAAATGTTTTCCGTTACTTGGGGCAGGTATTGCATTGACAATATCAACCATTTGTTCCGCTCCATCACGCACCTGCCTTACCCCAATTAATAATTCTCTATCATTTATCCCAGTTAAATCTTTTGCTTTTATTTCAACTCGCCTATTTCCAGTCAATTTCAAATCTCCTAATCCATCAGTTACAAACTCCACAAATTCATTAAAGTATTTATTTGCAGCAGAAACAATCTCACTCGTGGCACCTTGAATGTTCCCAATTCTTCCACTATTTTCAACTGCACTTATATTTTGAATTATATTACCAACTTTACTATTTGTAGCAACAGTTACGAGCTCCCCATTTACTGTAAAACCCACATTCTTGCCAGCCGCTTGCAATTTTCCAATAGCATTGAATAACTCAGTTGGATTGTCGGGGCCAAATATCGTAATATTTTTTGCAAGATTTTGTGCTACTGCAGGGGGGTGGCCATACCAGCTTTCAACACCTTTGACAAAATTATAAGCTGCAGTCGCCCCGTCATCAGTCAATTGTGCATTATTCAGTCCGAGGTCTATGACGGCTTTCCTAATCTTATTACTAATAAAAGGCGAGATGTACCCTCGTTGCCCATACGTAAACTTTATTCCGACGTTTTCGATACGTTGCAATACCTGTACTTGGTTAAACTTTGCAAGTATTTGGCTCGAAGAGTTACCAACTACGGATCCAATTTCTTTTGCAACTCGTGTTTCGGCTAAGCGACCGGCACCTTTTCCGACGACTCCGATAATCTTGTCTCCTGCGACCGTTAATGCCACGCCACCCGCTGCCGGAATAAACTTATCCTTGCAAATCCCACCTGCATCATAGTGAGATAATTGCCAGTTCACACAGTGTGAATTATTGGCAGTAATAAGATTTGTAGTAGGGCAAACCGCAAAATCAGCGATACACTGTCCCAACTTTGGCAACTGCGCAGTCGCGGGATAGAGGCAAGAACAATACTCATCCACCGCTCTTCCTAATTCCACGCCAGGCTCAATAACCAAAAAATTGATGATTGCAACTGGAACTGCGATGAGCTCAGCATTTCCTCCAAACGCTGTAGCGCTATACCCGTATTGCCCCGAAAAAATAATAGTATGATTCAAATCAGTTGAAGTAGAGGAAATGGTAGTAATCGTCGTTATTTGCACAGGCGCAGCATTTTCATCTTGTTTAAACGCAAGTGTAATATCGTGCTGCCCGTATTCCAACCCCTCGATCAGTCCAATCCCAGTAAGATCTGTAATTGCGCGGGGACTATTATCTTCATCGATAAATACGTAAATATTGGCAACCGGAAAACCCTGATTGTCACGTGCCAAGACCTTCAAGTTCCCTTTCTGCAACACGGGGCAGTTCGGCGTCAATGAGACATTCTTGGAATTGCCATTGAGGTAGGCAGTGGTCTCGGCTTGGATTCCGCTACTGCCCGGACAAACGACTTTGACCGAATAATTCCCATGCGGGCGGGCCACTTCTTTCTTCCCAAACCCATTTGTCTTTCCCACGCTTTGGTTATTGATGAATACGGACGCATTCACGATGGGATCGTTGTTCTTCGTCGCGGTCACGCGAATCGTGCCCGTTCCAACCGCATTACATTGGGGCGCTCCCTCGGTACAACCCGCTTGACACTGCTGGATCGCACAACCACACCCATTGGAATTGGCCTGGCAGTTATAGAGACGATTATCCCCATTGCAGGTGTTGTTGTAAAGCGAACAATTGCTCGTCAATTCCAATTGCCCATAATCCACGTTTCCATAATTCAGAATACACGCGTTCCCGGAAGGAGGAGCCACATCGACCCAATTTCCTCCGATACTCACCTTGAGCTTCTGATACCCCGCAGGACCGTTCAAGGAAAATTGTCCAAGAGAATTGGTTGAATCCGTATCCAGTTGGGAATTCGAGCACGTATTCAATGAAAAGTTCAAACCCACCGAAGGAAAACCGCTCGGAGTTACAGCCGTTCCAGTAACCGTCGTCGAAGTGTTAATCCACCAATTCCAGGCATTCAAACCCGAAGGATAGGAAACACAGGAACTATTGCTCCCCGTGGGAGTAGCCACATACTCTCCCCAGCTCGTCGTGAATTTCGTGCGATAACTCCCGCCGGAAGGAAGGGTAAAAGCATATTTTCCCAGGGAATTCGTCGTAGTAGTAGCCACGAGGGAGTCCGAACACGTGTACAATTTCACCGTCGTATTACTCAAGGGAACAAATGCCTGGTCGCGCAGTGAACCATCCAGTATCATCCCTTGCTGGCACGTATTCGAAGAACACACATTATAGAGGCACTCGCTATTGCTCGAACACGACTGACCCACATTCTTCTTGCATGGGTTTGCGAGTGACGCATTTCCCGTTATGGAAGACTGTTCGTCGAGTGCAGGGCTGCACGAATTGTTCGCGGGACACGAGTAAAGGAATCCCTCCACCCAATCCGAAGTCAAATTACCCGTTTTTCCTCGGAACGCATAGCCGGGATCCGGAGTCGTGGAATAATCACACACATAGTACTTGGGAGAAACAATCGCATAATCATTTTCAGAACCATTAGGTGTTGGAACCGTTTGACTGGATTGCGCATTCGAGGAGTTATCACAATCATAAAATGCCTTGACCGTCATCTCATCCGTTTTGGGTGAGGAAGTGCTCACGCTGCAAGAACCACCACTGCAGATTTGTGCAGGGATAGACCCATTCCCAATCACGCACCCGTTGAAACTATCAATATCACAGCCCCATTTCTTGTTGGAAGGAACGCTATTGGGGATGGACTCATTGTTACACGAAGTGGCACTACAACTCCCGCCATTGCACCCATTTACGGTATCATAATAGCACGCATCATATGTCCCGTCCGAATCAAAGTCGTAACACAGCATATCCGTATTCTGCTTGAGATTCACAATAGTAGGTTTTACGCTCTCGTTCACGAACGCAATATGATCCGTATCGACGCTATTCCCGCCACTATTGCTCGAATCCCATGAATCAAAGACATTATAGACCGGATTCGAAGACGCGCTCGCACAAGTGGCTTGTGAGGAGGATGTGAATGAACAATAGTTGGAAGAACAATCGGAATCGTTGGAACAATTGGCTCCAACAGCTGCACCAGTGCCGCAGATATTATTCGTACAAACATTTATTTGGCACTGACTACCCGAAGTACAACTCGCACCATTCGCCAGGCCACAAAAGTTATTGGCATTACAGATACCGGATACACACTGATTTGAAGAAGAACAGACTGACCCATTTGACAATAGGTTATTTCCAGTCACGCTAATATCATCGATAAAAGTGCCTGAAAAATTATGATTACTACCGTCGCTACTAAATGTGAATCGAAGATAAATGGGATTGAACGGCAAGGTGTCAAGGTTGACTATTTTTTGCGTCCAGGAGGAATAGTCCAGCCCATCAGTGAACAATAGGGTTGGACTACTAAAAGAGCTATTTGGGGAAGCTTCTACTTTATAGTAATCAAAACTTGTTTCGACCTGCGACTTCACCCAGAACTTGAGTTGTTCAGAGAAAATAGATGAGAGAGAAATGGACGGCGTCGTCATGTAGGACTCCATATCATTATCATAATTCCCAACTGCCGTATTGTTTGCCGTGCGAGTAATGGTGATATTATCGATGTAAGCGCCGATATTGGTAATAGAAACATCCGAAGTGAAAACAAAAGCAATTGCAAACGTGCTCGTATAGAGACTGGATGGAATGTTCACATTACGCGTCACGTAAATGCCGCCGCTACTTCCCGTATCCGAGTTCACGACTTGCCAAGTGTTTGAATTAGCATCATACACCGCCAGACGAATAAAATCAACATTCGTTTCCGTGTTATATTTCACGCGATAAGAGACTTTTACGTTACTCCAATTAGTGGCGTTGTACACGGTCGTATTTTCCAAATACGCCAACATGCGATTGTCATAATTGGCCGTATTGGAGGTAGAACCATTATAGTTCACCGCACAAAAAGCCGATTTGCTCCCGCTGTCCGCAAATGATGAGTTATTGATGACACCCCAATAGTCTTGCCCTTGAGGGGCGGTTGTATCCAAATCATAAACGAGCCAATTCGTTAACGGAGACGTTGACTCAAATCCATACTGGTATACGATGATGTCTTGCGACCCCACTTGCGCTGACCAAGCGCTTTTCGAACCGTTATGCGCAACAGAGCTGTTGATATCCCAATAATCAGCTCCGCTGGTCGAATCAGCGTCTCCCCGTGACCAGTTGCTAGGAAAATTACTGCCTTCGAATCCTTCACTAAAAACCGTTGAAGTGGCTTGTAATTCGATTTTCCGTTCAGGGGTAAAAAAAAGAGGAAAATTTCGGGGCTTCAACGGAGCAAAATTAGCGTCCGTCGAGACCGATTCAAGTGGTTTTTCTTCCACTACGATATCTGCCTCCACCACTTTACCCTCATCCGAGGGCGGCACCACCTCACTCACTTCTTGATTCGCATCTACCGGGAGCTGTCCGAGTTCTTTTTCTTTTATCTGGGGACGCCACTGCTCAGGGATGTCCAAACTATCAATTGTGGGACGTGGAATTACGGCGCCTTCAACGACGTCTGTCCTATCAATATACTCGGAACCGTCCGTCAAATAGGATGGCAATCCTTTCTTGGGTTCGTTAAAATGACTAAAACGCTCGCGAGCAATTTCAATATCCTCTTCCCTCACTTCCGAAACGAACTCATAGGAATTGAACTGATAGTAGTCACATAATTGAGTCTTACTAATATCCGCGCTTGCAGTATCGTAGCATACAATCGTTCTCTTTCCATCTTCCACATCAATTCCTTCCGAATACTTTTCAGGAACTGTGGCCATACTTGATTTTGAGAAATCGATATTGCCCGATTCATCGAATTGAAATAGAATTTCAACATTTTCCTCATAACGCGTCAATGCCTGTTTCCGAGGAGCCGGTTCTTTTTCATTAGTGGTTGGATGAAAATTGAAATAACTTTCTCCTGCAGGGTGTAGAACCACATCATCTATTTTCACGATCGTATCCAGGAAGGGAACTATTTCGGTATCACTTTTCCCATATTGGATATTGTAATAAGTAAAATTCTTGGCATTTCCAGAAGAATCGCTGAGATTGGCGTGAAAACCCTCATGAAGAATGAAATCTTCACCTTGCACGTTGTTGAGCCCTAGCAAACCGATTCCGAGAACCATTAATGGTATAATCAAAATCCACGTTGGGAATTTCTGTTTTGAAGATGCTGCTGCCAACATGCTCCAGCTATTCGACCGACTCAATTTTATACCTAGGGAAAATTTTCAACTAAAAGGCAAATCCTGTGCGTTTCCATACCTTTTTATTCCCTTTTCCGCCTAATAACGTTTATCAACGAAGCTTGCTTCGTCCTTATGTGAGGTTTTCCAGTTATGACCGGGAATGAAAAAATGAGCATCGAAGCCTATCTCAAGGAACACTCCTCGGCAGTGGACAAGGAAATCGAGCAATTATTGCCCCACACCACCACCCAAAAAAGCCTAGAATTCATCTATGGAAAGCCCCAATTCGGCTATGACATTGACTCCCTCCATCGCGCCCTCACCGTCCCGGTTTGGGACCTATTAGATCGCGGCGGAAAGCGCTGGCGACCCATTTTGATGATGTTGGCCTGCGAAGCCGTCGGAGGAAATACAGAAGAAGCACGCAAATTCCAATCGCTCGTCGAAGTCATCCACAATGGTACGCTCATGATCGACGACATCGAAGACAACTCTGAGCTGCGCCGCGAAAAACCATGCACCTACAAAATATTTGGAACCGACATCGCAATCAACGCCGGCAACTTCATGTATTATTTGCCATTCTCCATGCTCTTGAATGAAAAGAAAATGCCCGCAGAGAAAAAAATCAAAATCTATGAGTTGTACGGACAAGAGATGATCCGCTTGCACGCCGGACAGGGAATGGACATCCTGTGGCACCGCGGACAAAAATACGACGTCAAAGAAAATGAATACTTGCAGATGTGCGCGTACAAGACAGGGATTCTCGCGCGCATGGCGACGAAACTCGGAGCCATTTTAGGGAATGGAAGCGACAAGCAAGTGGAAGCACTTGGAAAGTTTGGAGAAACAGTCGGGGTTGCATTCCAGATCCAAGATGATATTTTGAATTTAGTCGGAGAAGAAATGGCCAAATCCAAGGGCGTCGGAGAAGACATCCACGAAGGGAAGCGGACCATCATGGTATTGCACACGCTTGAGCACGCCAATGCCAAAGACAAGAAACGCCTGCTGGACATCCTGAACAGCCACCCCTCCGATGAAAAGACCATACGCGAAGCCATCGCACTCATCGAAAAATATGGCAGCATGGACTATGCGCGCAAGAAAGCCAAAGAGCTCATGGAGAAAAGCTGGAAAGAAGTCGAGCATGTGTTGCCCGAAAGCAAGGCCAAGCAAACACTCCATGCATTCGCGCAATTCCTTATTAACCGCGACATCTAGTGTGGAGTGACAAACGAGGAGACAAACAGGAATGGAATGAATGCATATGGATTTCGGCGAAACAACAACGCGTTACCGTGAAAAGGTCGACAATGCATTACAGAGCTATTTCGAGAAAAAACACAAAGAGATAACCGTCAAAGACCCCATCGCCGAAGAGAACTTCTTCGCCATGCAGAATTATGTCTCCGGAAAAGGAAAACGCCTCCGCAGCATCTGTGCCATCGCAGGGTTCTTTGCGGTCGGGGGAAAAGACGAAGAGAAGATCACCCTCCCCAGTCTCAGTGTAGAATTCTTGCACAACGCCTCCTTGATCCTCGACGACATGATGGATGAAGACCGCGAACGCCGCGGCTTCTTGTCGGCCCACTCCACGATTGAAGAATGGTTCGACGCCAACATCGGCAAGACCCCCTACAACGGTTACCTCTTCTCCAACGCCAAAAGCCGATTCGCGGTCAGCATGAGCGTGATCGCCGCGGACATGCTCCTCTCCTTGGGCGAACAAACCATCATCGAAAGCAAATTCAGCGGAGAACAGAAAGTGGACGCTATTGCGATCTACGAAAAGACCTATCGCCAGTTGAATTTAGGACAGATGCTTGATGTATATTACGAGTACAAACCCCTCGTCTCCGAGGAAAACTACCTCAATATGGCCTACCTCAAGACCGGCACCCTATTAGGGGGGTCACTCAAACTCGGAGCTGCATTAGGCGGGGCAACCGAATCCCAATTGAAAGCATTGGAAGAATACGCCCTGCATGCAGCTACTTGCTTCCAGATCCAAGACGATATTTTGGATATTACTCCCGGCGCAGAAAAAGGAAGACCGCTCGGAAGTGACATCCGCAAGGGAAAGAACACCATCCTCGTCATCGAAGCCAAGAAAACCCTCAACGAAAAGGAATGGAAGAAAGTCGAGCATGCGCTTGGAAATGAAAAGATTGGCGAAAAAGAACTAAACGAAATCATGCAATTATTCAAGGAAAAGAACATCGTAACAAACGCCCAAAAGATAGCAGAGGAGAATATCGCCAAAGGCAAAGCCGCCCTGCGCAAGGCCAAACCCGCATTCGATAAGGAGTGGATGCAATTCCTCGATGCGCTGGCCGATTACTTATTGCACCGCAGCAAATAACTAATACAACACCGCCGGCACCTGTTCCAATGAGAGCTGGCGCTGCGTCTCTTCCTTGGTGAAATCGAACTCATGCAGGGGTTTGATGATGAACGTGCAGTCCGTCTGCGAGAGCGCACGGCAATTACTCTCCACCACTTCCACGTTTTCCCCGAAATACTCGCAAAATACCGCCGCCAATACCCCGCGGAAATAATGATCGCTCGGATGCTGCACCTTCCCCTGCAACGAGCGCGCGAGCGGAGAATAGGAAAGCGTCACGAGCGCGCGCTTGTTCGTCTCATCCAATTCCAAGTTCTTGCAGACACCCCAACCCGAAGCCGCGAAGAAGTTCTGCGCCAGGTCGAGGAACTTCTGCTTGTTGCCTTCCACCTTGAATTTGGGCATCAGATTCACCAGCGCCGAGTGCTTGAACCCATAATAGATCGCCTTGTTGATGTCCGGCTTATCCATCGTGCCCAAGCCCAGGAGGATATCCACCGGCACAATCACAAACGGAATATCCATCAAGAAGAAATTGAAGTCCTTGAAGCGCAGCTGCGAGGTAAAGATGAAACGGTCCAAGAAATTGTTGAGAACCACTAGTGAACACCTTCCGGGGGACGCGCTTGCGATTCAGTTGGAGAAGGTTCGGCGGGGCGCGGAGAATGAGGGAACAGCTCGTGCATGAGGCGGAACTTCTCCACCTCATAGGGCCACACCATCAGCGCGTTCCCGATGCGCTTGCTCATGAGCACTTGTTTGTGCACGAGTTTCTTGAGATGATACGACAGGCGCGACGAGAGCGTGCGCTTATGCTCGCGCGTGGCAATCGTATGACCGAGGAATTCCGCAATCTCCAATGCTGACGTAGGCCAGCGCTGGTGGACGATTTGGGCGATTTCGAGCTCGAAGGGAGAAAGCCCTTGCGCCGGAGCCGTGGCCGCGGCTAAACCCGCTTTTTCTGGCATGCCCAAATGTAAGGCCTTGAGCTTCTGAGAGTCCATTATGTCTTAGTCAAAAAATTGGACTTTAAAAAAGAGAATCTTTGGCATGCCAAAATAGGGAAAAAAAGAAGAAATCAGGTATTGCAACGCAATACCTGTTCTCGAACCCTTTAGAAGGGTTCATCCAAGGAGGAATTGCCATTGCAATTCCTCGTTCTCGGCGCCACCGGTCGAAACACGGTGGGTTAGATGTTCGACTCCTGGATTTCGGTCGCAGAGGCATCCAGATCCTGCGCGATCGCATCCAGTTCATTCAACTCGGCGTCCGAGACACCGCTGGTGCCCGAGACATTCGCTGCCTCATCGTCCGGCGAAGCCATGTGCTGCATATTGTCGCCCGGCGCGGCGACGGTGTTGTCCGTCGTCGCGGGAGGAGTGTAGCTGTTATTGCTCACGCAACCCGAAAGAATTACCGCCATCAAGATGGCGATTCCAATGATTGATAGAATGGATTTATTCATGCGGTCTGGCCTCCCGTAGTTGGATCGGTCGTGGTCATGACATCCATGGCCGAAGTCGTCGAGGTATCAAGCACGACTTCCTGTTCCACTTCCACTTCGACTTCCAGTTCATCAACCGATGCAATGGAATCCTCGACCTCGATCTCGGCCGCTTGCGTCACGGTAGCGCTATCGTCCGAGTGCTCGAGGCGATAGAGGATATGCGCCGTGATGCGAACCGCATCGATCGTGCGCTTGGAAATAACCTTCAATGCGACGATTTCCTTGTTGAGGATCTTCGCATTCTCAAGCGTATTCCCGCCGCTGGCAGTGAATGCCTCATAAGCCGCCTGCGTCGTCTCGAGTTGCGCATCAAAGCGATCGCTCAATGCGCGGAGACGCGTCAAGGCCTTGGCGACGACTTCTTTCTTGGATCCATCGGCCATGGCATCATAGGAAGCCTCGAGCTTCACAATGGCCGCGTCGAGCTTCTCATGGAGCATGTTGGCCTTATCCAAGACCTCCATCCCTTTCTTGGTCAAGTGCTCCGTGCGCACCTGATGGATTTCGGTCTTCAATTTCGCTTCGATATCGGAAATGATCACCGTTGAAACTTCAGGCTTGATACGATCCAATTGCGCCTGAATACGCGCCTCGGCAGCCGCATTGCCCAAGCGATCCTTTGCGATCTTGCGCAACAACTCGCCGAGTTTCTTCAATTTCTCGCGCTGATTGGCCGCTTCGCGGATGGCTTTCTTCTCCGCTTGCACAGCTGCTAAGTCCGCATCGTGTTCTTTTTCTTTCTCGATGCGCATGATCAGATTAGCATTCTTTTCCTTGATCATCATCACGAACTTCTTCACATCATCGCTGCTCTTGAACTGGCGCAAGCGATCGATGGAAATGCCCAGACTCGCCAGAACGGCTGCATCTATATCGGAGAGCTCATCCTCGCCAATACCCAATTCATCGCGGACCATCTTTCCCTGCGTCATGAATTTTTCCTTGATCTTCATGCGCTCGGCGTCCGTGATCGCGCTGGCCCCCAACGCACTCGTCAAGCGCGTACGCAAAAGCGTGTTGGATGAACCGCTAGTGGAGGAGTCCGATGCGCTATCGTCGCTCCCATCAAAAAGCACTGTTTGCTGATCGGCTACCACCATGCTACCCAAAAAAAGAAGGCACAGCATGAGAGCGGCGACCGCTGTCAATGTTCGTTGCATTATTTTCACCTCATCGAAGGCATTTGCCCTTGATAGTACCAACGTGAAAACCAACTATATAAAGGCTCATTGAATCCTGAAATAAGTAGGAGAAAAACCCATGTATTTTGCCATCCGCGAAAAGACGCCCATCGCATCCATCCCACGCGAGCTCGAGCAAGTCCATTTGGTCCGACCCATTTCAGGCAAGAAAATGAAAGAAATCCTCACGCATTGCAGCGGACTCACCAGCATATCTGCTTCCACTTCAGTGCAAAAAAGATTACTCGCCAAAACAAAAGAGATGATCCAAAAAAAAGGGATCCAACTCGTCCATGCCCATCGCGCCGGACGCGCGCTCAATCTGGACTTGCAGAAAATAAAGGAGATCGCCGACCTGAAAAAAGACTTCTTGTCCATGCGCCAAATCGCCGCTAAAACCGGCGTGCCCAAATCGACCATCCACTACCTGCTCAAAAAAGCCAAGCGCCACAAGATAAAGAAAGGAAAGCACGTGGTGTATGTGCAATAGTCCTTGCGCGCGTTAGTGTTTCTTCAACTGCGCACGCTTCTCTATTTTGCGCACCGCCACCAATAGCTCGCGCTTGCACGTGTCCTCGAGAACGTTCTCGCTCACATAGCCCGGAAACGTAATCTGCGCCGCCGTCGCGTGACCGCCGCATACACCGCCGTTGGCTTTTGCGAGCGGAAGCAGCACCTGCATGGCATCAAAACCCAATAGCGTATGCCCACGCGTGCTCACGCGGATCGAAGCCGTGACGAATTCGCGCGAGCGGAAGAGACCGATACCGATATCCGCCCCCAACTGGACCAACGCATTCGCGGCAAGCGTAGAAGCATACGGGGCGCGCGCGGTCGCCATTAGAAAAGATCCCGCCGAGTAGAGAGAAGGAGCCTGCATCCCCTGAATCGTCGCCAAGCGCTCGGGCAAACCATGCGCGGGAAACGCCTTCAGCAATAATGCATCATAGGACCGCTGGCTCTGTTGTTGAAGGGCATGCATCAAGCGAAACGTTTCCTCGTTCGCCACCGCAAAGCGCGCGGAATCCGAAATGATCGCGGTCGCGAGGAGTTCCGCTTCCGCGGGAGAAAAGGAATAATCCCACTCCTCGGCGAGCAACGCCACCATCTGCGTGGTCGCGGCTTGGGTGGGAAGGATGAATGTCTCCGTGTTAGTAGAAGGAAACTCATGCGCCGAAGGCGAGTGATGATCGAACAGGATGCGCTTTCCGGCGAATTGCCTCAACGCATAATCCAGGTTTCCCGCCTGCAATGGCGAACGGAAATCCACGCATACCACCACATCAAACCCTGCCAGCGTGGAAATCACTTGAGGTTGTAATGAAAAGGAATCCAGCAAGGCCTGGAATTTCAACAATGGCTTCTCGGGAATACCGAATGTCGCCTGCGCCGCACCCATCTTTGGGAGCATATTCGCCAGCACACGGCAACTCGCCAGCGTGTCCAAATCAGGGTGCGCGTGCGTAAGGCATAGGACTTTCTTGCCTTTGATGGAAGCCCGAAAACGCGGAGCAAAAGCACTGATTTCCATTGGCATGCAAGGAATTCAAAGAACGAGAATAAAATGCTACCCAGAAAGAAACAGGAATTGAAAAACAATGAGATGCCACGACAACCTTTATACAAAGATTAAGCAAATCAGGGATTGCGCAGCAATACCTGTTCTCGGGGCGGCCGGACGAAAACGGCCAATTATTGCTTCTTGGTCGAAGCAACCGTCGTCTTGTCGCCGGACTTGTCCATCGCAGCGGACTGGGCCTTTTCAGCGGCCGCTTCGAGCTTGCTCTTCAACGCCGTGAGCTTTTCGAGGGTATTCTCTTCCTGCTTCTCCACCGTCTTCAAGCGCAACTCAGCGGTTTCCTTCTGGTCCTTCAATTCTTTCTGGACATCTTTCTTGTCCTTCTGGATGAGGATGTTGCCGATGGCGACGTAGACGCTGTTCTCTTTGGACTTGTCCAATTCTTCCAAGGCCTTGCTGGAAGTGGAAACGGCCACTTGCATCTGCTGCTTCTGCTGACCCAAGGACATCAATAGATTGCGCTGCTTCTCGAATTCGATGATTTGTTGCTGAATTTCGTGTTCCATGGGTATCATGCTCCTGGTGTTTCGAGGTTATCCAAGTAATCGATGAGCTTGGCATACGAAGCCCTACTGACCTCACATGCATGCGCATCATCGGCGATAATAGAAACCCGCAGCTGAGTATTTTTAAGGGAAAGCGTGGTTTTGGAGCGCTTTTCGAAGGATTTGCCGGTTTCCAAGGAAAGCGATTCATAGACCGCCCTTGCCTTCGAAGCAGAAGAAAAGGATCTTGAAAAAGAAAGGGAAGGCATGGGCGCCATTTCCTTAACGTGCAATGAGCTTCTTTCCGATGGGCGCGCGGACCTTATAGAAGATCTTGTGTGCACAATTGGGACAGCGGACCAATCCTACCGGAAGGGCATCGAATTCCTGCTGGCAACGACCGCATTTGTAGGCCATATCCATTCACTCCCACGCGCTTACGCGGATTCCTCTTCATTGGAAGGAGAAGCGACCATGTCGTCGATGCGTTCTTCATCGCTCTTCTTTTCCTTCTTCAAATAGGACTTCTCGTGGCGGGATTCTTCCAATGAAGCCAACTGCGCTGCATTCGCAAGGAAGGAGCGCTGATTCACCATTTTTGCGATGATGCTGCCCGTCATGGTCTGAGGGTAATAAGCCCCACCCGCATAGGTGTGCTTGCACTTCGTACAGGCAAAGATTCCAACCGAAATGCGCTTCACTTTCTGAAAGCCGCACTTGGGGCAAACGTGCTTCTTGCGCTGCTTGACTTCGACATCTTCAACGCGTTGTTTAACAGAAACACCATAGCGGGCGCCATAGCGGCGAGTGTGGACGGCTTTGCGGGTGGTCATACGATTCAATCCTCAAAAAGGGCGTAATAAGACAAAAAAGCCTCGGAAACGATTAAAAAGGCACCTTTTAGGGGCTCCACTCCATTATGGCGGCGCCACCCCCATAACTATTTAAGTAAGATTAAGCTTACTTCCTGTATGGATGAAGTCATAACCGCCACCATTAGCGAAAAAGGGCAATTTGTCATACCTAAACCCATTCGTGAAAAAATGAAGCTCAAGAAAGGAGACCATGTGTTAGTGGCGTATGAAAATGGAAAATTGCTTATCGAAAAAAGCACACAGACAAAGAAACGTTTGAAAGATGATTTTTCCGATTTGCTCGCGGCAAGTAGTCAGACGCTCGGATTTTGGGACAATGAAGTTGATGAGGTGTGGAACAATGTATAACCAACGCGACCTCGTGCTGATCCCTGTTCCCTTCACCAATCTTGACAGTAAAAAAGTCCGCCCGGCAATCGTTTTGTCCAACAATGAGTACAACAAGCACACACAAGATATTCTCGTCGTTGGCGTCACATCAGTACCAAAAGACGAACCATATTCATTACCCCTCACGGATGAGCATATGGAAGAAGGAAAGCTTCCACTGCCCAGCCGCATCAAGTGCGACAAAATCTATCTGCTGCAATCAAAAATGGCAGTCAAAAAATATGGAAAAATAAACGTTAAAACACACCACTCTATCCAACAACAAATTGCAAAATTATTAAGTTAAGGAAATGGGCGTCGCGGACACCCATTTGAAATCACTCCTTCAACTTCTTCCTGTTCTCTTTCGTGACCTTCAAGCCGATCTCGATGGCGCGGGAAATCTCTTCCATGGTCATCCCACCGCTGCCGCCTTTCTGGAAGGCTACGAGCGTGCCGTCTTCCGTGCTCCCGAAAGAAAAGCGGGAATGCATGGCCGTCTCCTCGCTCAGGTCGGGATCCAACAAGAGCGTTCCCCCAACCTTGGCGAACGTCGCCAACAAGGGCTGGTTCTTCAGCTTCAACTTTCCATCGAATTCGCCGTGGATCATCTTGCCATCTTCGATTTTGGGAAGGCGCGTGTTGTTGAGCGTGGCCAGTGCAGCCATCGAAGTGGCGTCCAACAAGTTACCGTCTTGCGTAATGGCATAGGCATCGATGTACATCGTCAACGATTTTTCGCCTTCTGTTAGGCAGAAGCTCTTCAAGTCAACACAGTGCGACTCGCGGATCGCGCGGTCAACCACACGGGCCAATTCCACTTCCATAGGTTGTGGAGGTCCGACTTCGAAGTTGGGGGAAGCCAGCGGCGTCAATTCAGCTCCGACGGAAATGCTTCCCTCATCGGGAGAATCCTCATAGGGTTTGCCGATTTCAAATTTCGTCCCCACAATCACGTCCGTGCCGCCCAATTTGATGCGCGCGGAACCGTTGGCATTCTGGGAGATGTTGAACTGCACCGCGATGTCGCGATATTCATCCACTTTCCTTCCGCCAAAACGCGTACCGCGTTTGAGGCTTTCCACTACTTTTGCGGAACGGAGTTCCGTCATGATATCGATTTGTGTCATGGTATGATCATCCCTCTCCTTTATTCCTTACCGCCATCATAGGCATCGCGTTCCATGTCCGAGTAATCCTCTCCCGAGTCCTCGTCAATGGTCTCATCTGCTTTCTTGGGATCCTTCTTCCCCTTTTTGGCAGGCTTGGGTTCAATCTTCGTTTCCTCTTCAAACTCGTGGCCATGGAATGCCATGGGATCGCGGGGCTTGAGCATCTCCTGCTCCTCCTCGGACATCGCTTCCATGCGTGGAGCGCCGGTGTCGGTGACTTCATCCATCCCCGGGATCTGTTCGGGCGACTTGGAGAGGACGCTTTCTTTCAGCGCGGCCTTCTGCAACTCATAGACCTTGGAGGCATTGTCGGCCGCCATCTCCATGAGGTTCTCGAATTCCTTGGAGGTCATCTCCCCATCCATCTGCAATAACACGACTTCCTTGCTGTTGGGCAAGAAAGCCACGGCCATATCGACCGCGTCAGGAGCATCCTCTTCGTGCTTGTTCAAATCGATAATGGCATTTCCCTCCGCTCTCCCAACGGTAATTCCCGTCACGAGATCGCGCATGGGAATGCCTGCATCAGCGACCGCAACGGCGGCAGCCGTCAGGCACGCAATGCGTGTTCCGGCGTTGGCATCCAATACTTCCACAAAGATATCAATCGCCGTATTGGGGAATTTCTCCAAAAAGATCGCGCGTTCGAGTGCTTCGCCGGAGACCTTGGAGATTTCCACTTCTCTCCTACCGGGGCGGGGGTTCTTTCTTTCGGTGACGGAGAATGTCGCCATGCGGTAGTTGTAGCGCACCGTGGCCTTGTAGGGGTTCGCCTGGTGCTTGGGCAAGCACTCGCGGGGACCGTGCACGCTCACGAGGACCTTGTTCTGGCCCCACTCCAAGTAACAGCTGCCGTCCGCGTTCGGAAGCACGCCGGCTTTGATCGTGATGTCGCGGAGGTCGGTGACGCTGCGTCCATCAATACGCTTTCCCTTGCTGTCGACCCACCATTCCTTCCCTTCGACTTGGGGTTTCATTTCCGTTTTTGTTTTTGCTTTGTCTTTAGCCATTTCCATTTCACCTTTGCAAGTTTGATATCATTTTTTTGTTTTTCATTGAAGCCGAAACTGGCTTATTCGAAATCCGGATCGTCATTTCCGCTATTGCGATTGTCGCGCGGGAAACGTTTGCGGCGATCGAATCCTCCATTCTGGTTCTGATCGGGCGCATCGGCGTTATTGAAACGGCGATTCTCCCCGAAGCCGCGGTTATTCCCGAAGTTACGGCGCATCGGTCGCTGCTGGAACCGGTCTGGGGAGTCGTTGGAGAAGTTCCGGCGTTCCCCGAATCCATTCTCATTGTCGAAAGAGCGATTACCCCCAAAGCTATTGCGTGCGTTCCCGAACGTGCGGTTGCTGCCGAAGCGCTGACCGCCTCCGCTGAAACCACTACGTTCTCCACCGCCGAAGCCACCGCCTCCGCCGCGGAAGTTATTGCGTGGACGGAATCCCCCGCCACCTCTTCCGCCACCGAAGCCACCACCGTGACCGCTGCCGTAACCGCCGCGATTGCCTCCACCGAAGCCACCGCGTTGACCGCCGCCATACCCGCCGCGGGAACCATAGTTGTCGCGGTAGCCGCCTTGATGCTCGGCCGCGTGATCGTCCATGCCGCTCCCTTCAGAAGAAGGCATTCCCCCGCCTGTCTTGACGGCGAGATACTTCTGCGTGTCCAATGTGAGGTTTTCCACGTGCGCATTGTCATTGATGCGCAACAACACTTCTTTCGCCAATTCCACATTCCCACCAGAGACATGGACCAAACCATTCTTGCCGATGAAGACATTGGCACCCGTGCCATTCTTCACCACATTCAACATCGAATTGTTCTTCCCGATGATGCGGGGAACACGGGAGGGCGTGACCATGACGATCTCGCCTTCTCCGAGCTGGCGGACGAAACCGATGTCGGCTTCATTCAGTTCATTCACTTTCATGACCTTGCATGTAACAATCGTGCCTACTTTCAGGGGATCGCGCAATTCCTTTTTGCTGACGTAGCTGGTGTAGAAGGAATTGATTTCCACTTCGTATCCCGAAAACTTTTCGCTCTTGACGATTCCGACCAACGTATCGTTCTCCATGGGGAGATAACGCCCATTCAGTGGAACAACTGAAATCTCGTTTTCGCGTTCGTTCTTGATTCCCATGACGGCGGAATAGACTTGGCCATCCATGGCATAGACATTCTGCCCCATCGCGTGGGGATTGCTTCCGACGTGTTCGCCGGGGATTACGATTTCTCGACTCATCGCAGGTTCATCTCCTATCCTTTTTCATGCGCGTATTGGTGTTGCGCTCATCTTGTTGTTGATCCAGCCAAGTGCTTGGAAGTATGCGTTGTCCTTCATTACTGGGAGAGCGGAATGGGTTTGATTATCGGCCATCTTGGGGGCGCGGAAGATATCGTTCATGGAGGGGGCGAAGTGCATGCGTTGTTCCTTCACTTAGAGGGGTTTATCCAGGAGTTTGGAGGCGATCTCGCCTTTCGAAATACCATTCAACTTATCGAATAGTTCCTGCCGCATGCCCGCGGCGATTTCCACGACCGCAATCAAGCTGCCGTCGTTCTGCCATTCTTGCTTCTTCATATCATAGGCATGCAAGATATTTAATGCCTTTGCCACGAACACGGGCGGGATTCTAAAGGCAACGAGGCTCTTTTCCATCGAAATGGGGATTAAACGCCTTATTTTGGGCAGGATCTCATTCACCTGCTCCACGACATCCTTGAACTCGTCCACGTGGACCTTGGCCTCATTCAAGGCATTCTCGATCCGTTGAGGGGGATGCGGCGCATTGGTTTGGGGATTCACCGCATTGCGGGCGATGAACGCGACCAATTCCTTCCACTTCTGCTCGCGCAAGACCTTGCGTTGTTCCGTGGTGAGCTGGACCTCGCCTTCCTTGACGATCTTGGGAGCGATCTCCCGGATGTCAGTGGTCCCGAAAACCTCTTTCACCAAGGACTCGGACTGCTCCTTTCCTTTATGGGCATCCACAAAAATGGTCTCGACCGCGAGGAGGTCATCCAACGAGACGCTCTGACCCTTCTTCATCTTCAACGCCAAATCCGGATCCACGAGCAATTCGAAATGATGGCCTGCATGCGTGTAGCGTGCGATCACGGCTTCTTCGAGTTTCACCATAATATGTTCATTCCATCTTCAGTGTCCGCATGGGAGCAGGTATTGACGTACGCGTGGGAGTCGACATGCATTTACGCATCATTCGTAGCGCTGGACTTGGAAGAATCCTTTCCGCCCAACATGGACTTCAGATCATTCTTGCTCATGCGGATGAATCCCTTCTGGGCATCCACATATCCAAAATCCAAACGATCCAAGCTGAGTTTGGTGCCCTTAGGTTGGGAGGATTCCAATCCCGCAAAGACCAATTTCACCGCCGCCTCGAGCGTCATGCCATTGCTGTAGTTCTTCTCGAAATGCTCCATGGCCTCTTTTCTTCCCGCACCAACCGCAACGGCCATATATTCCGCGAGCGCGCCGGAAGGCTCCGTCTCGAAAATGCGCGGACCCGTCTCATCGACGCCGCCGATGATGAATGCCACTCCATAAGGGCGCATTCCCGCGTATTGCGTAAAGACTTGCTTCTGCGAAGAGACGTCTTTTGCTAATGTTTCGATGTGGATGGGCTCATCATAGTACATGATGTTTTCCTGTGCCTTCGCACGCGCACCCTCAATCAAGCGACGGGCATCCCCGACTAATCCTGCGGAGACAGCTGCGATGTGATCGTCCACTTTAAACAATTTTTCGATCGATTCCGGCAAGATCAACTTGGAAGATACTTTCTTGTCCGCACCGAAAACGACGCCATTCTTGTAGACCATGGCAGCGCCCGTTGTTCCTTGAGAAACGATCTTGGAAGCGTACTCCACCTGATAGAGACGCCCGTCCGGCGAAAACATCGTGGCGGAACGGTCATACGCTTGACTTTTTGCGGATTGCCCTGGATACATGATAGATCACTTCCCTCTAGAACCCTTTGAACACTAACTACACATCACGGCCTAATATAAAAGAAAGAACACTCGTCTCCTTTAAAAAAAGGGCGTTTGGCTTAGGCAACGAACGGCTTATGTCGCACGGGGGCCATACACCACAATCACATCAAAGTCAATCCCCTCGGCTGCGCGCGCGGCCTCGAAATCGGCCTTGAGGACTCTTTTGTAGGGGGACTGGTAGTAGAAATTGGACTCATGCACATACATCGCATCCGCATCATATCCTACCACTACGATCGAATGCCCCCCATATGCGCCAGGTTTGCGATAGAGCACATTCAGGTCCAGATTGACAATCACCAAATTCCCCTGGCGGAGGTGATCGCAGATATCACTAGTGGAAAGCTTTCGGATCTCAAACAACCCACTGCCCACCACATTCTTTGTGGCCCGGATCATGACAGGCATGTCCGTTTTGCTAATGGCTTTTTCTGCCGCATTCGGATACGCACGCCGCATGTAATCGGCGCCCTCCATGAATGGAGCGATATCCGCACTCGAATAATATTTCACCCGCAAACCAAGTTCATCAAGCGCACTCACGACCTGCGCGCCCCAGGTCCAAAAATCTCCTTTTCTTCCGGTAAGACGGTCAAGTTCCTCTAGGGGAAACTGCTTATGCAGAAAATATTCAAGCACGACTTTCATGGAAACTTGATAGCAATGTCCCGGGTCGTCCTGGGGCATCATATAGTAAGGCACATCCGGAATGAGCACTTTATCTGAAACACTACTTGGAGCCATTGCTAGTAAATGATTCCTTCAGCGTTTTAATCGTACCACTCGTTTGCAAGGTGCGCAGCGTCGCGGGCTTCCCTTCGAATTGAGAAAACAATACCAGTGCAGCAATGATGGCGTCCTTCGCATAATGCGCGCACCGCACCACTCCCCGACCGCGCGAGGAATCGTAGTGGATGAAACGGAAGCGCATGAAGGGCATGCCCACGATGCCATAGCACTGCACGAGGTGCGCATGCACGGCTTGCTCCACGCGCGAAGGAGCAATATCCGAAACCCCTTCCACGTTCAAGGCGAAAAGGATGTAGCGCTTCTTCCCGCGCAGCGAGAGCGGAACCGTTGCGAGATTCTTTTTGGCATTCTTGCGCGGAATAGCGGAATTAGAAGCGGGAAAAGACATGCTAGAACACTCCCTCTTCCGCATCCGTGCCCGTTTCATTCTCATCCAAGAATTCGGCATTTTCCTGCGATTCGAAATCGAGTTGGATACGATGCAATAATTTTTCCTGCTCCAAATAAGCGCGCAGCGCCGCAGATGCTTCTTCTCCTATGCTTTCAGAGGAAGAGCGAGCGAAGCTGGCAATGAAATATGGAATCTCATAGTGCACCAAGAGGCGCGCGAGCTTCTGGAATTCCTCTAACGCACGGGATTTCTGCAGGCGCAATGATTCCTGCACATCGTGCAGCGCAAATACCACCTGCAACCCACGCTGCTTCGCCACCGACATCCACGCCACATCAATCGTGGCCTTGTTGCGCAAGGGATTCACGAGAACGAATTTCACCCCGGACAATTTCAGGGCATCGAATGCCCCTTGCATGGAATGCACCTCAATTAGCGCGGGAACCTTTGCGCTCGCGCAGCGCTGCAATTCTCCCTTATCCAAATGCGGGAGAAAGACGACGGGAAGATGATCCGAAAAAGAAAGCGCATGCGATTGCGCCTCCTTCGCGGAAGGGAAAAGGATCCCGAGCGACGTGGGAGAAATGCTTTCCACGGGAAGCGCAGAGGCGAATACCAAATCCAATATCACAGGAGGCATACCCAAGGAATGCGCGCAGAGGGTTTATTACTTTCCCTTGCGGCTCAATGCGCTGGACGGCGACGCTTTTTGGGAGTGGCAGGAGGTTTGGACGGCATCCACCCAGTGGGTTTAGCCTTCGTTTTCTGCCTCTTGGCCATGGCCAAAATGTCTCTTAATTGTCGGGCATCCGCAATGAGCCTAGCATTCTGCTCGTGGAGAAATCCATGAGTCGTGGGGCGATGCCAGGGATTGCTTTTCAGGAATGCCTCTCCATTAGGCGTGAGAATCCAGCGACCATCCTTCTGTTTCACATATCCCTTGTAAATCAATAGATTAAAGTTGAACTGGGAGTCATCGGATTCGGTAGCCATACTCCCTAGGAAGCGAAATGCGCATTAAATTACTTGCGCTTGCGCGGGCGCATGGAAGCAGGTTTGGAGAATGCACGGATGCGCTCGAGGACTTGCGCTTCAGAAAAAGAAGCCTTCCGCTTCAAAGGAAACTCGTGCATCGCGCGCTCGGTGAAATGGTATTTGCCATTGGAGAAATGCAATAATCCCGCATCCACCCAACGCCCCACCAAGTGCAAGAGGATTGGGCGGTTGTGCGACTCTACTACAGAACGCGCATGCGGATTCTGCTTGGAGAACTTGATTCCGCTGGGCGTCAAAAAGATGAGATTCCCTTTCCCGCGCGTGGCGCGTCCCCATTCCAATAAGTGGCGCAGGAGCGCTTCTCCTTCTAGCTTGCTCGGGGGAACTTCAGGCATGCACGTAGGAGTAATCGAGAAAATAAAAAAGTGCAGGAAAGTAAACGCTTACTTTCCTTTTCTGTTGTGCGCGCGCAATGAAGGGCGGATCTTTTCCGTTCCGCGTGCGCCGGCAGGATTGTGCAATCCGCGGGAGCGTTGTCCTGCAGAGGTCTTTCCTTTGAAGACGCGGCCGTGGTGCTTATTGGAAGCGATCCAGTTCAAGTTCTTGTCAGCCAAAATGGAAGGGTGCTTGGGATCCACCAAAATCACTTCGAAGTACTTGTTCTTCCCGTCGTGTCCAACGAGGTAGGAGTTCAACACTTCCATGTTGGGGAAGCGCTTATTCGCGCGTTCTTCGGCCATGGCCTGGATGCCTTTCTTGCGCGTGATCTTGTTCACACCCATACGCTTAGGCTTTCTGGCACGGTTCGGGCGCAAAACCAACCCACCACCGCGGCGGATCCTGACGCGGGCAACGGTAATGCCTTGCTTGGCCTTGTAACCCAACGACTTCGCGCGGCGAATGTTCGTCGGACCATCCAATGCCACGACAGCCTGAGGCTCGCGGCGGAAATCCATCAAGCGCTCGCGGTTGAGCTTGGAATAATCGACTCCGTCAACGGTCTTGCCTGAAATCTGGTTGAAAATGGTTTGCTGGGTGGCGTTCTTCATGGACATAAAAAGGCCTCAATACCACCAAAACGCCTCGGAAACGCTTTTAAATGGAGGCTCCACAGCGCGCGCTGACACACCCACGAGGAACGAGGACCCATTAAAAGGCTAATTTGGCCCCTTTCTCTGATGGACTGCCAGCGCTGCACCAAAGAAGCCATCATCAGCCTCCCCTACGGGCCGCACCACTTCTGCCAGGAGCACTTCGAGTACTTTTTCGAGAAGCGCGTGCGCAACATCACGCGCATCCACGAGTTCTTCGAAGAAGGAGAGAAGATCGCCATCGCCGTTTCGGGAGGAAAAGACTCCGTGGTGGCATTGAACCTCATCCGCCGAATCATGCCACGCCACGAGATCGTGGGCATTTCGATCGACGAAGGCATCGATGGATACCGCAACAAAGCCATCGACGAAGCGCTGAAGAATTACAAAGCCCTCGACATCGATTACAAAATCATCAAATACGAAAAAGAAATAGGCAACTCCATGCAAGAAATCGTGCAGAAGACGCACATGCAGGGATGGAAAGAAAATTCCTGTACCTTCTGCGGCGTATTCCGGAGAAAATACATCAACCAAGCCGCACTCGAAATGGGAGCGGACAAACTCGTGACGGGGCACAATCTCGACGACGAGGTCCAGAGCATTTGCATGAACTTCTTCACCGACAACCTCGAACGACTCGCACGCTTGGGCCCCCGCATCCAGATGGAACGCATCCCCGGATTCGTGCCGCGCGTCAAGCCGCTCTACACTTCTCCCGAAGAAGAAGTCGAATTGTTCGCGCAACTCAAGAATTACCCCCACTACAACGACAGGTGCTGTCCCTTCTCGCACGGCGCGGACCGCAATATCTATCGCATGATGGTGGACATGATGGAAGCCAAGAAACCCGGAACCAAAAACGGCATCATCCGCTCCTTCTTGAACCTCAAACCCCACCTCCAAAACATCCCCGCGCAAGGAAAGTTCCAACCCTGCCAGGTGTGCGGGGATCTAACGTCTCAGGCGACTTGCCAGGCCTGCGTATTCGAGTCACGCATCAAGGGAGTGGGAAAACTGCCCCAATTGCTTTCACCCGAGCAGATCAACGCCATGGCGAAAAGCCCCCAAACGAGCGGACTGCCCATGTACACGGAATGAACCACCCCCACGAAAGGGAATGGCATTAAATGCGTTTTCTTTGGTGAAATAGTCATCACATCGCAGTTCCTGGGCCCGTTGTCTATCGGCTAGGATGCCACCTTGACATGGTGGAGGGGGCAGTTCGACTCTGCCCGGGCCTACTCAGTTCCGGCGGCCGGAAATCGCCGGCCGCTCGATTTTGATGAACCTTTTCTAAAAAGGTCCTGGTGCGGTATTCAGGTACCGCGCCACGCGACGGTACCTGGCCTTTGGCGCATGTTTCTCAAACATGCTTCGGCTCTGCCCGGGCCTATACTTATATTCTGCCGCTCCATCCTTTCCAGCATGCAAACCCAGCACGCAGTGGTTATCCTGATTGTCTTACTGGCGATGAGCTTCATCATCGGAAACGCATTCGGACAAGCCGGCGCATTCAGCGCGAGCGCGCCCAACCACCCCCTCCAACAAATCCAAACCACTCCCACTAGCGGAGCCAGCGTCGATGCGGATGGAGATGGAATCGTCGACGTGACACAACGCGTTGTCGTGAGCGTGAATACATCCACATTCGCTGGAAACGGACAAGCCAGCTGCGGAGCCGGGACAGCCATTTCGGGCGGGTGCGATTGCCAGGGAAAGAATATCACGCAGAACACCCCCGAACTCAACGGGAACCAACCCAAAGGATGGCTGTGCGCCTGTGATGGCGGTTCGGATGGAGAAGTCAACGTAGTGTGTACGGACTAGAAAGTACTTATTTTTTTGAAGCCGGAAGAGGCGGTTTCGCGGACGACTGCATCTGTTGAATTGTTTGCGCCAGCTGTTGAATGATCTCATCCAACTTCGCCAAGCGCGAATCGACCAGATTGATCTTGGCATCCGCCTTGGCATCGAACTCCGTCATGCGCTGCCGGAAAACCTTCGTCTCGTCCTGGCGCTCTATATTCGCCTGCTTGAGCGTGGAGAGGAATTGATCCTTGAAGATATCCATGTTGTCCTTCAACGCCTGCACCTCGATCGACTTCTGCGTCATCTCGCTGCGCATGCGCGAGAGATCGTCCATTCCCTCCTTCACGCGCGCATTCAATTCCTTCTCTTTGGCATTGATGAGCGCCGCCATCTTGTTGTCGATCGTGGAATCGATGAACTGCAACTTCTTCTGCACCAACGCATCCAAGCCCTCTTTCACCCCTTCCGCGTCCGCGACCAAGCGCGCCAAATTCTGTTGGCGTTCCAGCAGCTCCGATTTCATCGCCTGGATCTGAGGCAACTGCTGGTTCACCTCCGCCATGATCTCGCGTTCCTTCGAATCGATATAGCCCTCGATCTTGCTCTCTACCACTTGATTGATCTGCGCGATACGCGTCTCGAGCGATTGGCCGGACTCACGATTATACTCGTCAATCGTCTTCCGCTGCTGCTGCGCAAACTCCTCCAAGGAAGCGCGTGCGCTATTCAGCTCGCTCACGATCTCCTGCACGCTCTTGGCCTTTGATTCCATGTCGGCCTTCATCTTCTCCACTTCCGCATCGAGATACTGCAGAATGGTACGCTGCTTCTGCTCCATGACCTTCGCGATGCGCGCTTCCATCTCCTTCGAGGAGAACTGGGACTGCACGCGGGCGATCTGTTCGTCGATGCTCTTATTCATCTCGGCAATGCGCTGTTGCACCTGCTCGGGAGAGAGCTGCATTTCCAGCTTGCGCAACTCCGACATCTCATCCTGCAGCTGCGCACGCAAGTCCTTCACGCGGGACTCGAGGATCTGATTGGCCTGCTGCTCCACCTGCTGCGCCAACCCTGCGGCGATCTTTTCCTCTAACTGCAACGTCTGCGTGGCCTTCATCTCCGCTTGGGACAAGCGCGACTCCGAGGACTGCAACAACTCATTCACTTGCGTCTGCATCTGATCCAGCTTGCGTGCGACATCATCACTCAATGTACGCCGGAACTGATCGAGTCCCGCCGTTTTCGTCGTGAGATCGGACATCAGATCCGTCATGATGAAACGCTGCCCCTTGATGCGCTGCAGATCCTCTTGCGTTGCCAGGTTAAGGCGCTTGATCTCCTCGATCTTTTGCGAGAGCGCATCATCGATCTGTTTGACTTTCGCGCCCATTTCCGCATCCACCTTCGCCAGCGTGAGATCGCGCTGGGACTCGAAGAGGATCTCGATCTTCTTCTCTTGCATGCTCGTCTTTTGCGCGATCTTGGAATCGATCACACTATCCACTTCCCGCTTCAGCGCCTCCATCTGGGAAAGCTTGGCATCGACGGTGGCGATAATCCCCTTCTCCCAGAGTTTCTCCAGCGAATCACTCGGCTGAGGGGCAGCAATCACAACAGGAGTAGGTTTAGGAGCGCTTTGCACCGGCGCAACGTTGGGCGGGGCAATGGTAAAAGAACTATTGCGTACCGGCGAAGGAATTGGCGTGAATGGTGCCTGGCCTGTGGCCTCCAAATAGAGACGCTCGGCCTCAGGGGAAGGAACACCAATATCGGCCAGTTCCTGGATGAGCTGTTGCTTGGATAGGCCTAGGGAAAGGAGCTTCTTGACATCCTCTAAGACAATCGCATTCGAGGGCATAGACGCATAAGCAGTAAAATTGGCCAATAAAAACCAACCATCCCAAAAATCAAAAAAGCCCATTTATAAAACTGTTTTCGCGAGTTTTTGGTAATCGGGCGTCTGGCGCAATGGTAGCGCGCTTCCATGGCATGGAAGAGGTTTGGGGTTCAAGTCCCCAGACGTCCATCGCCGCTTCCGAGCGGCGGGACCGGTATCCAGATGTTGCGAGCAACATCTGTCCGACTTTCTTTTTTGACTGGACGCTACTTTTTTCTTTTTCAAAAGAAAAAAGGAGTGTGTTCTGAGTCCCCAGCCATCCATCCACCGTTCCGTCGGTGTGGTGCGGAATCCAGGTTTCATGCGATGAAACCTGTCCACTTTTGATGAACCTTTTTGTAAAAGGTCCTGGTATCGCTTGCGCGACACCCCATGTTCTTTTTGACTACGAGCTACGCATAAGAGCCGTAACCGCAGTCCAATGTATGTTTGATAATCGCGCCATCCGAGCTCTTTGCTTCATAGGCGCACGTGCCCATGCAGTATTCTCCGCCGTGCTCCATGACTTCCGCACAATCGTTGCGGGTGCGCGGCAAATAGTACGACACGCCGCCCTGATGCACTAATGCAGCAGCTGGACAACCGCATATGAGCGGGGCAGAAACCTTTTCAGCGGATTGCTCCATACATGCTGGCGTAGGATCGGGTGAATAATCACTTTCATTCAACGCGAAAGCCAACCCTAACAGCGCAGTAAAAATAAACAAAACAACAACCAGTTTTTGCATAAAAAAAATCCTCCAATGATGAGGGGAATGCAAGCATGGAGATATTTAAGCGTGCGAGTTCATCTGGCATTATTTCTTCTTCGCAAGCGCAGCGACATAGGTGGATAGAAAAGCATCTTTTGCCGCACCATCCAAATAGCTCGCGCTTACATGCACATCGTTCTGTGTCATTTCATTCCATGTCAGCACGCGCTTGGAGCGGCGAAACGCATGCGGATAATCTTCCTTGAAAGATACAGCCTTGGAATCGATCAATCGCGCGCGACCTCCTTCTACGACCCAATTCAGATTGTGTGGGTGACCGTGCACTACACCCTTGGAATGGATTCCAGCTAAAAAACGACCCATGGACTCGGCGATGGAAATAGTGGGATGCGTCGAAGCAAGAGTCTTTCCTTTCTCGCGGCGCACCACATAGAAATGGTGACCGCTCTGCGTTTCCACTAGCGCCAACGGGCGTTCGATCGCCACGCGGCGGCGCATGAGCTCCATCAATACTGGCAGCATGTGGCGAAAACCATATTTATTCCGGCCGAGCTTTCCAATCTTGGGAAATATCTCGAGCTCGGGTTTTACTACAATTTCCATTCCCGTGGGCGTGCGGAAGAACATAGCAGTGCTAGTCCCGCCGATACGCTTCCATTTGGATGGATCTGCAAGCCCTTTGCCCAAACGAAAATGGAGACGTTTCATGCGAAAATGTGTTTCAAAAGCAACACCAATATTATCACTCACACGAACAGGAAGGCGACCACGCATCAAGCGTTCGCGGAAAGGCCTGCCATAAGGAGATCGACGACCCTTCAATTGGCGTGCGTTGGGCATGCATACCCAAAGCTAAGGCCGAATAAAAATGAAGGAGAATGCGTAAAGGGGGAAAACAATGATGCTACGGGCTGATTAACAAAATATTATCCCCGCGCAGGATGACTTTCCCATATTTTGTCTTGGGATCGCCATTCTCCATGGATTCCGCGTTCTCCAGGACGATGTTCATGTGCACATCGAAGGCTTTCAGCGTGCCGCGCATCTGGATCTTGTCTTTCAGCTCCACGAGAACGGTCTTGTTCACCGAATCGGAAAGTAAATCAAATGGACGAGAGTTCGGAGTAGTGTTTTGCTGCATACACTACTCTGGATGGCATTTTATTATAAACGAAATGCCAACTCCCGGGCCGAAATGACTAATTAGGGCTTGGGGCCCTTGCCCCACAACAAGCGCGAAAAGAAGCCCATAATCCCCGAGAGAAAACCCCCACCTCGGGCATGAGGCTCTTCCGCCGTCACAGGCAAGCCAGCCAAACGCGCGGCCAAACGCTGGATTTCAATCGCGGCCTTGGATTGGGGATTGCGCAACATCAAGGGGAGCACTTTCTCGTGCTGGAAGGACGCGCGCATCTCATCATCGAAAGGAATGGCCGCATACACGGGCAATTCCATCATGCGCGAGACCTCGTCCTTTGTAATCTCGAACTTCTCGTTACGCACCATGTTCATCACAACGCCCAAGGATTTGTTTCCCAAGCGCTGCGAAACAATCTTGGTCTTCAACACATCCGCAATGGAAGGAGAATCGGGCATGGCGATGAGCAGCGACTCTTCAGTGGCGGCGATCGACGCCAGAACGGTTTTCTCGATTCCGGCAGGACCATCCAATATGACAAAATCAAACTTGTGCTGGATGGACTTGATCACCGTAGCGAGACGATCCGGATCCACACGGCGATAGTTCTCCAAACTCAAACCCGAGGGAATCAATTTGATCCCGGCAGGACCATCATAAATGGCATCTTGCACCGCCGCTTCCCCCAACAGCACATCATGCAGCGTAATGGGAGAAGATTGCATGCCCAACATCAAGGAAAGATTCGCCATCGCAATATCCGCATCCACCAAACAAACCGAAACACCACGCTTCGCGAGCGCAATGCCCAGATTGGCGCAGATGCTCGTCTTACCGACTCCGCCTTTGCCCGAAACAATTGCAATCGTACGACCCATAAGCTCAACTCACTACCACAGAAACGCCTTGAAGACTCTTAAATGTACAGCTTACCCTCAACCAAGACGCCATCCCAAGTAGGAGTTCGAAATACACTACTCCCCATGCGCCTTCAGGAAAGACTCCACTTCCCTCGCGAGCGCGCGCAGCTCGATGGTGGTGAGATCGGCGCCGGCGCGGATGATGTAAATCTTTGCGTTGTAGGGGAAGACCATGAACCAGTTGTCCTTGTCCTTGATCAGCACCGTTTCGCTTTCGGGCAGCTCATTCTTGATGTAATTGAACAACGCACTCCCGATGAGCGCCTCGGAAAAATCATTTTCGTCCGTGGAAATCACAATGCTCCCGTTGGGGGAACAGATGCAAATCGAATCCACCAAGTGCTTCTTCTTCATCCCCTGAATCAGGTCCTGCAACGAAGACGTGTTCAGCTCCCACTTATGGCGCGCCAGAAAGTTATTGAGCAGATCCATTTGATCATGGGGAGGAGACTCGTTGTCCACATCCAAGACCTTGCGCGTCACCTTGCGTAAGAGCGAAGATACATTGCGTAACACCATAACCATTCCCCCTAGCGCACCTGGTCGATCCCGGCAAGGCCAAACTTCTTGAAGAGGCTCTCCTTCGAATCAGCGGCAACCCCTTCCGCCTCCGAGTGCGGCAATAACGAACGATCAAATGCTTCTTTGACGATCCCGCGAAACTGCCCCCGCACAATCGGCTTCGTCAACTTCAATTTGGAATTGAAAGCCGTAATCAAATCCACCTGCTGCATGGAGAGCTCGACAACATCCAGCACCCCCGCATCCACGGCCAATGCATTCCCAATCAACCCCAAGGCCGCATCCCCCGAAACCGACTGGTTGGAGAAATGCAACTCATACGTGGCACCGATCCCCTGACCCGAACGGAAAACGAGCGCGCACTCATCAATGCCCTGCCCATTGTAGAGGGTTTCAACCACATACCCCGAAAAATTCTGCTGGGCCAAGTTATCCAACTCCGTTCTGGGATCCCACTGCTTAGGGGTCTTGCCGGAAAGGCGCATAGTACCGAGGGGGAAGTTCATCCAATCACAAAAAATGGCTTAACGCAAGGAGAACGTTAATGGCATTATTAAGCATTGAGCATAACCCTCGGCAATGGCAGCAAGACAAGCATTCCCCCCAAGGCAACGGTCAGCCTTAAAAGGCGAGCGATGGAGGAATTCCCTTATTATTGGCTGAATGCTGGAAAAAGGAGCGTTTGAGTATGGAAATTAAATTCACAAAAACCGGACAACTACGCGAAGGCGGCTATGTCATGGTAGATGGATTCGTCTGCCAGATCAAGTCCATCGAAAAATCAAAGCCCGGAAAACACGGATCGGCAAAAGCCAGAATCACCGCCACCGGCGTATTCGATAACCAGAAACGCACCCTCATGCAACCCACCTCCGCCGATGCCGAAGTGCCCATGGTCGAAAGAGGAAACGCCCAAGTCGTCGCCGTCATGGGGGGACAGCTCCAAATCATGGACGTCACATCCTATGAAACATTCAACGTCGCAAAACCCGCCGAACTGAAGGATTTGAAGTCCGGAGACGAAGTCGAATACCTCCGCGCCGAGACCCAATTCCGAATTTTGAGAAAGAAGAACGCGTAAGTAGCAATAATCAAGGGAGGGCAACCTCCCCCTCTTTTTTCTTTTTCCTCTAAACCCTTACAATTTTACCCTACTTTTGGAATTCGCGCACCATTTACCCAAGCTTAATAAAGGAAAAATGGGTTTTTGCGGCATGAAGAGCGCATTCCAACACCTTGTCGTAATCGCCGCGCTCATGGTGGGAATCATCCTCCTCTCCACCCCCACTTTTGCACAAGCCACACCCGTCCTGCGCTGCGGAGAAAGCCAGGCACTCGGCGCATACGTCGGACCATTCGTGGGATTGATCAACATCCTCGGCACGAACGGCAGCGCCACCGTGAATGGAATCCCGAGCGTGCGCACCATGACCAATGCCCACGCCGAAGACGCATCCACTCAAACGGCCTACAGCTTCATCAATGGAGGAGTGGAATTGGGATGCAAATTGGAGAATGCACCCGCGGGAGTCAGCTTGAACAATAATGGAACAGGAAGCGCCACCACGATTTTGCGCCTCTCCACTCCCACTAACGCACACGTCGAAATCCCTTCAGCGGTCCCAGCAAACTATCCCGTGCCCATCCGCCTCGGAGTCGTTGGCGGAGGAAGCATCCTCTTACGCGAAGTCATCGGAGGCGGAAGCTGCAATGTAGACGAAACCCTCCTCGTGCGCCTTTATGCCGGAACCAACGCCCATGCGGAAAGCCCCAACTTCACCCCAGCCAATTACACCACCGCCACTTCCTACAGCATCTGCCTCAAGTACTCGAGCAGCGGACCCCTCCCCGGAACGATTACCGACATTGTGGCGACAGATATCGGAATCACCCCCCTGGCAGGCACATTCCCCACCGGAACAAACACATTCGCATACACCCAAACCGCCCCCGCCGGAACGCCGACTCCGGTGTATGTGGATGCCTACATCAACAAGACGGCATTACCCGCCTCCACCAACACGGGAGCGCAAGAAATATTGATTTTGTGCGTCAAGGGAGGCACCTACTGCGACAGCATTGTCGCAAATTTCACGCACCCGGATTTCTACAACACCACTGCAGGCCCACCCTATCTCCCTAACAGCTTGCAAGGAATATTGATGGCCTCCGGCGGCAGCGGAGAACAAATAGGATTGTTTTCCGCACCCTATGGGGCGGGACTCCCGCTCGCGGGCATATTTCCCTCGAATGTCTTTACGGTCGACTTGCCCCAATGCCCCTACTTGGAAAGCATTACCCCCGGCGCATGCGGATTCGTGAATCAGGGAATCAACCAATTGCGCGTGGCGGATATCCATGAGGTATTGGACACGGGCAGCTTCACCGCATTCGGAAACACCTACACGGTATTCCCCTCCTTGCCTGCCGCACCCTACACCATGCGCGTGATTTCAGCAATCTATCCTGCATTCACTACGGAGGGAGGAACCCCTTACTCCGAGACCGGAGCCAGCCCACCAACAACACCTGTTCCGGGCGTATCCTATGTATTGAATTCCCTATTCAATAACGCCGACGCCGCCGAAATAAATGTCTCCCCTGCAGGCACCACGCCAAGTGCCACCATCCAAGATATCGTCGAAGTCCAACTCACGCTCCAAAACTTCGGACCCACCGGAAATAGTTACACATTCGGAAACTATCCCAATCCTGCGCCACTCATCACCAACATCACGCGCACCGTTCCGGGAGTTTTCTCCACGGACGTGGAGACCATCAATGTGTGGGTCGTTTGCAATCCCAATGATACCACCCCATGGCCGGCCTCCCCACAATTCCCTTTCGCCAATTTCGGAGAAGCCTGTCAGAGTATCCAAGACGCAGCCACCCTCTTGGGAGCCGTACAATCGGAGGCCATCAACAACACCCTGTTCCCGGGATTCCGACAAATCTCCTTTTGGGGAGACCAATTCCATTTGACGAATAATTACACCCAAGTATGGCTGACCAATCCCAGCGCATGCGACATGCGTTATCCCACGCCCCCATTCAACCCCATATTCACCAGCAACAATTGGACCACCTGCCCTAATCCCGATCCATCGCAGAACCCCCAACTCCCACCACCCATCGCCAACGGACCGCCCTCTTTTGGAGTGGGATTCCGCGCATTCAATCCACCAGCAAGCACGCCCGTGGGATCGTATCGCATCTTGAGCGCGACATTCCCTGCGACCGTAGTCATCGGCGGCAACAACTACAGCGAGGGCATCCCCACCTTCACGCCCACCATCAACCCCTTCTCAACGGGGATGGCCAACAATTTCGCGGCGACTACATTTACAGTACTCCCGGCAGGAACCACTCCCACAACATGCAATAACAACAACATCTGCGAACCCGCACTAGGAGAAGACCCCGTGACGTGTCCGAACGATTGTAAAGTCAGCACGCCCGGCGACGTGTACGTGCTCAAGGACATTTCTCTACCGCAACGCTACAAAGGCGAACAAGTGGATGTGGTGCTGACCATCGAAAGCAAGAAAGCCACCCCCAATTCCACGCAAGTCGAAATCAATGTCAAAGACAAGGATGGAAAAACGCTCCCCGGATTCCCCGATATCCGCACCATCGGATTCTCCGGAACCCTCACCAATGGCGTCGAAGCCATTGCGCTCCCCCCAGTTGTTCTCGAGAGCGCCGCCACGCCAGCCAATATCACATTCAAAGCCGGGGAAACCTACACCCTATACGCGCGCGTCAAACCATATGACGATCCCAGCAATAACGCCCCCAGTGTCACATTCGACGAAAGCGTGCTCGCGAATAATTCCGCATTCAAGACATTCACCGTCCCAGAAGCTCCCCAAACGTTCTCCGTGCCGGACCAGCCATGGTGGATGAGCATCATCGTGGTCGCGGGACTGCTCGGATGGATGTTCATCGCCGGCCGAAAGAACTGAATCGTAAATGCGTCTACTGCGCTGGCTTCGGAACTTCTTTCTTAGCAAATAATACCGCGCCCTTCTTGATGGGCTTCCCATCCAATGCTTGGGGAGATTTCAATTTCGCGAATGCGGCCGTTTCGAAACCGAACTGCTCATTCAACTTCTCATTCGCCAGCGGGAGAACGGGCGCGATGAGAATGGAAACCATGCGCAGCAACTCCACTTCCGTACGCAATAGCTGTTCCACTTCGGCGCGCTTGTTCTCCTTCATCAGCTTCCAAGGCTCTTTCTCGGCAATGGATTTGTTCCCGAGCGCAATGACATCCCACGTCTTATGCAATGCCTCCTGCGGAGAATGCGAAAGATAGGCATGATAGGCCTTCGCCGCCAACTCCTGCGCAGGAACGAGAATCGCCTGATCCAGGGGGGCTTGGGGAATAATGCCCCCATTGTATTTCTCGATCATCGAAAGCACGCGATAGGCCAAGTTACCAAAACTATCCGCGAGATCCGCATTCGTGCGCTCGATGAGGTTAGGGATGCTGAACGAGAGGTCATTCCCCACCGGCGTTTCCTTCAACAAATAATAGCGAATGGGCTCGATCCCATACTCCGGAATGATCTGTTGTGGATCGACGACGTTCCCGAGGGACTTGGACATCTTCTCTCCTTTCGCATCATTCACGAAACCGTGCACGAACACTTGCTTGGGCAATTCCACTCCCATCGAAAGCAACATCGCAGGCCACAGCAAGGAATGGAAGCGATTGATGTCCATCCCAATCACATGCAGATCCGCCGGCCAGCGATGCGTGTAATGGGAATGCGGATAACCGCACGCCGTGAGATAATTCACCAGCGCATCGCCCCACACATAAATCGTATGCGCCGGATTGATGGGTGCGGGAATGCCCCATGCGATCTTTTGTCTCGTAAAAGAGACATCATGCAGTCCCTTCGACAAGAACTCGCGCATCTCATTCTTCCTGAAAGCAGGAAACACATTCGTCGCGGTCGAATCAAACCACTTCTCCAACTGCGACTGGTATTTGGACCACTTGAAGAAGTAACTCTCCTCCTTCACACGCTGCACGGGCTTCTTACAATGCACATTCGGGCAAAGCTTTGTTCCATTAGGACCATCCACGAGTTCTTTTTCCGTCCAATACGTCTCATCCGAAACACAATACCATCCCTCAAACTCCCCCAAGTAGATATCCCCGGCATTCACCATCTGCTGGAACGCATGCGTGGCAGCATGGACGTGGTCTTTGTCTGTGGTACGGATGAAACGATCATACGAGATCAGACCATTGTCCATGAAGGATTGGAACAACGGGAACATCTGATCCACATATGCTTGAGGGGAAATCCCCGCCTTTTTCGCGGTCTCTTGGATCTTCTCCCCGTGCTCATCCATTCCAACTAAAAAAAAGACCTTCTCCCCATTCAAACGGTGCACGCGCGCAATGACATCTGCGATTGTTTTTTCGTACAAGTGGCCCATGTGCAAGCTGGCATTGGGATAGTCAATCGCACACGTGATGAAGAAATCCTTGGGCATAGTAGGAGTGGGTTGGAAAGGTTATTTTAACATCACCGCCAGTTCAGAATCCAAACTGCCAATGGATAAGTATGGACAGAGCGTAAGGAGTATGGTTTTCCCCAAAAACCACTCATTCTCGATACGTGGCCAGGCAGCGGGCCTCAACGCTGCAGACATACGCAAGTAACCCCAAACTCTCGATACGTGGCCAGTTTCGGCTGGCCGCACACCGTTTCGGCGGTGTGGAACGAGGACAGGTGCTGCGCAAGCAGCACCTGACTTCATTGGATGAACCCTTCTCAAGGGTTCTGCTGCGAAAATGAGTATCGCTTCGGCGACACCCATGAAGTAGCACCTAAACTGAGTCGTCCCGCACGTGCTCGCCATTTGCCTTATGCGCCTCAAAAAGGGCAGTGGCGAAGCACCCGGCAAACGACTTTATACTTACAAAAACAACATCTGAGAGCGAGCCGATCCCCATGGATTTCGAATCAGCCGAACCACGCGAATTCTCCCCAGGCGGGCAAACCGCAGAGATCAGTATTGGGGCAGTCCAAGGAAAAGGAGAAGCCAATCCCTTCATCCCCAAATTCGAAGAATTCTATAATACCCATTACAAAAAACAAATCGAAAAATTAGTAAGAGAATATCCCCAAAAAAGATCCTTAGAAATCAGCTTCAAAGACTTGGAGAATTTTGACTTCCAGCTCGCGGATGAACTCATTGAGCACCCCGATCTCATCCTCGAAGGCGCACGCCTCGCAGCGCAACACATCGATGTGCCCGCACTCGAAATAGAGAAGTTCGCACCCAACATCCGCATCCTCAACCTACCCCAAGACCGCCAGCCCTTAGTGCGAGACGTTTCATCCAAGCACCTGGGAAAATTATTCTGCGTGGAAGGGGTCATTCGCCAACTAACGGATGTGCTACCAAAACTCAAGCAAGCCACATGGAGATGCAAGCGATGCGGAAACACCTATGTCATCGAACAAGTCGGGCACCAGCAAAAGCTTCCTGGGCTATGCAGCTGCAAGCACAAGGACTTCGAGTTGATCCCGGAAGAAAGCGCATTCGTGGACTACCAAAAAATCCAAATCCAGGAACCGCTTGAAATGCTCAAGGGAAGCGAACAAGCCGTCAACTTGGACATCTACATCGATGACGACTTCGTCAACCGCGTCGCACCAGGGGATCGCACACGCATCGCGGGAATTTTGCGATTATACCCCCCATCCAAGGACAAGAAGAACGTGTACAACCGTTACCTCGAAGCCAATCACATCGAAGAAACCGAAAAAGAATTCGAAGACGTGAATGTGTCGGAAGAAGAACAGGCCAAGATCAAAGAACTCGCAGCCAACCCCAAAATCTATGAGCTGCTGGTGCAGAGCATCGCCCCCAACATCTATGGACATGAAGTCACCAAAGAAGCCATTTCGCTCCAATTATTTGGAGGAGTCAAGAAAGCACTCCCTGGGGGGACTAACATCCGCGGGAATGTGCACGTGCTATTGGTGGGAGACCCCGGAACCGCTAAATCCCAACTCCTCATGGCCGCAGACAGAATCGCACCCAAATCCGTTTACGTCGCCGGAAAGACTTCCTCGGGGGTTGGACTCACTGCATCCGCAGTCAAAGACGATTTCGGAGAAGGAGGATGGACCCTCAAAGCCGGAGCACTCGTGCTCGCGTCCGGCGGAATGGTGATGGTGGATGAATTCGATAAGATGGAAGCCGAAGATCGTTCCGCGATGCACGAAGCCATGGAACAAGGAAAGATCTCCGTTGCGAAAGCAGGACTCGTCACGCGCTTCAAAACAGACACATCCGTTCTTGCTGCCGCTAACCCCAAGCACTCGCGCTTTGATACCTACAAACCATTCTTCGAGCAAGTGGACTTACCCGCATCCCTCATCTCGCGTTTCGATCTCTTCTTCATGATACGTGACACATTAGACAAGAAGAAAGACGAAGCCATTGCATCACATATTTTGCAATCCCACCGCGCAGGACAGCAATTGCTCCAGCACGCGCGTGGAAGAATCATTCCCGCAGAAGAGCTGCAAGCCATCGAGAAGAAAATCACCCCTGCGATCGACACGGAGCTGCTCAGCAAATTCATCTCCTACGCGCGACAGAACGTATTCCCCATCCTCACCGCGGAAGCCATGCAGATGATCCAGGATTTTTATGTGAATTTGCGTGACTCGGGAAGACAGACCGGCAGCTATGCCGCGACGCACCGACAGCTAGAAGGATTGGTACGACTGGCCGAAGCATCCGCGAGAATCCGATTGAGCGATTTTGTGCAACAAGAGGACGCGGAGAGAAGCATCCGCTTGGTACGCTCCTCATTAGAAGACGTCGTCAAAGACCCCACCACCGGAAAAATCGACATCGACATCGTTACAACAGGCACTACTTCCTCCACCCGCGACCACATGCGACAAATCGAGGAGATCGTGCGCAGCAAAGGAAAGGAAATGGACAAGGTGCCCGTGGATGACGTCATCGGAGAAGCCATTTCGCGTGGAATCGACGAAAACAAAGCGCGCGAGATCATCTCCAAGCTCAAGAAGAGCGGAGAGATTTATGAGCCGAGCCACGGATTCTTGAAGGGCGCATAAACTACTTAGGCTGAAAAAATCCATCCTTATAGTGATAACCAGCCATCGGAGTCTTGTGGATAATCAGTCCTTCACTACCGCGGCACGGACAACGGTTTGCGAGACCTATTCTTTCCCATATCACCCAGACGGACAGCCCCTCCATTAAAAAGCCTTCAAGCCTTCCTCTAGCCATGAACCGTTCCTTATTCCTGCAATTGCTGGGATTCTTCCTCATCGTCCAACTTGTGGGATTGTATGTGGGATTCCAACTCTACCAAGCCGACATCCAACCCGTCATCATCTCGGATAACCCGGATGACATCACTAACTCGTTCGGCCTATTGGGCTATGTCCTGCTGGGAACCATCGTCATCTTACTCGCCATCAAATTCCTACCCGACAATGTATTGTACTGGGTATTCAAGGGAATCGAAGCCCTCGCGGTCTTCTCCACCGCACTCATCGTCTTCTTCGCATTCATCCCCGAGGCATTTGCCATCTTGCTCGCAGTGGGACTCGTCACTATCCGCATCTTCGCACCGCAATACCTCATCTGGAGGAATATCTCCTCCATCGTTGCCACTATCGGAGCCGGAAGCCTGATCGGCGTTTCCGCGGGAGTATTGCCCGTCATCGTATTCTTGGTGCTGTTGGCCGCATACGATTACATCGCCGTATTCAAAACAAAACACATGGTCACCATGGCCAAAGCCGTTTCAAAGAAAAACCTCGCATTCACGTTTGCACTGCCAACAAAAGAACACCAATTCGAGTTAGGAACCGGAGACCTGGTCATGCCACTCGTGCTATCCGTCGCGGTCATGAAACAAGCCCTCATCTCGGGATTGGAATGGCCCGTTGCCGTCATCCCAAGCTTTGCCATTTTGATTGCCAGCTTTGCGGGATTGTGGTTGACGCTGGACTATGGAAACAAGCACATCGGAAAAGCACTCCCTGCGCTACCACTGCAAGTCGCACTCATGGTGCTGATGTACGGCGTGCTCGCTGCAACCGGAATATTCGGATAAACCCAATTTACGCCCCGTGCACAAACACATTCACGATCGTCGTGAAGCCCCATAATGCCGCATACGCCAATACCGTAAAGCGCACCATCTTACCCGCAGTCGCAGCCACGAAGAAATTGGGCAATGGAAACTTCGCCAGCCCCGCCGCCACACCAATCACATCAAACGGAAAAGGAACGCTCGCCAAGATGAAAATCGTCGCCGTGCCCTTCCAAGTGTGCACCGAAAGCATCTTTTGGACTCGGTGCATGATACCCGTTTCCTTCGCAGAGAAATGCTGCACCAGATGACGCCCCTGCGAGCCCACAAAATAACCCGTGAGCTCCCCAATACCTGCCCCGAGACCGGCCGTCAAACCCAATAGAATAGGAGGATACACCTGCGCCGCAGCCAAACCCACCACCGCCAACTCCACAATCGGAACAACAATGAAAACCGTCGCATTCACAATAATCGACGCAAGCAACAATCCCGGCAAGCCGAATTGGTAGGCCAATCCGGAGACGGTCGCAAGAATATCCATACCTTTTTAGGAATCAAACATCATTAATAAACGCGTATGAGCTTGCGCGAGAGTGCACTATTCGTATTCGCCCCATCGGCCTATGCCAAAACACCACTCCAAGGAAGATGGGTCTTCACGCATGGCACGCTCCAGCAATCCACCACCCAGGGGAATGAACACCGCGTGTGGGTGGAAGACGCCAAAGGACAATGGGAAGGATACCTCTACGCGCTCCCCCAAGAAATAAACAACGGAACCAGCGTGCGCGGATACGGCCAACTCAAGGTCCAACCCGATGGCAGCTGCAAAATCGCATTGCATTGGCTGAAGCCCATCCACGAAGACGAAAAACAATACATCGAAAAACAAACCCACACCCATTGGCAGAAACTCGTGCAAGAGTTTCCACAGCTCCCCATGCTCCAACCCTTCACCAGCAAACCCATCATCGTGCAAGAAAAACCCATTGCAAAACCAGCCCCCCAACAAGAAGAATTCGTCCCCGCGAGCGAGTTGCACGTGGAACAGGACTATGTATAGGAACCTTTAGACAAAGGTTCATCAAATCAGGTATTTCTAAAGAAATACCTGTTCCCGCACCACACCGACGGAACGGTGTTTAAAAGGCTTTTTTAGGGGAATAAGAGTATAATGACCGGTTTGTCCTACGAACAGATGCTGGATCGCCTTTACGCCCAAATCCCAAAGCGATCGCTCGAAAAAGAACGATTTGAGTTCCCACGCGTAGAAGCGTTCGTCCAGGGACCCAAGACATACATCCGCAGCTTCGTCCAACTCACCAAAGTCATGCGACGCGACGACCCAAAGGACCTCCTCAAATTCCTCACCAAAGAATCCGCCACCTCCAACGCCATCGAAGGAGACAGGCTCGTCATGAACGGAAAGTTCACCGAGAAACAAATCAACGACTGGTTCATGCGCTTCTTGGAAGAATTCGTCCTGTGCAAGGAATGCCACAAGCCCGATACCCATTACATCGAACACAACGGCATCCGACAACTCAAATGCGAAGCATGCGGTGCAATCTCACCCATCCGACGCGGTTAATGGGAAGTGAAACGTTGAGCGATAAGAAAATTGCAATCAAAATCCACGCACACCCCGAAGAAGGAGAAGTGCTCGCGGTCGCCGATGCCACGCTCATCGGAAAAATAATCGAAGAAGGAAAGCTCCAACTGCATGTGTCCGATCGCTTCTACAACGGCGAAATCATCACCCCGCAAGAGCTCGAAGAAAAATTACAGGAATGCGGCAACATCAACCTCGTCGGAACCCACGCATTCTCGGTCGCGCAAAAGATGGGACTCGTATCCGAAAAAGGAGTCAAACGCATCGCCGGCGTCCCATACGCATGCATCTATAAAGTGTAAGGAGCCTCAACTCTCTATGACAACCCCACCCATTACGCACACTCCGCCCATCGCGGAAGGCAATCCATCCGTGGTCATTGTCCCATCCGACAACCCCGAAGCGGCACCCATCCGCCTGCGCATGCCCTATCGCGACCAATTGGAGATGTTCGCCGTCGTCACTAAACTCCACGGAACCGACCAAATGGTCGCCATGTGCGAAGACGGAAAAGAAAGGAAAGTACGCATCCCCGGAAAACTCAAGAAGAAAGTATGGATCCGCGAGGGAGATGTCATCATCGTCCGCCTCTGGGACTTCCAGCCCATGAAAGCAGACGTCGTATGGCGCTTCTTGCCCTTGCAGACCGAAAAACTCAAACGCATGGGCCTCTTGAGAAGCCTGCCCATCTAGACGTATTATCAGCCCAATTCCAACAGCACCACTCCCATGGGCGGCACGCTATACGTCGACAAGTCGATCGATCCACTCACAGAACCAACCGCCATTGGAATAGGATTCATCGTCGAGGTGAGCGTGAGCGGAACGCTCTGCGTCGGAGCAAAACCATAATCCACCAAGTTCATCACGCCCGCGCGCGCTCCTACGACGGTGTTGGGATTGACCATCACCACGCCCACCTTCCCATTCCCCGCACGCCACACACTCACGGAGGGATCCGTCACATCCGCGGGAGCAATCTGCAGCGTATCCTGCCATGTCCCCGCAACCGGACGCAACATCTGCCCGAAACGCACATAAGGTTGAGTGAAAGCGTAGCTATCCAATAAGTTCTCCGAAAAACTCAATTGCGGCAAGAGATTAGAATTGAAATTCGACGCCGTCGTGTCGAACAAAAACAGATTAGGCAATTGCCAATTCGAAAAGACAGGCATCAGGCCAAAATGATAATAGTTAGCGATAATCGCACGCTGCGACAGCTGAATGAATGGATCGCTATCCGCAGAGGTGGGATCCAACCCATCGATAGTCATCAGGGGAATATAATCATGATAGACCGCGCTAAACACCGGCACCGGAAGAAAGCTCGACAAGCCATTGTTGCTGAAGTAGAGCGGATACATGTTCATGACATCCAGCGCCGGAATCAGGTGCTCATCCAGATTCTCTGAAGTAACCACAAAATCGCTCACTTGAGCACGAGAAGCATCGCGCAATTCCTCGATCACCAAACGCTTGTTCTGCGTCCAATACGTTCCGCCATTCTTGGGATGCCCCGAAGAAACGGGATCGTTGAAACACAGCCTCGCATCCGATCCCGAATACGCATCCAAGTAGATGCCATTCACCCCATTATTCGCAATCAAATCCAACGCCACCTGGGACTCGATCGCACGCGCTTGGGGAAAAGAAGGATCCAAGGTCACGGTCGTCCACCCTGCCGTCCCTGGACCCTGCAGGCGAGGAGTCCCGTCTTCTTTCGCGCATGCCATTGCGGCAATCGCCGGGGTGTAGGGATAGCTCGTCGCATGGGGAGGAGTGGGATACGAGGCGTTGCTGCTCATCCCCAATTCCACATCCCAGGAACCGGGAAAATAGTAAGGGAGAATGCCCAAATTAGGATGCGCAGTAAACGCCTGATTCACCGCAGGAGCGAAGGTCGGTTTCTCCAAGTGGTCAGGCCAATCATTGTCGAACGGATGCTGGTGCCACGAGTACCAGTGTACCAATAGGTGATCCGTCCCAAAACGCTGCACCGCCGCATCGATCTCCACGAGATAGGAAGTGTAATCCGAATTCGACTGCGGCGAAGACAGCAACAGCAAGGCACGCGCATCCTTCGCATGTGACGAAACCAACGAAGAAGTCTCCCACTTCCCGCGCGAAGACATGGGTTGTGCGAGCGCCCACGCGCGATACTTCTGCGCCGCATCATACCAATTCCCCGCAAACGCACTCACGAGCAAGGGATAGGGCGTCTCATACGTCGAGGGAGTCGGAATCGGAACAAAATGCGTCGCATCCCACTCGAAATCCGACCCCGTGCTGCCGATGTAGATGCTCTTGGTGTAACCGCCCCCATCCTGCAACGACCAATACAACCCCGTGCGCGAGGGATTGTCATACACCGCAAACATCCCCAGTGCATTCGCGCCCGGGCTGCCTGTGCTGCTGGGAATGGAAAGATTGGCATACGGATTCTCTACCCGCTGCCCTCCCTGCCAAGACGTGATGAAGTAATCATCCGCCCCACTGCCCTGCGGAAGAAAACGCAGCTCGGGAAAGTGAAGCGACTCCACATCATAGCCCACAGGAAGTTGCACACGCGTACGGAATTCAAAATCCCCCCCATTGCGCGACACCAGCAAACGCACTTGAGCGAATGCCCCCGAACCCGGCTCGACTTCCACGTTATCCCAGATGAACTGCGTCGGATTGCCATTGATCACCGAAACAGGCAAACCGACCGTCATCGAATCCACTATCGAAATGGATTGTGTCCCCCTATTCTGAAACCCTATTTTCCACAACGAACCGGCCGGAAAATCAAAAGATTGAATCGGCGAGACCAGCTGCGTCAACTGAAGCGAACCTGTTGGAGCTGCATTATCAAAGAGCAAATAACTCGTACTGCTACCCACCGAAAATGCCCCTGCCGGCAACGGTACCGGATCAGCCAGTCCCGAACCATTCAGCACAGTCTGGTGGCTCGCGCCGACAGCGTTCTGAATGACCCCATTCCCATACGGGACGGCACCCCACAATAAAACAATCATCACCAGCGTCGCCAGCAGCACCGCCCCGCCGATCAACAGGAGATATTCCATTGCCCCTTGTGCACGCGTATGAGCAGGAATGACCATGAACCCACGAAACACTCGGCATATTTAAATCAGGATTGAAATTCAATCCCTATATGAGCGAAAGCGATTACAACGTGGATATCACCAAGCTCTTCCCCGAAGAACACACCCGCAGGACATTCGCCAAAGTATTCGACAAGAATACGATTGACCTCCTCCACTCGCTCGCAGGAAGAGGACACTTCGCGCAGGTGGAATACCCCATCTCCACCGGAAAAGAAGCCCACGTCTTCCGCGCCGTCGATCACGCCGGAAATTTCCGCGCCATCAAGATCTACAAAATAGACACATCCGATTTCAGACATATGGACGAGTACTTGCGCTTCGACAGACGATTTGAGCACATCAAACCCGAGAGAAGAAGCATCGTCCACGCATGGACCCAGAAAGAATTCACCTCCCTCTTGAAACTGCAAAAGCACGCCGTGAATGTCCCTTCACCCCAAGTGGCAAAAGACAACGTGCTCGTCATGGAATTCATCGGCAGCAAGCAAGGAGAAGCCGCTCCCAAGCTGAAGGATGCACACATCGGAAACATCTCCCTATTCTATGAAGCCCTCGTACAGAACATCGCCCACATGCTCGAGGCCAAACTCATCCACGGAGACCTGAGCGATTACAACATCTTAGTGAAAGACGATATGCCCGTCATCATCGACGTAGGACAAGTCATCCCCACCACGCACCCGAATGCCAAAAAATTCTACGAGCGGGATTTGAACAACATGCTGAAAGTGCTGCACCGCCATGGACTGAAAGAACTCACATTCGACGACTTCTACGCCGACATCAAGAAAGCAAAAGAAGGGAAGAAATGAAAACGCCAGCACACGGCAAGGCAAAAGCAAGGCGACTATTCCGAGGAGCCACTCCTCCAGGCGTCTTTCAGACAATGGATATCGGATTCGGATCAGGACATTTTTTGGGACGACGCGTCCTTGCAATGAAAAATCCACGCAAACGAGCGCGCAACTATTTGGGAGTCGACGAAAAAATCAGGAGCCCTACGCGTTATGAACGACTGTTGCGTGCGAGCAATCTCGAACTACGCATCCGTCCTGCGGAAGAAACGTTAGCTGATATCATCGCAGCAGGAAAAAAGACACGACACATCAACATCGATATGCCCAATCCCATCAAGATGAAAAGCACCATTGAAACCGTCATACGCGCAGCACCACAGATCCTGTTCCCTAATTCCAAAATATTCATCGCATCGGAAGATGAGAGTGTCATTGCCCATGCGGTTGCAGCCGCAAAAAGATACGGGCTTCGCACTCAAAAAATGGCCGAACTCCAACGCATCCAAACGCCGCGCGGACTCATCTATCCACGAAGAGCCACGGCGTTCATGCGTGAATACATGCGCATCACGGGGAATCCCATCTACCGCATCGCCATCATATTCACTCCCAAAACCGCACGGCGCAACCAAAAATAAACACAAATTATGTAGCCATGGCTACTCTGTTGCGCTAGGGCTAAAATGCCCCGCAAATTTGAGTTTTATGTTGATTTAGGGCTGTTTGGGCTGGGTTTTGTTCGCTTTTTTCCTCCAAAAACGGCAAATCCTCTTAAACGCTTTGAGTGTTTTTGGTTTTATAGCCCGCCAAAGGGCTTCGGATCAACCCCCTATGCCTGTCGAAGAATTCTCCATCCCAAAAGACCGTGTAGCCATCGCCATCGGCGAGCGGGGCAATACCAAGAAGCTCATCGAGGAAGGGACCAAGACCAAAGTGGTCATCGACAGCAAGAACGGAGACGTGGAAATCAACGGTGAGGATGCCGTGCGCGTCATGAGCGCATCCAACATCGTACGCGCCATCGGAAGGGGATTCTCGCCCGAACATGCATTGAAGCTCTTGGACGATGAATATTATTTCGAACTCGTGCATTTACCCGAAATCGTCGGAAAGAACTGGAAAGCACTCCAAAGCAAACGCGGACGCGTCATCGGAAAGGAAGGAAAGATCCGCGAGCAGATCGAGAAGGACACACACACATTTGTTTCCGTCTATGGAAAGACCATTGGCGTCATCGGAAAAGCCGACCAAGTCGCGAAAGCGGTCGAAGCCATCCACATGCTCCTCGGAGGGGCGCAGCATCAAACCGTATTAAATTACTTACGCCAATCCCTCGATGGTGCTGAGGAATTCGAATTTCGTTGAAACCCAGGTGAACACGTATGGCCGCCACTGCAAAAACCGAAAAACAAACCGAGAAACAGGTCAAAGAAGCCAATGTCACGGCCGATGATCTCGCGAAAGAATTCAGGGAGCACTCCGTGGCGGAGTTCTTCAAGAAAAATAAGCAAATGCTAGGACTCAGCGGCAAGACAAAGGCATTGACGACGATCGTCCACGAATACGTTTCCAATTCACTCGATGCGTGCGAGAACGCCAACATCCTCCCCGACATCGACGTGCAGATCAAGGAACTGGGAGACGAATACTACGAAGTCACGGTCGCGGATAATGGGCCCGGTCTCACGCGCGATACAGTAGGAAAGGCATTTGGACAACTGCTTGCAGGAACCAAGTTCCACCGCCTCATGCAGATGCGCGGACAACAAGGAATCGGAGCCAGCGGAGCGACGATGCTTTCGCAGATGACCACGGGAAAAGAAGTCAAGGTCATCACGGGAAACTCGCAAGAGGTCTTTTCCTGCGACGTCTCCATCGATACGAAGTACAACCAGCCCAAGGTCACCAACATCACCCCGGTCACAAAGAAGGTACGCGGGACGATCATCAAGGCATTCTTCAAGGAAATGAAGTACGTCAACAACGAACAAGGACCCCTGGAATACCTGCGCCGCACGGCGATTGCAAACCCTCACTCCAAAATCACATTTACGGACCCCGCGGGACAGACGATCGTCTTCGAGCGCACGCACAAGAAGATTCCCGAGAAACCTGAGGAGGTACAGCCTCATCCCAAGGGGGTCACGGTGGATGAGTTGCTTAACATGTCTAAGTCCACTTCCGCCCGACGCACGAACTCCTTCCTCAAGACGGAATTGGACCGCATGGGCGATACGGCGATTAAGGAAATCGAGAACAAAGTCTCCTTTGATCTGAATAAGGACCCCAAGCAGCTCACATGGCAAGAGATCGAAGAGATCATCAAGGCATTCAAGAGCATCAACTTCATCGCCCCGCGCACGGATACGCTTCGACCCATCGGCGAAGAACAGATCGACAAATCCTTGCGCAGCATCGTGGAACCCGAGTTCCTTTCCGTTGTTACGCGAAAACCCCAGGTCTTTTCGGGAGGATATCCCTTCCAAGTAGAGGCAGCCGTCGCATACGGCGGAAAGGCCGGCCGACGCGTGGGAGAAGAGATGCGCATGGAAATCATGCGCTTCGCCAATCGCGCTCCTTTACTCTTTGACACGGGCGGGTGCGGAATCACGGAGGCAGTAAAAGGTGTGGACTGGAAACGTTATGGCATCAAGGACGCGGAAACCGCTCCCGTGACAGTATTCGTCAACCTCATCTCGGTGCACATCCCCTATACGGGCGCAGGAAAGCAAGCCATCTCCAATGATGAAGAAGTAGTCGAAGAGATCCGCTTGGCATTGATGGATGCCGGAAGAAAGACCGCACGCTATATCATCGGAAAAGAACGCGAACGCTTGAAGCAAGAAAAGAAGCGCATTTACATGAAGTACGCCGTGGAAGTGGCCATTGCCGTTGGAGAATTATTGGAGAAACCCCCCAAGCCCATCGAGCACAAACTGCTTGACACGGTTGCAAAACGCCTGAAATTGGATGAAGCCCAAGAAGCCAAGATGGAAGCGCAGTCCGATGAAGACTTGGAGAAAGAATTGGCACGCTTGAACAAGCAAGAAAAAGAAGCCAAGACCGGCAAGAAAGCCAAGAAAAACGAAGATGACGAAGGCGGTGAGGAATAATGGTCGACACGAAAACCAAGGACAAGGAAGTCATCAAGAAGCTCGAGAATCTGGGAGAGAATGTCTTGAAGCAGATCAACGCAGGCGAAGGGCCCCAAGTCCAGTTGCCCGTGCGCTCGCTGGGAAACATTTACTTCGACAACAAGTCCAAGACCATCAAGTTAGGGGACAAGACCTCCGAAAGACAGTTCTTGAACATCGCCCACACGCGCAAGTTCATGCAGACGATGTTGGTTGCAAACGAAATCAAGAAAGTGATCCACCAGAATGCCACTGTCTCTATCCGTGATCTCTACTATGCGTTGAAACATACTATCGAAGGGACGCAAGAGAATACATTCGAAGACCAGGGCGAATCCGATCCATTGATCGAAGACTTGGAAGCATCCCTCAACCTCTTGCGCGAGGAACTGCATTTAGCGGCTTCGGCAAAAGGCATTATCGCCGGACCCATGGTCGTGAAGGACGGCAACGACACCATCGATCTCACCAAAATGGGAAGCGGCGGTTGGTCCGTCCCCTCAAATGTAGAAGAGGACCGCGTGACCATCAAAGACATTTCCGCGGACTATGTGCTGTTCATCGAAAAGGATGCCGTTTGGCGCCGCTTCAACGAAGACAAGTTCTGGCAGAAAAACAACTGTATCATCATCACCGGAAGAGGACAAGCCGCGCGCGGGGAACGCCGCTTAGTGCAACGCCTAAACCGCGAGCACAAATTACCCATCTATTCCTTGATGGATGCCGATCCATGGGGAATGTACATCTATTCCGTGATCAAGCAAGGGTCCATTTCCCTCTCGTATTCGGAAGAAAAACTCGCTACGCCGGAGACCCAATACATCGGATTGACCGTGGGAGATGTCGCGAAATTCAAGATCCCCAAGGAAGTCACAATCAAGCTGAACCAATTGGACATTAAGCGCTTGGACGAATTGAAATCCTACGAGTGGTTCAAACACAAGAAATGGCAAGCCGAATTCGACCTGATGAAAGAGAAGAACATCAAGATGGAATTGGAAGCGCTCTCAAAGAAGGGCATCCGTTTCATCACGGAAGAATATTTGCCCCAGAAGATCAAGAGCGGCGACTTCTTGCCATAAATCCGCTAACAAAGGGCTTCCGCGAAGAAGCCTTTTATTGCTGCAGACCATTTCTGGATGCATGCCTGGTCGTAGCGCATTGCGCAGTATTTTTGGAGTCGTCCGAGTAGCGGAACCAAAACCATATCCCGTTACTAAAAAACCATGGAACGAACGTACCGCTGCATTCGTGGCACGCCGGGCGCGCATGGGAAAAATCATCAACATGTATGAGAACCAACTTGCGCGCAGCGAACAACGACAAGACTTCGAATGGATTGAACGCCAGCTGGGAGATTTGAGGAGAAAAATAGGCACAAGAATACCAACTACCCAACGTGAAGCCAGTGAAGGACGTCTTATAGGGCTACAAGCGTGCGCCGCACTATCGCATGCCATGCACGGAAAAAAACCCCACATATTCCAAGTCATGGCATACATCGGCATGCAGCCCGAGTACGGGGGCATTACCGGAAAGACGTTCAAAAAAATCCTGCGGAGCCTCACGACATTATACATCCAGACACCCACCCTCTTGCATGGCAAACTCCCATGGCATGGAGACCCCAACAACTATTACAAAACCATCGAATTCGGAGAAAAAAAGACGAATTTGACCACGCGCATCTGGGATGCACTCGATCACGTCGAGGGAAAAGTCACCACTCCCAGCGAGTTGCTGGAGGCCATCGGATTAGAAAGCAACGTCAAGAATCTCAATGCCGCCAACACCGCGCTACAGTTCCTCGAATTGATCGGCGCAGTCAAAAAACAACCCCATACCAATTCCACGCTCATGTGGTCATCCGGTAAGTTTGCTGCTATCAAACGACACATCAATAACGGCCACATCTACGCGCTCGAAGTGTTATCGGCGCTGGAAGGAGGTGCGACTTCTGCCGAACTCAAGACCAAATATCGCAATGGCCAAGCGAAAAATACATTGGTCGATGCAGCAGAGGAATTAGTCAAACTAAAGCTCGTCGCGAAAGAACGATTTAATTGGAGAGGGACGCGGATGACTACGCGTTACACGATTACCCCGCTAGGACAAGAGCTCATCAAACCCTGGCTCGACACGCCCATCGCGCGTTCATTGCCCGCCACGTATGAGCGGCTCCGCAGGACGATGATCCAGTTGCCAAAGTGATAACGAACGCTAAAATAGCTTAATAAACGCCAATTTTTTGCTAACCTTATGCAGCCCAATCTCAAGTTTGCTTTCAACGCCAAGTCCGTCGCGATAGTGGGAGCGTCTCGCAATCCGGGAAAGATCGGGTATGTGGTACTGGAGAATTTCGTGAAGGGCAATTACAAGGGAAAGATCTATCCCATCAATCCCGAAGCCAAAGAGATATTACAGGTCAAATGCTTCTCCACGCTTTCAAAAATCCCACACGATGTTGAGTTAGCCGTCGTTGTTGTTCCCGGGGCATTCGTTCCCAAAGTCATCGAGGAATGCGGCCAGAAGAAAGTCAAGGCAGCCATCATCATTTCGGCAGGATTCCATGAGGTGGGAAATGAGGAGCTGACGCGACAACTGCAAGCGGCCATGGGCAAATACCCCCACATGCCTGTGATCGGGCCCAATTGCTTGGGTGTCTTGGACAGCTATTCCGGCGTGGACACGCTTTTCCTCCCCCGCTATCGCTTGAATCGCCCCAAGAAAGGGAATATTTCTTTCATCTCGCAAAGCGGCGCCCTTGGGAGCGCGGTATTGGATTGGGCGGGCGCGAAAGACTATGGCATCAGCAAGTTCATCTCCTATGGGAATGCCATGAACGTGGATGAGACCGACTTGATGGAATTCCTGGCGCAAGACAAAGAAACCAGCGTAATCGCCATCTATGCCGAAGGGATCCGCAACGGAAGAAAGTTCTTCGAATCCGCAAAACGCATCACCAAAACAAAGCCCGTGATTTTGATTAAGGGTGGATTGAGCGATGCAGGGGGCAAAGCGACTGCCTCCCACACCGGGAGTCTTGCCGGAAGCGCACAGGTAATCGATGCGGTGATGAAGCAAACAGGCGTCATCCATGCCAAAACGATGGAAGAAGTGTTCGATTTCGCGCGCGTGCTCGCATCAGAGCCACGACCAAAAGGAAAGCGCGTTCAGATCATCACGAATGGTGGAGGATATGGAGTCCTTACAACGGATGCCATTTCCTTCAATGGATTGCAGCTCGCGCAGATGCAGGAGAAGTTCCGCAAACCCATTATGGCGGTCTCTCCATCCTATGCGGTGATCAAGAACCCGATGGATCTCACGGGGGACGCGGACAACAATCGCTTCCTCGTGGCATTGCAGAATGCGATGGCGGATCCAGGAGTAGATAGCATCATCCTCATCATGCTCTTCCAAGTCCCCACACTGGATTCGGACATCATCGAAGGGGTCTCGGGGCTGCTACGAAACCGCAAGAAACCCATTCTCGTGATGAGCGTAGGCGGAGAATTTGCGCAGATGCACATGCATTTACTAGAAAGAGAAGGCATCAACACCTTCAATGAGCCCACGACTGCCGCGCGAGCGATGGCGGGATTGACCCATTATGCCATGAAAAGGAATTAGTTCGTCTTGATGACGACTTTTTCGGATTCCGCCTCAACTTCCTTGCGCTGCAATAGCTCTCCGCGCTCGAGCAGCTGCACGGTCTTATCGATATTCTGCTTATCCTCGAGCAACTCGAACAAATCCTTGATGCGCATGCGTTCGGCGAAAGGGGTTTGTTGCAGATTCTTTTCCAATAATTCCAATCCGGTCTCGGCAACGGACTTGTGTTTGGAATGGAGCTCTCTCAATTCCTCCAAGCGCACGTGGAACTGATCGGAGTTGATTTTTTTCATCGTTGAAAAGATGGCTTTTGACTCGAACTCGGCGGTTATCTTATTCAAGTCCACATCGGCCTGTGTATACCCCTTTGCGAGCGTTCCCTGGAGTTTCAGGCGATAGAGGGGAAGCAGTTCATGCGTCCCTTGCAAATCCTTCTGCACGATTTCCCTGCACTTTTCCACGAGCTTGTGGGGGTGGGCATTCTTGAATTTGAGTTTGTGATAATAGAGCTTGCGCTGTTTTGGAATGGGGTGGAATTCCAAGTGCTTGGTCTGGGTATCATAGATATACCACCCCTTGGGTTTCTCGCTCTCTAGGCGCTTCATTTGCGTGAAGACGGTGGAACCCGGGATAAGCAAGCGTTTTCCTTCCCACTCGGTGAGCGTGGACCAGTGCAAGTGCCCATTCACCAATAGATCGAAACCGCTCGGCAAATCGCTCAATCCGATTGTCGCAGTCATGTCGTCCTTGCTCGGCAAAAATTCTTTGATGGATTGGTGCAGCACCAAGAGATTGTGATGGTTTTCCAGGGGTTTTGGATTGTACATCCGCAGCGCTTCCAGCGCACGCTTCTCGGGAATGCCGCTCATCCCATGCACGGCGACTTTTTCACCATCTTTTTCAATAACCACGTGTGAGGCATGCAAGCAGATGAGTTGATTAGCCGTATGTAGTACTTGTAGGGCATTCTTGAAATCCTTCGAACGGTATTCATGCGTTCCTGCGATCGCAATGAGAGGAATGCCTTGGAAATGGAATGCGTGCGGAGACCCATTGCGAGGGAAGTGCGTGATTTTAGCTTGTGACTGTGCGCCTTGCTGCACCACGCGCAGGCATTGGAAGGCCTCGTCCCAGACTTCTTGAATAGGAATCTTATGATCGAAGAAGTCCCCGGGATGGATAATGGCATCCGGCGCCTGAGAGGCAATGCCCTCGAGGGCTTGCTTGAATTGCACGAAAGCATCCCCTTCACGCACGCTGCCACGAGCAAAACCCAAATGGGTGTCGGAAACGAAAGCGAGGCGCATGGAACGATTGTCTCTCCCAACGACTAAAAGCTTTCCTTTGCGATAACGCCAAAACGATTATTCTTTGACCAAGCGGTGGTGCATCAACCACTCGGGAAGCGCTGCTACCGTGGGAATCAAATGAGAAGGATCCACTCCTTCTTTGAGGAACTTCTTCTTGTCGTGGAAACCGCTCAACACCCCTACAAAACGGATTCCCGCTCCCCGAGCCGCGAAGTAGTCAACGGTCAAATCTCCCACGTACAATATCTCATCCAAGCGGATATTGTATTTCTTGAGTTTGTTTAATACATCCCAAAACACCCGCGAATCGGGTTTCATGAAGGTGGTGTCTTGTTCTCCAAAGACAAACGAAAACGCCTTGGCATTCAATGCCGTATGATGGATGCGCTCCCACAATTGATCGCTGGGTTTGTTTGAAAGGATGCCCATCTTGATGTTGTGCTCATACAAGAAATCGATCGTGTCTAGCGCCCCGGTAATGAGCGGATACTTGGCTTTCTTGCGCAGCTGGAGGTATTTTGCGATGAACTTATTGGGATCGTAGTCCGGGAACAACGCCAACACCATGGAATGCCAGGGCTTTCCCCAGTACTTGAGAAAGGTCTTCCACGCGGGTTTTGCAAGACCTAATGCCTTAGCAGTCTGGCAGTGCGTATCATAGGAGGTCTGCCCGCTATGCACCAGCGTATCATCAAAATCGAAAATAACGGCCTTGAGTGCCATACGTTGCCTAAAAGCAAATCAAGGCTTATAACCATACCCGTGAATGGATTTGTATAGCGTGGAACACGTGTCGGCCTACTGAACCATTGCCAAATGGTTCCAAAGTAGTCCTTCGCACCCCACCGACGAAACGGTGGCGGGGGTGGCAGAGTGGCTATGCGCCGGCCTGCAGAGCCGGATAGTCGAGTTCGATTCTCGGCCCCCGCTTTTTTTCTAAGGAAACTATTTCTCTCGCTTGAAATGCTTCTGCTTGCGCTCCAAGTAATCTAATACCGGAATAAGATGCGACGCCAATCCCTTGGAGGCGGCTTCGGGAAGCATATGTCTTTCGTCCTGCCGAACCGTCAACGCATTCAGCGCGCGCAGGTGCGTGTGCATTTCCGGGTCGCGCACCATGTCGCGGATGGCGCGACGATACTTTACTTCATTTCCAAATAGTCGAACGACGTGATGGACCAATTCCAAGAGATTCCCATGCGTATCGAATGTGTGGCGCCGCGCTTCGAGTTTCAGTTGTTCGAAAGAATACTCTCGTGTCGGCTTCCGCGCATGCGTGGCACGATGACTCACAGCCACCTCTTCCAGGATGGCAAGAACTCCCTGCGTGTTGAGACGAATCGCGCCCGTGGGAGATCGATGCGTGTGCCGATGCAGCTCCACACGCACGCGGGCCTGGCGCTTATCGTTCTCGAGCGGATATTCTCCTGCCGTGCGACCGCGATAGATGACCTCGCCATCGGGGCGCGTAATCGCCACCACACCCAAATTCCCTTTGTGCAAATACGGGTCGGTCAATAATTCCACTTTCCAATTCGGTTTGAGTTTTCTTCCTTGTTCTGCGACCGCCCAACGATCCAACAGTCTTTCAACGCGCGGTTGCTTGATTTGTTTGAAGTCCAACCCCCTTCCTGCGGAGACTTTCTTCAGCGCTTTGCGTTGGGGTGACATACTCCCCAGAAAGAAATCAGGATATATAAAATCACGCGCGACACCAACTCAACTGGCCAGAAGCAAGTCCGCTAGCTCAAGAGGAGCTTCACTAACCCCAAAGGAGAAAGCGTCTTCTCGCGAGGAGTCTCATTCACGAGCATCTCGCTCAGTGCCGCCGCAATCTTGGGGTTCTTTTGTGCGCGGGAGAAGATGAAATTGATCAGCGGTTTGTGCTTGGAATACTTTTGCAGTTGGTAGCTCAAATCCAACTCTGCACCCAACTCTTTCCAAACATTGGCTTCATAGGGCTGCAAAAAAGTCTGTGAGAAATCTTTCTTCTCTAATGCGAGTAATGCTTGTTGCGCAGCCAACTTTCCGGAAGTCAACGCATTTCCGATCCCTTCTCCGGTAAAGGGATCCACTAAACAAGCCGCGTCCCCCACCAACATCGCCCCATCGAATACGAGTTTTTTCTTATATGAACCAAAGGGCAACGTCCATCCTTTGATGTCCCCGTGCAATTTTGCATGGGCAAAGCGCGATTTGAAAGGCTCTTTCTCCAGCGCTTTCTTCATCTCATCCACTAAATTCAACTTGCGCTGCTGCATGTCCTGCATGACCATGCCTACGCCGACATTGCACATATTCCCTTCCAGCGGAAAAATCCAAAAATAGCCCGGAATCAAATCATCCACGAAATGCAATTCGATATTATCCGTTACCCCTGAAACATTTTCATAGTATCCGCGCACGGCCACACAGTTGTGCTCGGAAGGAATTTGACTGACTTGGAGTTCGCGTGCTACGACCGAAGTGGCTCCATCGGCGCCAATCACTAAGTGCGCGCGCAACTCTTGTTCTTTTTCGAGTGAGAGGTCCTTGACTTTGACTCCGACCACTTGGGAGTGTTCTTTCAGCAATCCCGTGACTTGGACTCTCTCGCGGAACTGGCATACTTTGGTGGCGTGTTCAAAGAGCACATTGTCCAAAATTTCTCTGCGCACACAATAGGCATTCGTTTCCACTTCCCCGGGTTTGCTCATGGAAACGACGAATGATTTGCCGTTCGGCGCGGAAAGCAGAACGCCCTTGACCTTTCCATTGGGTTTGGCTGCGACCTTTTCTTTGATTCCCAATTCTTGCAAGACTTTGAGGCTTTTTCCTGAGACAGCGTCTCCACACGTCTTATCGCGGGGAAAAGAGGCCTTGTCCAGCAAGAGAACAGAAACCCCTTTTTCTCCCAAAAAACGGGCACAGGCCGAGCCGCCAGGACCGCCTCCGACGATAATGACGTCAAAATCCACAGGATGGGACATATAGTTGAAAGAGGCCCCAATAGGCAGATAAACCCCTTTTATGGGCCCTAAGGGAGGAAGGGGGGAAGGTCGGCGGCTTGATTTATAATACTTATCCAGGGGTTTTTGGGTATTATCCCCTTCGAAAAAGGGGCTCATGGACTGATGTTATGGGATTACGACCTGCACACTGCTATCGCGGAATCGACAAGCCAGCTTACACGCGCTTAGCCGTTACGAAGCACGACAAAAACTTCATCGGAACCTCTCCTCACTTGAAGATCCGCCAGTTCAACATGGGAAATCCTGCGCCTGAATATACGCACATCATCGACTTGGTCAATTCCTCCAATATGCACCACCAGTTGCGCGACAACGCCATTGAAGCCACGCGCCAGAACATCAACCGTTACTTGGGACACAAGCTCGGAAAGGAAGGATACTTCATGCGTATCCGCGTGTACCCCTATCACATTCTCCGCGAAAACAAGCAAGCACAGGGAGCAGGAGCGGATCGTGTTTCCCAAGGAATGTCTCATCCCTTCGGAAGACCCATTGGAAGAGCCGCACGCGTGCGCCCCAACCAAATCATCATGTCTTTGCTCGTGAACGAGAGCAATCTCAAGGTCGCCAAGCACGCCCTATTGCGCGCCGCCCCCAAATTCGGGTTCGATATTGCGTTGAACGTGCATAACGACACCGCCAGCCTCGGAACGCGCCCTTCCAAGCAGATCGAAGAAAAGGTGGAAGTCAAAGCCGTTGCCGCAGCCGAAGGGGCAGCCGCCACCGCAGAAGCCGGAAAAGAAGGCGCTCCCGCAGCCGCTGCAGGAAAGGACGCCAAAGCTCCTGCTGGAAAAGATGCCAAAGGAGCCGCTGCAGCGAAGCCTGCCGCTGGCAAAGCCGATGCCAAGAAGAAATAATTCGCCGTTTTCGTCCGGCGGCAACGAGAACAGGTATTGCAATGCAATACCTGATTTTTGATTATGGATTCACGCATTCATTTACACGAACTCATTGCACAGGTCAAGCAGCGTAATCCGCAGTTGGTTTGCTTGCAAATCCCTGAAGGACTCAAGTTCAACGTTACTGAAATTGAGGATGCTTTCTCCAAGGAAAACATTCCCGTGATTACAATTCTCGATCCTTCTTTTGGCGCGTGCGATATCGCCGATGATAAGGCCAAATTGTTAGGCGCGGACTTGTTGGTGCATTTCGGCCACGCCAAAATGATGCATACCGCGCAGAATGTCATCTATTGGCCTGTGTTTTATGATTTCGACGATCGGTTTGTGCAAGATGCGGTTGCAGCATTGAAGAAAGACACATTCTTCTCTGCGCATAAAAAAATAGGATTGTTCGTGACGATCCAGTTCCATTCTAATCTTGAAAAAATCAGAAAAGGCCTCGAAGAAGGCGGATTCGAAGTGCACACGGGAAAAGGCGACTTGCTCGAAGGGCAAATCCTCGGATGCGATGCCTCTGCACGCAATACCATCTCGGAAAAATGCGATGCGTTTCTTTACTTCGGCGATGGTTACTTCCATTCGCTCGCCGTAGCGTACGCCAGCGACAAGCCCACGTACCAATTCAATCCCTTCACGAAGGAATTGGAGCACCTGAATGCGTATCGCGAAAAACTATTGCGCGTGCGTTCTGGCCTCATCAACAAAGCCATGGATGCACAGACGTTCGGAATTATTGTTTGCACCAAGAAAGGGCAAATGCGCAAAACGCTTGCATTGAAGACAAAAGCCATGTTGGAGGAAGCGGGAAAGAAAGCCTATCTCTTCTGCATGGACCATATTACGCCGCAGTCGCTCATCGGCGTGCAATGCGATGCCTATGTGAATACGGCATGTACACGTATTGCGATTGACGACGCCCAAAATTACACGAAGCCCATGTTGACTCCCGCCGAGGTTGAAATTCTTGTAGGACAACGCACGTTTGCCAATTACAAACTCGATGAAATCAGGCACTTCGGAACGAAAGTCGAGTAATTACTTTTTGCTTGAAAAGATAGCATCACTGAGCTGTTTCCACATCTTATTTTGGTGTTCCGCAATAAATGTGAATCCTTCAATTACTTTTTGTGGGCTTTTATCCCATATTTCTTGGAGGTCTTTGCTTGTCATTTCAAAGTGATTGGCATTTTTGTGGACTTCAAAGAAACGTAATGCTGGACCGCTGACTCCAATGCTTTTTGCTGTTTTTTCTAAATCTTCATAGTCTAAGTTGTCCAATCGCTCATAACCAGTAAAAGCTGCAGCGCATGTGTCCCAATCTTTTTCCTTGAGGAAATTCCAATGGCCTTGATTGTATTCGTGCAAAAAGGGCCAATATGTCTCGGGCGTTCCAACGCTTGCTCCGAGGCTATTGGCAAAATGGAGATAGAGTTGTTCATGTGATGGGCCGTGGCGACCAAATTCTTCTCTAAAATTATCCACGATCATTTCTTTGGCTTCAAATGTCGGGGCTTTGTTCCCCATGATCCACATAAACTCATGAAAGCGACCGCGTGCGTAGTAGAAGAGCTGTGCAAACAGTTGTTTTTGATGATTATTCCAATGTTTCGTTCGTTCCGTATCAAATAGAGCAATTTGTTGATGCGCATCCTGATTACGCTGATCCCACTTACTAATGAATGAGGCGAGTGACTGCATATCATTATTGTTTAGACGTTCATTATAGTCATCCTTCACCCCCTCCAGGGGGGAAGCATTATAGTATGTGCGTGCCATACTTCTAGTATGATTCAAACGCGCGTACTGGAAGAATTAGGTCTCAGCAAGCGCGAAATTCAAGTGTATGTCACACTCCTCAAGTTGGGACAAACAACTACTACTCCTCTTATTCGTTCGAGTCATATTCACCCTTCTAAAGTATATGAGACGCTGGATAGGTTGATTGGAAGAGGATTAGCATCCTATACGGTTAAGTCCAACAAAAAATATTTTCAAGCGAGTGATCCACAATCATTTGTTTCCATTATTCAGTCTAAGAAACAAGAATTACAACAACGCGAGAAGTCTATTCATGCACTTATTCCAGAACTTAAACAACTACAAACATTAACGGAATCAAAAATAAATATTCAAATCTATGAAGGAATTGCGGGTTTGAAGAATGTTTATGAGCGTATTTATGATCGTCTAGGAAAAGGTGAAACCCAATATATTATTGGTGCACCCAAACTAGTGAATGAAAAAATGGAAGGCTTTTTGCTTGACTGGCATAAGCGCCGAATCGAGAAAGGAATTCATTGCAAGTACATTTACAACTCGGATGCGCGAAAATACGGAGAGAAACGCACACGCATGGACTATTCAGAGGTACGCTATCTTCCATCGGAGATAATTACTCCGATGTGGATTGAGATATTTGGAAATACAGTCAGTATTGGCCACATCAAGAAAACGGGTGCAGTGATGCTCTTGATTGAAGATAAGGAAATTGCACAGGGATACTTGGAATATTTTAGTGTGCTGTGGAAAGTTTCCACTAAATAGTTATTCTTCGTCTTTTGAGAATCTTTTTTTCACGCGCAGCTCTGGAAGCGCGTCTTTCTGGGAAGTGATGCGCGTGCCGTCAAAATCATCTCCTTCGATTGCATGCGGCAACTGACTGATGTGTTTGCCCCACAACAAAACCGTTTCGATCTTTCCGCGCGCGAGAATAAGCGAGGTGAAAGGGTCCACGATGAAGGAAGCATCATTCTCTTGCGCCGCTTCATTCGCCATCTTAGCAAACTTGGAGTGCGATAACGTATTTGTTGGAATTTCATTTTCCGTGAGCAAGATGCACTTGGCATTCGTTTTTTCCGCTAGCGTGGCAGCGCGGGCTTCCGCGGAAATGGATTCTTTTCCGCCCATGACGATGGTGATCTCCCCATTCCGGAGCGCGGCAACCGCATCCTGCATCTCCTCACAGACGCGCGGGTGCGCATTCGCGAGCAGGCGCAAAACCAGTGCCGCATTCAAGAAAGAAGAAGAGGCGATGTGGGCTTCGATTTCATTGATGGGAAGGCCTAACTGTCGGGCAGTTTTGCCTACAATCCGGGAGTGGGGAGACTCCCCTACGACGAGAGCAATATCCTTGCCATTCGCATGGAGGGATTCGACCTTTCGTGCGAGCGAGGTCAGCCAGGAAAGGTGAAAACTGCCCCCTCGGAAGACTAAGGAGCCGGGAACCATCATCACAACGGTCTCCCGGGGGGTTTTCTCTTCTAAGGGGCGAGAAAAACCGCTTTCAGGGCCATTTTCTAGCGGAAAAGAGCCTTCGGATGCATTAAATGGGGCCTCGGAATCGCTTTTTGGGCTTTCTTCGAGGGGTTCAGCGGGAGGGGTGATTTCGGCCTCTTCGGGGGAATCGGTATCCTTCTGCGAAGAAGCGGCTGTGGAGGAATTGGAAGGGGTTTGAGCGAATAAGTCGAATAGGTCCATATGGACACACCTACAAAGGAAGTGCACACACCGCCACCCTGAGAAACGCTAACCCCCTATAAAAAGGTGTTGCCGCCCTGATTTTATAGCACGCAAGGGCGCATTCGAGATTGGTATGCAAAAAGATTCACAGATGGTCGAAGTCGATTCCGCCGAGCTGGCGGTATTCAAGAAGAAGCTCAAGGAGCTGGCCAGCTATCATGGGAGGGGAACGGAACTCATCTCGGTGTATATCCCCAATGCCACGGACCGTTCGACGGTGATGAACCAATTGGCCACGGAAATGTCCCAATCCTCCAACATCAAATCCCCCCAAACACGCAAGAATGTCCAGTCGGCACTGAAGAAGATTTCCAATTTCTTGAAACAAATCAACTTCCAACTCCCCGCAAACGGGATCGTCGTCTTTTCGGGAAATATTTCAGAGGTGGAAGGACGCAATGACTTGCGCCTGTTCACCGTCAAGCCCATCAAACCCCTGCGCACCAAACTCTATTGGTGCGATTCTTCTTTTCATTTGGATCCCTTGTCGGAAATGGTCGTGCCAACGGAAATCTATGCCTTTGTAGTGATGGACAAACGCGAGGCCACAATCGCATTGTTGATCGGGAAACGCTATGAAATCGTAGGACACTTCACCTCCATGGTTGCCGGCAAGACACGCGCAGGTGGACAGTCTGCACAACGCTTTGAGCGCTTGAGAGAAGAAGCGGCGCAGGAATTCTACCGCAAAGTATGCGACAAGGTCAATCAGGCATTAGTGAATTATGGAGACAAACTCAAAGGAATCATCGTCGGAGGGCCAGGCCAGACGAAACGCCATTTCTTGGAAACCGAGCACTTGGATTATCGCTTGAAAGACAAAGTCATTGGAATCCTGGATTTATCGTACACCGATGAAAGCGGTATCCGCGAAATCATCCAACTCTCGGACGAAATCCTACGCAACACCGGATTGATGCAAGAAAAGAAAGTATTGGAAGTTTTCTTACGCGAAGTGGTGAAAGACGGTTTAGCCACGTATGGAAACAAAGAAGTCGAGCAAGCATTGGAAGCCGGAAAAATCAAGCAATTGATTTTGTCCGAAGGACTCACATGGCGCATCGTGAAAATGAAATGCGTGAATTGCGGGGAAGAAATAACAAGGGTATTGAAGGATGTGCACGAAGCCTTTGACGAAACCGAAGTCAAATGCCCCAAGTGCGCTTCTGCCGTTGAAGTCGTGGAAGAAACGGATTATTTGGACCACTTGCTCGAGACTGCTCATGCAATGGGAACGGAAACCGTAGTTGTTTCAACCGACACACCCGAAGGCGAGCAATTCCTCAAATCCTTTGGCGGGATCGGGGCGCTGTTGCGGTACAAATAGCTCATTCCGACTCGAGAAGAAAGAGGGTATATTTTCCGTCTTTTGTTTTTACTGCTTTTTTGGCCATACTTTTTAGCACACGCTCAACCGTCCTGTAAAGCCCTTTTGATTCTACATGTCCTTTGGCATATGCTTGGTTGTCCCAGTTAATCAGTGCAATTCTCCTTGCACCGCTTTCTAATATAGCATTTGAAATATGATTGGCTAAAAATATATACCACTTTTGTCCAGCCATTTCTTGCGACATAGAACCAGGAAATCCTCTTTGGCCCTGAATGGATTCTATCGTTAATGCATGCAGATTCCGATTATAGGCTAAGCCAATCCAACCATGTAACTCATTGCCAATATATGCTCCAACATCAAATTCACCCTCATGATGTTTTCTCTTTAATCGAACAGTAAATGGAGTCATATCTATTTGTTCTGCAAATCTTCTAACGCGATCCTGTGCTACCGGATCATTATGGTATCTTTTCAGAATCTCAGTGACTGTGTCACGGTGGGTAATCTCACTAGGAACATTACGCTTGCGTCTTTCGCCCACCACGTAATACTGCCCCGTCGCTTCTTCGAGTGTCTTCAACAATTTCAAATAGTGTCCAACTTCACTCTTTTTCACACCCATTTCATGCTCGACCGTTTTCTTTCCCTGTTGGACGACATCAAATGGCAACATTGCGTTCATTTCCTCCCGCTCTTTTGCGAGAGCAGCTAATGATTTACGTGCTTTTTCTGATCGTGTAAAATAACGGTGCAACTGCTTTCGGATATGCCTTATAGGCCTCATAGTCAAAAAAAACGTTGTCATAAATAATAACCCTTTGTTTCAGTTACTATCATGCCATCCCTTCCCTATCTCACGACCACGCCCGGGCTAGAAGGAGAATTGAAGAAGCGGATTGCCGATTTTTGCGTGGAAGAAGTGCTCCCCAATGGAGAGGTTTGCCGCATCGAGCAGTTGGACAAGGATCCACCCCAGCGCGTTCCACTTACTATCCCTGAGAATCCAAACCCTCGAAAGTTCGATCAATTGCATCTTTGGATGGAGAAATTCAATCTCGAAACCACTTTTGCCATCCGCAATCTTTCACGCGGAACGGGTTGTAGCATCAAACGGATTGGGTATGCCGGATTGAAAGACAAACGCGGCATCACATGCCAGCGCATTTCGTTGTGGCAGCCGAATGTGGAGAAATTGAAGGGATTCATGGTCAAAGGAATGGCCCTGCATCATGCTTCTTGGAGCGCGCAGCGCTTAGATTTGGGAGATCTGCGCGGAAATAGATTCACGATCACGATCCGCAACATCCCATTCCCTGCAGAGGAAATCGAAACACGCATGGAAACATTCCGCCAGCAGATATTGCACGGAATTCCCAACTATTATGGCGAGCAGCGCTTTGGGGGATTCAGGAACATCACGCATCGCGTGGGAAAGCTCTTGCTGCAAAACAAACTCGAAGAAGGGATCATGCTCTACCTCACGTCTCCCTCGGAAGGCGAAGAGGATTTTGCGCGCGTGGCCAGAGAGCATTTGGCCGCAACGCATGATTTCGATGCGGCATTGCGCGAGTACCCATTAAACTGCCACTTCGAACGGGCCATGATTGCGCACTTGCAAACGGATCCCAAGGATTTCTTAGGAGCTTTCCGCAGGCTGCCACCCAAAACACGCTATCTCTTCACGCACGCCTATCAAAGCGATTTATTCAACCAAGTCGTTGCCGAAAGGTTGCGGCGCAAGCTGATGTACCCTATTGAAGGAGATATCCTGGAAGGAGGCACCCCCACTGCCCCATTAGTTGGAAGCAAAACCACGCGCGCAAAAGGATTAGCGGGAGAAATAGAAGCGCATGTCTTGGACAAAGAACACCTTTCTCCAGACTTATTCTGGCACGCTGAAGTCCCGGAACTCTCTTCTTTTGGCACACGTAAACCCATGCTGTTGAAGATCCATGATTTCCAGTGGAGCGGAATCGGAGAAGACGAATTCAATCCCGGGAAGCAAAAAGTGCTAGTAAAATTCTGGTTGGATAAAGGCGTGTATGCCACTTCGGCGCTGCGAGAGTTGCTCAAAACATCTGCGCGTGAAAGCGCAGAGACGCCCGAAGAAGGCGCAGAAGAAGACTAATTGTTCGTGTCCGTAAGGGAATTATTATCATCCACGAATCCATTGGCCAAATCGATCAACTGTCCCGCGTCCGAATACATGGCGCGCATCAAGAGAAAATTGACCCCAGGGATGTCGATTCCCTTGACGGGCCGCAAGGTAATCTTCTGCGATGTCACTTCAACAATCGGAGCGGAAAGCGATGCATCCGGAAAGACGGTTTCGATCACGGCCGAATTCTGCGTGTCGATGAGCTGCTGGCACGCGGCGATGGAAATGAACTCGTTCTGTTGCGCGGTCGCAAAATCGGTCTGGCAGCCTTGCCAAGCACCATTGACTTTATCGAATACCTTGACGATGATGAGCGTGAGACGATCGTGCCCCACCAATACGATCTGCTGCTGCACAAGGGCCTGCGTCCAATAGGCGTTGTATTGGTCATCGATATCCGCAGAGGCATGGGCCACTAACACGAAACTATGGGCTTTCGCCAGCTCATCCAATAGCATGCTGGGCTTGGCCTCATTCGAAACAAAGCGAATGCCTTGCTGGGACTCCTCATACGTGTAATGCTGTCCCCACCACTGGTTCACAAAGGCCTGGGGAGAGATATACCCCACATACGTCAGGGAGGCCAGGATAAACAGCACGGCAAATACGCCATAGAGGAATTGGTGCTTCATTCCAATGAATGGGTAAAGCAAGCCTTAAAATCAAAACCCAAAGACCAGCCAGCGGCCAGCATAGAGAGTAGAAGCGAAGAGAAAAGGAATGGAAAGAGAAAAAAAAAGAGAAGGGGAGGAAATCCCTCCCCACTCAAAAAATGCGGATTACGCTGGAGCCAATTAAATGGCGTCCAAGGCGGTAATCAACATCTGGGCTGCTGCTCCCGTGTCTTCAGCAGTGTATCCGGCCACAATGATGTTGGATCCGGAGACTTCGGCAACCATGTCGCCGGCCGCGTTCAAGCGATCGGAAACGCTGTTAGCCAAGCTGTTGACCAAGGGTCCGCCAACCACAATCTTGTTTCCGGCAGGTACGGTCTGCGTTGTGTAGACCATGGCCTTTCCGTTCAAGGGCGCGGGCTCCCAGTAGGTGCCGCTTGTTCCGCTGGTTACGGTCGTAGAGGACGTAGAGCTTCCTGCAGGCACGACTGTGGCGGTGTACGTAATGTCTTCCACCGTAATCTGTGTTCCTGTAGTGAAGGTTCCTGTTTCGCCTTCGTCGACTGTAATGCTTTCTCCGCCGGAGACGGTCGTAGAGGAGCTAGCTCCTGTTACAACGAATTCGATGGAGGGGCGGTTCTGAGGCATCCAGAATTCAACCGTGTCGTTGTTGACGATGGAGACCTTTGTACCCCAGTCTGTCCAACCGGCTGTGAGACTATCGGTGTCTTCGTAGTCCAAGCTGAAGGAGGTTCCGTTGATACCGCTACTTGTCCAACCATAATTGACATCCGAAGTAGGGGAGGCGATATCGTCGTCGTCCGTATTCGAGAGGTCGTCTGTCTGGTTGTCGATGTAGACGCGGGCTGAGTAGACCGATGAATTGTTTTCATCGACTGCAAAGACCGAGCTGTAAACCGTGGTGCTTCCGTCATCTTGTCCCAAATCGTCGATCTGAGGGAAGTAGAAGTTCTTATCCACTGTTCCGTCTTCTCCAACATCGGTTCCCAAGAAGCCCATCTGCTTGTTGTTCTGCATCGTGGCTCCGTTAGGAATGCGGCGAATGCCGGACAAGCTCGTGTGCTGAGATGTTCCGGGGTTTCCGTTCAACATGAAGTACACACCGTCGTCCGTAGAGTTCGATCCGCTCTCCGAAACGAAGTAGGAGTAGGCCACGTTGTAGTTGTCTCCTGAGACAGGCAACAAGATAGGGGCCGTTGAGACTCCGATTGTGCTTCCGCTGACGTTAGCGTCGTCGTAGAAGAACGCACCAGCCAACTGCGCAGTTGTCGCGGCACCGGGGGCTCCCGTGACGTTAGACAATCCGCCTAATCCTGAGAGCAAGTCCGAGGTTGAGACGCTGCTTGTCAACTCTGCATCGGCCACGCGGAGATATCCGTCGGCGCGCAAGGTCAACGTAGTGGTGGAGTAGGGACTGTAAACAGCAGTGTAGGTGACTCCGTTAATGGTCACAGCTTCGCCTGCGTTCACATCGTTCATGGCGACTCCGCCATTATCGGTATTCAACGTTCCGCTCACGATTGAAACAGCGACACCATTCAACAAGGTTCCGTTAGAAACGTTGAAGTCTGTAGTCGTGGTGTTCAAGTCGTACCACAATTCTTGTGAATCGTCGAACGTGAACTTCTTTCCTCCAGTTCCGTCATTCACAGCGGATCCGGTAACCTGGTCCTGCTTGAACCAGAAGGGGACTGTGTGTGAGGAGTCCTGGGCATCGCGGAAGGTAACTTCGTTGTTTCCGATGCTCAAGTAAGTCAATTCTTCATCGTTTTCAAATCCGTTGAAGGTGACTGTGAAGAAGTCTTCTCCGAGAGCTCCGGTTCCGTCCAAGAAGCTAAAGGAATAAGGACCGTCTGCTCCGTCGTCCGTCAAGGTGCTCCACTTGGAGTACAATGGCGTGTCGTCGTCAAAGACCGATTCGCCCCATGTATCGACCAATTCGCCAGATGCTGAGTCGTCGCCCACATCTTTCTGCTGATTGGAGATGACAATCGAGGTCAACTTGTTGGTGTCCGTGCTTTCGTTCAAGGTCACTTCGTAAGGGCCGTCAACGTTGTCTTCGTCAACCTGTTCGTTGTAGGGATAGTTTTCTCCATCCAACAAGCGCACAGAGGAGGTTCCGACCAAGAGGTCAACTGTTCCTTCGTTTGTTCCCGTGTTCAAGGATGCGGTGTCAACGTAAATGTCTCCTGAAACGACTTCGTCGCCTTCGATATCCTCGAAGTCAACAAAGCTTCCGGCTCCAACCGTCTGCGTATCGATCAAGCTTCCGGAGGCGTCGGTCAAATTGAACTTGGCCTGGTAGCTGAATGCAGCGGGTCCTGTTGCAACAACAGAGACAACCGTAACGGTCAAAGTCTGGCCGTTATACAAACCTTTTCCTTGCATGGTGAAAGTTTCGCCAGCAACGAAGGTCTGCTTTGCCTTGTCTTCGATCAAGCGGACTTCATCGACCGTTCGGGAGGTCGTGATGTCGACTGTCTGGACCAAATAGGTCTTTCCGAAGAAAGGAATGCGGATGTTATCGTCCGAACCGTCTGAAAAATCAGCGGTAGCGGCGGAGGTGCTTCCGATTGGAATTCCTGCTCCGAGGTTCAAGACATAGTTGATGTCCCCGGCTGCGATGTCGGCGGTCAAATCGCGCACGTCATCGTCCGTGTTGAACTTCGCGTCCAACTGGACACCGACGGTTTCTTTGACGTCGATGGATTCGCTGGATCCATTAAATTTGTATGAAATCGTTTCGTCTTTCAAAAAGGCGAGTGGGTCTTGCGTGATAGACTGACCGTATTCGTCCTGACCTGAAGCGGAGTTCAAGCTGACGTTATCAAAGGTCTTTCCGCCGGAAACCGTGACGGTTCCGCCGATAGACAATTTTGCGGCCAAATCAGTAACTTGGGCTGTTCCCAAGCCGGTTCCTGAACCGGTTCCGTTGAAGTTCTTCTGGACAACGGCTTTCTCAACAACTTTACGGGCAATATTTCCCGCCCACACACCATCAGAGACGTGTGCGTTCTGTCCAACCACGATGTTGGCGACAGGGCTCATGCTTGCGTCGTAGACTACGGACTTTACTTCGGAGCTGGTCAAGGCAGAAGCCATTGGGGCAACAGCGGTTCCGAGCAAAGCGGCTCCGGCTACAACAGCCGCGAGTTTGCGAATTTTCAAACCATTCATTTGTGTTTCACCTCACGATAACACACGAGCATAAACCAATACAACACTGAAATCGACACTCGGTATTGGTGTCTGGCTCTTGAACCAGAACATGAGTCAAGCCCTTTAAATATGTTTCGAGGAATGTTCGGCATTTAGCTTAGTACAATGCCCGCTTTATTAACCTCGGACGCATTTTAGGGGGACAATCGCCTACCCTTAGTTCGGCGATTGCCATACAAAATATTCGTTTTATGCCGGCACGATTGGCGTTCCGGGGGGCTGCGGCATACTTTTACTGTTCTTTTCCCTGGGGGGCGGGAGCCATTTTAGGGGCTGCACTGGCGGCTGCGGCCTTGTTTTTGTTCATTTCCTCTTGGAGCGCGGCCGTATTCCCTAGCGATTTGTAGAGGCGCTGATTGAATTCTTCCACCTGCTGGCGGGACAGGATACCCATAATATACTCGGCATAGCCATGGACCATCTCGCTCATATCCACGAGCCCATTCTGGAAATCGTCCAGGGTGAACTTTATTTCCTTGGGTTTGATGACCTCAACCGAGGTAGGCCCATAGAAGAACATCAACCGCACCAATGCGCGGAAGTCTCTTACCGAGAGGTTGACCTCGAGGAAAGTCGAATAGCGCTCGCCCACTTTCTCAATGGGCGCCGAGGAATGCGCATAGATGCGGAAATAGGGCTCTTTTCCCATGACCTCGAGGACTTTCTCCAATTGCTTCTTGAGCAATTCCTCTTCGACTGCCTGGATTTCGATGATCACTTGGATACGGAAGGCATTGTCATCCTCTTGCTCGATGGCCTTCCGGCGCTTCAATTCCGCCGAAATCTCCTCTTTCAACGCATATTCTTTCGTTGTAGGATTTTGCGTGGTGAGCTTGAGTTGTTGGAAGAATTGCAATTCGGTCTGCAGCTCCGCTTTTGGGATTCCCGTCCGTTCTGCGAGCAACTCCATGGTCGCAGGACTCGTCAAGAGGGACTGGGCGATCTTTTTCTGCAATTCCGTAAATTTCAATGCCATACGAGAAAAAGGCAAAGAAAGGCTTAATTATGCACCCTTTTCCCACGCAAAAATTCCCCCTGCAAGCGAGATTAAAATAGGCCAACGCACGGCTATAGGAATATGATGCTTACAGCTATTCTTCTCCAAGCCAGCAATACACTCACAACAGGGGGAACGGCCGACATCGTCCAGAACGCCATTTCGGGAGACATCTCATGGCTGTTCGTGGGAATCGCGTTCTTCATCGTCGCGGCGATGCTGTTATTTTTCTTGAAGAACCTGATTGTGAATACGATTCTGGGCGTTATCGGGTGGGCCATCCTCACGTATGTCTTCCAATTACAACTCCCCTTCTGGGCCAGCTTGATCGTTTCGGCTATCTTTGGATTAGCCGGATTGGGCGTAATGGTGATTCTCGCGTTCTTGGGGATCGTGCACTAATTTTTCTGGAGTGGCATCGACTGTCTTTCAATGCGATAGCGATCGATGCGGCGCCCAATCCTGCGCAGCATGCGCGCGCGTGCAATAATGGGAATGCGCAACCACCATTGTAAAGGGTGTGATTGATACCCCACGCGCTTGTAATCGATTAGAACAGGAATATGACTTCCATTGGATAGGCGTTTAACCGCCACATTCTCTGCATTAAAGTCCAAGAAATAATTTTTTGTTTCAAGCATCCAATTCACCAGCAAATCAAATCGTCGCCAGAAAACGGGATCGGAAACCGGGCCAAATCTACGCAGTGTTTTCGATAAACTCCCATCCGCATCGCGCACCACACGAATACGCAAAATTCTTTCTTTTGTTTTTCCGCGTTGCGAGGAGATACGCGCGAAGCTTGATCGCAAATGTTTAGGCACTGACTTCCAGATACGCCGAAAATTGCGCAATTCAAGTTCATTGAATCCGCCATGAACCACGTATTCAAAACGTTCTTTGGCGCGATTGTACAGTTGTCCCCTCATCGAGGCCAATCCACTCACGGGAAGATGAACCTTGGTGACGTGGCGGGGAGAAATCAAATAGGCTGCACGATGATTGCCGCGACCCAAGTAAATGGGATAACCCCTGTGCTTTCCCCGCACATGCAAAAGAGGCGAAGCCGTCGGCATATCGCAAAAATGCACGCGCGCTTAATAATGACCCGCTATCGCACGTAAGGGAGATCGCCTTTCTTTTCCTTGGCTTCTTCGTTGTGCACCGTGTCCGCGAGCTTCTTGAAAGCGGTCTCGATCTGCTTGGCTTCCGAGTCCATCTTTTCCATCTTGATCTTGAAATGGAATCTCTTGATGAGCAGGTCGATGACGGCCTTGGATGCGCCGGGGTCCCCATATACCAATTTCCCGGAAGTCTCTCCCATCAAGCATGCGCCTGGAATCCCTTGCGTCTTCCCTATCCCTAACAGCATCCCGGCAACACCCCACACCATTCCCTCGGGCTGGTCGGCCTTAGCGCCTAATTTTTTCCAGTCGGCCAAGGTCTTGTTGTCCGTCGCAGAGATGACGACTTGGGGTTTGTGCGTCATGCGTTGGTCCGTGTGCAATCCCGCAAGCGTATAGATTTCGCCTATTTTGAGTTCCTTGAAAGCCGTAATCAGCGTGCGCGCAAAATCATACTGCGCTTCCGTGCTGCCGCTGCTCTGGTCCCAGTTGGGCTGGACAGGCCCCGAGAGGATGTAGTAATCCTTTCCCGCGTGCGTGAAGTGATGGATCTCATCCTTGAACAAATCGACCAAGCCATTTTTTGTCAGTACGGCTGCAGGAAAGGCGTCGCACGTGATTTCAGCTATTTTAGTGGGTTTCAATTCTTTGACAAAATAATCGACGACGATCTTCCCCACCAACCCGATCCCGGGCAGACCAACGAAGATGACACCGGGCTTTTGAGATGGCTTCTTGTGGATCCAGACTTGCGTAACCATAGGGAGTTTCCTCGCTGCAATGCGTGTAATGGCTGAATTGCGGATGAGAAGTTTATGAGCCTACTCCTCGACACGCGCGAGCGCGTAGGTGCCCTGGGGGCCGATGAGTTTCTTCATCTTCTCTTGCATCTCGCTCAGCGCGCGCTCGGCGATCTTGAAGTCGAAGGAGGCGACTTTCAGCTTGTATTTGCCTGCGCCCAAATACGTGATGGAGATGACCGCATTCTTCGCGGACTTGGGAGACTCCAACAAAGCCTGCTTGATGATCTCTACTCCATTAGGAGCGGTCGACATGAGCGTGATCGTTCCACGGATGGCCTTCTCCTGGACCTTGACATTCTTTTGGACCACGTCCACGATGATGGGAATCCACTTGGGATCCAATCCCTCGATATTGTCCAAGGCTGATTTCCCTTCGATGGAAATAGCCTCGAAGGCGCTGGAGACGGTCTCATAACTATTCGCGAGCGGATCGGCGATTTCCTTCCACCCTTGTTCCATGGTCTTGTTCTGCGTCTTCGCCATCTGCTCGATGAGCTTCTGGTTGCGCTTGAGTTGCTTGTACTCTTCAATGCGCAAGCGCTGTTGACGTTCCCCCACTTTCGTGAGCGAGAGATCGATCTGCAATTTTTCAAAGTCAATCTTTTGCACCACCGCTGCGCGCATCTGGCCTTCTTTCACATAATTGCGGATGTTCTTGATCCACGAAGAAGCGACTTGGGAAATGTGCACGAATCCCGTGGCACCGGAGTATTCGAGCAGGGAGCAGAAGACACCATAGTCCAAAACCTTGTCCACGTTCACGACGACAATCTCTCCGACTTGGGGCCACTGCTTCACATTCTTGTTGCGTGAATTAGCAGCAGGAGAAGCGCTTGCGCTTCCACCCGGACGCGGAGCAAAATCCCTGCGCGGGCCATGGAATGCAGGACGGGGGCGTGGATTATCGAAGGGCATAACGAGGAAAGACAGCTAAATCCTTATAAATGAAGGACGGAATCTCAGAGGCGATAGCCCCACTTGTGCAGGTTGCGGTCACGTACGGGCATCAGGAACTATTCGCTTCCCCGAGCTTGCGCGAGATGAACAATTGCGCAATCTTTTGGGGCAACTCCACGACTTGCTCGGGCTTGTAAGGGCCGTACTCCTTCATGTCCGTCCCCACGAACGAAGGAATCTCCGAAAGGATTCGGATGCGCTGCACGACGGCAGGGGCTTGCGGCGCGGGAGGAGCGGATGTGTGCTCGTGCTCCGACGCCACGTGGGGAGTTGAAGTCACAGGGATCGCACTAGGAGCGGGATGCATGCGATCGTCGGCTCTGCGGGCTTCGCGCGTGCGCTCTTCCAGTTTTTGCGCGGGACTGTTTTCGCTGAGCAAGCGATCGGCTTGTTTTTCTTCGTGAGACTTTTCCACGTGGATCTTGGGAGGAGTCGAAACCGTCTTGCTCGAGACGAAATCCCCATTCGCCTCTAATGCTTTTTGCGTGAGCGTGCGGTGAGCTGAAAGCGAGTCGAAGAGCAAATGAAATAATTCCTTTTCCTCTTTGGCCATGTGCGCATCATCCGCTTCCTGGAGGCGCGTCGAAACCAATACGGCATTGAGGAGTTTTTTTTCGCGGATGGAAAAAAGCTCTTCCACGAGCTTCTTGAGATTGGAGAAGTCACGCGCTTTATTGGTATTGAGATCCGTGAGCGAATCCAAGTAGTTCTTACGCTCCGTATCGATGAGATTGTGCACCTGATAGAGGAAGTCGTCCGGCACGTCGACGAGACGCGAAGTCGCCTTTTCTAATCGGTAAATGCGGCGCATTTCCTCATAATCAAATCCCATATCCAACCACTCATTATGTTGATTCCGAACCTATTTATTCATTCGTATTTCGTTTCCCAACCTTCTCACCGAATCTCCGCGGCACCCCATCCCACTAGGAACGCAGCAACGGGCGCAGAGGCCACGAGCTCTTGTTCGTGCAGGGGCTCGATGACCTCCTGTCCCACCCTAATACGTGGCGTCTCATGCACAAAAATCTTCCGTTCCTTTTCGGCAGCGAAGGCGATGGCATCCGAAAAGGGATCGAATTGCTCCCAATCTGCGAGGTCGAGCGACTTGGCGAGGAAGCCCGTGGAGCCATGCACCGTGTCCGGGACGCGGAGGAGCTTGTAGATGTCCCCCGACGTCGAACGATCGATGGGGAGGCGCAGCTGCTCGTGGATGGAATGAAGGATGCCCGTCCAAAACAACTCGGTCTTCGCGCTCTTTCCGGGAACAGCAGGCAATGTCCCGTGCTGGAGCTCGTTGTACATGCGCTGGCGATTCTCCAAGAATGTCTTGAGCGCACGCATGGGCATCCCGGTCAGGCGAAACCATTCTTCTTCCGTCCCCGCCTCGATCATGCGTAGGATTTCCTGCAAGACGCGCTGCGCATTCCCTTTCGCGTGCACGAAGGGCGGACAACGGTATTGTTTGCCGTCGAAAACAAAACCCAGCGAAGGCCAATCCAATTCGTGCATGGAAAGATAATCCATCAACTCGATGCGCGCATGCTTGGGCAACGAAAATATTTCTTTTTGGCGCACGTGGACGTGATAGCCTTTGCTTCCGGAGAAATTCACGCTCAACCCGGTGAATTGGAAATCATCCTGGAGGATGCGGATGAGCTGCTTGGTCTTTTCTTTGGTCGCGTGCAAGCAGACATCGCACGTCCACTCATCCAACTCCACGCCTTTTCCGCACGTGGTGCATTTGAGCAAGTGACCTTTTCCTTGCGCGCCGCAATGCGGACACTTCCAGGAGTCATGGACCTGCTTGCAGTCCGTCTGCAAATCATCCGCATCGAATTCATAAATCAGATCGCTGCCCAGCCACTGCTTCTTTTCCATGGGCTGCGCGGCGGGAAGGGCATACTCGGAGATGCTCCCGGAGAAGTAAAGCGGAGTGTTATTGCGCAAGTACTGGTTCATTTCCTGCACATCATCGAATCCCACGTGACGCGCATCGATCTTCTTGATGTTGCCGAAACCGAATTCCCTTTTGGACACGTCATAGGGAGGATTGACGAGGTGCGAGGCATAATATTTGCGCAGCAGGCCCTTGAGCCATAACGATTCATTTTGTCCAATGCCCATATGCGTCCCCTTTTCCAACCCGCGCGATGTTAATCCCTACTCATTACGGCGCCCGCAGCATTATAACCATACTTTTACTTTGCTGCCGGGGATTGCCAGGCTTTTAAACCCATGAATCTTCTTCCCAATGCATGCCCGAGTTCTATCAGCAGCCCATCGAAGAGGTGCTGCGCGGCCTCAAGACAACGAATAATGGTCTCAGCAGCGGCGAAGCGGAAAGACGTCTTGGGATCTACGGGAAGAACAAGATCACCCTCGAGAAAAAGATCGACGTCCTAGGGATGCTCATCGGCCAATTCACCGAGTTGCTGGTGTTGGTCCTGATCGCCGCGGGCATCCTCTCTGCGCTCTTCGGGGATATCACCGATACCATCGCCATTTTTGCCATCGTCATCCTCAATGGAATACTGGGATTCCTGCAAGAATACAAAGCAGAGAAAGCCATCGAAGCACTCAAGAAAATGGGCGCACTCAAAGCGACCGTGCGCAGGGACGGAAAACTCGTCGAAGTCGAGGCGGAAAATGTGGTGCCGGGAGATGTCGTCGTGCTCGAGGAAGGGACCAAACTCCCCGCCGACATCCGCTTCCTCGAAATCGTGGATGCGGAAGTGGACGAAGCCATCCTGACGGGAGAATCCCACTCCGTCTCCAAGAACTTAGACGTATTACTGGGGACGAAAGCCGTTGCCGACCGCAAAAATATGGGATTCGCCAACACCTCCATCGTGCGCGGACGCGGTATAGGCGTTGTCGTCGGAACGGGGATGAAGACCGAATTCGGGAAGATCGCCAAATCCCTCGAAGAGATCGAAGACGAAGACTCGCCGCTCAAGAAACAACTTGAAGTGCTTGCGAAGCAGTTGACGATCGGCGTGGTGGGAGTGATCATCATCCTCTTCATCCTCGGCTTCGTGATCGAACAACGGCCATTCGTCGAAATGTTCCTCCTCGCCATCTCATTGGGCGTTGCAGCCATCCCCGAAGGGCTTCCTGCCATTACGACGATTACCCTTGCGCTCGGAATACAACAAATGGCCAAGCGCAATGCGCTCGTGAAGCATTTGCCTTCCGTTGAGACGCTGGGGAGCACCACCGTCATCTGCTCCGACAAGACCGGCACGCTGACCAAGAATGAGATGACCGTGGAATACGTCTACGCGGACGAGCGCCTGGTGCAAGTCACTGGCGTAGGGTATTCATCCCAAGGACAACTCCAATGGAATAACCAACCCGTCGTGTTGAATTCAGACGCCTACGCGGGAATGGAACTCACCATCGAGAATGGACTCTACTGCAACAACGCCGACTACAATCCCAAGAACGAAAGCATGGTCGGGGATCCCACCGAAGGATGCATGCTCGTGCTGGCCCACAAGGCACAGCTCCAATCCACTTCCAAGCGCGTGAAAGAAATCCCATTCACTTCCGAGCGAAAACGCATGAGCGTGGTGCTGCAGTTCTCCGATCGCAGCTTTCGCGTGTACAGCAAAGGAGCCATCGAGAAAATCATGGAGTCCTGTACGTATGCATTGGAGCACGGGAAACGAATCCCTCTCACGCAAGTCAAGAAGAATCAATTCCTGCAGCAGGCAGAGGTATTGTCCAAGGCCGCCTATCGCGTGCTCGCATTCGCATACAAGGACATCAGCAATCTCGAGGGAGAAATGGAAAACAACCTCACGCTGACGGGCCTCATGGCCTTGCGCGATCCTCCACGCGAAGAGGTCAAGCAAGCCATTGCGGTCTGCCAGCAGGCCGGAATCACGGTCAAGATGGTCACGGGAGACAACCCCATCACCGCGCAGGCTATTGCCCAAAAGCTAGGGATGAATGGACGCGTCATCACGGGGATGGAACTCAACACCCTCTCCGAGCAAGAATTCCAACAGGCAGCGATCCACTGCACCGTATTCGCACGCGTGGACCCGGAACACAAATACAAAATCGTCCAAGCGCTGCAGAAGACGGGAGAGGTCGTCGCGGTCACCGGGGACGGCGTCAATGATGCGCCCGCGCTCAAGAAAGCGGACATCGGCATCGCCATGGGGATCAAAGGAACCGACGTCGCCAAGGAAGCCGCCGATGTGGTGCTGAAAGACGACAACTTCGCCACGCTCGTGAATGCCGTCGAACAAGGAAGGACCATCTACCAGAACCTCCAAGGGTTTGTGCGCTATCTGTTGGCGGCCAACTTAGGAGAGGTCATCATCGTATCGCTGGGATTCTTCCTCAAATCCGGAGAAATCCTCTCCCCCATCCAATTGCTCTGGATCAACCTCGTCACGGATGCGCTTCCCGCGCTCGCATTGGGGGAAGACCCGCCATCCAAGGACGTCATGCAACGCAAGCCCCGCGACCCGCATGCGGGAATACTCAACCAAATGCCCTCATTCATCATCCTTGCCGGCGTGATGAGCACGATCGTGACGTTCGCGGCATACTTCTATGGACTGCAGACCAGCGCCGTGTATGCGCAGACGATGGCCTTCACCGGAATCGTGGTATTCGAGCTCATGCTCGTATTCAATGCCCGACAAGAAGGGAAGAGCTGGCTGCAACTCTCCCCATTCAACAACATCTGGCTCGTCATCGCAGTGATCGCATCCTTCGGCGTGCAACTGTTGGCGTTATACACCCCGTTCCTGCAAGGCATCCTCCAGACGGTACCGCTCAATATCGAGGACTGGTTCGTGATCATGGGAATGAGCTTCGTCGCCGCCACCATGCTGCCCTATCTCAATGCGGCGTGGTTGCGCTTCCGGAATAAAGAGAAACACCCCACTGCGACGCACGGCATCCCGAGCATGTAATTTTCATTCTTTCGCGCCAGGCGCATCCTTCTCTTCCGTTTTCTGCTCGCGCGTGGAAGGATTGGTCTCACGCGTATAGAACTGCAGGGGATGCATGACATTACATGTACGCGAAATGCACAACCCATGCTCGCGCACCTTGGCGCAGCTGGGAGCGGAATACTTCTTCCCGCTCGTTTTACCAGAGATGTTGTCCACGTGATAGCGCGTGGTACGCTCGTCATAATTGGGCGCCTTCGCGAAGAGCGCGATGATGTCGGGTTGAGGCATTTCGATGTTGACCAAGAAAGTAGCCAAATCGAAGCGCGCCATGTGAGGGAGATTCACTCCCGCGTGCAGCTCGGAATATAGCTTGTCCATGCAGGGAGGAAAGGCCTGGAGGTTGACAATACCCATCACGGCCGCTTTCGCCTGAGTCGCCTGGATGTCGCGCAATTGCTGCTGGAGCAGAGACGCTTTTTCCTCGAAGAGAGGAGGCAAGCCCTTGGTGTCCACGGGCAACGAAGCCAGTATTTGAGCATGCGCCACTTCTGCGAGCCAACGGCATGCCGCATTGATGTCGAGGATGATGAACCCGCGCTCCACGCGCTGATTCACCAAATGCAACTGCGCATCGCGCAGGGGAAAAGAAATGTATTGGGTCAAGGGGATGGCGATCTTTTGGATATGATCCTCTTGCCGTAGATCCACGCGCAATTTGAGTCCTTGTGCGAGATCCAAGAAATTGGTGAGCTTCTCCTTTTCATTCACCAAATACTCGAACGTCAAATCCCCCATCAGCCCGGCAAAGCGCTCATTGCCCTGCGTCTGGCGTTGGAAGGAGAGGAGGATCTTTGCGATAGGGAACGCAATCACGTCCTGCACCAGGAACTCCTCATAGGAGAGCTCGCGCTGCTTGAGGTGATTGGAAATGAACGCTTGCTGCTGCTTCCCGCTCAACGTCAGTGCGGCCACGACTAACTCGGACGCGCGCTGGAAAACGCCCTCGCTCAATTGCTCCATGTTAGGAGCGAGCTGCTTGATGGTGTTCTTTCCCTGCTGGGAAAAGGGATAACGCCGCGCATATTGGAGCTGCGCAATAGGTACGACAGCCATACCCATTCTTCGCAGGAAGAGAAACTTAAAGCTGTGGTTGGTTTAGTGCCTGCACGCCACGCCCATCACAAAATCATGTGGGCTAAATAATACTGCAGCTTGGTCTTGCCGATCTCATAGCTGATGCGCAAGGGAGCATCCGATTTCAACTCCAACGCGATCGTCGAGTCATTGTCGGCTTCCTTGATGACGTTGGTGATGTAATTGAGCGAATACTTGGATGTCACATCCACCCCATGCTTCACCGAAATCAGCTTGCCTTCTTTCGATACCGTGCGCAGCGTCCCTTGGGACCCCTTGGCTTCGATGTGGAACTGCTTATTGCTGACCTTCAATGTCACGCTGCTCCCGAAGATATGCGCATCCTTCAACGCTTCCTTCAACAGGCGTGCATTGATCTCGATGCGCGCATCGAATTTGTTATCGGGGATCTTGATCTCTTTATCTCCGTCCGCGACATCGATCAAGGGCAACGAGAAATGACGCGTGAAGTCTCCCTCAAGCTTCAGCTCCAACTCGGAATCGGAAACATCCAAGAAGAGCTTATCCGTGGGCATGCTGCGCGCCAGCATACGCGCCAACTCCACGACATCCACCCCTACCAGCGTGGGCTCGATGAGGTATTGCGTGAAAGCGGATTTGTCGATAAAGCAATCCACCAAAACGATTTGGGAAGGATCCACGGCGCGCAAGGAAATGCCCTTCTCGGAGAAGCGGAAGTTCCCTTCAGAGATGAAAGAGGCGATCGCATCGACGGTGCGCTTGATCTGCGTGGCATCAGGGGATTCAATCATACAGCTAATACCACTGTGCAGATTTATATGGGAAATCCCTCCACTTGCTTGCATCAGCCAGAAAAGAGGAAAAGATAATGGATGCAGGCAGGACGATCGCACTCGGGTTGCGCGGAGTATTGCTTTTGGGGCTCGTTTGGGCCCTCATGCAAGGAAGGCTCGATTATGTGGGGATCCTCGGCGCCAGCGTCATCGCATCCGCACTCGTGGGATGGATCCAACGCCGATACTTCGGGCCCATGGGCATCTACTTGGATGTGCTATTCGCGCTGCTCATCGTATTCAACAACCTCTTCGGGCTCGTATTCGATTTCTATCATACCGTTCCGGGATGGGACATCGCAACGCACTACACGACGAGCATCTTCCTCGCCGTGAGCGGGTTAGTATTATTGGAGCGCGGCTATCCCCAAATGATCAAGCAAGTACCCAAACCCGCCGTCGTGTTCGCCGTCACGTTGTTTGCGTTAGGATTAGGAGGGTTATGGGAGATTGGAGAGTTCAGCTCGGACTTCCTGCGCATGACCGATTTCCAGCAAGGGTTGACGAATACGATGCAGGATTTGATCGTTGATTTAGGCGCAGGCATTGTCGTGGGAACGGCCTGGGCGTGGAAGCGCAAATACTAGCGCTCCACTTACGCCGTCTCGATGCGCGGAGCCAAAAAGTAACGCAGTTTCGCTTCGCCGATGTGATAGTTCAATTCCACGGGCGCATTCTCTTTCAGCTTCAATGTCAGATCGGTTTCGGAATTGGCGGCCTTGAGCATATCCGAGAGATAATCCAATGGGAACATGGACTTACAATCGCGCTTGAGCGCGAAATCCACCATGGAAGTGGAATCCTTTGCGGTTTCGTTGCTGAGTTCTCCCTTCGAAGAAGTGGCTTTCACATAGAACCCATCCGCTTTCGCTCCAAGCGTAAGATGCGTGGACAAGAGCGAGGCATCCTTCAAGGCATCCTGCAACACGGTCGCTTTCATTTTGACGGTCGCATCGAATTCGATCTTGGGATTGGGCAATTCGCCCGAGGAAATATCGATGAGGGGAACGGAAAAACTTCTCGTTGAAGAACCCTTGAAGGTGATGGACATCTTGGTGTCATCGTTGTCGAGTTTGATATGCACTTCATCCGTTGGCTTGGCGCGGGACATGACTTGGTTGAGGTAGTCGAGATCCAATCCGAGCTTCAGCGTCCCATCCACGTGGAATTTCTTGAAGGCTTTCTTCTCATACTCGAAATCGACCATGGAGATCTGGGAGGGATCCGTGGCTTTCAATGAAAGGCCTTTCTCGGAGACCTCGAATTCCGCTTCGTCGATCAGCACGGCGATCGCATCGATGCTGCGCTTCAATACATCTGCTTTTTCGATTACAAGTTCCATCATAGACGATCCCAACCCTCAAAATATACACTATAATGCGCCCTTGAACGGCTTTAAAGCTTGCGGGATTCACGCGCTTATTGTCCGAATGGGAAGGTGCTGACCTTCTTCCCGCTCAAAATCCCGGGCAAATCATCGAAGAGGAAGAGCTTGACAAAGCCCACATACGGAAGCCAACCCAACGCCTTCCCTTTCACCAGCGAAAGAGGGATGGGATAGGGAGAGGGGCATAATTTCTGCGTCGAGATCAAACCCGGAATGGACTCATCCACTTTTCCGCAGTCCTGGTCCAAGGAAATATTGTTATCGCCCTTCGTCAGCAGATAATACTGGCCATTGGAGCGGATCTTCACTACCGCGCGATGGATGATCTCGATACCGCGTTGCTTGGAGACGTACACCACGATATCCGTATTCCCCTGCTTGGGAATCTGAATGGTCTGATTGGTCGCCTTGAACGTCAGCTGCCAAACCCCATTCTCGAGCAATTGCATCGTCGCAAGGTCTTGGAGCGAAGTCTTGGCGACATCGATGCCATCCAACACCACCTCTTGCGTGTTCAACCCAGCACCATCCACGCCGTGCAACAGCACCACATCCCCGCGCGCCATCGTGGGAAGCATGCTTCCGGAGACGACGATGACCAATGGAGAAGCCGTCTGCAGGGCGAAACCGATAATGCTATACAACGCAAACGCAAAAATGAAAGAAAAAACCAAATAGATGACCCACGACAACGCGGCGTTGTCCCAGGGATTGAGCAATGGCATCAAGTACTCATCCACATAATAGAAAGGATCCAATTTTTCCCAGAAAGAAGGCGATTTCTTTTCGACTGCCATATCAAGGAAATGAAACGGTTTTGATGTTATAAATGAAATGGAAATAAGAGGAAAAAGACATGCACCCGCGGCGCATGCGATGAAACTATTTGAGTGCCTTGGAGAAAGCGCTCTTCAAATCCCCTAACTCCTCGTGCAAGCGCTTTGCGGCGTCGACGAGGACGGTCTTGGCGGACTTTCCTTTTGTCTTCAAGACGAACAATGCATCCTTGTCCTGAGGGTGCTCGAGCTTGTAGGCCACGAATTCAACGGCGGGATCGCTCACCAACTGCGCCTTCAAGAGATTCGCAAACGTATGCGTTTCCCCGACGAGTTTGAATTCCACGTGATTGGCTGCTTTCTTGATGAATTCGAGTTCCATGTGTTTTCCCCCTAATTAGTGGTGCGAATGCTCCACGTTTTTCTTAACGGCAAACTGTTCATTCCCCGCGACGAGCCTCTGGATGATGTGATCGCGCGAAGCGATGACACCGAGCCCTTGCTCATTGGTCGCGAGCTCGACACCGTAGGAGTTGACATCCAGCACGCGGGCCTTCACATAATCCCCTACCTTGAAGAAGTCCCCGAGCGAGCGCACATACTCCGAGGAAACGCGCGAGATGTTGATGGTCGCGGAAGAATCGAAGATGCGTCTTTTCTTCCCATCCTTCTCGGCGAGCGCCATCCCTACGACGACGACAGAATCTTTCACCAGGATCACACGCCCATACACGATGGCGCCGGTCTCGATCCCTTGCACCTGTCTGCCGGCCTGTTGCACGTGGGCCTCGCGCGATTGCTCATCAAACTCGGCGCTGCCGATCACGTTCGCGACGACATTTCCTTCATCGTCCACGAAAGCATTCTTTCCCGCGGCGAATTCTTCTTCCACCGTCAATGGGGAACCGGGGAAAACAAGCGAGTCTTTCTTAGCCATATCCTTCACACTAGCAATGCACGCAATATAAGGCGAATATTACCCAAAAGGCTCAGAATGGGTTTATATACCCAAACGCCCGCCTCCTCGTGAGACCATGGTTTTAGAGAATATTTTATCCCCTACAACAGCGAGGGAAAAACCCTATTACATGGGAGTTATCGCCTTTCTTTTCACGATTGTAGGGCTGTGGCTGGCCTATTACCTCTTCCCCAACTCCGCGTCCATCCTCACGCTGGCGTTCATCGTGATTGCGGCCGAACCCATTATCCGCTCCACATTCCAACAGACCGAGGAAGAGGAAGCCGATACACCAGGAAAAGCAACCACCTTCCTCGAACGCCACTTCGATTTGGTGAAAATCTATTCCTGGTTCTTCTTGGGATTGGTATTGGCATTCGCCACGTGGTACATCATCCTGCCCGAAAGCGCCCAAGGCAATTGCGCGCTCGGAGACATCTGCAAACAACTTCCCTCGCGCGGAAGCATCTATGCCGAGCAAGAGCATCAGCTGCGCGGCATCGGAGAACTACGATCGCAGTTGCAGCAGGAAAGCGTACCCGTTACCGGCCATGCGACCGCGGGATACAACATCGGCGGCAACGTCGAAGCGCCCCCGACCTCAACGACTAAAGATCGCGACTTCTGGAGCGTGGTGGGATTCCTTTTCAGCAATAATGCAACGGTACTGCTGCTCGCCATCCTATTCTCATTCCTCTTCGGCGAAGGCGCATTGTTCTTGATCTCATGGAATGCGAGCATCATCGGAACGGTCATCGGAAAGATTTCTGCGCAGACGCTCGCCACCTTGCCCACGCACGATATCTTTTCTGTCGTCTACTCGCTCGGGATTGGAGTCTACCAAGGAATCGGATTCATCCCGCATGGAATTCCCGAGATCATCGCATACTACATCGGCGCCATCGCGGGAGGAATCATCTCCGTGAGCATGGCCAAAGAAGTGTATAAGACCCATGAGTTCGAAACCATCGCAAAAGATGCGGGAGCGTTGATCATTACCGCGGTGATCGTGCTGTTCATCGCCGCACTCATCGAAGGATATTTGTGGCTGTACACCTGAACGCGTCTAAGAAAGAAATAATAACAATGGCTGCTGCATTACCCCTATTGGAGGCCACTCACTATGAAATACAAAATCCAAGGCGAAGTCATGCAGACAGCCAGCATCGCACTGGAGAAAGGGCAGACCATCTATGCCGAAGCCAGCGGAATGCAATGGATGACCGACAACGTGGAAATGAAATCCAAGATGCGCGGCGGACTCGGAGCGGGAATCGGGAGAATGTTCACGGGAGAAAGCCTCTTCTTGAACGAATTCAACGTCAAAGAAGGAAACTCGGGAATGGTCACGTTTTCCTCCGACTTCCCGGGAAAAATAATGGCATTCGATCTGAAGAAAGGACAAACCATCATCGCCCAAAGCACGGCCTTTCTCGCAGCGGATGATTCAGTCACGATGCAAGTCCACTTCCAAAAGAAACTCGGCGCGGGATTCTTCGGAGGAGAAGGATTCATTTTACAAAAAATTACGGGACCGGGAACCGTGCTCTTGAGCCTGGACGGAGAGATCACCAACCTGGAATTGGAAAAAGGCCAACGCATCCTCTGTGACCCGGGCAGCGTCGCGGTATTCGATCCCGCGATCACCTTCGACATCCAGCGCGCGGGAGACATCAAGACCATGATTTTCGGAGGCGAAGGGCTCTTCCTCGCCAGCCTTGAAGGACCGGGAGAAGTCCACCTGCAGAGCATGCAACTATCCGATTTGGCGCAAAAGATCGCCCCCATGGTCGCACAGTATATCCCCCGCAGCGGAAATGGCCCCACCATCAACTTCGGGAAGTGAACGCATGCTGCGCGTCCTCTTCATCGGAATCATTGCATTGGTTGTGATAGTCACAGGACTCGTGATTATTTTTCCACTATTACTCGCGAGTCTATTTGTGATGGCGTTGGTTGTGTTTGTGCTCGCCGCTATCGGCGTGGCGGTGCATCACTTACTCAAACCCACTCCCAAGGTATCCAATTCCAATCCGAGGATTCGCGTAAAGGAAGTGAAGTGAGAACGGGAAAAAAAATTCCGCTATTTCTTCTTGCCCTTCTTCTTGGCATCCATGTATTGCTCGAGCAGGGGAGCGTACTTCTCGAACAACGAATCCAAATCATCATCGGAGTGCGCACGCTTGGTGGACTTCGCTAGGGAGTGGATCAGATTAGTCAACTCCAGCGGCAAAATGAACTTGGAGCTCTGACCCTCTCCGAGTTTCTCGAGCGTGCGCATGTAGAAATAACTCAAGGACTTGTCGTCCAGCTTCTGTGCGGCCTCGCGGATGGCATCGATTTCCCCTTGCACTCCCAATGCCGTCTGCACGCGCGCGAGGCGGTTCTGTTCGGCGGCCGTACGATTGGAAAAAGCCGTTTCGACTTCCTTCGGGACCTGCAGATTCTGGATTTCAACGCTTTCGACGGCCACACCCCAATTACGCGCAATGATTTCGAGCTCTTTCTTCAGGATGGAGTTCAGCTTACCGATGTCCGAAATGAGTTCGGGTAACGTCAAGGAACCCGCCACATCACGGATTTTCGCCTGGACGAATTGCGAAGAGGCATTGCGGAAATCATCCACTTCAATAACCGAATTAATCACGCTCTGAGGGTCCTTGCGCACCAGCAAGTAAATGACTGCGTCGACGGACACGACCACATTATCTTTCGTGATCACGCTCTGGGGCTTGACATCGAGCGTTTGCGTACGCAAGTCCACGAGCTTGAAGCTTTCGATCACGGGAATCACGAATGTCCAGCCCGGACCGCCCACGCGATTCACTCTTCCCAAACGGAACACGACCGCGCGCTCGTATTCCTTGAGCGTGATGAGGAAGTCATAGGTCGCAATCAAGAAGAAAAATACCGCCAACGCGCCAATCGAAAAGAGGCCTACCCCGATGATGGCGGCGTTTGTCAAAATCAAAAAAAGCGTGATGGCAATCAGTAGTATAACGAAGGCGAAAATGGCCTGCTTGACCTTGTAGGACTGGACTTTTCCTAAGCGCTTGACCATAATTCCCTCAAACCCCAAAAAAAGCTCTTTTCGAGCCTAATAGCCATGGGGAAGGCACATAAGTTAATATTATCCCCCCTTTATAAATAACCTATGGCGCAGCGAGCCTTAGCCATCGTATGCGTGGACCGAGACAATGATTTCGGCCGCAAAGCCGGGGTAGAAGGACCCATTATCGGGAGGAAAGAGAATCTCCGAGCAGCTGTCAAGCTATCCCTCGCCGACCCCGAGGACAGCGATTCCAATTGCTTGTTCGCCGCACTCAAGCGCTATGATGAGCTGAAAGACCAGTACGAGCAGCTAGAAATCATCACCCTCGTGGGAGCGAGCAAGTTCGGATTCGAATCGGACAAGCGCATCGCCGAACAATTAGAAGCATTCATGGAAGTATTTCCCGCAGAACAATTCGTTCTTGTCACGGATGGAGCCGAAGACGACCAGATCGCCCCCCTCATCCAGAGCCACGGGCCCATCATCTCCAAGTACACGGTCATCATCAAGCAAGCCAAGGAAGTGGAAAGCACATTCTACACCATCAAGGAAGCGCTCAAAGACCCCTTCCTCGCACGCCTGGTATTCGGGATCCCGGGAATTGTGATCCTATTGTACTTGCTGCTGCCTTCGATCGGACTGCAGCTCGTGGCAGGAGTCATGGGTGCCTACTTGATCCTCAAGGGATTCGGACTCGAAGAGAAAATCTTCGGCAGCTTGGAGGTCATGGGTTCCTCCATCAACGCGCAACGCGTCAGCTTTCCATTTTACATCGCCACTATTTTGCTCGGCGCATTCGGAATCTTCTCGGCAGCGCCACAGCTCTACAGCGCGGGAGTGGCGTTCCAGTTAGGCGATCTCACCAATGCATTCGCCCAAGCCAGCGTCGGAATCGACTTCATCCTCATGTTCGGAGCCGCAGGCATGTTCTTGTTCTGGTTCGGAAAGAGCGCCGACGCCATCCAACTCAAGAAAGCATATCTCATCCGCACGTATATCCTGAGCACGATTGCCGTATTGCTGGGAGCCATCCTCTTAGGAACGGCCAAAGGCGTATTGATCGGAACGACTTCCCTGAATTGGTTTTTGGCACTCATCCCCGTCTCATTCGGAATCTTCTTCCTCACCTACAAGGCGTCCGCTATCCTGGATATCCGCAAGAAAGTCACCAGCCTGCTCATCGGACTCCCCGTCTATTCGCGCACGGGCAAGTGGCTTGGAAAAGTAGAAGCCGTGCATCGCGAAAAAGGAAAAGTAGAGTTCTCCCTGAAGAGCAAGAAAGTCGAATTGGGGATGGATGACTTCTCATTGCAGAACGGGAAATTGCTCGTGCGCCGTAACTTGAGCGCGAGCGCCTCCAAGAACTGACGAATGCAATCAGCTAAATGCTGAAACACGAATTCGAAAGCGAATGAATCTTATTGCACGCTTGGAGGGAGCGGAGGCAAGGCTTTTTCCACTAAATCCTTCACGGGCTTGGCGATGTTGAATTCGATGAGTTTGTTGAGCGAACGCAACAACGAATCCGTCTTGCCGCCCTTTACTAATGCGATGTTCAGCACTTCCGCGAGCGTGGAAACGGGAATCACCTTCACATTGTTCAATTCCTTGCGCGAGAGCACGAGGTCGGCCATATTGGATTTGGGAATGATGACTTCCTTCAATCCCGCTTTCACGGCGGCCTGGACCTTATCCGTAATCCCACCAACGGGCAATACCTCTCCGCGTACCGAAAGCGAACCGGTCATCGCAATGTCTTGGCGAATGGGAATGCCTTCCATCGCAGAAATGACGGCCGTTGCCACGCTGACGGAAGCGGAGTCCCCTTCCACTCCCTCGTGGGATTGAAGGAATTGGATGTGGATATCGTGCGTCGCGATATCTTTACCCGAGAGCTTCTTGATGAGCGCGGAAACGTTCTGCACGGCCTCGCGGGCGATCTCTCCCAGCTTTCCAGTAGCAATAATCTTTCCCTCGCTGCTGCTCTGCGCAGGAGCCACTTCGGCTTCGATGGGCATAATCATGCCGGCGTTGCCTTCTGCGAAGACGGCCAATCCATTCACTCTGCCCACTTGCGCACCGGCGAACTTGAAGATGTCATAGTCCTTCTTCATCTCCAGCACCTTGGAAAGCATCTGTTGTTCCAGCGTGCGCGCAGTCATGCGGGCTTCAAACACATCATCCGCCGTCACGAGCGCGTGATTCTTGGCGCGCGCAAGGTCTCCTGAAGCGCGGACTAATCCGCCTAGATCGCGGAGCTTGAGCGTGAGACGACTCTTCCTTCCGGCACGGCGCTTGGCCTCATACAAAATGGATTGCACGGCCTCCTTGGAAAAATGAGGAATCTTCGCATCCTTGCGCACTTCCTGCGCGACGAATTGGGCGATCTTCTTGCGGTTGTCAGGGGTATCTTCCATGTCCAAATTCAAGTACACCTCATACCCATACCCTCGGATACGCGAGCGCAGCGCAGGGTGCACATGCTGCAAGTCCTCATAGTTTCCGGCAGCTACTAACACGAAATCGCACGGAACGGGCTCCGTGCGCGTCATCGCGCCGCTGGACATCTCGCTCTGCCCCGTAATGGAATAACGCTTCTCTTGCAGCGCCGTCAACAGTTCCTGCTGGGATTTCATGTTGAGCGTGGAAATCTCATCCAAGAAAAGAACTCCCCCGTTGGCGCGGTGGATCATTCCGGGTTCTACGCGCAAATGCGCAGGCGTGCCTAAACCCCCGCTCTGAAGCGGGTCGTGGCGCACATCCCCGAGCAGCGCTCCTGCACGGGCGCCAGTCGCTTCATTGAATGGAGCCGTGCGCTTGTTGGCATTATCAATGAGGAGTTTGGGCGTGAGTTTCACCGTGGGGCGGTTCATCTGCGCGCCTAAAGCAAAACCAAACACCAACATTCCGCCCAAGATGAGCGTTGCGGCGTAGATGATGTCCGAGATCCACTTGAAGTTCCACGCCAAATAGGCGAGCAAGAACCAGCCGATCGGGAAAAGCATCCCCATCAAGCGCATGTTGTCTTCCGCTTTTTGGGCTTCTAAGCGGGTATGGTAGAGGATGTGCTTCCCTTCCCCGGCTCTAACGACGCGGATCTTGGGCTGATTGGCATCCTCTTCATTGGGATAGACCAGGACATCATGCAACTTCGAAACAGGAAGGATTTCCGCCATCGCCTGCGCGAGCATGGACTTTCCAATCCCGGGGACACCGATCAAGAGCACATTTCTTTTCTGAGCGGCAGCTTTACGCGTAATCTCAACGGCATTATCCTGTCCGATGACCTGTTCGATGAGCGTTTTAGGAACCTCAATCTCTTCCGTTGACTTGAAATCCAAGGGAATGGAGACGTCGTGCAACTCGTCCGCTTCCAGGACCTTTTCCAATGCATGCGCCGAGTTGGACTTCAATGGCGCAGAAACAGGCTTTCGAGGCATAGAATATGATATTTATTGAGCGTTTTGATTTTATAAATGACGTGTCGTTTCCACGGGCAAAAGCTTAGATTTCCCCAAATCCCTTGAGTCCTTCCCGGGCGTGCTTGCCGTAGTAGGATATCTCATCATAGATGCTCCGCAACAAATCGGTGAAACGCAAGTAGTTACGCCAGAAGGCGCGACTATTCATGGCAATTGGCAACCCCCCAAATGCCGTACGATTCATCTGCCATGCCTCATGCGTCTCATCTCGTTGCTTGTGCGTGGGAGTGGCCTCCGTAGCCCACCATTCCCGCTCATTAATTTCTTCTTTGAGCTTGGACAGGAGCGTTGCAGGCGTCACTCGCTCACGATTTGCGCGCAACATGTCAGCCATTGCAACCACCACTGACTGTCCAAGTTTTCGCCGCTCGACGGCACTCAGTTTGTTCCATGGGCGCACGGTCGCATAGCCTTGAGCATAATACGCGTACAGCGTGGAAGGCGTGGGCTCCATCAACGAGCGCTTGCGCAGCGGATCATCTTTCACGCGGGGGCGCACAATCCCTTCTTCTTGCAGCTCGCGCGCCTTATCGCGAAAGGGAATCTTTTCTCCTCTCATATAACGCAACCCATGGAAACGACGATGCATGCGTTCGAGGTAGGCCTTCTGCAATTCCACTTGCGAGCGACGCGGACGAACACCAGGGCGGGGCATGCCAACAAGAGACACCCCGGATTTATAAGGGATTTTTCTCCGAATAAGGGGTATGGGCATCCAATTGACATTCTTGGGAACGAGTTGCTCTACTCCAACAAAAGAACGCAACCTCTCCAGCGTCGCGCTGGGATTCCGTGGGGAATGGTTCTTGTTCGACACACCGGAAGGGATCCAGCAACAACTCATGCGCACGCGTCTTTCTCACTTTACGCTCGAACACATCTTCCTCTCGCACTATCACGCGGACCATACGCTGGGATTGCCCGGGATCATTGCCACGATGACGATTCACGAGCGCAAGCAACCCCTTTATGTGTGGGGGCCGAAAGGAATCGAAACGAAATTGAAACAAGGAATCGGATACGCAGACTTCTTCCCAGGATTTGAAGTCATCCCCAAAGAAATCAGGGAAGGCGTGTTGATCGACACGGAAACCTACACGATTTCCGCGGTAAAGCTGAACCACTCCTGCCTGTGCTATGGGTTCATCTTCGAAACCAAAGGAAAGAAAGGCACATTCATGCGCGAGAAAGCGCTGAAGTTGAAAATTCCCGAAGGGCCATTGTGGGGAAAGCTGCAGAAAGGAGAAACCATTACGCATGCAGGAAAGAAGTTCACCCCCGAAATGGTCATGGATTATGGCGCGGGAAAGCGCGGAACCAAAATAGGATTCGTCATGGACACGTTCCCGCACGCGCACTATGTGGATGCCATGCGCGGCAGCGATGTGTTGATCCATGAGGCCTCTTTCCTGGAAAGCGAAAAAGAACGCGCGTGGGACGTGAAACACTCCACCGCGAAGATGGCTGCAGAAGTAGCGAGGAAGCTAGGGGTCAAGCAACTATTCATCACGCACTTTTCTCCACGCTATCCCGATGGAAAGGATATGCTCGCCGAAGCCAAACCCATCTTCAAGAACACCATCGCCGCGCACGACCTGATGAAGGTGGAATTAGAGGAAAGCCACCCCAACGAGAAAAAGAAGCCAAAAGCCAAAAAGAAATAACTACTGCTTAGCGCGCCACTTGCTTGGGAGCATTAAACTCATATTTCTCGTTGGGCGCGAGCACGACAGGCTTTGTCTTCAAATTACTCTTCTCGATCTTGCGCGCAAATTCCTCGGGAGAAGCTTGGCATATCTCAAAGGTGTTGTAGTGCATGGGCACCACCATGTCGGGTTTCAATACCTTCGTGGCTTTTACCGCATCCACCAAGTCCATGGTGATGTTTCCGCCGATAGGAAGCAAGGCCACATCGGGCTTGAGATCCGAAGGATATTCCTCCAACAAATGCGAAGCCCCTGCGTGATAGACCGAAACGGAATCCCCCGTCACCACATACGACATGGGATAGAAGGATTGGGGATGATGCGATAAATGCACTTTCACATTGACCCCGCGCACGTTGATATGCGCATTCGCCGTCACGCCACGCTTACAGCGCAGAGGAATATTGAGTTCGGACAATACCGAATCGTGCGCAACCACACACGTGTTATCGCGTGCCACAATCTCTTCAATGGCTTTCTTGTCAAAATGATCCTCATGCTCTTGCGTAATCAAAATCAGCCCGATCGGCGGCAACTCGCTCGCCTTGATGGGCGCGGGAACCATGCGACGATACCTCCCCAACGAAACACAGTTGAAATTGGGATCGATCAACACATTCCCCGTCGAAAATTCAAGCAAAAAAGAAGAATGACCCAAAAATCGCACGTGCATAAATCAGTACTAACGCGCTTGGGGTATAAAAGCGCCCCTGCCATGCGGATTTTCCCATCCCAAAAGCGGATTAATTATAAGCAGGACAAGAAAAGTATACTGTATGCGCACGCCCTGGATCATCGGAATCGGATTCCTGCTCTTGCTCCTTTCCGGACAAGCCGTCGCCCAAACCGTCATCCCACGCGTCACCGAGAATCGCGTGAGCTTCCACAGCATCGACATCTTCCTCCAAGAAGATGGATCCGCGCGCGTCGTCGAACAATTCTTCTTCAGCTTTTTCGCGGATGAAGCCGCGCAACTCGAAAAAGATTTTGAGGAAAACACCCCGAGCCTGTTCGAGTGGAAGCGCGATTATCCGTTCATCCACCCCTACGCCGGAATCGAAAGCCAAGCCGAGAGCCTGGACTTCTTCCTACGCCAAACCGTTTCCGGACAACCCACGCTCGAGCTCTCGTACAATTACCCCGTAGGATTGGCGCAAAAAGTCGCGACCGAGAACCAGGGAAGGACCGCCCGATGGAAGTTATCGGACTCCGCGCTCTTGAATTTCATCTCCGCAGGGAGCATCAGCATCGACGCCAAGACGCAAGTCAAAATCTATTTGCCAACGGGCGCCGTCGTGGACAAGCGATTGCTGCAGCAAGGGTTGCTGGACAACAGCAACGTCATCACGCTCTCGAACTTCCAATCCAATGCATTGAATGTGCAGTACGCCATTCTCACTCCTATCGCCGACCCCATCGACACCAGCAAGTTCATCTCCGATGTCGTGGGGAGCCCGCTCTTCTTCTTCCTCGTGGTCGCATTGGTGTTGGCAGGTATCTATGCGTACTTGAACCGCGAATCCCTCTCCGAAAAAATAGAAGACTATATCGTGGAACACTCCGAGTTCAAGACCGCCAAAGGACCTGAAGTCGACAACGACCTCGAATAGCGGCTCAAAGCCCCACAGCATTAAATTCCCCACCATTTTGCTGGAAGCATGGTCCATCAGCCCCCTACCCCGCTCATCCTCACGCTCATCGCAAGCATTGGAACGGCGATTTTTGCGGGATTGCAGGCGGGAGGAGAACCCATCATCATCCTCATCATCCCCTTCACCGTGCTCGCGGCATTCTTGTTCGGCGCGGACGCGGGAATCATCGTGGGAGTGGGCAGCGGAATCATCACCGCGCTATTGCTCAAACAAATCCAGGGATGGGAATTAGTCGTCTACACATTGGGCGCGGCCGTCGTAGGATATGTGACAGGCACATACGTGACCAAGAAGCATGACACCGTGCAGCTGCTCGCATTCATCTTTGTGGGAACGCTCATCCTGGAAATCATGCTCAACGTGTATGCCGGAAAGACATTTTTCTTGCGCAGCGAAGAATACCTCGGAACGAGCGCGGCATCGGGGTTGCGACTCATCATCAACTTGGTCATCGGCGGACTGCTCGCGGCATGGTGGTTGCCCGATGCCCCAGCAGCACCTGCAAAGAAATGATCAGCGCCACACGAACTCGAATTGACCCAAAAAGAGATTCATCCAATCCACCGAAGTCATGTGCGTGAGGAAGTTGAGCGAGAGGATGATGGCAAGGGCATAGAGCCACTTATTGGGAGTCTTTTCATAGGCGAGCTGGATGATGATGTAGGCGATCAGGAGCTCTACAATCAGGCTTCCACCAAAAATACCCTCAATCATTACCACATAGCCCAACACAAAGCCTAAAAAGTTCACTAAAAAGAGTGAATTTGTTACTTCTTTTGACGTGTTTTAGGAGGTTTGGCAAAGGAACGCTTCTTCGTAATGCCCTTCTGCAAAATCCCCTGGAAAGGGATATTACGCCATTTCAACAAATTCTGCAAGGAATAATCATCCGTGCATACGATGACTTTATCCCCGCGATCCACTATTTCCAACGCCAACGCCAACACGCTCTCATCCGCTTCCGAGAGACGCTTATCCCCATGCTTGAGGATCAAGGAACGCGCCACTTGGATGGAAGCAGGACAGGGGTCCGTAATGGAAAGCTTCCCCTCATGAAAAGCAGCTTCCAAACGCAGTTTGGCCGTCATCTCTTTGACTTCGGCTTCGCAGTAGGAAGTCATCAAATACGTATTCTTGCTCAAGAAAGGAAACGAACTCGCATTGATGAAAACAGCCGAATCCAAGATGTAGTGCATAGAGTACAGAGCAAGACCTTATTCATAAATGCATGTCATTAAATGACATAACCTCTTTTTCATAGTATGAATGGCATCCGAATTAAGCTGGTTGAACAAAAAACCCAAAATAACACCGATATGAAGTTCACCCTGCTAGTTGGAGAAAAAAATCCAAATGAATTATTCATTACAACACCACAAATCCGAAATTTGATCACAGAACACCACCTGTCAGAGGGGCAGCGCATAGGCCATATTGAGATGACAGTTCAACATGGACCAAGAACAATAACAGTCACCCGCTACTACCCAACTACCAATATCAACAACCTATTTACACAACGCCAGATCAACATACCCAGGATAGGCATTTCAACCCTGGCTGAGCTAGTAATTGAACGATGGATTAAACAAAAATATCCACAACATCAAATAAGGGATTCAGCTGAACAAAGCTATGAAAGAAAAGAGCACTTACTCAAGCGCGGAAGAGACCCTCAAAAACCCCTTAAAATCGAAAATGCACATGGGCTCACACGAAAACAAGTGATCGCACTACACCGAAAAAATACCACCAAGAGAATGAGATTAAAATAGATGCAACACTAGAGTCCATATGCCCTCGTTCAAGCAACAAATGCAACAAAAACTCCACGCTGCGCTTTCTCCAGCGGAACAGGAAAAGCTCCCTGCGGGATTCCAGCGATTAGGACACATCGTCATCTTGCGCCTGCACCCTTCTTTGGAAAGCAAAAAACAACTCATCGGAGAAGCCGCACTCACATGCGTACCGGGCGCAAAAACGGCATGCAATTATGCCGGAAAGATTTCCTCGGAATATCGCGAGCCCGTGATCGAATGGATCGCAGGGGAACATAACACCGTCGTGAATCACTTCGAGCACGACTGCGTGTTTCGGTTCGACGTCACAAAGCTCATGTGGTCCCAGGGCAACATGAATGAACGCAAGAGGATGTACTTGAACGTCAAGAAAGGCGAAGTCGTCGTGGACTTCTTCTGCGGATTGGGGTATTGGAGTATTCCCATCGCCAAGCATGCTTCTCCGGCCCACGTGTATGCGATCGATGCCAATGAGAATGCCATCAACGCCATCCAAGAAAACAGGACACTCAACAAAATACCCAAATCCGTTCTCACCATCATCCATGGAAAATGCGAAGAAGTGGCCCCCACGCTGGGAAAGATCGCCGATCGCGTGATCATGGGATATCTCCCCGCCCCACGATTCGCACTCCCATCGGCCATGCATGTGCTGAAAGACCAAGGCGGCATCATCCATTACGAAGGAATGTGCCCGCAAGGCGAATACGAAACGCTCGTCCAAGAAGTACGCGATGTCGCCACCCAATATGGGAAACAAGTCGAATTAGTGCACGCGCAAGAGGTCAAGAGCATGGCCCCGCGCAAGTACCACTATACCTTGGATTTGAAAGTCACGCCGATCGCGTAATGGATCATTCGTCTTCCGCGCGCAGCGTGAAAAGAAGCAACTCTTGCTCAATCACGCACTTATCCCCCTTCATGTGCGCATACAAGAAAGCCTTGACCTCATTCAATTGCACCGGATTCATCTTTTTGGGCAAAAACGTATTCAAGAAAACCTCGGCCGCCCATTCGGGAGAGCGGAACTCCAACTGCAAGGGAATGCGCTTCAACTCCACTTTCCAACCCTGCTCTTGCGCCCACTTATGGAAGTGCAGCGCGAATTCCTTGCACTTCAGCGCGTGATCGAGCTTCCCGATCTCTTCCAGCTTGGGCAAGTCCTTCTCGCCCGAACCAAAACCAATCACTACCGGGGAACCGGGAGCCGTAATACGGATGAGTTCTTTGACGATCTTCTCCCAACGCGACTTATCATAATGGATGACCCCCATGCAATAGGTGGATTCTGAAACTCCGTCATCCACGGGAATGGAAACCAGCGGAGATTGAATCGTTTGGACCTTATCCTTGAGACGCTTTTCCTTAATCAGATCCTGCACGGCATTGATCGCCCAATTGTTCTCATCAATCGCGGTAATGGTCTCCACGCTACGCACTAAGGGCAAAATCAACCTCCCTGGACCACAACCCGCATCCACTACGTGCTTTCCCTTGAGTTGAGCCGCTTCCATCAGGGCAGGGATCTCACGCGTATCGCGATAAACGGAGGCTTTTACTAGTTCATCCCAATAATCCCAATACTTCTCATCCTTCTCGCGCTTCCGCTGCTCCGGGGACTTATTGACACGGGGATTGGAATAGTGATCGCGAGCCATTGATAGGCTAACTCTCAGCACACACCCTAAAAAAGCCTCCCGATGCGATTCATGCGAATGAAGCCTCAAACAAGCAGCGGAATGACCCCCTTCGAACAACGCGCAGCAGACGCACGATTCCGCATGGTCAAGGAACGCCACCAAAAAAGTCTAGAGACCGCTATCTCTGAGAAGAAAATCGACCCCCTCATGATCCCCATCTCCAAATTCATCGCCCAAACAAAGGAATACTTCACCACCTCCACGTGCTCGGGGCGCATCACACTGATGGATTTGGACGAGAAAGAAATGAAACGCGAAGGCGCCTTTTTCAGGAAGTGGCACCGCACCGTGACATTCAAGGAAGTCTGGGAAGGCATTTGCGACGAAAGCAATGCCGGCAACCTCTGGTTCAAGCAAGACGGATTAGTGATGCTGCTTGGAACCCATTCCATGGAAAACGCCAAGCACGTATTGGATGTCGTGCATAATCTGGGGATGAAACGCATCGGGATCAATCACTTCGAGCCCGGAAAAGTTCATATTGAAATTTTTGGAACCCATCACATGTCCGTTCCCGTGAAAAGCGGAAAAAAAGTTCTCGTGGAAAAAGAATACGTCAAAGAACTCGTCAAACTCGCCAACAAGAAATGGAAAATGAACGATGCGACGCTCAAGAAGCTCTGCGCGACGTTGAAGAAGGAACTCGCCTGAAGATGTTATTAAGATTCCAAGCAATTAAGCCCAAAGTTATTAACTACCCTGTTTTAAATTATTAACCTCGGGTAGTGCTGTATGCGGGTTGCAATTGTAGGAAAAGGAGGCAGCGGAAAGTCTAGCGTGTCCTGGCTATTAGCCCGGCAGCTCAGTAAAAATGGAGCCCACGTCCTAGCCATTGATGCGGATTACAACCTCGATTTTGCCCATAACTTGGGATGGAACGAAGAAATGCAAACACGATTCCTAAATCAATCCGAGGCCGACTTTAATACCTATCAGCAAATGACGCCTAAAGAAAGACATCTCGATCTACCTTTGCGCGAAAAGCACATCTACTTTTCATCTAACCCCGCGGACAGTTATACGAGCAAGTATATGATGCCCTCTCCGCAGGACCCCCACATACAGCTCGCCATTTCAGGAAAATATCACGAAGAATCGCTCTACGGAAACAAATGCGCACACAATTACATGAAAATGATCAAGTACTACCTGCCCCTCCTCCAAACGAGCCGCGGCAATTACACCATTATCGACTCCGTAGCCGGAACGGACATGGTGGTATATGGGCTGTATCTCGGAATTGACCTACTCGTTATCGTAGTCGAACCCACTCGCCATAGCATAGGAGTATACCATCAAATCAAATCCGTCGCGCATGCGTTCAATATCCCCGTTAGAGCCATTCTCAACAAATACCAAGAAAATGAACAAACCAAAAAAATCGAGAATGATTTAGGAGAGGATCTTATTGGAAAAATCCCTTTAGATAATGCCATCCCATTGGCTTCATTCGATACCCTACAACCCCACACGCTCAGCGCAGTCAACCAAATCCAGAAACAACTCGAGTCCATTTCATTTGATCCGCAGCAAGCAATCGTACGTATCAAAGAGTGGCGTCTCAAGCGCAAAAACGAGGAGGAATAAAAATGAATAACACAATGACTCAAAGAAACAACATACAAACCAACACCGTCCAATTTACTGACATCCGTGGTGAGATCGCCGACGGCATCCATTCATTGCCGCAGGGATGGAATGCAATTGCGACGGGCAAGGGACCCTATTCCATGACAAATGGAAAAGAACTCGCCACGATGGCCCAACTATTCTCCCATAAAATGCGCACGGGCCAAGTAGAATTCTTCCAAGCGACCAGACCCGAACAAACATACAATAACATCATGTCCCAGCTCGCGAATGAAACGCTTGCATTCTATGCCAGCGACTACCAGGATAACGCCTACCCCGTCATCGAGGACATAAAGAAAAATCTCGACGCCAAAGAAGAACATTATGCGGAGCGCCTCAAATTCATTGCCATTACACAAGAACTACTCCAAGAGTTTGGACACACGCTCCCGGCATCCTTCTATTGGAAATACCTTTCCCCCGTATTCCGTGCCGACCCCTACGAAAAGGTATACTTGCGTAAGCGACAAGACTATCGCAACCAAGCCCGCGCATGGGACGCCGTGCTCCACGCCCAGAAGGTATTCCCCGTCCAAATGCGCATCCAGAGCATTTCATCCAAGTATAATATCACGTGGGACCACGCCTGTGGATGCAGCGATTGCGGTCGTGCTAGCGCAGATGCGGGAAAGTTCGAATACCAAATTCCGCTTTCACAGAAAGCAGAAGTAATCCGCGCATTCATCTGGACCATGTTTTTTGAGTACGCCATATTCCCATTAACGCCTGACGCCAACTATATATTAGAAGGAGAGGAAAGAATCGCAGGCTAATACAATCAACACGGAACGGAAACACAGAAGCCTGAAACGAAAGAGTTGCACCACCAACTCCACTCGTTACAGGAAAAAATTGAATAACTATTTCTCCACAACAAGGACTGACGGAACATCTCTCGAAAGATTCCACGCCAGCTCGGTGCAGTATGCCCCCACATTCTCGACGACAACGATATCCCCACGCGCCAACTTCGCAAAAATACGCGCGAACTCATCACTGCCGAACATCGAAGGACCGCAGAGGAAGAAGTTATGCTTCTTTTCTCCACTTTCTTGCAATGGAATAAAACGCAGCGGGGACATGGAGAGCTTGGAAAGCACATTGATGCCGGAATCCATCAGCGCATAATGGGCGTTATCCACCACCTTCGCGTGCTGCACCTCTAGCACGAGGCACATCGCGTCTTCGACTAGACTCCTGCCGACCTCAAAGACGAGCTCCACCTGGGGAAGAAACTCCCCCAACGTCTCATGGACCAATTCCATGTAGGCAGGGATGCCCGTCTTGCGCATGCGGAGGTTCTCATTACCCGGAAAGCCACCTCCCAAGTCCAAGATGCGGATGGGAGGAAAATCCACCAACAGCCCATGCACCCGATTGAGGAAATTATGGTAGTCTTGGAGCGTCTGATTGGTCCCCGGGTGCGCGTGCAACGCCACCATGCGCAAACCCCACGATTCCATTTCACGGATGGCCGCTTTGATCTCTTGCGGAGCAAAACCAAAACGATGCGCATCCATGCGCACGCGAATGCCTACATCCAAGGGCTTGCCCTTCAGGATGGAATGCAATAACTGCGCTTGGGATAGGTTGTCGATGATGATCAAACACTTCTGCGCCAGCGCCTCGCGCAACTCCGCTTCCGTTGCCGCAGGGGCGTTGAATATCTTTTTGCCCGAAAAAGACTTTACTGCACGCAATTCGCGCAAGGAAACCAATTCCATGCCGATCCCACTGCTATCCAACACCTCCAACACACGCGCGTGCGGGTTTGTCTTCACGGAATAGTAGATGTGGCTTTTCTTGAAGCGTTTTTTAGCCGCATCCATGAAATGCCGCGCGTTATCCTTGACCATTTGGGGAAATAAAACGAAAAATGGACGCTCGTTCTTGGAGACAAGGGCCTTTAATGCTTGCTGTCGCGCAGGAATCATACGCATAATCCAGAGGGAACCCATTTAAGGGCATTTCCTAGGGAAGATATTGTAAGATGGCCTTCTCTTTTCGCCGATTCACACGAACGCCAGCCGGCGGAAGCGCGACGGTGCAGCCGGATGCATGCCACGTGTTCATGAATCATTTGCGCCGCGAATCCACCACCACCGGAAACCGCCAGGGAATGGGAAAAGCCCTGCGCGAAATCTATCGCATCGCGGGAAAACAGCCTTTATTCGAACGCTTGTTGAATCGCAATCCCACTATTCGCGTGGGAAACGGAACCATCACCAAAGCCCAACTCAAGACCATCGAGCACATGCTCGCGCGCGAGGGATTCGAAACCACGCTCATGCACATTTCAACCCCTCACCCCATGCTCGCAGACCTATTCCAGGACAAAGAACAATACGCCGAATTCGTTTCCCAAATATCCGAAAAGAAATGGCAACAAGTCCTCGCGCCCTTCGCGGTGCACCCCAATCAGCAGCTACGAGCCATGGCGTTATTGGTATTTCTGCAGAACGCACGGATGAAATAATCAACCACCAAAGAAACTGCTCAACGACGTCTGTTTCTTGGGTGCTTTCTCTTCTTTCTCATCCGCTGGCGCAACCGCTTCTTTTGCGCCTGCTTTGGTGCGCTTCGCCTTTGTCTTCGAATCGGATTGCGTTTCCGTCACAAGCGGAATGGAAGACGTCACATCCTCGCTCGCGGGCTGGGGAGAGATATGATTGCGGTTATGGGCGCGCGGGGCCAAGCGTTCTTTCAACTCCGCAACCTTGAGCATGAACTTCTTTATTTTCACGGAATCCGCGCTCGTGTCGAAGAGATAGGCCATGTCGTCTTCGTCCAACTCATAATACGCCGCTACGGACTCGGCAAAGGCAGGATTCTCCACGAGCATCTCCCAATAACCCATCTCCTTCCCCCAGCGACTTTTGGAAGAATGGGACTTTTCGGCGATCTTCTCAACAATCACCTTCTTCTGCGAATCCCGCTTCATGGCGAGCTGCTTGAGGATGACGGGGAACTGATAGGGAATAAATCCATGCGCACGCTCCGGCACCGCAAGACCAACGGTCGAAACCAAGTCCCCGGAATAGCGCAAGAAACCATAATGCTGCCTGCGGAAAATACGCCCATCAAAGATATCCCCGCGCGAAAGCTGATTGAACGCAATGGCCTGCGACTCAAGCTGGGGAAACTGACGCGGAATGTTCTCTTCGATCCACTTCTTCATCAAATCATGATCCATATCCAATGTAAAGCGCGCGCGGCGGATCTCCGAAAGTGAAGTTCCGGTGTAGAGCGTGCGGATGACGCTGAAGATATTGTCCACGCGCTCACGATAACCACTGCGCTCCACATCTTCCATGGTGAGCTTTTTTCCCTTGTTGGATAATGTCTCCAAATCAATCAAGGCCGCACGGCAATCCCCGCTCGAGTTCTTCGCGAGCAATTGGATCGAACGCGCATCGTAGTCAATGCCTTCCTTGTCCGCGATCTCGCTCAACCATTTCCCGATGCTGGGAAAAGGGACTTTCTTGTATTGCACGATCTTTGCGAAAGAACGCACACTCGCCAGTTTCTTGTCCGCATAGATATCATTGGCCGTTAGAATAAGGGGATTCTGCGCGTGGCGCATGATCTCCAACAATGCGGAGAGACCTCCCTTGTCTTCTCTCCCATGGATGGCGTCGATCTCATCGATCAACACCAGGCGACGCTTCCCATCGAAACCGCTGTTGTAGGCCGCGCCCGCGATGGATTTCTCCATGGACTCTTTATCACGGACATCCGAGGCATTGAATTCCACCAACGTCCACCCGAATTCCTTTGCACACGCATACGCGGTGGCCGTCTTGCCCACGCCGGGCGCTCCAGCCAAGAGGAGGGGCTTCTGATTCTTTCCCTGCTGCCAGGCCTGCGCCCACATGCGCACCTCCGCTAAACAATCGGAATTGCCGATGACTTCCTGCAGGGAAGCGGGAGTGTACTTGTCGATGAGCATAGGCATTTTATAGCCCCGAATCCATTAAAGCAAGTATGGCCGAACTCCGAAGAAAAGCACAACGGCGATATGCCACCCCCGTGCGCGTCCAGCGCACCCCTGTCCAGCGACCCGCGCTGCGACTGGTGCGCCGACCGGTTGCTGCTGCAACCAAACCCATGCAAGAACGCAAGGTCACCGCCATTCAGCAATTCAAAAATAGCGCGGGAAGATATCTCGTTGCAGTCTATACCAAAAACCCCCGCACCCAACGCGAAGAACGCGTGATTGTGGACCCCAAGACATTATCCCCAGAAAAGCTAAAGCAACTCAAGGAATGGCATGCACATCATAAAAATAAGGGAAAGTGGATCCACGCCATCGCCACGGACCCCCATACATGGGCAACGATCGGAAAAATACTGTTGGCGGCGTGAGTCAAAAAACTCAGGTGTCGCGAAGCGATACCTGTTCTCGCAGCAGAACCCTTGAGAAGGGTTCATCCAAGGAAGTCAGGTGCTGCGCGCAGCACCTGTCCTCGCTCCACACCGCCGAAACGGTGTCGAAACTGGCTCCGGACGA